>NZ_CP118615.1:0-655000 GCF_028993575.1 Micromonospora cathayae | reverse complement strand
ACGTCGGCGGGGGCGGCTTCACCATGCCCCGCTACCTGGCCGCCACCCGCCCCGGCACCGACAACCTGGTCTTCGAGATCGACGGTGGGCTGGTCGACCTGGGCCGGGAGAAGCTGGGCCTGCGTACCGGGCCGGACCTGCGGGCCGAGGTGGGGGACGCCCGGATGCTGGTCGCCGCCGAGCCGGCCGCCAGTCGGGACCTGGTGGTGGGGGACGCCTTCGGGCATCTGGTGGTGCCGTGGCACCTGGCGACCCGGGAGATGGCCGCCGAGATCCACCGGGTGCTCCGGCCGGGCGGGATCTACGTGCAGAACGTCATCGACTATCCGCCGCTGCGGTTCATCCGGAGCGAGGTGGCCACGGTGGCCGCCGAGTTCCGGCACGTCGCGCTGATCGCCCCGCCGGCCGCGCTGGCCGGGGAGTACGGGTCGAACTTCCTCATCGTCGCCTCGGACCAGCCGCTGCCGCTGGCCGCGCTCGCCCCCCGGCTCGGGGCCCTGAACGAACCGACCCGGGTGCTGACCGGGAACGACCTGACCGCCTTCGTCGGGGACGCCCTGGTGTTGACCGACGACTACGCCCCGGTCGACCAGCTCCTCGCCACCGCCTGAGACCGCCACGCCGGCGGTTTCTGACCGATTCGGTCGGCGTACGGTTAGGTTTCTTGCCGTGGGGCAAGTAGAACCCCCATGGGGGTACGGGCCAGAAACGGCGCGCAGTTGCTCGGCGACCGGTACCGGCTGATCGAACAGCTCGGTGCCGGCGGCATGTCCGTGGTGTGGCGCGGCTACGACGAGGTGCTCGGCCGGCAGGTGGCGGTGAAGGTGCTCGCCTCCCGGCTGGCCAGCGACCGGGCGTTCCGGCACCGGATCCGCACCGAGGCGCAGGCCGCCGCCCGACTGGTCCACCCGCACATCACCAACGTCTACGACTACGGCGAGTCCCAGCAGGTCGGGTTGACCGTGCCGTACGTGGTGATGGAGCTGGTGGACGGCCAGCCGTTGACCGCCCGGCTCGGCCGGGACCGGCGACTGCCCTGGCGGGACGCGTTGACCATCGCCGCCGAGACCACCTCCGCGTTGGCGACCGCGCACGCCCGGGGGGTGGTGCACCGGGACGTGACCCCGGGCAACGTGATGCTCACCCCGGCCGGCGTCAAGGTGGTCGACTTCGGCATCTCCGCGCTGGTGGGGGAGAGCGAGAAGGGGCCGGACGGCGCGCTGCTGGGCACCCCGGCGTACCTGGCCCCGGAGCGGCTCGACGACGGCCAGGTCTCCCCGGCCACCGACGTGTACGCGGTCGGGCTGCTCCTGTACCGGATGCTCACCGGCCGGCTGCCCTGGGAGGCGAGCACCACCACCCAGATGCTGCGCGCCCACATGTACGCCGATCCGGGGCCGATGCCCCCGGTGACCGACCTGCCCGACGGGGTGGCCGACCTGGTGCACCGCTGCCTGTCGAAGCGCCCCGGGGACCGGCCGTCCAGCGCCGAGCTGGCCCGGAGCCTGGCCGACGCGGCCGGGATCCTGGCCGCCGTGCCGGTGTCGCCGGCCGCCGGCCCGGTCGACCCGGACCTGCTGGCGAACGCCGGCACCACGTTCCTGCCCTGGTCGGCGGAGACCGACGCGTTGCCGCTGTCGCTGCGGCGCTCCCGTCCGACGGTCGGGAAGCGGCGGCGCGGGGCGCAGGTGGCGGTGGTGGCGGTCGGGTTGTTGACGGTGACCGGCGTGGCGTGGGGGATGAGCGGGCAGACCGCCGCCAACGGCGACCAGACCGGGTCGGGCGACGCCCGGATGGCGTTGGACGGTCCCGCCCCCTGCACGGTGGCGTACACGCTGCTCGGCGACGACGGCCGGACCTTCCGCGCCGAGGTGGCGTTGAGCAACACCGGGCCGGTGGAGTTGCGCGACTGGACGCTCCGTTTCGACCTGCCCGGCGACCAGACGGTGACCAGCGGCAGCCCGACCCCGGTACGGCAGCAGGGCCGCACGGTCGAGGTCGACCCGGCCGCCGGGTCTGCCGCGCTGGCACCTGGTGCCGCCGTGCGGACCGCGCTGACCGGCCGGTACGCCGGATCGAACCCGTTGCCGGTGCGGTTCCAGGTCGACGACCGGACGTGCGATGTCCGGGTCTCCGGGGTGGCCGGCAGCGCGCCGTCACCCACCGTGGCCCCGACCACCCCGCCCGCCGCCGCGAAGACCACCTCCGGCGGGACGAGGTCCACCTCGGGTGGGACGAAGAACACCTCCGGCGGCGCGAGGAACAGTTCCGGTGGTGGCAGTGGTCCGGCGTCCACCGGCAAGGGCCAGCCCAAGGAGAAGGGCAAGGGCAAAGAAAAGGGTGATGCGGCAAAAAAAGCAACAAGCCCGGACGAGGACCGGGAAAAGGACGACGATGACGACGACGGTGCCGACGACGACTGACTGACCGTCCCGGCGGCCGGGCTCAACTGAGCCCGGCGAAGCGCTGCACCTGGTCGATGGTGCCCTCCACGATCAGCAGGCAGCCCTCGGCGAGCACCGTGTCCGGCGCGGCGTACCCGAACCGGTGGCCGGGCTGCTTCGCGCCGACCACCAGCACACCGTGGCACTCGGCCGGCGTGATGTCCCCCAGCCCGCGGCCCACCAGGGTCGGCGGCACCCGTACCTTCGCGATCGCGAAGTTGTCGTCGAACTCGATGAAGTCGAGCATCTTGCTCACGATCAGATGGGCCACCCGCTCCCCGGTCTCCGCCTCCGGGAACACCACGTGCCGGGCACCGACAGCGGAGAGGATGCGGGCGTGCTTGCCGGAGGTGGCCCGCGCCCAGATCTCCGGCCCGCCGACCTCCCCGAGGGCCAGCACGGTGAGGACGCTCGCCTCCACCGACGCCCCGATGCAGACCACCACCCGTACGTAGTCGGCCACGCCGAGCTGGCGCAGCGTCGCCTCGTCGGTCGCGTCGGCCTGCACCACCCGGTCCAGCCGGGACCCCCACCTCTGCACCACCGCCGGGTCACGGTCGATGGCGAGCACCTCGTGTCCGAGCTGTCCCAGTGAGCCGGCCAGGTAGCTGCCGAACCGGCCGAGGCCGACCACCACGACACCCTGGCCGTCCTGATCGGGGGAACGTCTAGCCGACAATGGGTTGCTCCTCCGGGTAGCGGTACAGCCGTGTGCGGGTGTTCAACGCGATCGCCGAGCCGAGGGTGAGGGTGCCGACCCGGCCGACGTACATGAGGACGATCAGGGCGACCTGGCCGGCGGCGGGCAGCGACCCGGCCACCCCCACCGAGAGTCCGGTGGTGCTGAACGCCGACGTCACCTCGAACAGCACCTTGTCGTACGTGATCCCGGTGGTCATCAGGATCACCGTCACCGTGCCGGCCACCACCAGGGCGACGCTGAGCAGCGCCACCGTCAGCGCCTGCCGTTGGCTGGCCGGCGCCACCCGGCGGTGGCCGACGGTGACGTCCTGCTCGCCGCGCAGCTGGGCCCAGATGACGAACGCCAGCAGGAAGAACGTCGCGACCTTGATCCCTCCTGCGGTGGACGCGCTGCCGCCACCGATGAACATCAGCGCGATCAGCAGCAGGTAGCTCTCCTCGTCCAGCCGGGTGACGTCGACGGTGTTGAACCCGCCGGTACGGATGAACGCGTCCTGGGTGAAGGCGGCCAGCACCTTCTCCGCCCAGCCCAACGGGCCGAGCGTGCGCGGGTTGCTCCACTCGGCGGAGAGCAGCACCGCGAAGCCGACCGCCAGCAGGACGGCGCTGCCCCAGATGGTGAGCTTCGTGTTGACCGTCCAGCGGCCCGGTCGCCGCCAGGACCGGACAGCCTCGAACAGTGCCGGGAAGCCGAGCCCACCGACCACCGTCCCGAGGGCCAGCGGGACGGTGACCCAGGCGTCGCGGTCGAAGCCGACCAGGCTGTCCGGGTAGAGGGAGAAACCGCCGTTGTTGACGCCCTGGACGGCGTGGAAGACGGCGTACCAGACCGCCCGGCCGAACGGGTAGTCGTAGGTCAGCGTGAAGCGCAACGCCAGGATCACCGTGATCACGGCCTCGCAGACCAGCAGGGTCAGGCCGATCCGCAGCAGCAGCCGCCGGACGTCGCCGATGCCGAACTCGGCCGTCTCCGCCTGCACCAGCAGCCGGTTGCGCAGCCCCAACTGCCGGGCCACCACCAGGATGACCAGGGTCGCGCCGGTGAGGATGCCCAGCCCGCCGAGCTGGGTCAGCACGGTGATCATCACCAGTCCGACCGGGGTCCAGTACGTCGAGGTGTCCACCACGCTCATCCCGGTCACCGAGATCGCCGAGGTGGCGGTGAACAGGGCGGTCACGAACGGGGTGTACCGGTGCTCGGCGGTGGCCGGGGGCAGCATCAGCACGCCGGTGCCCAGCAGGATCGCCACCAGGAAGCCTAGCGGCACGATCCGTACGGGATGACGGAGAAACCGGCGCACCAGCCAATCTTCACGGCCGACCCGGACCGGGGGCGGGGAAACCGGCATCCCGGTCCGGCCCCGGCTCCGTCCCCGAGCCGTCCCCGAGCCGTCCCCGACCGGCCGGGGCCTGCACCGACCGGCCGGGCCGTTCCCGGCCGTCGAGGACCTGCACCGACTGTCGAGGCTCGGCACCGGCCGTCGAGACGTTCATCCCACGGCCAACCGGAGACCAACTTCCGGTCGCCGGTCGCCGCTTGGCTGTGGGCGTTCCCTCTCGACGACAGGAGACGGCGTTGCGACGTACCCTTTCCGCCCTCGGTGTGGCCGGCGCGCTGCTCACGGTCGCGGTGGCCGTGCCCACCACGGCCGTCGGGGCCGGCCCGGAGCCGCGTACCGAGCGGGCACGGGCCACCGACCGGCCGATCGTGATCGCCCATCGCGGGGCGAGCGGCTACCGGCCCGAGCACACCCTGGAGGCGTACCGGCTGGCGATCCGGATGGGCGCCGACTACATCGAGCCGGACCTGGTGCCGACGAAGGACGGCGTGCTGGTCGCCCGGCACGAGAACGAGATCTCCGGTACCACCGACGTGGCCGCGCGCCCCGAGTTCGCCGCCCGCAAGGCCACGAAGACCATCGACGGGGTCACGGTGACCGGCTGGTTCACCGAGGACTTCACCCTGGCCGAACTGAAGACGCTGCGCGCCAAGGAACGGCTGCCGCAGGTCCGGGTGACCAACACCGCGTACGACGGCCGGTTCGAGGTGCCCACCCTCCAGGAGGTCATCGACCTGGCCCGGACCGAGGGCCGGGCCCGGGGCCGGACCATCGGCGTGTACCCGGAGACGAAGCACCCGACCTACTTCCAGTCGATCGGGCTGCCGCTGGAGGAGCCGCTGGTCGAGGTGCTGCGCGCCAACAAGCTGACCCGGCCCAACTCGCCGGTGATCATCCAGTCCTTCGAGACGGCGAACCTGCGCAAGCTGGACCGGATGATCGACGTGCCGCTGGCCCAGCTGCTCGACGCGTCCGGCCGGCCGTACGACTTCACCGTCGCCGGTGACCCGCGTACCTACGCCGACCTGGCCAAGCCGGCCGGCCTGCGGTGGATCGCCGGGTACGCCGACGGCATCGGGGCGAACAAGAACCTGATCGTGCCCCGGGACGCCACCGGCAAGCTGCTCGCCCCGACCACCATCGTCCGGGACGCGCACCGGGAGAAGCTGATCGTGCACGCCTGGACGTTCCGCGCGGAGAACCAGTTCCTGCCCGCCGACTTCCGTACCGGCAACGACCCGAACGCCCGGGGCGACATCACCGCCGAGTACGAGCTGTTCTACCGGCTCGGCCTGGACGGCGTCTTCGCCGACCACCCGGACACCGCGGTGGCCGCCCGCGCCGGCCTGGCCTGAGCCCTCCACGCCTTTCCCCTCGCTGGCCCGCCACCCGACCGCCCGGGTGGCGGGCCGGCCCTATCAGGCCGACGCCGGGGCGATCTGCCGGCCGGGGCGTCACGGGGTGCGGGGCAGCTCCTCGGGCCAGCGCTGGTTGGCGACGTTGCGCCGCCACTCGGCGACCGGCCCGGAGGTCGCGCCGGTGGTCGCCGCCGCGTCGACCACCGGGAAGTCGGCCCCGGCCACCAACTGGTGGGTGCCGAGTCCGCGTTCGGTCCGGGCGGCCAGCACGTACGTGGTACCGGTCTCCAGCAGCGGTTCGCCCGCCACCCGCCAGGACTCGTCGTCGAGGGTGCCGCCGAGCTGGCTGATCCGCAGGTGCCGGACCGGCTGGCCCTTGAGCGTCTGCCGGACCCGCACGTCGAACACCGTGTACGGGGTGTCGCCGTGGCGTTCCTGTACCTCGGCGACGCGCTCGACGGTGCCCACCACGACGTAGTCGGCGAACCCGGCGACCTTGGTGTCGTCGTGCACGTCGAACGAGTACGAGGAGTGGACGACGTGCGTACCGCCGGACCCGGCCGAGCTGAACGCGAACCATCCGCCGATCGCCATCGTGGTGGCGGTGACCACCGCGACCAGCGGCTTGACGAGGCGACGACTCATGATTCAGTACCCCCACACGGCGTGATACGAGCTGATGTCCCAGGACTGGAGATTGTTGTTCATGTTCGGGTTGTAACAGGCCGGGCAGGCGTCCATGACGGAGACCTCCGGTCCGTGTCCGAGCTTCAGGGCGTGCCCGAACTCGTGGGTGACGACGGCGTGTTTCTGTGACGTGTTGTAGCCGTCCATCCAGTGCGTGTTCAGTTTGAGGTCGTCCGCGCCGGCGCTGCAGTCGAACCAGCCGGCCCGGCTGTCGCTGGACGACGTGTAGTCGGACACGTCGAGGTCGGCGTAGGTGGTGGCGTCATCAGGTCTGACGTTGATCGGGTTCAGCGAGTTCCACTGGTTCACCGCGTGTGACAACGAGGTGTCGTACTTGGTGAAGTCGTCGTACACGAGTTCGCCGCCGTCCACCGACGTGCAGTGGTCCATCGGTGTCACGTCGGCTGACGCCGCCGGGGCGATGCCCCCGGTGACCACCAGCGTGGCGGTCGTGGCCAGCGCCACCCATCCCACCCTGCGGAGCCTGCTGCTGGGCATCCGTCCTCCAATTTATCGATAAGTATCGATATAAGGTAGCCCGGGTGGTCGATGATCACAAGGAGTCCCCGGGAAGCTACCAGAGGTGATCTCGGCCGGATGATCCGGAGTGGCCGGTACCGGAGCCGGGCGGGCCGGTCGACGGATCGGTGCGAACCCTAGACTGGCGCGGTGCCCCGGCTGATCCTGTTGAACGGGCCGCCCGGCTGCGGCAAGTCGACCCTGGCGCGGCGGTACGTCGAGGATCATCCGCTCGCGCTCGACCTGGACGTCGACCGGGTCCGCGACCTGATCGGCGGCTGGCGCGACCAGCCCGGCCCGGCGGGCCTGCTGGCGAGGTCGGTCGCGTTGGCCGGCGCGCGGGCACACCTGCTGGGTGGGCGCGACGTGGTCATCCCGCAGCTCGTCGCCCGTCCCACCTTCATCGAGCAGGCCGAACGCCTCGCGGGCGAGGTGGACGCCGTCTTCCACGAGGTGGTACTGCTCGACAGTCGGGAGAACGCCCTGCGCCGGTTCCTCGCCCGTTCCCGCACCAGTACGGACCCGGCCCACCTCGACGCCCACCGGATGCTCGAACAACAGGGTGGGCTTGCCGAACTGGCGGCGATGTACGACCGGCTGCTGACCGTGATCCGGGACCGCCCGGCGACGAAGGTGGTACACACCGAGGACGGCAGGATCGACGAGGCGTACCGGGCCTTCCTCGCCTGCCTGACCTGAATCTTGGACACTTTCCGTTCTCAGCGGACGGAAACTGTCCAAGATTCAGATTCAACCCGGCGGAGGTTCGGCGACGTACGTCCCGCGCCCCTGCTGACCGATGATCAGGTCGCGATCGTGCAGGATCGCCAGGGCCCGGTAGACGGTGTTGTTGCTGACGCCGTACTTCGTGGCCAGTTGACTGGTTGAGGGCAGCTTTTCTCCCGGCTTGAGTTCGCCGGTGCGGATCTTCTCGGCGATCTCGTCCACGATCAGGCGAAACGAGGCTGGTGCGGTGGTCATGACAGGACTCCAGACATCGCGGGATCGGCAGCGGCGTCGACTTCCGCCTCAGCCGAGTGCGGCCATGCCCGACCGTCGCTACTGCCGAGGTTCGGCGACGTACGTTCCGCGCCCCGGCTGGCCGGTGATCAACTCTCGGTCGTGCAGGAGCGACATCGCCCGGTAGGCGGTGTTCATGCTGACGCCGTACTGTTCGGCGATCTGCCGGGTGGAGGGCAGCTTGTCGCCGGGTTTCAGTTCGCCGCTCTTGATCTTCGCGGTGAACGCGTTGGCGATCTCTCGGAAGGGTGCTGGTGCTGTGGGCATGGTGAGGACTCCGGTTGGTTCGGCACGTCCGATCCTGCCCTACCTCCACCAGTAACTGCAACAAGCTGTCGACATGAGGTAACTCCGGGTAGTGCTTCCTTATATACTGGTGTAGGTTGCTGGGTGTCCGGCTCCGGTTGGTTCGGCAAACCCTCCGGGTTGGACGCCTCAGTGGGCTTCGTGGTCGTACCGCCGTGCAGGGCTGCGGTCACGGGGCCGGCGGCCCGGCCCGCTTCCCCGTACCGCCGGCCGGGCCGCCCTCCACACCGACCCCACCGGAGGGACGATGAGACTCCTGCGGAGCTTGTTCCGCATCACGAACGACCGGCGACTCCGCGCGACGAACGACCGGCAGGTCCGGACGGCGAACGGTCGGCGACGGTCACCGAACGAGGGGTGGTACCGGTCCGGCGCCTGCCGGCCGTTGACCGCGTGCCAGATCCGGGAGCGGCGGTTCCGTAGCGTACGGCGGGACGGCCTGGACCCGCTGGAGGTGTACGCGTTCCTGCACCGGGTGGCCGGTGAGCTGGCCGTCGCCCGGCGCGAACTGGCGTACACGGTCGAGGAGAACGTGCGGATCAAGCGGGCGCTGCGGAGCTGGCAGTCCCGGTTCGCGCCGAGGCTGCACCGGTGAACCGGGAGCGGGAACGGTTCGTCGTGCACCTGCCGGTGATCGCCGTCGACCTGGCCGCCGCGCTGCGGTTCGCCCGGTCGGTCACCCGGGCGGTGAGCTTCCTCGCCGACGTGGACCGCGCCGAGACCACCGTCTCGCACGAGGACGCGCAGGGCGTACGGCACCGGGTCTTCTGTGACCGGCTGCTCGACGGCGGCCGGCGCTGCCCACAACCCGCCCGCCACCTCGGCGGCTGCGGCCCGTCACCCGCCGCCGCGCGACACTGAGCCGCCGCACGGTGCTGAGACCGCTGAGCCTCTGCCGGCACCCACCACGCGAGGTGAACCTGGGTCAGACCGACACCACCCGACACGACGCAGTGGGGATCGGGGCCATCGGAGAGAAACATCAGGGTGGACGATTGTCCGGATCGGCCATCCGGACGGTGTTACTTGTGTGTTGCTGCCACATAGCTCGTGGGTGACGTCACTCCTAGCGTGAGCCGACAACGAATCCTCTTCCCCCGAGTCCTCACGTGGAGTCGCTATGACGGTCCGGACGACGCGGCGCGCGGTCCTCGCCGCCGCCACCATGATGGCCGCGGCAGTCGCCGCGACCGCCTGCGGCAGCCCGCAGGAGACCGCCACCGGTGGCGGTGACGACGCCGCCCCGGTCAAGGTCGGCCTGGTGTACTCCCAGTCGGGAGCCCTGGCCAGCTACGGCAAGCAGTACATCGAGGGGTTCAAGGCCGGCCTGGACTTCGCCACCGACGGCACCGGCAAGGTGGACGGCCGGACCATCGAGATCACCGAGATGGACGACGCCGGTGACCCGGCCAAGGCGGTGTCGGCGGCGAAGGACCTGATCGGCAAGGGCCACAAGATCCTCGCCGGGTCGACCGCCTCCGGGGTGGCGTTGCAGGTCGCCCCGATCGCCGCGCAGAACAAGGTCCTCTTCATCTCCGGCCCGGCCGCCACCGACGCGGTCACCGGAGCCAACCGGTACACGTTCCGCTCCGGCCGGCAGTCGTACCAGGACGTGGTCACCGCGCGCTCGTTCATCGGCGACCCGACCGGCAAGAAGGTCGTGGTCTTCGCCCAGGACGGCGCGTTCGGCGACGCCAACGAGGCCGCCGTGAAGGCGGTCATCGGTGGGGCCGGCGCGACGGTGAGCAGCGTCCGGGCCCCGGCCAGCGCCACCGACTTCACCCCGTTCGCCAGCCAGATCACCGCCGCCAAGCCGGACCTGCTCTTCGTCGCCTGGGCCGGCACCACCGCCCCGGCCATGTGGCAGACCCTCGACCAGCAGGGCGTACTCACCTCCACCACGGTCGTCACCGGGCTGGACATCCGGGCCTCCTGGCCGACGTTCGGCGCGGCCGGCAGCAAGATCTCGTTCCTGTCGCACTACTTCGACGGGGCCAGCGACACCGAAGCCGCCAAGGCCGCCAAGGCCAAGATCCCCGGCGGCACCCTCGACCTGTTCCACCCGGACGGCTTCGCCGCCGCGCAGATGGTGGTCCGCGCGGTCGCCGAGGGCGGCGACGACGTGGAGAAGATGGTCACCGCCCTGGAAGGGTGGAGCTTCGACGGGGTTAAGGGCAAGATGACCATCCGCAAGGAGGACCACGCGCTGCTCCAGCCGATGTTCCAGGCCAGCCTGACCGGCAGCGGCACCGCGTTCACCGCCACCGCGCAGAAGAGCCTCACCGGCGACGAGACCGCGCCGCCGGTCGCCGCGATGAAGGGCTGATCGGAACATGCTCGCCACCCGCGGTCTGACCTGGCGGATCGGAGAGGTCGCCATCGTCGACGACGTGCACCTCGATCTGGCGCCGGGAGAGTTCCTCGGCGTGATCGGGCCGAACGGCGCCGGCAAGACCTCGCTGTTCAACCTGATCACCGGCCTGCGTCGACCCACCGACGGCACGGTCCTGCTGGACGGCAGGGACATCGGCACCCTGCCACCGCACCGGCGGGCCCGGCTCGGGCTGGGCCGTACCTTCCAGGCGTCCTCGGTCTTCGGTTCGCTCAGCGTCCGGGAGAACGTGCGGCTCGCCGTCCAGGCGTACCGCGGGGGTTCGATGAAGCTGTGGCGGCGGGCGGCGGCCGACCGGGAGGTGGTCGCCGCCGCCGACGCGGCGCTCGACCGGGTCGGCCTCGCCCACCGGGGTACCGCGCTCGCCGGCACCCTCGCCCACGGCGAGAAGCGCAAACTGGAGATCGCCCTGCTGCTGGCCGGGGAACCCCGGGTGATGCTGCTGGACGAGCCGATGGCCGGGGTCAGCGCCGAGGACGTCCCCGAACTGGTCCGCGTGATCAAGTCGTTGACCGGGGACCGGAACCGGGCTGTCCTCATGGTGGAACACCACATGGACGTGATCCTGGAACTGGCCGACCGGATCGCCGTGATGCACCACGGCGCGCTGCTGGCCTGCGACACCCCGGAGACGGTGATGGCGAACCCGACCGTGCAAGAGGCGTACCTGGGGGAGTCGCTGTGAGCGCGAGGAGTGAGCCGGGTTTGCGAGCCCCGCAGTCGCGAACGGAAGGGCAGTGCTGTGAGCGCGAGGAGTGAGCCGGGTTTGCGAGCCCCGCAGTCGCGAACGGAAGGCGACACGGTGACACCGGTGCTGACTGTCGAGGATCTGTCGGTGCGGATCGCCGGGCTGCACATCCTCCAGGGGGTGTCGTTCGACGTCGCCCCGACCGGGGTCACCGTGCTGCTCGGCCGCAACGGCGTCGGCAAGACCACCACGCTCCGCGCGGTCGTCGGCCTCACCCCACCCGGCGGCGAGGTCACCGGCCGGGTCCGGATGGGGGAGCGCAGCCTGCTCGACCGGCCCACCCACCGGCTGGTCCGGGACGGCCTCGGCTACGTACCCGAGGACCGCTGCGTCTTCGCCGGCCTCACCGTCGCGGAGAACCTACGGCTCGCCGAACGGCGCGGCACCGAGCCCGCGTACGACCGGGTGTTCGCGCTCTTCCCGGAGCTGGACCGGCGCGGACGCCAGCGGGCCGGCTCGCTCTCCGGCGGCCAGCAGCAGATGCTGGCCATCGGCCGGGTGCTGCTCAACGACAACCGGCTGCTCCTGGTGGACGAGCCGACCAAGGGGCTGGCCCCGAAGGTGGTGACCGAGGTGGCCGAGGTGCTGGAACGGGTCGCCGAGAGCGTCCCGGTGCTGCTCGTCGAGCAGAACCTGGCCGTGGTACGCCGGCTCGCCACCGCCGCGGTGGTGCTCGCCGCCGGCCGGGTGGCCTGGCGCGGCGACGCCCGGGACCTGCTGGCCGAGGCGGAACTGACCAGATCCCTGCTCGGCGTCGGCACGGCGGAGGCTTCGCACGCCCCGGCCGCCAGCAAGGAGGTGCATTCATGAACACGGTCGTGCTGCTCACGTTGACCGGGCTGGGGCTGGCCGCGCTGTACTTCCTGGTCGCGTCCGGGCTCTCCCTGGTGTTCGGCCTGGCCGACGTGCTCAACTTCGCGCACGGGCTGTTCCTCGGTGTCGGCGCGTACGCGACCTGGTGGGCCGCCGGGAACCTGCCCGGAGCCGGCCCGGACGGCTTCGGGTTCGTGGTGGCGGTGGCCTTCGGGGTGCTGGCCGGGACGCTGGTCGCGGTGCTGGTGGAGCTGGTGCTGATCCGGCCGCTGTACTCCCGCACCATCGAGCAGGTGCTGGTCACCGTCGGTCTGTCGCTGGCCGGGGTGGCGCTGCTCCAGGCGGTGTGGGGGGCCGACCCGCGGCCGTTCCCGCGACCGGAGTGGACCCGACAGGTGACCCCGGTGCTCGGGGCGAAGGTGCCCAACGCCGGGCTGCTGCTGATCGTCGCCGCCGCCCTGGTGCTCGCCGCGATCCTGGCGTTCCTCCGGTTCACCCGGTACGGCCTGGTGATCCGGGCCGGGGTGGAGAACCGGGAGATGGTCACCGCGCTCGGCATCGACGTCCGGAAGGCGTTCACCCTGGTCTTCGCGATCGGCGGGGCGGCTGCCGCGCTGGCCGGCGCGCTCGGCGGGGTCTACTTCGGGTCGGTGTCGCCCGGTCAGGGCGGCTCGCTGCTGATCTTCGCGTTCATCGTGGTGGTGATCGGCGGGATGGGCTCGGTGGTCGGCTCCGCGTACGCGGCGGTCGCGGTCGGGCTGCTGCAACAGTTCGTCAACTACTACGGCACCTCCGGCCTCGGGGACGTCTGCGTCGTCGCGCTGCTGGCCGTGGTGCTGCTGCTCCGCCCGCAGGGCATCGCCGGGAAGGTGGCCGTCGCATGACGAACTCCGTGGTCGACAAGGCCGTCGAGACACCGGCCGCCTCCGCGCCGGCCGGGCCGGAACCGTCGCGCCTGTCCCGGCTGCGTCCCTTCCTGCCGCTGGTGGCGTTGGCGGTGGCGGCGATCCTGCCGTACTCGACGCTGCACCTGCCGGGGATCTTCGAGGGGCCGTTGAACTCGCCCGGCACCCTGCAACTGCTCGCCATCTGCCTGGTCTTCGGTGGCCTGGCCGCCGGCTACGACCTGCTGTTCGGCCGGACCGGGATGCTCTCCTTCGGGCACGCGCTCTACTTCGCCGCCGGGGTGTACGGCACCGACATCCTGGTCACCCGGGCCGGGCTGCCACTGTGGCTGGCGGCGCTGTTCACCCTGACCGGCGGGACGATCCTGGCCGCACTGCTCGGCGCGATCGCGCTGCGTACCGTGGGCATCGCCTTCGCCATGGTCACCCTGGCGTTCGCGCAGGTCGGGGCGATCCTGGTGGCCCGGGACTTCGGCGGGCTCACCGGTGGCGAGGAGGGTCTGCCGCTGGACGTGTCCGGGCTGCCGGCCGCCCTGGTCGGGGTGACGAACACCGTCAACCTGTACTGGCTGGCGCTGGCGTACCTGGCGGTCGTGGTGCTGGTGGTGCACCGGGTGGCCGCCTCGCCGACCGGGCGGGTGCTGGCCGGGCTGCGCGACGACGAGCGGCGGATCGGGGTGCTCGGGCTGGACCCGTACCGGTTCAAGCTGGTCGCGTTCACCCTGGCCGGCGGGCTGGCGGCGGGCGGCGGGGTGGTGTACTGCCTGATCGTCGGCGGTGCCTCCCCGCACATCACCTCCAGCGAGCTGACGCTCTCGCTGCTGGTGATGGTGGTGCTCGGCGGGCCGGGCACCCGCTGGGGTCCGGTGCTCGGTGGTGTCCTCTACATGTACCTGGACCACCGGCTGACCGCCTTCGGCAGCTCCGGCGCGGTGGACGCGCTGCCCGGTTGGCTCAGCGCTCCGCTGTCCCAGCCGCTGTTCGTGCTCGGCACCGTGTTCATCCTGGCGGTCTACTTCTTCCCCGGTGGCCTGGCCACCCTCACCTCCCGCCTGACCCCCCTCCGCACCGCCCTCCGCACCTCCACCCGCCGACCCCACTGACCCCCGCTCGACCCCGCCGACCCCGCTTGGCCCCGCTCGACCCCGCTCGACCCCGCTGGCCCCGCCGACCCCGCCGACCCCGTTGATCATGAAGTTATCGCCACGACACGCCGGTTCGGGTGGTGATAACTTCATGATCGTCCATGTTTGACGGGGTTGACGGGGCGGGTCATGGGGGATTCTGCGCGACTTGCGGTGGTCAGTGGCGGAGGGACCGGGATCGGGGCGGCCATCGCCTCGACTCTCGCCGGCGACGGGTACGACGTGCTGATCGTCGGGCGACGGGCGGAGGTACTGGCCGCTACCGCCGAACGGATCGGTGCGGAATGCGGGCGGCCCGGGGCGGTCGGTACCGTCGCCGCTGACCTGGCCGACCCGGAGCAGGTGTCCCTGGTCGCCGGAGCGGTCGGGGACCGGCCGGTCGACGCGGTGGTCAACAACGCGGGCGGCTACCGGGGTGGTGACCTCGGGACGCTGGCCGGCATGGCGACACACCTGCGCGCCAACTTCGACGCCAACGTGGTCACCGCGATCCTGCTCACCGAGGCGCTCCGGCCGGCGCTGCGTCGCCCGGGCGGACGGGTCGTCCTGGTCAGCTCGATCGCCGCACAACGGGGTGGCGGCGGCGCATACTCGGCTGCCAAGGCCGCCCTGCACGGCTGGGCGTACGACCTGGCGGGTCGACTCGGTGCGGACGGCATCACGGTCAACGTGGTCAGCCCCGGTTACGTCGCCGAGACGGAGTTCTTCGGTGATCGGATGACCCCGGAGGGGCACGCCAAGCGGGTCGCGGACACCCTGGTCGGCCGGGCCGGCGAGCCCGCGGACATCGCCGAGGCGGTCCGGTACCTGGTAAGCCCGGCCGCCGGCTACGTCACCGGTCAGGTACTCGGTGTCAACGGCGGTTCGGTGCTCGGCCGCTGACGCTGACCCTCGTTGACCATGAAGTTGTTGTCCCGACACGCCGGGGCCAGGGACAACAACTTCATGATCAACGGGGCGGGGGGTGGGGGCTGGTAGAAAGGGTGGGTGGGGGAGGGACACCTGGGGGTGCGGGGGCGGGCCGAGGCGGTGCTGCGGCGACTGGCCGGTGAGCACGCACGGCTGCGCGAGGACCAGTGGCGGGCGATCGAGGCGCTGGTCGTCGACCGGCGGCGGGTGCTCTGCGTACAGCGCACCGGTTGGGGGAAGTCGGCGGTCTACTTCGTCGCCACGGCGCTGCTGCGGGAGCGGGTCGGGTCCGTTGAGGGTGGGGGTGGGGCGGAGCGGCAGCACGTCCTGGCGGGGGAGGGCGGCGGCGCTACCGGTTCTACCGGCACTACCGGTTCTAGCGGCGCTACCGGTTCTACCGGCACTACCGGTTCTACCGGCCCGGCTGGCACTACGGGCACTGCCGGCCCGGCTGGGGCTGCCGGTTCTGCTGGGCGACCCGGTCCTACGGTGATCGTGTCGCCGTTGCTGGCGTTGATGCGTAACCAGGTGACGGCGGCCGAGCGGGCCGGCATCCGTGCCCGCACCATCAACTCGGCCAACCTCGACGAGTGGGACGAGATCACCGCCGAGATCCACGCCGGTACGGTCGACGTGCTGCTGATCAGTCCGGAACGGCTCAACAACCCGGACTTCCGGGACACCGTCCTGCCGAAGCTGGCCGCCACCACCGGGCTGCTCGTGGTGGACGAGGCGCACTGCGTCTCCGACTGGGGGCACGACTTCCGCCCCGACTACCGACGGCTGCGCACCTTCCTGGCGAACCTGCCGGCCGGTACGCCCGTGCTGGCCACCACCGCCACCGCGAACGCCCGGGTCACCACCGACGTCGCCGAGCAGCTCGGCACCACGTCGACCGCCGTCCACCCGCCGTCCCCCGGTACCCCCGGCCGACCGGACGACGTGCTGGTGTTGCGCGGCAGCCTGGACCGGGAGTCGCTGCGGCTGGCCGTACTCGACCTGCCCAGCCCGGCGCACCGGCTCGGCTGGCTGGCCGACCACCTGGACCGCCTCCCCGGCTCGGGCATCGTCTACACGCTCACCGTCGCGGCGGCCACCGAGACCACCGACTTCCTCCGGTCCCGGGGCTGGTCGGTGGCCGCGTACACCGGTCAGGCCGAGGACGCCGACCGGCGCGCCGCCGAACAGGACCTCCTCGACAACAAGATCAAGGCGCTGGTCGCCACCTCCGCGCTCGGCATGGGCTTCGACAAGCCGGACCTCGGCTTCGTCGTCCACCTGGGCGCACCGCCCTCGCCGATCGCCTACTACCAGCAGGTCGGCCGGGCCGGGCGGGCCGTCGAACACGCCGAGGTGCTGCTCCTGCCCGGCGTCGAGGACGCGGCCATCTGGCGGTACTTCGCCTCGCTCGCCTTCCCGCCCGAGGACCAGGTCCGGGCCGTACTGGCCGCCCTGCGCCCGGACCGCCCGCTCTCCACCCAGGCCCTGGAACCGATCGTCGACCTGCGCCGGGCCCGGCTGGAGATGATGCTCAAGGTGCTCGACGTGGACGGCGCGGTCCGCCGGGTGCGCGGCGGCTGGCTCGCCACCGGCGAGCCCTGGACCTACGACGAGGCCCGGCTGCGCCGCGTCGCCCAGGCCCGCACCGCCGAGCAGCAGGCCATGCGCGAGTACGCCACCACGCCCGGCTGCCGCCTCCGCTACCTGCGGGAATGCCTGGACGACGAGACGGCCGCCGACTGCGGGCGGTGCGACCGGTGCGCCGGCCCACTCTTCGACAACACTGTCTCCGGGCCGGCGCTGGCCGCCGCGCAGGCGTTCCTCGGTCGCCCCGGCGTGACCGTCGCGCCCAAGAAGCTCTGGCCGACCGGGCTGGACGCGGTGGGCGTACCGCTCAAGGGGCGGATTCCGCCAGCGGAGCAGGCGCTGGCCGGGCGGGCGGTCGGGCGGCTGTCGGACCTCGGCTGGGGGGCGCGGCTGCGTACCCTGCTCGGCCCGGAGGCCCCCGACGTGCCGGTGCCGGACGATGTGGCCGCCGCCGTGGTCGAGGTGCTGAAATCCTGGGCGCACGGCGACGACCCGTGGCCGCGCCGACCGGTCGGGCTGGTGGCGGTCGGGTCGCGGCGGCGACCCCGCCTGGTGGGTTCGCTGGCCGAGCGGATCGCCGGCGTCGGCCGGCTGCCGCTGCTCGGCCGGCTGACCCCGGCCGGTGTCGCCGGCCCGGACGGTCCGCGCGGCAACAGCGCCCAGCGGGTACGCGCGCTGCACGACGCCTTCACCGTGCCGGACGACCTGGCCGACGCCCTGGCCGGGGTCGACGGGCCGGTGCTGCTGGTGGACGACCTGGTCGACTCGGGCTGGACGATGGCCCTGGCCGCCCGGCTGCTGCGTCGGCACGGTGCGCCGGACGTCCTCCCGCTGGCCCTGGCCGTCGCCGGCTGACCGGTTGTGCCCTGCTTACCGGCGGAAAAGTTCCCGGGCGGGGCGGATTGCGACGGTTGCCACGCCGGTGCCGTTACCGCCCGGCGGCCCCGGTGCCCGGCGGTACCGTGGGCGCCATGACCGACCAGCTCCCCACCAGTACGCTCCGGCTGGCGTCGGTGGTGGCCGGGCTGGTGCTGGCCCTGGTCGTCGGCTTCGGTGTCGGCCGGCTCGACCCGGACCCGTCGGCGGCCGGGGCACCGTCGGCCGCCGGGTCCGACCACACCCATCCGCCGGGCACCGCGCCGCACGACCATCCCGCCGGGTCGACGGAGGTCGGTGGCCTGGCGGTCACCTCGGCCGGGTACACGCTCGCCCCGCTGGGCGGCGAGTTCACCGCCGGCCGGGCCGGCGAGTTCCGGTTCCAGATCCGGGACGCCGGGCAGCGGCCGGTGACCCGGTTCGCGGTCGTGCACGAGAAACCGCTGCACCTGATCGTGGTACGCCGGGACCTGAGCGGCTTCCAGCATCTGCACCCGAGCATGGCCGCCGACGGGACCTGGTCGGTGCCGCTGACCCTGCCCCAGCCGGGGGTCTGGCGGGCGTACGCCGACTTCACCGCGTTGACCGCCGAGGGCGGGCAGCAGCCGGTCACCCTCGGGGTGGACCTGGTCGCCCCCGGCGGGTACGCGCCCCGGCCGCTGCCCCCGCCGGGCCGGGAGTCCACGGTGGACGGGTTCACCGTCGACTACCAGGGCACGCCGGTGATGGGCACGGCCACAGCGCTGCGGTTCCGGGTACGCGCCGGGGACACCAGCCCGGTGCTGGAGCGTTACCTCGGCGCGTACGGGCACCTGGTGGTGCTCCGCGAGGGTGACCTGGGCTACCTGCACGTGCACCCGGACACCGGGCTGACCGGGGACGGGGTGTCGTTCCAGCTCACCGTGCCCGGCCCCGGCCGGTACCGGCTCTACTTCGACTTCCAGGTGGCCGGCGAGGTACGTACCGCCGAGTTCACCCTCACCACGCCCTGACCCGCCGCCGGCCGGCCGGTGCCACGTCCCGTCCGTCGCGGTCCCGGGCAGCGGCCGTCGGTCGCGGTCCCGGGTAGCGGCCGGGCGCTCGTCCGCTGCGGTGGCGGGCAGCGGTCGTGAGCGGGCAGCGGTCGTGGGCGGTCAGCCGGCCTGGCGGGTCGGGCGGTGGGCCAGGTAGCGGAGCAGGTCTCTGATCTGGTGTTTCTCGTCGGCCGGGACGGCCGGGTCGGCCAGCCGGTCCAGGATCACCCGGACGTCCGCCTCGACCGGGGAGTCATCGGGGACCCGCCGGGCCGTCGGGCTGCCGTCGGGCAGCCCGAGCGCCCGGAAGGCCGCCGCGACCGGCACGTCCAGCGCGGCGCAGAAGCCGCGCACCTTGGCCAGTTCGGGATAGTCCTGCCAGTCGCCGGCCAGCCAGCGGAAGACGGTGGATCGGCCCACGCCGGTGTGGGCGGCCAGGTCGGAGACCGTCCACCCCCGCTCCTCGCGGGCGTCGTCGATGGCCCGCCGTACGAAGCGCGCGAAGGCCATCTGGGGCGAAACCTCTGCGGAGCCCATCTGCGGGTGTCCCTTTCCGGCCGGATGCACCGGACGGTGCCCTTCGAGAGTAATACCCCTGCCGAGATGGGGGATCGCCCGATCGCCTTGCAGGTCAAGGCGACTTTGCTGTCCCGGCGGCAATCATTGTCCGCAGTCAAGTAGGGGTGTCCGCCGGGCCGGCGGGAGTCAAGCAGGGGTGTCCCCCGGTCCGGCGGGACCGGGCGGGGTCTCCGGTCGGGCAGTGGCGAGCAGGGTCTCCAGTCGCGGTGTCACCTGCCACCGGTCGACCAGGGCCCGGTAGTCGGCCAGCTGCTCGTCGGTGGGTTCGGCACCGGTACGTCGGGCGCGGATCAGCAGGTTCCGGGGGGTGTGCCGGGAGTCCACGAACTCCACCACCTCGGCCCGGTACCCGTGCAACCGGAGCAGCCCGGCCCGGAGCGCGTCGGTGAGCACGTCGGCGAACCGTTCCCGCAGGATGCCCTGTCGGGTGAGCAGCTCGTACGGTGCCGGAGCGGGCCGGGACCGCAGCTGCGCGGCGAGGTCGTGGTGGCAGCAGGGGGCGGCGAGCACCCAGCGGGCCCGCCACCGTACCGCCCGGGCCAGCGCCTCGTCGGTGGCGGTGTCGCAGGCGTGCAGCGCGAGCACCAGGTCGGGTGCGGGGCTCACCTCGGCGTCCAGGATGGTGCCGGCTACGAACCGGACCCGGTCGGCCCAGCCGAGCCGTTCGGCCAGTGCGCTGTTGCGCTGCCGCTGGTCCTCCCGGACGTCCACGCCGACCAGGTCCACCTCGACGCCCCGACCGCTCAGGTACCGGTACGCGGCGAAGGTCAGGTAGGCGTTGCCGCAGCCGAGGTCGACCACGCGTAGCGGCCCGGTGAGGTCGTCGGGAAGGGTGGCGACCAGGGCGCGGAGGAAGGCGTCCACCTGGCGACGCTTCGCCGCCGAGCCACCGATCTCGGCGAAGATCGGGTCACCCGGGTCGAGCAGGTACTCCTTCTCCCGGTCGTGCCCGCCCGGGGCGACGACGGGTCGGCTGGTGGCGGCCCGGTGCACCTGGGCCTCGCCCGACTTGGTCACCCGGAGCTGGACGGTGGCGTCGGTGGTCTCCACGTGCCAGTTGCCGAACGGCTCGGCGAGCAGCGCGTCGACGGCGGCGTCCGCTTCCGGCCCCGGGGCGACGTTGCGGGTGTACGGGCGGCTGCCGTCGGAGGTCGAGATCTGGAGCCGGGACCCGGCCTTGAGGCTGACCGGCCGCAGTTCGGCCCGGACCACGGAGGGCCGCTGCCCCCGTCGCCGCCCCGCCGCGACCGCCCGGGTGAGGGTGGGGTCGAGCAGCAGGGCCCGGATGTCGGTCAGCGCGGCGTCGAGCGGTACGGGGGGCATCGGTCCATCATCCTCGTCAACCGGTTCGTCCCCCGTACCGGGAACCGGTGCGGGGGACGTGTCGGCGGTGCGGGTGTCAGTTGTCGGCGGTCGCCTCGGCCGGCGTACCGGTGCCGGAACGGCGACGACGACGCCGGCGGGGCTTGGTGGCCTCCGCGCCGCCCTCGGCGCTGGCGGTCACCGGGTCGCCGGTGGCCTCCGGGGCCGACCCGTCGTCGGTGAGCGTGGCGGTGGCCCCACCGTCGCTGACCACCTCACCGGCCCGGCGGCGACGCCGACGGCGCGGCGTCCGCGTGGTCTCGTCGTCGGTGGCGGCCCCGGCGGACGGCTCGTCGGACGGGGCGGCGGAAGCGGCGGAACCACCCCGGCGGGAACGGCGCGGACGCTCACCGCGCCGGCCGCCCTCGCCTCGGCGTCGGCCGCCGCCGAGGTCTTCCTCGACCTCGGCGGAGAGCCCGGCCCGGGTCCGCTCGGCGGTCGGCAGGGTGCCGGTCATCTCGGTGGAGATGCCCAGGTCGGTGTAGAGGTGCGCGGAGGTGTGGTACGTCTCCGGCGGTTCGGGCATGTCCAGCCCGAGGGTCTTGTCGATGATCCGCCAACGGGGCATGTCGTCCCAGTCGACGAAGGTCACCGCGACCCCGGTGGCCCCGGCCCGGCCGGTCCGGCCGATCCGGTGGGTGTAGGTGTCCTGGTCCTCGGGGCAGTCGTAGTTGATCACGTGGGTGACGCCGCTGACGTCGATGCCCCGGGCCGCGACGTCGGTGGCGACCAGCGTGTCGATCTTGCCGGCGCGGAACGCCCGCAGCGCCCGCTCCCGCGCGCCCTGGCCGAGGTCACCGTGTACGGCGGCGACCGCGAAGCCCCGGAAGTCGAGGTCCTCGGCGACCCGGTCGGCGGCCCGCTTGGTCCGCGTGAAGATCATGGTCAGGCCACGGCCCTCCGCCTGGAGGATCCGCGCCACGATCTCGATCTTGTTCATCGAGTGGGTGCGGTAGGCGAGCTGCTGGGTCTGCGGCGACGGGCCGGTCTCGGCGGTGTGCCCGGCGTGGATCGTCACCGGTCGGCGCAGGAAGCGCCGGGACAGGGCGACGATCGGGTCCGGCATGGTGGCCGAGAAGAGCATCGTCTGCCGGTCCTCCGGCAGCATCGCCAGGATCCGCTCGACGTCCTCCAGGAAGCCCAGGTCGAGCATCCGGTCGGCCTCGTCGAGCACCAGGGCGCGGACCCGGTCGAGCCGCAGGTGCTTCTGCTTGGACAGGTCGAGCAGCCGGCCGGGGGTGCCGACCAGGATCTCGACGCCCTTGCGCAGCGTCTCGATCTGCGGCTCGTACGCGATGCCGCCGTAGATCGGCAGCACCCGCACGCCCCGGGTACGGCCGGCGGCGGCGAGGTCCTTGGCGACCTGGATACCCAGCTCACGGGTGGGTACCACGACCAGCGCCTGGGGCAGGCCGTCGCCGCCCTCCTCGGGCGCGAAGACCCGCTCCAGCAGTGGGACGCCGAAGCCGAGGGTCTTGCCGGTGCCGGTCGGGGCCTGCCCGATCAGGTCGGTGCCGCGCAGCGCGATCGGCAGCGCGTACTCCTGGATGGCGAAGGCGCGGGTGATGCCGGCGGCGGCGAGCGCCTCGACGGTCTCGTGCCGGGCGCCCAGCTCGGCGAAGGTCGGGGCTTCCGGGCGGACCGGAGCTGTCGGGGCCAGTTCGGCCGTTTCGGTGATTTCGGCCAGTTCCTGGCCTTCCGGGTGAAGATTCTGTTCGTTCATGTGGTGTTGGGGGTGCCCTCTCGTGGTGCGCCCCGTCATGTCCTCAGGGCGCGGTCGGTATGGCGCGGGCCACACGGTCGGCGGCGGATCGCCGTGCCGGACCGGGCCGCACGCGCGCCGGGGGCAGGACGTCGGGCCGGATCGACGGCCGCACCTGCGGCGGACGAACATCTCCAACGGCGCCCACGGCAACTGCCCCATACTACCTGGCCAAGGGGGATGCCGTCCTGGTCCGGTTCCAGCACGGCTCGGCGGGGGTAGATGTTGTGAGTCAGGTCACAACTTCCCCGGTGCGCGATGACGGGCTCCCGCCGGGCGTGTGCACCCGGTCCCGCGGCCGGCCGCCGTCGGGTCGGGCCGGGCTGCCGCCGGGCCACGGACGGCCGGGTCGGCGGGTAGCCTGCGCTCGTGCCCGCCGCCTCCGCGCCCCCGTCCGCCGTCGTCGACCTGCTGGGCCTGGTGGCCTACGGGGAACTGCTCGCCTTCGACCGGATGGCCGCCGACGCCCGGCTCGCGCCCGACCTGAGACGCCGCGCCGAGCTGAGCGCGATGGCCGCCGCCGAGATGACCAACTACCGGCGGCTCGCCGACCGCCTCACCGAACTGGGCGCGCACCCCGACGACGCGATGGCACCCTACGTCGAGGCGTTGCAGGCGTACCACGACTCCACCGAGCCGCGGGACTGGCTGGAGGCGGTGACCAAGGCGTACGTCGGGGACGCCATCGCCGACGACTTCATCCGGGAGATCGCCGGCGCGCTGGACGAGCCGGACCGGCAACTCGTCCTGGACGTCCTGCACGAGTCCCGGTACGCCGACTTCGCCGCGGCCGAGATCCGGGCCGCGATCGGCACCGACCCCAGGGTGGCGAACCGGCTCTCGATGTGGGCCCGGCGACTGGTCGGGGAGGGGCTGAGCCAGGCCGGCCGGGTCGCCGCCGCCGACCGGGGTGCGCTCACCGCGCTGATCGCCCGGGGCGACTGGGAGGACCCGCAGAAGCTGTTCCGGCGGCTGACCGCCGCGCACACCGAGCGGATGACCGCCGTCGGGCTGAACAACTAGCGCTGAACCAGCAGAAAAGTCGTGACACGTTCCGTGACCCCGTACCGGCGGCACGGGGTCACGGAAGGGTCGGTTGCGACGGGCCTCCCACGCGGCAGCCGGACATCGGCGTCCGCCCCGTGGTGACCCGGTGCGGAATCAGCGGACGGTGAAACCGACCGCCCGCGGCGACGCCTCGGCGATCTCCACGTACGCGACCTTGCTGACCGGCACGATGACCCGCCGGCCCTTCTCGTCGGTCAGCGAGAGCGTGCCCTCGTTCTTGGCGATGGCGTCGGTCACGATCCGCTCGATCTCGGCCGGCGACTGCGCGCTCTCCAGAACCAGCTCGCGCGGCGCGTACTGCACGCCGATCTTGACCTCCACAGTGCCTCCTCATCCGGGCGAAACGGCCGCCCTGGGAAGGCTAGCCGATCCGGGGAGGCAATGGTCACGCTGACTCGGTTTGGGTCGGCCCCGCCGCGGGTTCCCCCTGGAGGGGGAAGCTGGCGATACCGCGCCAGGAAAGCGCCGCCAACAACGCCTCGGCCTCCGCCTTCGGCACCTGCCGGCCGCCCGCCAGCCAGAACTGGGCGGCCGTCTCCGCCGCTCCCACCAGCCCGGACGCCAGCAGCTCCGCGTGCGCCCGGCTGACCCCGGTGTCCGAGATGATGGTGTCCGTGATCGCGGCGATGCAGCCCTGCTCGACCCGCTCCACCCGCTGCCGTACGGCCGGCTCGTTGCGCAGGTCCGACTCGAAGACCAGCCGGAACGCCTCGCTCTCGTGGTCGACGAAGTCGAAGTACGCCCGGACCGCCCCCTCGACCCGCTCCTTGTTGTCGCTGGTCTCCCGCATCGCGTCGTGCACCTTTGCCACTATCGCGTCGCAGTGCGTGTCCAGCAGGGCGAGGTAGAGCTCCAGCTTCCCGGGGAAGTGCTGGTACAGGACGGGCTTGGAGACCCCGGCCCGCTCGGCGATGTCGTCCATCGCCGCCGCGTGGTAGCCGTGCGCGACGAACACCTCCTGCGCCGCCGCGAGCAGCTGCTTGCGCCGCGCCGACCTGGGCAGGCGCGTGGGACGACCGGCCGTCTGTGAGCCGTTCCCCACAGCTGTCATGGGAACCTCCGAGTTTCTTAGTACGGGCCGGCACCTACCACCCGAAGCGGCCGGGTCGCTCGCCCCACTGCGGAATTGGCCCGCCGCTGTAACTTATCGCCACTGTCACCACACGGTAGCCTCAGCGGGGGCGACCAAGGAGCGCGCGGTGGATGAAACAGGGCAACCCGGTGCCGCCACCCCGGGAGAGCACGACGATGGGACGGGTCAGCACGATGACCTGGCTCACTCGGCCAGTGCCTGGGCGCCGTCCGGTGCCGGCTGGTCACGTGCCGCCGACGGCGGAGCGGAGCCGACCCGCAGCTCGTGGCGTCCCGTCGACGCGGGCCACGGCTGGGCCTCCTCGTCCGTCCACCACGGGGACCTGCCCGCTCCGCTGCCCGGTGCCACCGGCTCACCGGTCGGGCCGGGTGAGCTGCCGACCCGGGTCAACGGCCGGCAGCGGGTGAACGGACACTCTCCCCCCGACCTGGCGTCCGTCGGGCGGCAGGCCCCGGTCAGCGCGCCACCCGGCCCGGCCGGCGAGCCCCGTGATCCCGACCACGGCCGCCTGGTGGTCCCCGCGCAGCGGCCCGCACCCGAAGCGGAGCAGTCCGGCGACGCGGGCCGGGACTCCGGGGCGCTGCGGTACCCGACCGGCAATCAGCCCGTCGTAGCACCGGACCCGGCTCCGCTGCGGCACCCCACCGGCCCGCAGCCCCTGGTCGAACCGGGCGGGGCGGTCCGCCACCACACCGGCGCGTATCCCGTGGTGGAACCCGGGCCGTCCCGCTACCCGACCGGCGCGCACCCGCTGCCGCCGGTTGACGCCGGGTCGGCGCGCCACGCCTCCGACGAGCCCGCCAGCACCGGCCCGGACCGGTGGTCCGCAGGGAGCCGACCGGCCTCCGCGCCGCCGGCGTCGTCCCCGGTTGGCACCACGGACCCCGGGTTCCGGTCGTCCGGCGGGCCCGAGCCGACCACCGGTCCCGGGTCGCCGTCCGGCGGGCCGGAGCCAGCGGTCGGGTTCGGGCCGTCGTCCGGTGGCCCCGGGGCCACCGCGGACCCGGCCGCGTCCGCGCCGCCGTCCTGGGCCGAGCCGGTCGGTCCCTATCCTGGCGAGCCGACCCGGGCCGACGCCGACCGCCGTTTCGCTGACGTTGACCGTCGTCCCGTCGACGCTGATCGCCGGGCCGCTGACGCTGAGCGTCGTCCCGTCGACGCCGATCGCCGGGCCGCTGACGTTGACCGTCGGGCCGTCGACGCTGACCGCCGGGCCGTCGACGCCGGCCGGCGGGCCGCCGATGCCGACGCCGACCGGCAGGACCGGGCCGTACCGGACCCGGAGCGGCGGGGCTGGGCCGACCACGCCCCGCAGGACTGGGCCGCCCCCGACCTCGACCGGCAGGGGCGGGCCGACCAGGACGCCGACCGCCACGGCTGGCGTACCCCGGACGCGGAACGCCGTACCCGGGCCGCCGCCGACACCGAGCGTCATGCCGGGACCGGCGACCCGGAACGTCCCGCCTGGGCCGGCGGCGGCTGGGTGGCCCCGCAGCCCGCTGTGGGCGGTGCCGCCCGGTCCCGGGACGGCGGTGGGAGCCAGGCCCACGACGGTGGCGGGGTCCGGCCGCACGACGGGGGCGAGACACGCGGTCGACGGTCCCGGGTGGAGCACTGGGAGGACGACGAGCCGGTCGGGCGTCGCTCACGTGCCGGCCGGGCCCGCGACGAGGTTCCCTCCGGCTGGGCACCCCCGCAGACCGAACCGCACAGCGTTGAACCGCGCCGGTACCCCGACGGGGGGCCGACGTCGGCCGAAGGCCGGGTTCCGCCCGCCGGGCCACCCGGGCAGCGCTCCTACGAACCGGAGCCCCGTCGGTCGTACCCCGGAGACCAGTCCGGGTACCCGGAGGACCAGTTCGCGCCGGCCAGTGCTCCGCCGTTCGCGTCCGTCGGCGCACCACCTGCCGGCGCACCACCGGTACCACCGTCCGCTGACCCGGCGGGCGACCCGACCGCCGTCCGACCGGAGACCCGTACCGTCCGGCCCTTCCGGCTCCGGCCGGAGGCCGCCGAGGCCGACTATCCCCCACCGGCCGAGGTGCCCTCCGGTCACCACCCGGACCGTACCGGCGCCGGTCCCCTCACGCCGCCCGCCACGAGCGGAGCCGAGCGCGCCGACCTTCCCCTGTCCGCGCCCGCCCCCGCGGGCGCACCCCCGTACACGGCCCGCCGATCCGCGCCCGACCCGGTTTCCCCGGCCCCGCCCACTGTCGCCGACCGTCGACCGGACGGCACGGCAGCGGTGCTGCCCCAGCGCGTACCCGCCGAGCCGGATGTGCCCGTCGTGCCGGAGCCGCCTGCCGTGGAGCCCCCCGCCCAGACCCCCGAACTCGCCCGCATCGCCACCCACCTGCGCCGGGAGGACGAACCAGCCCCGCCGCAGGAGCGCCCGGAGGGGTTCGACATCGACGCGATCCTCGACGCCGTGCAGGGGGTGGCCGGGGTGCGCGGCGCCGAACTGCGTAAGACCCCGGCCGGGGCGCACAGCCTCCGGCTGGACCTCGCCGACGGGGCGGACGCGGCCGAGGTGAGCCGGCACGTCGCCCGGCTGCTCCAGGAACGGATGGGGCTGGCCGCCGCGCCGCAGAACGTCCCGACCGCGCCGACCGCGCCGGTCCGGCGTCGCATCGCGCCGCCACCGGAGGGCCGGGCCGAAGGTCCGTCGGAGGTACGCCGGGCCGAGGTACCACCCGAGGTACGCCGTCGACGTCGGCAGCCGGGGCCGGTGCCCCGTGGCCGGGCCACCGTGGAGGAGCAGCAGCCACCGCCCCCGGGCAGCCCGTGGGCGCCGTTCGGTGGGTCGGCCACCGGCAGCCCGGTGACGCTCGGCACGTCGTACTCGGGTGGGCAGCGGACCACGACGGAGACCGCGCCGTCCCGACCGCTGGACACCGGCGGTGCGCCCGGCCCCCGGGTGGTGATCGACCACGTCCAGGTGAGCACCTTCGGGCTGGACGCCGACGTCGAGGTGCGCCTGCTGGCCGGGGAACGCAACGCCGCCGGTCGGGCGGTCGGGCCGGCCGTCGACGGGTACGTCCTGCGGCTCTGCGCGGTCGCCGCCGCAGCCGCCGTGGACGAGCTGCTGCGGGTCGCCGCGGCCGGTCGTGGCCGGTGCTTCGTCGAGCACGCGGCCGTGGTGCCGTTCGGTACCTGCGAGGTCGCCACCGTGGTGGTCCTGCTGGTCTGCGACGGCTGGGTCGAGCAGCTCGCCGGGTCGGCCCTGGTCTCCGGCAACGATCCCCGGCAGGCCGTGGTCCGGGCCACCCTGGCGGCGGTCAACCGACGATTGGAAGCGCTGCTGACCTGACCGGCTGCGGGCAGACTGGAGGCATGAAGCGCGCGATCCTCGGGTCGGACGACGTCCTGCCGGCCGACCTGCTGCCGCCCCCGTGGCCCGGTCGGCTGGTACGCCTCGACGGCTCGCTGGTCCACGTCCGGGACACTCCGGCCACCAGCGGGGACGCGGAACCGGCGTTGTACCTGCACGGCCTGGCCGGTTCGGCGCAGAACTGGACCGACCTGGCCGGCCTGCTCGCGGGCCGCCTCGCCGGGCAGGCCATCGACCTGCCCGGTTTCGGGCTCAGCGAGCCGGCCCGCCGGTACACCGTCCCGGCGTTCGCCGACCTGGTGGTCCGCTGGATCGAGCACTCCGACCGGGGGCCGGTGCACCTGTTCGGCAACTCGCTGGGCGGTGCGGTGGCGGTGCGGGTGGCGGCGCTGCGTCCGGAGCTGGTCCGCACCCTGACGTTGATCTCGCCGGCCCTGCCGTTCCTGGACGCCCGCCGGTCGTTGCAGGGTCGGATGCTGCCGGTGCTGGTGATCCCCCGGGGCGAACGACTGGTCGCCTGGCGGCTGGCCCGGCTGGCCCCCGAGGTGATGGCCGAGCAGGTGATGGCGGCCTGCGTCGCCGACCTGAGCCGGATCGGCGAGCAGCGCCGGCAGGAGGCGCTGGCGGAGATCCGGCTGCGGTACGAGGTGGAGCACCATGCTGCCGCGTACCTGCGTACCTTCCGGGGGATCGTGTCGAGTTTCCTGCGTTCGTACCTGCCGGGGGCGGAGTCGCTGTGGCGGCAGGCCGCCGCGGTACGGGCCCCGACGCTGGTGGTGGGCGGTCGGCGAGACCGGCTGGTCGACGTGCGGGTGGCCCCGCAGGCGGCCCGGGTGATCCCGGACAGTCGACTGTTGATGCTGGACGCCGGGCACGTGGCGCAGATGGAGTTGCCGCGTACGGTGGCCCGTGCGGTACTGGGTCTGCTCGACGACGTGGCGGGTGTGCGTCGCGTGGAGTGACGTGGCAGGCTGGGCGCGATGTCCCCGCCCTCCTCCGCCCGCCCCCGTCGTCCGTCTCGGAGGGTCCTGGCGTACGCGCTGGTCACGTTGGTTTCGCTGGCGGTTGGTGCGGCGGTGGTGCTGCCGGCCCGCTCCGGCACCGCGCCCGTCGACAGCACCGGGCCGGTCGGCAGCACTGGGCCGGTAGGCAGCACTGGGCCGGTAGGCAGTACCGGGCCGGCCGCCGCCGGATCGCTGGCCGCCCCGGTGGCCCCGCTTGTCGCGTCACCGGCCACGCCCACGCCGGCCCCGACGCCGTCCGCGGCCACACCCGCGCCGCCGCTGTTGGCCATGCCGGGTCCGGTGCCGTCCGCCGGGCGGGGCAGCTTCGGGTTCGACGACCGGGCCGGGGCGCTGCTGGGCCGCTCGGGCACCCTGCGGCGGTACCGGGTGGCGGTGGAGCACGGCTCCGGGGAGGACGTGCGGGCCGTCGGTACCGAGGTGGAGCAGGTGCTGGCCGCGCCGGGAAGCTGGATCGGCGGCGGTCGGCTCCGGTTGCAGCGGGTGCCGGCCGGCGCGGCGCACGACTTCACCGTCTATCTGGCGACCGCCCGGACGGCGGGCCGGATGTGTGCGGCGGGTGGGGTGGACATCCGGGTGGGTGGTCGGCCGTACACCTCCTGCCGGGCTCCCGGGAAGGTGATCCTCAACCTGGACCGGTGGCGGACGTCGGTGCCGCACTTCGTCGCCGCCGGGGTGGCGCTGTCGGTGTACCGGGCGTACGTGGTCAACCACGAGGTCGGGCACGAGTTGGGGCACCGGCACGAGCGGTGCCCCGGCCGGGGGCGGCCCGCACCGGTGATGATGCAGCAGACCCTCTTCCTGAAGGGCTGTACCGCCAACCCCTGGCCCTACCTCGACGGCCGCCGCCACACCGGTCCCCGCCTCTGACGGCTTTTCCCGGTACCGGCACTTTCCGGGGGTTGTGCGGGGAAAGTGGAGGTGTGGGATGGATGGCGCGGCCGGTCCGGGGCCGGCGGGGGACGGCGGTCCGGGACCGGTGGGGGACGACCGCCGTGGCGGCGCTGGCCGTGGCCGTGGCGGCGGGGGTGGCCCTGATCGGTCAGGGGCAGCCGCCGGCCACCCCGACGCCGGCTCCACCCGCGCCTGCCCCGCAGGCCGCCTCGCCGCCGCCCGCGCGGGTGCCGCCGACCGATACCGCCCTGCCTGCCAGCACCGCCCCGCCGCCTGCCACCGTTCCATCGCCCGCCACCGTTCCGCCGCCCGCCACCGCCCCGCCGGCCGCCGCCGTTCCGCCGGGCGTGCCGGCTCCGCCGACCGCCTCCTCGGTGCCGCCTGACGGGTTCGTCGACGTTCCGGGAGAGTCGCCGGTGTGGGGCACGGGCGGCCCGCTGCGCCGCTACCGGGTCAACGTGCAGGTCGCCACCGGCCAGGACCCGGTCGCCTTCGCCGCCGCCGTGGACGGCACGCTGGCCGACCCCCGGAGCTGGACCGCCTCCGGTGAGCTGCGGTTGCAGCGGGTCGCCGGGCCGGAGCCCGCGGACTTCACGATCTACCTGGCGACCGCCGCCACCTCGGAGCGGATGTGCGCCGAGGGCGGGCTGAGCACCGCCGGCTACACCTCCTGTCAGCTGCCCGGACAGGTGATCATCAACCTGGACCGGTGGCTGACCGCGGTACCGGACTACGCCGCACCGCTATCGGTGTACCGGGCGTACGTGATCAACCACGAGGTCGGGCACGAGTTGGGCGAACTGCACGAGAGCTGCCCCGGTCCGGGCCGGCCGGCTCCGGTGATGCAGCAGCAGACGTACGGCCTGGTCGGCTGCGTCGCCAATGCCTGGCCCTACCTGGACGGCCGGCGGTACGCGGGCGACCTGATCCCCTGACCGGCCGGGCGGTGCGGCGTCCGGCCGGTGGTTATTCCCGGTCCCGGATGTCGGGCTACGTGTCACTCCTCATGGCCGACCGGCGGTCGGGCGAGCAACAATGGCGCGGCAACCAACGCCGATCCCGGGGAGTCCACCGTGTCGTTGCCCCCGCTCGTCGAACCCGCCGCCGAGCTGACCGTTGACGAGATCCGCCGCTACTCGCGCCACCTGATCATCCCCGACGTGGGGGTGGAGGGGCAGAAGCGGCTGAAGAACGCCCGGGTGCTCTGTGTGGGTGCCGGTGGTCTCGGCTCGCCCGCGCTGATGTACCTGGCCGCGGCGGGGGTGGGCACGCTCGGCATCATCGACTTCGACACGGTCGACGAGTCCAACCTCCAGCGGCAGATCATCCACGGCCAGTCCGACGTCGGCCGGTCCAAGGCCGAGTCCGCGGCGGCCACCGTCCGTGAGATCAACCCGCTGGTCAGCATCGAGATCCACAACACCGCGCTGGACCGGGAGAACGTCCGGGAGATCTTCTCCCAGTACGACCTGATCGTGGACGGGACGGACAACTTCGCCACCCGGTACATGGTCAACGACGCGGCGGTGCTGCTCGGCAAGCCGTACGTCTGGGGGTCGATCTACCGGTTCGACGGCCAGGCGTCGGTGTTCTGGGCCGAGCACGGTCCCTGCTACCGCTGCCTCTACCCGGAGCCCCCGCCGCCCGGCATGGTCCCGTCCTGCGCCGAGGGCGGCGTGCTCGGCGTGCTCTGCGCGTCGATCGGGTCGATCCAGGTCAACGAGGCGATCAAGCTGCTCACCGGGATCGGTGAGCCGCTGGTCGGCCGGCTGATGGTCTACGACGCCCTGGAGATGGAGTACCGCAAGATCAAGGTGCGGAAGGACCCGAACTGCGCCCTCTGCGGCGAGAACCCGACCGTCACCGACCTACTGGAGGACTACGAGGACTTCTGCGGCGCGGTCTCGGTCGAGGCGCAGGAGGCGGTGGTCGACGCCACCATCACCGCCACCGAGCTGAAGGACTGGCAGGACGCCGGGAAGGACATCTTCCTGGTCGACGTCCGGGAACCGGCCGAGTACGAGATCGTCCGCATCCCCGGGGCCACCCTGATCCCCAAGGGCGAGATCCTGTCCGGGGCGGCGCTGGCGCAGTTCCCGCAGGACCGGCAGATCGTGCTGCACTGCAAGTCCGGGGTACGGTCCGCGGAGGCGCTCGCCGCGCTGAAGGCGGCCGGGTTCCGGGACGCGGTGCACGTCCAGGGCGGGGTGCTCTCCTGGGTGAAGCAGATCGACCCGTCGCTGCCCACGTACTGAGTCGCCGGAGCCGACCGAACCGGCTGAGTCGACCGGGCCGCCGGAGCCGACCGGGTCGATTGAGTCGACTGAGTCGACGATCAGGGGCCGCAGCCGTACGGTTGCGGCCCCTAACATGTGCCGGCGGCCCCGGCGTACCACCGTGAGCTGGGATGATCCCGGCCGAGCTACCGAGGCGCAGCCGGTCGGCCGTCGGTAGCGTCGTGGCCGTGGTCGATCTCGATGGTGCCATCGGCTTCGTCGTGGCGCACGGTGACGCGGTGGAGCGGGCCCGGCTGACCTGGCTGCGCGCCGGCACGCCGCCCCCGCCGGAGACGCTCGCCACGGCCGAGGTGGGGCAGGCCCCCGACGGTGGCTGGCCGGCGGTCTGGGCGGGCGACGTGGCGTCGGTCGACGCGACCTGTTTCCGCCTCGCCGAGTTGGACGACCTGGGCGCGCTCGGCCGGCCGGCGGCCCGCCGGGCGCTGGACTGGCTGGCCTCCCGCCAGTCGCGCGACGGCAGCTGGGAGGAGGACCCGGCGCTGGCCGACACCGCCCCGGTCTGGGCCCGGCCCGGCGACCCGGAGGCACGGCTGTACCTCACCGCCAACGCCGCCTTCTGGCTCAGCGTCGCCGGCCCGGACGCCCGCCCGGCCGGTCCGCTCGACCACCGGGTCGGCGGGGCGTACGCCGGGGTGGTGCAGGCCGCCGCCCGGGTGTTGACCGGGCAGCTCAACCCGGACGGCACCTGGCCGTCGTTCCTGCCGGTGGGCTGGCTCAGCGCCGCCGTCCTGCACCTGATGCGGGCGTACGACGAGGCGGCCCGGATCCGGGCGGTGCTCGACGAACGGATGGCGGAGATGTCCCCGGCCGACGTGGCCTGGCTGGCCGCGACGCTGTGCCGGGTGGGTCTGCCGGCCGCGGAGTGGACGCTGGTGGCCGCCCGCCGTCGACTCGCCGCCACCCAGCGCAGTGACGGTGGTTGGGACAGCGACGACGGCCACCAGTTCGACGTGCACACCACCCTCGCGGTGATCCGCGCCTTCCGCTGACCGGGCGCGCCCGACCGCACTCGGCGGTCAGGTGTGCGGGCGCGCACCCCGCCCGGTCGGCGGTGGGGGTGAGCGGCTGCCCCGCCCGGTCGGCGGTCAGGTGTGGGCGCACACCCCGTCGGCGGTCAGGGGCGGCGGGCGATCACCGCGCCGTTGGCGCCGGGCGCGTCGAAGGCGATCGTCCGGACGTCGGTGAATCCGGCGTCGGTCAGCCAGGCGGTGTACTCGGCCCCGGACCAGTTCCGGCCGCCCTCGGTCTCGACCAGCATGGTCATGCCCATCAGCGCGGCGGCCGGTGGGCCGGTCCGCTCGTCGTTGAGCAGCAGCTCGCTGATGACGATCGCACCGCCGGACGGCAGGGCGTCGAAGCACTTGGCGAGGATCGTCCGGTTCTGCGGTTCGGACCAGTCGTGCAGGATCATGCTCAGCAGGATCACGTCGTGCCCGCCGGGCAGGGCCGGGTCGGTGAGGAAGTTCCCGTCGGCGGTGCCGATCCGGTCGGCCAGCCCGGCCGCCGTCGCCTTCTCCCGGGCCTTGCCGGTGACGTGCGGCAGGTCGAGGACGGTCGCCCGCAGGTGCGGGTACCGCCGGCACAACTCGATCGGGAAGGCCCCGGCCCCGCCGCCGACGTCGAGCAGCCGTCGGTGCGTACCGAAGTCGTACGCCTCGCCGAGGGCGCGGGCGGTGAAGGCGGAGGTCGAGTACATGGCCTCCCAGAACATCGCCAGCATGACCGGGTCGGCGGTGGTGAACAGCGACTCCTGGGTGTCCGGGTCCCAGGTCAGCGGCTTGTCGGTGCGCAGCGCCTCGCCGAGCCGGTGGTACGGCAGGTAGGTGCGTTCGTCGCAGTAGCGCACCTGCCCACCGAAGTAGTGCGGCCGGCCCGGGACGAGGAACTGCTCGGAGAGTTCGCTGTTGCGGTATCCCGGGCCGTCCTTCTCCAGCAGGCCGAGTGACGCGCAGGCGGAGAGCAGCAGGTCGGCCGGTCGTTCGGGCAGGCCGAACTCCTTCTCAGCCTCCTCCCGGGTGATCACCCGGCCGTCGGCGAGCCGGCCGAACAGGTCGAGTTCGACCGCGGCGGCGAGGGTCTTGAATGACCAGTAACCGGTCACGAGTTGCATGAGGGGCGTTGGGGTGATCATGGGTAAATATGATCATCTTCTGGCGTCACGGGATGTCAGGAATCCGATACGCTGCGCCAGCGTGTCAGGCTGGCTTTTCGGCCAGCCTGCCCTCCACGTTACGTCCGCCGGTCATCCACCGAACGGTTGGCCCGCCCCGGAGGTCACCCCGTGGGCGCGTCCGGGTGGTCAACCGGCTGGTCGACCCGGCCGGTCGACCCGCCCGGCCCGCCGGGCTCGCGTCAGGTGCGCAGGTGACCGTCCCCGGTCACCACGTACTTCGTGCTGGTCAGCTCGGGCAGCCCCATCGGACCCCGGGCGTGCAGCTTCTGGGTGGAGATGCCGATCTCCGCGCCGAAGCCGAACTCCCCGCCGTCGGTGAACCGGGTCGACGCGTTCACCATCACCGCCGCCGCGTCCACCCGGGCCACGAACTCCCGGGCCGCCGCCTGCGAGTCCGTCACGATCGCCTCGGTGTGGCCGCTGCCGTACCGGCGGATGTGCGCCACCGCCGCGTCCAGCGAGTCGACCACGGCGACCGAGATGTCCGCCGACAGGTACTCGGTGGCGAAGTCCTCGTCGGTCGCCGCGACCACCGCGTCCGAGTACCCGGCCACCCGGGCGTCACCGTGCACGGTCACCCCGGCCCCGGCGAACGCCGCCAGCACCGCCGGCAGGAACGCGTCCGCCACGTCCGCGTGCACCAGCAGCGACTCGGCCGTGTTGCAGGTCGACAGCCGCTGGGTCTTGGCGTTCAGGGTGATCGCCACCGCCTTGGCCAGGTCGGCGGCGGCGTCCACGTACACGTGGCAGTTGCCCACCCCGGTCTCGATCACCGGCACCGTCGACTCCTCGACCACCGTCCGGATCAACGACGCCCCACCCCGGGGGATCAGCACGTCGACCAGGCCCCGGGCCCGCATCAGCTCCTTGACCGAGTCCCGGGAGCTGGCATCGAGCAGCTGTACCGCGTCCGCCGGCAGCCCGGCGTCGGCGACCGCGTCCCGCAGCACCGCGACCAGCGCCGCGTTCGACCGGGCCGCTGACGACGAGCCGCGCAGCAGCGCCGCGTTGCCGGACTTGAGGCAGATCCCGGCCGCGTCCACGGTCACGTTGGGGCGGGCCTCGTAGATGATCCCGACCACCCCGAACGGCACCCGGATCTGCCGCAGCTCCAGCCCGTTCGGCAGGGTCGAACCCCGGACCACCTCACCCACCGGGTCGGGCAGCGCGGCCATCTGCCGCAGCGCGTCGGCGATCCCGGCCACCCGGCCCGCGTCCAGCTTCAACCGGTCCAGGATCGCCGCGCTCAGCCCGGCCTCGGCGCCGGCCGCCAGGTCCGCGGCGTTCGCGGTCAGGATCTCCGGCGTACGCGCCACCAGCGCGTCGGCCATCGCGTGCAGGGCGGCGTCCTTGGCGGTACGCGTCGCCACGGCCAACGCGCCCGCCGCCTCCCGCGCCCGTCGTGCCTGCTCCGAAACGCTCATCTCTCCTCCGGGTGACTACAGCAGCACCAGGTCGTCGCGGTGGACGACCTCACGTTCGTACGCCGGGCCGAGCGCCGCGGCGAGTTCGGTGGTGGACCGGCCGAGCAGACCGGGCAGCTCCACCGCGTCGTAGTTGACCAGCCCCCGGGCCACCGGCGCGCCGGAGACGTCCACCAGGTCGACCGGGTCACCGGCGGTGAACGCGCCGTCCACGGCGGTGATCCCGGCCGGCAGCAGCGACTTGCGGCGGCCCACCACCGCCTGCACCGCGCCCGGGTCCAGGTGCAGCCGGCCCCGGGGCGAGGTGGCGTGGGCCAGCCAGAACAGCCGCGCGGTGGGCCGCTGGCGTACCGGATGGAAGAGCGTGCCCACCGGCTCGCCGGACAGCGCGGCGGCGGCCAGCGGCGCGGCGGTCAGCACCACCGGGATGCCGAAGCCGGTGGCGATCCGGGCCGCCTCGACCTTGGTCACCATGCCGCCGGTGCCCACCCCGGCCCGGCCCGCGCCACCGATCTCGACCCCGCTGAGGTCGGCCTCGCCGTGCACCTCGGCGATCCGGGTGGACGCCGGGCTGGCCGGGTCACCGGTCCACAGCGCGTCGACGTCGGAGAGCAGGATCAGCAGGTCGGCGTGGACCAGCGCGGCCACCAGCGCGGCCAGCCGGTCGTTGTCACCGAACCGGATCTCCTCGGTGGCGACCGTGTCGTTCTCGTTGACGATCGGCACCGCCCGCAGGTCGAGCAGCTTGCGCAGGGTCCGGTACGCGTTGCGGTAGTGCGCCCGCCGGGTCACGTCGTCCACGGTGAGCAGCACCTGCCCGACGGTCCGGCCGTGCCGGGCGAAGGCGGCGGCGTACCGGCCGATCAGCAGGCCCTGCCCGACGCTCGCGGCGGCCTGCTGGGTGGCCAGGTCGCGCGGCCGGCGGGGCAGACCGAGCGGGGCGAGACCGGCGGCGATCGCCCCGGACGAGACCAGCACCACCTCACGGCCCTGCGCGGTCAACGCGGCGAGCGCGTCGACCAGCGCGGTGACCCGGTCGTCGTCCAGGCCACCCGTCGGGGTGGTCAACGAGGAGGAGCCGATCTTCACCACGACCCGCCGGGCTGTCGTTACCGCTTCGCGCACCCGCCCATTCTGCTCGGTCGGCTCCCCGGCACCCGCCGCCGTTCCCATATCGTGGCTGCTCGTGACTCCTGACGGGTACGTGTGGTGACTCCCGACGAGTACGTGGAGGCGGTGCTCGCGCTGGTCGAGCGGATTCCGCCGGGGCGGGTGATGTCGTACGGGGCGGTCGCCGACGCGCTGGCCGAGCGCTCCGGTCGGGCCTCCCCCCGACTGGTCGGATCGATCATGGCGCGGCACGGTGGCGGGGTGCCGTGGCACCGGGTGGTCAACGCGGCCGGCCGCCTGCCACCCGGCCACGAGCGGGAGGCCCGGGCCAGGCTGCGCGCCGAGGGCACCCCGTTGCGGGGCGACAAGGTCGACATTGCCGCCGCGAACTGGTCCCCACCGGGGGACGACCGGACCAGGTGACCCGGAGGCTCGGGCGGCGATCGGCCCGCCCGGCCCGGAAGGCGGGGCGCAGGGGTCCCTTCCCCACCCCTGACATGAGTAGCATTCGGCTCCATGAACGCGCCGCCGGCTGAGCTGCCCCGTCGGGTGCACCTCGGCTACGCCCTGGGTTCGCTGGTCACCGGGGCGTTCGGCACGGTGCCGGGGCTGCTGCTGCTGCCGTACCTGACCGACACGCTGGGCGTGGCGGCGGGCGTGGCCGCCCTGCTGGTGCTCCTGCCGAAAGCATGGGACGTGCTGGTCAACCCGGTCGCCGGGCGGATCTCCGACCGGACCAGGTCCCGCTGGGGTGCCCGCCGGCCGTACCTCCTCTTCGGTGGGCTCGCCCTGGCGGTGCTGTTCGCCGCGATCTTCGCCGCGCCGTTCGGGGCCGGGCCGGCCGCCGGGGCGTACGTGGCGTTCGCCTTCCTGGCCACCGCGACCGCGTTCGCGTTCTTCCAGGTGCCGTACGTGGCGATGCCGGCCGAGCTGACCGGCGACTACACCGAGCGGACCCGGCTGATGAGCTGGCGGATCGCCGTACTGGCGGTGGCCATCCTGGTCGCCGGGGCGGTCGCGCCGCTGGTGGTGACGGTGGGCGGCGACGGGCTGGCCGGGCACCGCTGGATGGGCCTCTTCGTCGCCGGCCTGATCGTGGTCGGCACGCTCGGCGCGTTCCTCGGCACCCGGACCGCGCCGGCCGGCGAGGTGGGGGAGAGCGAGCCGAGCCTGCGCGCGCAGCTCGCCGTCGCCGCCCGCAACCGGCCGTTCCGGGCGCTGCTGGTCTGTTTCGTGGTGCAGTCGGCCGGGGTGGCCACCGTGCTGGCCGGGGTCAACTACTTCGCCGAGCACATCCTGGCCGACCCACGGACCGGTCCGACCGTGCTGTTCGCCTGCTTCGTCGGCCCCGCGCTGCTGGTCATGCCGGTCTGGACCCGGGTGGGCCGCCGGTCGGGCAAGCGCGCCGGGCTGGTCGCCGCCTCGGTGATCTTCGCGGTCGGCGCGGCGGCCCTGGTCGCCGCGCCGGTCCTGCCGGCCGTCGGGGTGTACCTGCTGGTCGCGGTGATCGGCTGCGGGTACGCCGGGCAGCAGGTCTTCGCGCTGGCCATGCTGCCGGACTGCATCGCCTGGGACACCGCGCGGACCGGACGCCGGCAGGCCGGCGTGTTCACCGGGGTGTGGACGGCCGGCGAGACCTTCGGGCTGGCCCTCGGTCCGGGCATCTACGGCCTGGTCCTCCAGCTCACCGGGTACGCCTCCTCGACGACCGGTTCGGCGGCGGCGCAGTCCGACACCGCCCGGCTCGGTGTGCTGCTCGGCTTCACCGTGCTGCCCGCGCTGCTGGTCGGCCCGGTCGTGCTGCTGCTGCGCCGGTACGACCTGACCGCCGACCGCCTCGCCGCCGCCGTCACACCGGCCGGTACCGCCGCCGCGAGCACGCCGGCCGGTACCGCTGCCGCGAGCACGCCGGCCGGTACCGCTGCCGCGAGCACGCCGGCCGGTACCGCTGCCGGCGCGCAGCCTGGCTCCGCTGCCGGGCGGGCCGCCGCCGTCCAGCCGGCCTCGGCCGGGACCGCCGACCCCGCACAGAAGGGCCCCACGAGCCGATGACCGACCAGGCCGCAGCGTCCGGCACCGACCAGGCGAGCGACGATCCGGGTACGCCCGGCGCGGGTGGGCCGCCTCCGGCGCTGCCGGCGCAGGGCGTACCCGCCGACCGGGTGCTCGCCGAGATCGCGGCCCTGCGGGCCGCCGACCGCCCCACCCACGGCGGACGCCTGTTCGCCTACGTCTACGACCCGGCGGTGCCCGGCCTGGATGAGCTGACCACCGCGGCCCACGCGGCGAGCGCGCACGTCAACGGGCTCGACCCGACCGCGTTCCCGTCCCTGCTGGCGATGGAGAACGCGCTGGTCGGGGCGGCGGCGAAGCTGCTCGGCGGCGGGCCGGGCACCGGCGCGCCCGACGTGGTCGGCAGCGTCACCAGCGGTGGCACCGAGTCGCTGATCCTGGCCGTGAAGGCCGCCCGGGACGCCCGCCCGGACCTCGTCGAACCCCGGATCGTGGTGCCGGTCAGCGCGCACGCCGCGTTCGCCAAGGCGGCGCACTACCTGCGGGTGGCGCTCGACCCGGTACCCGTCGACCCGGCCACGCTGCGTCCGGAGGTCGCCGACGTGGCCGCCGCGATCCGCCCGGAGACGGTGCTGGTGGTCTGCTCCGCGCCGTCGTACGCGCACGGGGTGGTGGACCCGGTCGAGGGCATCGCGGCGGTGGCCGCGCGGGCCGGGGTGCGCTGCCACGTGGACGCCTGCTTCGGTGGCTGGACCCTGCCGTACCTGCGCCGGCTCGGGTTGCCGGTGCCCCGGTTCGACCTCTCCGTGCCCGGGGTCACCTCGATCTCGGTGGACCTGCACAAGTACGCGTACGCCCCGAAGGGCGTGTCGGTGCTGCTGCACCGGGACCCGACACTGCGCGCCCCGCAGTACTTCGCCTTCGCCGACTGGCCCGGGTACACGATGATCAACCCGGTGATCTCGTCCACCCGCTCGGGCGGGCCGATCGCCGCCGCGTACGCCACCCTGCGGCACCTCGGCGACGCCGGCTACCTGGAGCTGGCCGACCGTACCCTGACGGCGGTCCGGCGGCTTGCCGACGCGGTACGCGGCGTCGAGGGGCTGCGGCTGCTGGCCGAACCGGAGTCGACGGTGGTCTGCCTCACCACCACCGACCCCGGGCTCGACCTGTTCGTGCTGGTGGACGAGCTGACCGCCCGGGGCTGGCACACCCAACCCCAGATGGCGTACGCCGACCTGCCGGCCAGCGTGCACCTGACGGTCACCGCCGCGGTCGCCCCGAAGGTCGACGAGTTCGGCCCGGACCTGGCCGACGCGGTGGCGGCGGCCCGCGCCGCCGGGCCGGTCCGGCTGCCGGACGAGCTGCTGGCGATGGCGGCGTCGCTGCCCCCGGAGGCGCTCACCCCGGAGCTGGTCGCCGGGCTCGCCGCCGGCCTCGGGCTGGGCGGTGCCGCCGGCCTGCCCGACCGGATGGCCCCGGTGAACACGCTGCTCAACGCCGCACCGCCGGCGCTGCGGGAACGCCTGCTGGTCGAGTTCGTCAGCCTGCTCCAGCGCCCGGTGTACTGACGCTCCTCCGTCCCCCGGGGTACCTCAGTCGGCGAAGGAGGCGGTGAAGGTGGTCCGGATCGAGGAACCGGACACCGGGGTGGCGTCCTCGTCGCCGGTGCCCTCCTGGACCAGGACGACCACCTTGCGGGCCGGGCCGGCGTCGGTGCTCGAGAACGGAAAGACGATCCGGCGCTTCTCGCCCGGGGCCATCGGCCGGGTGACGCAGGTGAGGCGGTCGGGTCGGCCCACCCCGGTGGGGCAGTCGGTCCACTCCGCGTGCACCGGATGGTCGGTCTCGCTGGTAGGGAAGGTCACCATCGGATGCTGGATCGTCCGTGAGCTGGTGTTCACCACGGTGACGGTGCTGGTGCCCCGGTAGCCGCCGACGTCGGCCGCCGGTTCGTACACCAGGTCGGTGGCGGTCACCGTGAGCGGCGGACGGCCCGGCGGTGCCGTACCGGTGGGCGTACCGGACGCGCCGGGGGCCACCGGCCAGCCCGTCGGCCCGCCGCTGTGCACGAACCCGTCACCGGTCCACCGGTAGGTCCGCCACAGGGTCTGCCGTGGTCCGGGCGCGCCCGGCAGCCGGTCGGTGATCCGCACCCGGACCGTGCCGTCGTCCCGCACCTCGACGGCGTCCAGCACCTCCGGGGTGTCCACGTCGGTGTGCATCACCCGGGCCAGCACGACGATCCCGCCCTGGGCGTTCCGTTCGAGCGCCACCACCTGGCCCAGCCCGCCGTACGGTCGGACGCACTGCAACCGGACCACCGTCTCGACCACCCCGTCGCGGTCCACGTCACCGTGGTCGAGACCGGCCAGGAAGACCGTGCCGGGCGTGTCGTCGTCGCCGGCCAGCCGGACACTCTCGGCCGGGCAGGCCGGACCGGGCTCCCAGTCCGGCAGGTCGAGCCGGGTGGCGAGCAGTTGGGCCCGGGTGATCAGCCCGTCCGGGCCGGTGGGGCTGCTGCTCGGGGTGCGGGTGGGGTCGGGAACGGCGCTGGTCGGCGGGGTGGTCGGGAGGGGGGCGGGCGTGGTCTGCCCGGGTGTCGGGGGCGGGTCGTCGTGGCGGGCCAGGGCCGCGAAGCCGGCGATCGGCAGGGCCACCGCGGCCACCGTGACGGCCGCGACCGTCGCCACCCGGCGCTGGTGCCGCCGCCGGACGGTGCGTCGGACGTCGACCGGTCCGGCCGGGTCGACCGAGGCGAGGATCCGGGCGCGGTACGCCTCGAACTCCGCGCCGAGCCGTGCGTCGTCGGGTTCAGGCATGGTCGTTCACCCCGTTCGGGATCAGGTGGGTCGCCAGCGTCGCCCGCCCCCGGTGCAGCCAGGACTTGACCGTCCCCTCCGGTACCTGTTCCTGCTCGGCGATCTGGGCGACAGAGAGATCGGCGAGGTAGTGCAGCACCACCGCGCGTCGCTGGTTGGGCGGCAGCAGCGCCAGCGCCGCCTGCAACGCCACCCGGTCCGGACCGGGACCGGGTACGTGTTCCTCGCGCTGCCGGCGCAGGAACGACTGGGCGGTCCGCAGCCGCCGCCACCGGCTGGTCGCGAGGTTCCAGGCGACCCGTCGTACCCAGGCCACCGGATCGTCGTACCGGGAGACCGTCGACCAGCGGGCGAACGCCCGGTAGAACGCCTCCTGCACCATGTCCTGGGCCTGGGACAGGTCCCCGCAGTACGCGGTGAGCTGCACGGTCAGCGACCGGAAGTGCGCGTGGTACAGCTCGTCGAAGGTCACCGGCTGCTCCGGGTGGCCCGGTCGGGCTCCGGGATGGCCGGGCGGGGGCTCATCGAGCCTCGGATCCGTGGTCACCGTCACTGTTCCTCCCCGTCACGGTCGCCGCGCTGGGCGACGCTGGTGACACGTACCGGCCGCCGGTCCGGTTGCACCGGTCGGCCCCGGTACCACTGTGGTTGACTGTCGGTTCGGGGACACGGGAGGAGGCCGGGGTGCAGTTGCCGGGAGTGCTCGGCGAGCCGATCCGGTTCGTGCTCAACTGGGGCCGCCGCTACTCGCTCTGGGTCTTCAACTTCGGGCTGGCCTGCTGCGCGATCGAGTTCATCGCCACCAGCATGGGCCGGCACGACTTCATCCGGCTGGGCGTGATCCCGTTCGCGCACGGCCCCCGCCAGGCCGACCTGATGGTGGTCTCGGGCACCGTCACCGACAAGATGGCCCCGGCGATCAAGCGGCTCTACGACCAGATGCCCGAGCCCAAGTACGTGATCTCCTTCGGGGCCTGCTCCAACTGCGGCGGCCCGTACTGGGACTCGTACTCGGTGACCAAGGGCGTGGACCAACTCATCCCGGTCGACGTGTACGTGCCCGGCTGCCCGCCCCGGCCGGAGGCGCTGCTGCACGGCATCCTCCGCCTCCAGGAGAAGATCGCCGCCGAGCAGTCGGGCATCGGCGGGGTGTCCCGCCCGGACCCGCTGGCCTCCCCGGTCGATTCCCTCCCGCCGGGCGCCGCGCCGCGACCGGTCGAGTCGCTCACCGCACCGCCGGTACGCCCCCCCGGCCGAGCGCCGCACCCCTTGACCACCTGATCGGCCTGGTATCACCGAGCTCGCCGAACTGGGACAAGATCGGCCGCTGGCGGAGGACTCCCGAGGTCTGCGCCTTCAGGCGCAGGCGAAGGAGCTCGTTAAGTCCAGGGTGAGGGCTCAGTCAGGACGCGGGCGGCAACGCCACAACTGTGGACGCGACTTTTCCCTGCGTTGTCGGCGTGTCGTCCAAGACGAGGAGGAGTGTGTCTAGCCGTTCCCGTAACGTCATTCCTCGGTGCTGCTGCGCCTGACGCTTACCTCCAGCGCCCCATGTTCCGGGGCCATCCGCGGTGCTCCGGACCGTCCGGGGGCCACTTGGAGGGAAAGTGCAGGAGCAGGAGGGGCAAGAGCCGGTACGGCCGGTCCCGCGAGTGGTGCGGGTGTGGCGTATCGCGGGCCCCGCGCTGGAGTTGGTCGCCTTGATGGCGGCTTATCAACAGCGCGAGGGCCTCGCCATAGCGGCAAAGGCCCTCGCAGTGCTGGGACAGTCGGCGACGGTCTGGTTGGTAGCCCGTTCTCGTCGCTGATGTCCACCGGGGGCGGGAAGTTTGACTTCCCGCCCCTTCTGGTTACCCAGAGTTATGATGTTGATGACCAAGCGCTAGCTACATGGCCGCTAGCTACATGGCACCGTCACGAAGTTACGACAGTCGTGGGCACAAGACGCGACGCCGCGCCAAGGCTGCGTTGACTAATTCCAACGCAAAGCGTAGACCGTGAGTATGGGCTTTCCGGTCATCTCTTGAGGAAAGCCTGCGCGTCATCATCACGAGGAGTAAGCGTCCGCGGCCTGCTTGCATGTGCCATCCAGCCACCCTGGACGAGTAAGCACTGAGGTCCTGTCCCACGGATCCTGTGCTGCGGGTCATCCGGAACGGGCTGGGCGTCGCGGCGGCGTTCTGGGTGGCTCAGGTGGACGACACGCCGTACGGATTACACCTCAGGCAGCCACCAACGGTCGTGCTGTCACCGGGTCCCCGATCCCGGAGCAGCCGGATCGCGCCGCCCGGTCCCGGACAGCATGCGGCTCCGGACAGCGTGCGGGTCCCGGGAGTCGCGGCCGCCCCCGCACGGCCATGCGTGCTCGACGAGCAGTAGGTGCCCTCGCGCTCGGCCAGCCAACGGTCCAGTTCGGCCCAGCAGTCCAGTGCAGCGGACACGTAGCCGTGTCGGCGATGATCAGCAGTCCCGGGCGGTCGGGAGCGCGGGGACGGGTCAGGTGGGCTCGTCGTCGGCGAGGTGGCGGTTGCGTCGGGCCGCGTACGCCCGGACCTCGGCGGCGTCCCAGCTGCGGCCGACGGTGAGGGTGTCGATCGGGGCGGGGAAGTCGGGGCGGTCCACCAGGATCGCGGCGCGTTGACGCGAGACGCCCAGGTGGGCGGCGACTTCGGAGAGTGCCACCACGTGCACGGTCGCAGCCTCCGGCGACCGGGGGTTGGCGACCTGTCAACCGAGGGGTTGACCACCTGTCAACGGCGGGGCCACGAGTCTGCGGCCATGGTCTTCCGACGTGTACCCAGACCCGTGCCGTTCGCTCCTCGGCACCGGCGGACGTGGTGGTCGTGGTGGCGGCGTTGCTCGTGTGGCCTGCCGGCACCCTGCCCGGACCGGTTCACGTCGAGGGCGGTCGGACTGCGCCCGTACCGGCCGAGGAACGGGGGCCGGTGGTGACGGCGGAACGGCCGATCCGGGGCGGTGACCTGCTGCACCTCACCCGCGCGGCGAGTGTGCAGTTCGTCCGCCCGATCGTGGTACGGGTGATCCGGCACCTGGCCGACCGGCCCGCGTACGACGGTTGGGCCTGGATCGAGGCGTACGAGCTGGACGCCCGGGGCGAGGCGGTCGCCAAGCGTGAGCTGTTCGTGTGGCGCGCGGGGCTGCGGTGGCTCGCCACCCCGCCCGTGCCGGCGGCCCGCCGCCCGGTCCGGGGCGCTCACGACGCGCGGACGCCCGGTTCCCGGGAACGGGGCTCACCGATGCCCGGCTCCCAGCGGGGCTGGCAGGTGCCCGCGATGAGGTTCCGGGAGCATCTGCCGTCCCGCCCGACCTGGCGTTGCCGGGCCTGCGGGATCGCCTGGCCCTGCTCGCCGGCGAAGCTGCGGCTGCTCGGCGAGTTCCGGGGCGACCGGGCGGCGTTGGCGCTGCGTCTGGCCGCGCTCCAGGCGGAGGCCGTCGAGCAGCTCGCCCAGCTCGACGGGGGTACGCCGACCGTCGACCTGGCCGACCGTTTCGTCGGTTGGGTCCACCCACGGGGGTAGTCGGAGGCGTGGCGGGCGGCGGCTAACCTTGCCGGCCATGAACCACACTGCGGACCGCCGCTCCGCCCACATCGTCGACGTCCTGATCAAGGAGTTCGGGGAGTCGATGGCCCTCGACCCGGCGGCCTTTCGTCGTAAGTTCCGCAAGATGGCGGCCACCCCGTTCGCCTTCTACCGGGGCAGCGCATCCCTGTTCTACGCCGACCAGCGCGGCGAGTACGCCGACGACCGGTTCCTCGACGAGCGGACCAGCCGGGTGTGGATCCACGGCGACCTGCACGCCGAGAATTTCGGCACCTACATGAACGCCTCCGGGCAGCTGGTGTTCAACGTCAACGACTTCGACGAGGCGTACGTCGGCCCGTTCTCCTGGGACCTGAAGCGGTTCGTGGCGAGCGTGGCGCTGATCGGGTACGCCAAGGCCCTCTCCGACCGGGTGATCAGCGACCTGGTGGAGACCTTCGCCACCGCGTACCTGACCGAGCTGCGCGCCATCGCCCACGGCGGTGACGACGCGATCGGCTCGATCACCCTGGACAACGCGGACGGGGTGCTGCGGCAGGTACTCCAGCAGGCCCGGCTGAACACCCGGGTCGACCTGCTCGCCGCGCAGACGACCGTCGACAACTACGAGCGCCGGTTCTCCCTCGGCGACGGCGTGTACGAGGTCGACGACGCCACCCGGGCGGCGGTGTGCGAGGCGTTCGGCCGGTACCTGGACACCCTGCCGCCGTCCAGTGCCCGGCTGCGTCCGGTCTCCGCGCACGTCAAGGACGTGGTGCTGCGTAAGGGGGTGGGTATCGGTTCGGCCGGGCTGCCGTCGTACAACCTCCTGCTGGAGGGGCACACCCAGGCGCTGGAGAACGACGTGGTCATCTACATGAAGCAGGCCCAGGTGCCCGCGGTGGCCCGGCACATCGAGGACGAGCGGGTCCGTGGCTACTTCCGGCACCAGGGTCACCGTACGGCGGAGTCGCAGCGGGCGTTGCAGGCGCACGCCGACCCGTGGCTGGGCTTCACCGAGCTGAACGGGGTGGGCCAGCTCGTCGCCGAGGTGTCCCCGTACGCCGCCGACCTGGACTGGGCCGACGTCAACGAGCCGGAGGAGCTGGCCGGGGTGGTCGGCGACCTGGGTCGGGCAGTGGCCCGGATGCACTCGGTGGCCGACGACGAGTCCAGCCACGACCTGGTCGACTACTCCACCGAGGAGGCGATCGTCGCGGCGGTGGACGCCGACCCGGAGGGCTTCGTGACGTACCTGGTGGAGTTCGCCCACGGGTACGGCCTCCAGGCCCGGCGGGACCATCAGCTCTTCGTGGACCTGTTCCGCAACGGCGAGCTGCCCGGCCTGTAGCCCCTGCCCCCGTTCAGCGGGCGAACTCCAGCACCACCTTGATGTCCTCCCCGGTGGGGGTGTACGCCTCGGGGTACGCCTCCACCGGCACCCGCCGGGTGATCAGGCTGCCCAGCCAGTCGGGGTCGGCCCGGCCGAGCGCGGCGGCGGCCAGCTCCCAGTGCCGGCGGTTGGCGTTCACCGACCCGAAGACGACGTTGTTCTCCAGCACCAGGGCCCGGTTGAGTGCCCCGGCGTCGAAGTCGATGGTGCGGCCACCGCTGGACACCCCGGTCAGGCAGACGATGCCGTTGTGTCCGGCTTTGCACATCACCTCCAGCACCACGGCGGGTGCGCCGGTGCACTCCAGGGTGATGTCCGGTTCGAAGTCCAGTTCGCCGACCGTGCCGGTGTGGTACGTCGCGCCGAGTGCCGCCACCAGCGCCGGTTTCGGTCCGGTGGGGGTGCGGTCCAGCACGTGCACGGTCAGCCCGCGTTGGCTGGCGACCAGCGCGGCGAGCAGGCCGATCGGCCCGGCCCCGGCGACCAGTACGCTCTGCGGCTGCCACTCGGCGCGTTGGCCGATCCGGTCGATGTGGTCCCACGCCTTGGCGACCACGCTGGCCGGTTCGAGGAGCACCCCCACGTCGGCGAGGTCCGGTTCCAGTCCGACGGCGAACTTCGGCGGGATCCGCCACCGGTCCCGGGCGAAGCCGGGGAGCGCCTTGATGCCGTGTTCGGTGTAGCGGCCGTTGCGGCACATGTCCCATTCGTCGACCGCGCAGTTGGTGCACGGTACCGGGTCGGGGTGCCGGACGATGCCCGCCACCAGGTCGCCGGGTTGCAGGGTGCCGGTGGGGTCCTCCAGCACCCGGCCCAGCGACTCGTGCCCGATGACCAGGGCGTCGGCACCGGGCGGCGTCTCGCCGTACTCGCCGGCGATGATCTCGTGGTCGGTGCCGCAGATCCCCACGGCCAGCGATTCGACCAGGACCGCGCCCTCCTCGGGGTGCGGCTCCGGCCAGTCCCGGTCCAGCCGCAACGACCCCGCCACCCCCGCTGTCACCACAATCGCCCGCACCCTCCCGATCCTCCCCGCTCACCCCACCCCCCACACCGCCTTACCCCTGTTGATCATGAAGTTGTTGTCACGACACGCCGGCCCGAGCCGCACCAACTTCATGATCGACGGGATGCCGAGGGGGAGCGCGGGGCCGGGAGGGCCATAGGATCGGGGGCATGGAGGCGGAGGGGGTCGGGGGACGGCTGGTTGCGCTGGTTGCCGGCGGTGTGGGCGTTGCCGATGGCGTGGGCGTTGCCGGCGGCGTGCGGGGGGAAGCCGGTGTGGACGGCGCGGCGGGAGAGGCTGGGGCGGTGACGGCGACGGTGTCGGGCGGTCAGGCGTACGCGCGGGCGACCGTGGACGTGCCGGTCGCCCGCTGGCGGGACGCGGTCCGGGCCGCCCGGGACGACACCGAGCTGGCCTGCGACTTCTTCGACTGGCTCTCCGCCGTGGACGAGCTCGACAGCGGCTTCGACATCGTCGCGCACCTCTGGTCCACCAGGCACCGGCACGGGCTGCTGCTGCGCACCCGGGTGCCCCGGGACCGGGCCGAGGTGCCGTCCGTGGTGGACCTGTACCCGGGCGCGGCCTGGCACGAGCGCGAGACGTACGAGATGTTCGGCATCGGGTTCACCGGGCACGACAGCCTCCGCCCGTTGCTGCTGCCGCCCGAGTTCGAGGGGAACCCGCTGCGCAAGGAGTTCGTCCTCGCCTCCCGGGTGGCGAAGCCGTGGCCGGGCGCGAAGGAACCGGGCGAGTCGGAGGCCGGTGGCGGTCGCCGCCCGATCCGGCCGCCGGGGGTGCCCGCGCCGGGTGAGTGGGGCACGGTACCCACCCCGGCCGGTGCCGCCGGAGCCGGAGAGGGGCCACGCGGCGGCGCCCCCGCCCGCCCGGCCCGCCCGCCCCGGGTGCCCGGCGAGCGCCCGGCCCGTCCGTCGGGTGAGCGTCCGCCCCGGGTGCCCGGCGAGCGCCCGGTCCGTCCGTCCGGCAAGCAGCCCGGGTCGTCGGCCGCTGACGCCGGTGAACAGCCCGGGGCGGCGGCCGCCGACGGGGGTACGTCCTGATGCCGCTCTGGCTGGAGCTGACCGTCCGGGTGGTCGGGGTGTTGGTGGCCTTCCTGACCCTGCCGCTGATCGTCGGGCAGGTCGAGCACAAGGTGATGGCGCACATGCAGGGGCGGCTCGGCCCGATGTACGCCGGCGGGTTCCACGGCTGGGCGCAGCTCATCGCGGACGGGGTCAAGTTCGTCCAGAAGGAGGACGTCACCCCGCGCGAGGCGGACCGGCAGGTGTTCCGGCTGGCCCCGGCGGTGGCGCTGGTGCCGTACCTGCTCGCCCTGCTGGTGATCCCGCTCGGGCCGGGTGACCTGGTCGGTCAGCCGCTGGACATCGGGCTGTTCTTCGTCCTCGCCGTGGTCGGGGTCGGCGTGGTGGCGGTGCTGATGTCCGCCTGGGCGTCGGCCAACAAGTACAGCCTCCTCGGTGGCCTGCGCGGGGCGGCCCAGTTGCTCGGGTACGAGCTGCCGCTGGTGCTGGCCGCCGCGTCGGTGGCGATGGCGGCCGGGACGCTCAGCCTGTCCGGGATCGTCGAGGCGTGGCGGCCGTGGTGGCTGCTCTGGCAGGCCCCGGCCATGCTGGTCTTCTTCGTCGCCGGGCTGGCCGAGATCCGGCGGCCCCCGTTCGACATGCCGGTGGCCGACTCCGAGCTGGTGTTCGGGTACATGACCGAGTACACCGGCCTGCGGTTCGCCTTCTTCCTGCTCGCCGAGTACGTCGGCATCGTGGTGATCGCCGCGTTGACCACCGTGCTGTTCCTCGGTGGCTGGCAGGGGCCGTTCGGCGACGAGTACCTGGGCTGGCTCTGGACCCTGCTGAAGGTGTTCGCCGTCTCGTTCGTGATCATCTGGCTGCGGGTGTCGTACCCCCGGCTACGGGAGGACCAGCTCCAGCGGCTGTGCTGGCTGGTCCTGGTCCCCGCCGCGCTCGCCCAGCTCGTCCTCACCGCCGCCGTGCGGGTGGCGGTGTGACGGCGGAGGGGCCCCGGGACGACCGGGACCCCTCCTGACGGTCACGGGGCGGCGTAGAGCAGCCGGTTCGGCGAGCCGGGGCCCGGGTTGACCACGACGCCGGTGGTGGCGGCGGCGATCAGGGCGCTCTTGGCCTGGGCCAGCGTGGCGGTGGGGAACTGCTGGCGGTAGCGGGCCACCCAGCCGCTGACGTGCGGTGCCGCCATCGAGGTGCCGGACCAGCCGGGGGCGGACGCGGTGTTCGAGGCGATGCCGGCGGAGGTGATGTTCACCCCGGGGGCGAAGATGTCGACGCAGGTGCCGTAGCTGGAGAACGACGCCCGGTTGTCGGCGCTGTCGGTGGCGGCGACGGTGATGCCCCGGGACGAGCGGGGTCCGTTGGTGCAGGCGTCGGTGTTGAAGTTGTTGGCGATGAAGACGGTGTGCACCCCGGTGTTGATCAGGTTCTCCACGGCGGTGTTGGGGGTGGTGCCGTAGCCCTGGAGGCTGAAGTTCGCCACCGAGACCGGGTCGCGGTTGGCGGCGATCCAGTCGATGCCCTCGATCAGGTCCGACGTCCAGCCGCTGTTGTCGCACTGGAGGACGCGTACCGCCTTGATGGTCACGGACTTGGCGACCCCGTAGGTCGCGCCGCCGATGGTGCCGGCCACGTGGGTGCCGTGGCCGTGGCAGTCGTTCGTGCCGTTGCCGTCGCCGACGGCGTCGTAGACCCCGCTGGCCCGGCCGCCGAAGTCGACGTGGCTGGCCCGGATGCCCGAGTCGACCACGTACACGGTGACGCCGGAGCCGGTGGTGGTGTACCCGAAGCTGTTGTTCAGCGGCAGGTAGCGCTGGTCGATCCGGTCCAGCCCCCACGACGGCGGGTTCGGCTGGGTGGCCTGCGTCGACACGTCGCTGGTCAGCCCGCCCCGGATCCGGGTGTCCCGCTCGACGTACGCGACGGCGGGGTCGTTGCGTACCGCGGCCAGGGCGGCCGGCGGCAGGTGGGCCGCGTACCCGTCGAGGACCTGGGTGTAGCGGGTGGTGACCGTGCCGCCGGCCCGTTCGGCGAGGGCGGCGGCCCGGGTGGTGCGGGCGGTGCGTGCGCTGCGGTCGGTGCCGGTCGGCGCGTCGGAGAGCACCACGATGTACCGGTCCGGCGCGACCTCCGGCCCGCCGGCCCGCAATGGGGCGGGGGCCGGCCGGTCCGGGGCCGCCGCGTCCGGGGCTGCCGCCGCCGGTACGGCGACCGCGGCGACGAGCGCCCCGGCGACCATGCCGGCCAGTACGCCTCGACGGACCGTTCTGCCACCTGGCTTCCGCAAGGTTCCCTCCTCGATGATCGTCCACAGTGGACACTGTGGTCGGACGTCCGCCCGGCTGGTTCCGGCGCGAAACGCCACTAATTCGATCAGATTCGATTGAAGGCTACGTTAAGCGGTGAAGAATGTCGATGAATCCGCGGCGTCTCCGGGGCGTCGGTCAGGAGGCCCCCGCCCCGGTCCGGCAGCGGATCGGGGCGGGGAACTCCTGGTCGACGGGGTGGCTCAGCGCAGCGGAGTGTGGGCCGGGTCGACCCGCTCGGCCGCTGGCGGAGGCGGCGGGGGAGTGCCGTCGCCGAAGGGGCGACCGCCGAGCTCCTCCCGGCCGTGCGGGGTCAACCAGTTCGACAGGTCCGGACCGAGCGGAACGATCCCGGTCGGGTTGATGTCCCGGTGCACCTCGTAGTAGTGCCGCTTGATGTGGTCGAAGTCGATGGTGTCGCCGAACCCGGGGGTCTGGAACAGGTCCCGCGCGTACGCCCACAGCACCGGCATCTCGGTCAGCTTCTGCCGGTTGCACTTGAAGTGCCCGTGGTAGACCGGGTCGAACCGGACCAGCGTGGTGAACAGCCGGACGTCCGCCTCGGTGATCGTGTCACCGACCAGGTACCGCTGCCCGGCCAGCCGGTCGCCCAGCCAGTCCAACCGCTCGAACAACCGGTGGTACGCCCTCCCGTACGCCTCCTGGCTGCCGGCGAAACCGCACCGGTAGACCCCGTTGTTCACGTCCTTGAACACCAGGGCGTTGACCTCGTCGATCTCCGTCCGTAGGTGCTCCGGGTACAGCGCGGGCGCGCCCGGACGGTGGTAGGCGGTCCACTCGGTCGACAGGTCCAGGCTCATCTGCGCGTAGTCGTTGGTGACCACCTGGCCGGTCGGCACGTCCACGATCGCCGGCACCGTGATGCCCCGGTCGTAGCCGGGGAAGCGCCGGAAGTACGCCTCGGCCAGCCGCTCGATGCCGAGCACCGGGTCCCGACCGTCCGGGTCCAGGTCGAACGTCCAGCTCCGCTTGTCGTGGGTGGGGCCGGCCACCGCCATCGAGATGGCGTCCTCCAGCCCGAGCAGCCGCCGGACGATGATCAGCCGGTTGGCCCACGGGCAGGCCCGGCTCACCGCCAGCCGGTACCGGCCGGGCTCCACCGGGTACCCGTCCCGCCCGTCCCCGGTGATCCGGGTGGCGATGTACCGCTGGTCGCGGGTGAACTCGCCGCCCGGCTCGACGTACTTGCCCCCGGTGCGCTCCAGCACCTCGTCGTCGCTCACGTCGCCCCCTCGCGGTCGTGTCAGCTCGCCTGCCGTCCCCATCATGGCCGATCACCGGCGGCCCGGCCCGGTGGCTGCTCAGCCGGGTGGTGGGCGGCTGAGCCGGGTGGCTGGGCCGGTGAGCCGGGCGGCTGCTCAGCCGGCCTGGGCGAGGAAGGCCAGCGCGACCAGGGTTCCGTTGCTGACCGTGTGCGCCAGGATCGGCACCCAGAGGTTGCGGTACCGGTGCAGCAGCCAGGCGAAGAGCAGCCCGGCGACCAGCGCGCTGATGGTGTTGAACACCCGGGGCAGGTGCATCAGCGCGAAGAGCCCGGCGGAGACGGTGATCGCGGTGACCGCCGGTAGCCGGGCGGCCAGCCCCTGGAAGAAGACGCCCCGGTAGAGGACCTCCTCGTACACCGGGGAGGCGATGGCCCCGAAGAAGAACGCGAAGGTGAACTGGGCGAGCAGGCCGCCGGGCGGGTAGCCGCCCTCACCGCCGCCGTCGGCGGTCAGCGCCGTCGGCAGGACGAGGAGCAGCCCGAGGGTGACGGCGGCCTTCGCCAGACCCCATCCGGTCGCCGCGCGGAGCTGCCCGGCGCGGGGCCGGTGCAGCAGCAGCGGTCCGCGTACGGCACCGAAGCGGTGGTACGTGACGAGCAGGCCCACCGCCAGCTGGGTGCCGTTGATCACGAGCCAGGCGACGGTGGTGGCGGCGAGGTCGGAGGCGCCGAGCAGGGCCGGCCCCCGGGCGAGGAGGTCGGCCACCGGGGCATTGGCCAGGCCGAGACCGACGGCGAGCACGATCGCCAGGTCCAGCCAGGTGAATCGGGCCGGCGGGGCGGGGCGGGCGGGACGTTCCAGGGTCGGCTGCGGGTTCATCGCGACGAGATTAGTCTGCTGACCTATTTAGGTCAAGCGACCGATAACGTACCATCACCCGATGCCGAAGGTCGTGGATCACGAGGAACGTCGACGGCGGCTCGGAGCCGCCGCGTGTGTCGTGCTGAGCCGGGCCGGGGTGGCCGGCACCACCGTGCGGGCCGTCGCGGCCGAGGCGGGGATGCCGCTGGCCACCGCCCAGCACTACCTGCCGACCCGGGAACTGATGGTCCGCGCCGCCCTGGCCCACCTGGCGGACCGGGTCGTCCGGCGGGCCCGGCGGATCCCGGCGACCGAAGTGGGTGCCCTGGAGACGCTGCGCCGCGCCGTGCTGGAGCTGGTCCCCCTCGACGCGGAGCGGGTCTTCGAGGCCCGGGTCTGGCTGATGCTGACCGCCGAGGCGCTGATCGACGACCGGATCGGCGAGATCATGCGGGGCAGCGCCGACGAGCTGCGCGGCAACCTGGAACGCCTGGTCGACCTGGCCCGGACCGACGGCGGCCTACCCGCCGGGCTCGACGTGACCCGGGCGGCGGACGGGCTGGCCACCCTGCTGGACGGGCTCACCGTCCGGCTGCTCTACGGTGCCCTCGGGGCCGCTGACGCCCGGTTCGAGGTCGACGCCCATCTCACCCGCCTGGCGTCGCCGCGCTGACCTTCGTCCGGACCGGTCGGCACCGAGCCAGGGGTACCCGACTGGTCGGCACCGAGCCAGGGGCACCCGGCCCGACGGTGGCGCGCCCCGGCGTCGGACGTGCCCCGCTCACCGGCCCCGGGGCATGATCCGGGCGATCGGCAGGTTCACCGGGAACGGCTCCCCGGTGTCGACGACCTTCGTCCAACGCCCGGTCTCGGTGTAGACCTCGTCCACCGGGTCGATCCGGTGGGTGTGCACGACCAATCCGTCGTCGGAGACCTCGACCCGCCAGAAGAACGGGATGCCGGCCTGGGCGTACAGCGCCGGCTTCAGCACCCGGTCGATCGAGCGGGTGCTCGGCGAGACGATCTCGACGACCAGGACCACCTCGTGCGGCCGGTAGTGGGACGGGTTACGGGCGGCGGCCTCGGCAGTGGTGACCAGCACGTCCGGGATGAAGGAGCGGCTCCGGCCGATCCGCACCTCGACGGCCTGGGTCACGTCGTACTCGTCGGGACAGTCGTCCTCGAGCGCCACCGTCAGGCGGGCGGCGATGGTCTGGTGGATCCGGGTGGGGGAGGGGGACACGAGCAGCACTCCATCGAGCAGTTCACGGCGGTGGCCGTCCTCGGGCAGCGCGTCCAGATCGTCGGTCGTCCACCCGCCCTCGGGCGGAAGGTCGCTCTGCAGCGCGGCGGTCATCGGTCGGTCCTTCCAGGTACGGATGCCGGTGCGGTCGTTCTCCCCGCCGTCCACCGTACCGCCGGCAAGTGTGGGGTGGTGGTCGCGCACGCCCGGCGGACCGGGCAGGATGAGCACCATGAGCGAGCGCAGCGAGGCGGCGTCGTGAGCGGGGGCGGGGTGCCCGGCAGCGGTCTGGCCAAGGGGCTGGCGGTCACCTTGAAGACGATGACCCGCCGCACGCACACCCAGCAGTACCCGGACGTGGCCCCCGAACTGCCGCCGCGCTCCCGTGGGGTGATCGCCCTGCTGGAGGAGAACTGCACGGTCTGCATGCTCTGCGCCCGGGAGTGCCCGGACTGGTGCATCTACATCGACTCGCACAAGGAGGAGGTGGCCGTGCCCGGCGCGGCCCGCCCCCGCCAGCGCAACGTCCTCGACCGGTTCGACATCGACTTCTCGCTCTGCATGTACTGCGGCATCTGCGTCGAGGTCTGCCCGTTCGACGCGCTCTACTGGTCGCCGGAGTTCGAGTACGCCGAGTACGACATCAAGGACCTGCTGCACGACAAGGACCACCTCGGGCAGTGGATGGGCACCGTCCCACCGCCGCCCGCGCACGATCCGAACGGCGAGCCCGCCAAGGAGGAGACCACCGCCGCGCGCAAGGCCGCCCTCCCGGCCGGCCCCGCCGCCCGTCCGGCCGCCCCCCGGGTACGCCCCGACGCCGCGACCGGAGGGACGCCCGAGTGACCGGTGCGGACGTGCTGCTGCTCGCGCTCGGCGCGGTGGCGGTCGGCGCGGGTGTCCTGGTGGTGACCACCCGGCACCTGGTCCGTGCCGGGCTCTACCTGGTGGTGTGCCTCGGCGCGCTGGCCGGGATCTACCTCGTCCTCACCGCCGAGCTGGTCGCCTGGGTGCAGGTGCTCATCTACGTCGGCGCGGTGGTGGTGCTGCTGCTGTTCGCGGTGATGTTGACCCGTGCCCCGATCGGCCCGTCCGACGACCTGGACCGGCCCGGTTGGCCGGCCGCCCTGATCGGCGGCGGTACCGGGCTGGGGCTGGCCGTCCTGCTGGTTGACGCGTACCGCTGGTCACGGGTGGACCTGCCGGAGGCGGGCACCGCCGAGCGCCTCGGCACGCAGGTGTTCGCCAGTTGGGTGCTGCCGTTCGAGGTGCTCTCGGTGCTGCTGCTGTCCGCCCTGGTCGGCGCGATCGTGATCAGTCGCCCCGACATCGGTGCCGGGCCGCGACGGGGCGGGGACAGCCGGTGAGGCCGGTCATCCCGTACGTCACCGCCGCCCTGCTGTTCGGGCTCGGCGTCTACGGCGTGCTGCGGCGGCGCAACGCCGTGCTGGTGCTGATGGCGGTCGAGTTGATGTTGAACGCGGTCAACCTGGTCCTGGTCACCGCCGACACCACGGTCCGGGCCACCCTGCCGCACGGCGGGCAGGTGTTCGCGCTGTTCGTGATCGTATTGGCCGCCGCCGAGATCGGGGTGGGGCTGGCGATCGTGCTCCAGCTGTACCGGCTGCGGGCCACCGTGGCCGTGGACGAGATCCCGCTGACCGAACGCCCCGCGGTGGCCGCCGACCCGGAACAGCGCCCCGACCGGACGGACCGGCCCGCCGAGGAGGTCGCCCGGTGAGCGGCGTCACGACCCTCGGCGTACTGCTGCCGGCCGTACCGCTGCTCGCGGGGCTGACCGGGCTGCTGCTGGCACCCTCCCCCCGGGGCCGGGCCGGTGGCGGGGAACGGGCCCGACGGGCCGCGATCGCGCTCGGCGTGGCCGGCGCGGCCGGGGCGCTGGCGCTCGCGGTGGCCCTGCTGGTCGGCCTGGACGCCCCGACCGAGGCCAGCCGGACCTGGATCGAGCTGGGCGACCTGCGGGTCACCCTCGGCGTCCGGTTGGACGGCGCGGCGGCCCTGGTCGCCGTGGCGGTGGCCGCGGTGGCCCTGGCCGTGCAGGTCTACTCGGTGGCCTACCTGCGGCGCGGCCCGCACGACGACGTCGAGGTGGACCACCGCTACCCGCCGTACGCCGCCCAGATCAGCCTGTTCACCGCCGCGATGCTGCTGGTGGTGGTCTCCAGTGACCTGATCCTGCTGCTGGTCGGCTGGGAGGTGATGGGGGTCTGCTCGTACCTGCTCATCGCCCACGACCGGCGGCTGCCCGGGGCGCCGGCCGCCGCGATGAAGGCGTTCCTGGTCACCCGGGTGGGCGACGTGGGATTCCTGCTCGGCATCGCCCTGCTCGGGGTGAGCGCGGGCAGTTTCCGGATCGCCGACGTGCTCGCCCACGACCACGCCACCGGTACGCTCACCGCCGCCTGCCTGCTGCTGCTCGCCGGGGTGGCCGGCAAGAGCGCCCAGTTCCCGCTGCACACCTGGCTGCCGGACGCGATGGCCGGCCCCACCCCGATCTCGGCGCTGATCCACGCCGCGACGATGGTCGCCGCCGGGGTGTACGCGGTCACCCGGCTGTACCCGCTGTTCCTGGCCGCCCCGACCGCGCTGGCGGTGCTCGGCGTCATGGCCGCGGTCACCCTGCTGCTCGGCGCGTTCGCGGCCACCGCCCAGGACGACCTGAAACGCGTCCTGGCCTGGTCGACGGTGTCCCAGCTCGGGTACATGACCGGGGCGCTGGCCGTCGGTTCCACCTCGGCGGCCCTGTTTCACCTGCTCACCCACGCCGCGTTCAAGGCGCTGCTGTTCCTGGCCGCCGGGGCGGTCATCCACGCGGTCGGCACCACGCTGATGTCCGGCATGGGCGGGCTGCGCCGGGACATGCCGGTCACCTTCTGGTGCACCGTGGTCGGGTTGGGCGCGCTGGCCGGGCTGCCGCCGCTGTCCGGCTTCTTCAGCAAGGAGGGCGTGCTCGCGGTCGCCCAGGAGGCGGCGCTGCACGGCACCGGCCCGACGCCGGTCTGGGTGGGTTGGCTGGTCTGGCTGGCCGGGCTGCTCGGCGTCGCGGTCACCGCCTGGTACGCCACCCGGCTGCTGCTGCGCACCTTCCTCGGCCGGCGGCGCGCCGAACTGGCCCACCCGCACGACCCGCCCGCCCTGATGCGCTGGCCGATCCTGCTGCTCGCCGTGCCGGCCGCCCTGCTCGGCCTGGCCGGGTTCTGGCCGGCGTTCGCCGCACGGTTGGCCGCCCCGTCCACCGGGGACCTGGTCCACCTCGGTCCGGAGCTGCTGCTGCCGGTGGCGTTGCTGCTGCTCGGGGCGGGGCTCGCCTGGTCCCGGTGGCGGCGGGACACGGCCGCCGACCCGGCGACCGCGCTGGGTCCGCTGCGGTCGGTGTTCGCGTCCGCGTTCCGGCTCGACGCCGTCCAGCACGCCCTGGTGGTACGCCCGGTCGTCGGGCTGGCCCGGCTGGCGCGTACCGCGGACGAGCGGGTGGTGGACGGCGCGGTGGAGGGCAGCGGACGTGCGGCGACCGGCCTGGGCGGCGGGCTGGCCGCCCTGCACCGGGCGGCGCTGCCCCGGGCGGCCGTGGCGGTGCTGGCCGGTGCCCTGCTGATCGGCCTGGCCGCCGCCCTGCTCGGAGTCGCCGCATGAGGCCCGGCTCGCCCACCCTGTCGGGCCGGATCCACCTGCCCGGCTCGCCCGCCCTGCCCGGCCGGGTTCACCTGTTCGGGGGTGCGGCGTGACGTTCGGTCAGTTCCTGCTGGTCGCGGTGCTGGCGGTGCCGGCGCTCGGCGCGGTCGTGGTCGCCGTGCTGCCGCACGACCGGGCCGCCCGGCTGGTCGGCGTGGCCGTCGCCGCGCTCACCCTGGCCGGCACGGCCCTGCTGGCCACCGGCCCCCGATCCTGGACCGCGTACACCGCCACCGAGCCGGCGGTGCTGCCCTGGCACCGGGTCGACGTGCCCTGGGTACCCGCCCTGGAGTTGCGTTTCCACCTCGGGGTGGACGGCATCTCGTACCCGCTGGTGGTGCTGACCGCCCTGCTCACCCTGCTCTGCTGCGGGTACACCCTGTGGCGGGTGCCCGGCGGCGGATCCGGGCGGGCCCTGGTCGCGCTGCTGCTGGTGATCGAGGTCGGCATCCTCGGCACCTTCCTCGCCCTCGACCTGGTGCTGTTCTTCCTCTTCTTCGAGGTCGTCCTGCTGCCCATGTACGCGGTCATCGCCGGCTGGGGCGGCACCGCCGGCACCGGGATGGCCCGCCGCCACGCGACCTACCAGCCGGTGGACCGGGACGCGGCGCGGGCGGCGGCCCGCAAGTTCGCCCTCTACACCCTGGCCGGCTCGGTGCTGCTGCTGGTCGGCGTGTACGTGGTGGTGTCCGCCGCCGGCACCGCCGACCTCACCACGCTGACCGGCGGCACCGGGCTCTCCCGGGGCACCCAGTTGGCCGCGTTCACCCTGCTCGGGCTGGCCTTCGCGGTGAAGAGTCCACTCTGGCCGCTGCACACCTGGCTGCCCGACGCGCACACCCAGGCACCGACCGTGGGCAGCGTGATCCTGGCCGGGGTGCTGCTCAAGATGGGCACGTACGGGCTGATCCGGGTCGCCGTCGGGGTGGCCCCGGAGGGGGCCCGCTGGGCCGCGCCGGTGCTCGGCGTGCTCGCCGTCGCCGCGATCGTCGTCGGCTCGCTGGTCTGTCTCGCCCAGGACGAGCTGAAACGGCTCATCGCCTACTCCAGCGTCGGGCACATGGGGTTCGTGCTGCTCGGCATCGCCACCCTTACCACCACCGGCATCCAGGCCGCCCTGATCGGCAATGTCGCGCACGGCGTGATCACCGGCCTGCTGTTCTTCCTGGCCGGCGCGGTCAAGGACCGTACCCACACCGGCGCGCTGGCCGACCTGTCCGGGCTGCGGGAGACCGCGCCCCGGCTGGCCGGGCTGCTCGCCTTCGCCGCCGTCGCCTCGCTCGGGCTGCCCGGCCTCGCCGGCTTCTGGGGTGAGGCGTTCGCCGTGGTCGCCGCGATCCAGGTGGGCGGGCCGCTGTGGACCACGCTCGGTGTGCTCGGCGCGGTGGGCGCGGCCCTGACCGCCGCCTACTTCCTGCGCCTGCTGCGCCGGGTCACCCACGGCCGACCCAGTCCGGCGGTGGCCGGCATCACGCCCGGGATCGCCGTCCCGGAGCTGGTCGCGTGGGCCCCGCTGGTGCTGCTCGCCCTGGTGATCGGCCTGGTTCCGGCGCTGGTGCTCGGGGTGGCCGAGACGCCGGTCGCCGCCCTCGTGGAGGTGGTCCGCCCGTGACCAGCGTGGTCCAGTCCGTCGACAATGTGGCGCTGCTGCCGGCGTACCTGGCCGCCGGCACCGCCGTCCTGGTCCTGCTGGCCGACCTGCTGGTGGCCCGCCCCCGGGTCACCGTCGGCACGGCCGCGTCGGGCGCGCTCGCCACCGCCGTCGGCGCGGCGCTGGTCGGGGCCGGCGGCGAGCGGGGCACGTTCTGCGTCCCCGACGGCTGCTCGTACCTCGCCGACGACCGGGCCGGTTTGGTCGGGGTGCTGTTCGCCCTGCTCACCCTCGGGGTGCTGGCGCTGTCCGGCCCGCTGCTGCGGGACGGCCGGGTACCGGTGGGGGAGTACTGCTTCCTCCTCGCCTGCTCGATGACCGGCGGCGTGGTGCTGGGCGCGGCCGGCGACCTGATCACCCTGGTCGTGGCGTTGGAGACCCTCACCCTGCCGCTGTACGTGCTGGTCGGGTTGCGCCGGGGCAGCCGGGCCGGAGCCGAGGCGGCGGTCACCTTCTTCGTGGTCAGCGTGGTGGCGACCTCGGTCACCCTGCTCGGCGCGGCGCTGCTGTACGCGGTCACCGGCCGGCTGCACCTGCGTCCGCTGGGCAGCGCCCTCACCGCCGGCTCCGACCTGCTGGACCTGCCGCTGACCACGGTCGCCGTGACGCTGCTGGTGCTCGGGCTGGCGTTCAAGGTGGCGGCGGTGCCGTTCCACGCCTGGGCGCCGGCCACCTACGACGGCGCGCCGGTGCCGGTGGCCGCGTACCTGTCGACCGCCTCGAAGCTGGGTGGCGTGGTGGCGCTGCTGGCCGTGGTCCAGTACGCGCTGCCGGCCACCGTCACCGGCCCGGTGCTGGCCCTGCTCGCCGTGGCGACCATGACGGTGGGCAACCTGGTGGCGCTGCGGCAGCGCCGGATGGTCCGGCTGCTCGCCTGGTCGTCGGTGGCCCAGGCCGGCTACATCCTGGCCCCGCTGGGCGCGTTGGCGCTGGCCGCCGGGCGCGGGGCCGACGCCCGCACCGCCGCGTACGCCGCCGTCGTCGGGTACGCGGTCTTCTTCGTGCTGCTGGAGTTCGCCGCGTTCGCCGGGGTGGTGGCGTTGCGTCCGGCCGGCGCGGACGGCGGCACCGTCGCCGACTACCGGGGGGCGGCCCGCCGGCACCGCTGGGTCGGGGCGGCGTTCGGGCTGGCCCTGATCGGGCTGGCCGGGCTGCCGCCGGGGCTGGCCGGGCTGTTCGCCAAGGTGACCGTGGTGCGGGCGCTGACCACTGGCGGGGCCGGCTGGCTCGCCCTGGTGGTGGCCCTGAACGCGGTCCTCGGGCTGGCCTACTACCTGCGGGTCACCGCCACCCTGTACGCCCCCGGGGACGCTGCCGGGACGACCGGCACCCGGCCGACCCGGGCGGTGACGGTGGCGCTCGCCGCCGCCACGGCCGTCGCGGTCCTGCTCGGTTTCGCCCCCCAACTGCTGCTCGGGCTGGTGTGAGAAGAGGCACCCTGTTGCCGCTTTCTGCACCGCGACGGCACCCTGCACACACCTGCCGCACCCACTCCCCAGCAACCTCGCGCCCCGCTCCCAGATAACTCTCAGTTATTAGACGGATGGTTGCGGGGTACCGGGTTGTTGTACCGGTCGACGGATCCACTGGTGGGTCCGGGCACCGAAGGAGTGATCGTGCACCACAACCGTCTCAAGACCGCCGCGCTGCTCGGCCTGCTCACCTCGCTGATCCTGGCGGTGGGCTACTGGTTCGGCGGCAGTGGCGGACTGGTCATCGCCGTCGTCGTGTCGTTGCTGATGAACGGGGTCACCTACTTCTACTCCGACAAGCTCGCGTTGCGCTCGATGCGGGCGCAACCGGTCAGCGAGGCACAGTTCCCCGAGCTGTACCGGATGGTGCGTGAGCTGGCCACCGAGGCGCGGCAGCCGATGCCGCGGCTGTACGTGAGCCCCACCGCGCAGCCCAACGCCTTCGCCACCGGCCGCAACCCGCGCAACGCGGCGGTCTGCGTCACCCAGGGCATCGTGGAGATCCTCGACTACCGTGAGTTGCGGGGCGTGATCGGGCACGAGCTGTCCCACGTCTACAACCGGGACATCCTGATCTCCAGCGTGGCGGCCGGTCTGGCCGGCATCATCACCATGCTGGCGAACCTGGCCTTCTTCATCCCGCTCGGCGGCGGGGACGACGAGGACGGCCCGAACCCGGCCGTGCTGCTGCTGACCATCATCCTCGGCCCGATCGCGGCCACGGTGATCCAGTTGGCGATCAGCCGGAGCCGCGAGTTCCAGGCGGACGCGTCCGGCGCCCAGCTCACCCGGGACCCGCTGGCCCTGGCCAGCGCCCTCCGGAAGATCCACATGGGTACCCAGATGCGCCCGCTGCCCGCCCAGGGGCAGCTCACCAGCACCGCGCACCTGATGATCGACAACCCGTTCAAGAAGGGCGGCGGGATCGCCGCACTCTTCTCCACCCACCCGAAGATGGAGGAGCGGGTCCGCCGCCTGGAGCAGATGGCCGCCAACAGCGGCCCGGTGCAGTACCTGCGCTGAACCCGCCCGGCCGGCGACCAGCCGCCTGACCAGTAAGTCCCGTCCGCCCGCGACCATCGTCCGGTCGCGGGCGGACGCGTGTCCGACGTACCGGCCCGGATATGGGCACACCAACACCCGGCCCGCTCGTTGAAGCGGTTAGGTTGACCAGCCGTACCACCCGAGGAGCGCTGCCATGGCCGCACTGCGCCAGTACCAGGCCGTCTGGCGGATCCCCGGCGCGCCGGTGCTGCTGGTCACCGGCATTGTCGGCCGGCTCGGGGTCGGCATGACCCCGCTCGCCCTGCTGCTGCTGGTCGAGGAGACCACCGGACGGTACGCGCTCGCCGCCGTCGCCGGCGGGGTGTATGCGCTGGCCGGGGCCGCGTTCAGCCCGGTGGCCGGCCGGCTCGCCGACCGGATCGGCCCCACCCCGGTGCTCCTCACCACCGCGGTCGCCCACCCGCTCGCCCTGGTCGGCCTGCTGCTGGCCGCCCGTGGCCGGACCGACACCCTGCCCCTGACGTACGTCGCGTCGGGGCTGGCCGGGGCCGCCTACCCGCCGCTGACCGCCGCGATCCGGGGCGCGTGGAACGACCTCACCACGGTCGTCAGCGGCCGGTACCACCTGCGCAACGCCGCGCTGGCGGCGGAGACCACCCTGATGGAGGTGGTCTTCGTCGTCGGTCCGCTGCTGGTGGCCGCGTTCGTGCTGGTCGCCGACGCGGCGGCGGCCCTGGTCGGGGCGGCGCTGGTCACCCTGGTCGGTACCACGGTCATCGCGCTGGGGCGGGTGATGCGGAACTGGCAGCCGCACCCCCGGCACGCGCACGCCCGAGGGCTCGGCCCACTACGGGTCGCCGGGTTCCCGGCGCTGCTGAGCTGCGCCGCCGGGCTCGGGCTCGCGTTCGGCGCGGCCGGGGTGAGCATCCCGGCGTACGCGAGCGCCTGGACCGACACCGACGCGCAGAGCCTGGCCGGGCTGCTGCTGGCCGTCTGGGGGGTGGGCAGCGCGGCCGGCGGCATCTGGTTCGGCACCCGCCGCCCGGCCCGCAACATGACCCGCCTGTTCACCTGGCTGCTCGCCGGGGTGGCGACCAGCTTCCTGGTCTTCGCGCTGATGCCGACGCCGCTGGCGCTCGGCGTGGCCCTGGTGGTCGGCGGGGCCACCATCGCCCCCGCACTGACCCTGGAGAACACCATGGTCGGCCTGGTCATCCCCGCCGGCATGCTCAACGAGGCGTACACCTGGGTGGTCACCATGTCGGTCGGCGCGAGCGCGGCCGGCGGGGCGGTCGCCGGCCTGATCGTCGACCGGGCCGGCGGGGTGCCGTGGGCGTTCGTCTTCGCGGCGGCGGCGGTCACCGTCGTGGCCGGGGTGGCGGGCCGCCCCGGCGGCTCCATCGCCACCGCCGAGACCCGGGCGGTACGCGCCGAGCCCGGCCTCACCGTCGAACCAGCCTGACCGTCGTACTGGCCTGGCTGTCGTACTGGCCTGGCCTGGCCTGGCCGTCGTCGCGCCGCCGGCCTGAGCTGGATCAGTGCAGGTCGATCGTCCAGTGGTTGGTCCGGAAAACCTGATCTCGGAACGGGGTGTCCCGCACCCCGACCAGGGTGAAGCCGAGCGTGCGGCAGAGCCGGTTCGAGGCGGTGTTGTCGACGCCGGGGAAGGCGTGCACCACGCCCCACCGGCCGTCCCGGCGGGCCTCGCCCAGCAGCGTCGACACGGCCCGCCGGGCCAGCCCCCGACCCTGGTACGCGGGCAGCACCAGCCAGCCGATCTCCGCCCCCGCCGACCCGTTCACCTCGTGCCGCCAGAGCGTCACCGTGCCGGCCACGGTCTCCGACTCCGGCTCCGGCTGTGACTCCGGCTCGGTCTCCGGTTCCGGCCCGGTCTCCGGCTTCGGCTTCGGCTTCGGTGAGTCCACCACGATCATCTTGATCAGGGCGTTGCCGCTGGCGACCAGGTCGACATCCCGGGCCACCTGCGCCTCCGCCCGGTCCCGGGAGAACGGCCCGCCGAGGTGGGCCATGATCTCCGGGTCGCAGCGCATCCGCACGTACGCCGGCCCGTCGCCCATCTCGACGTCCCGTAACCGCATCCCCACGCTCCCCGGTCGCTGGTGGGCCGAAGTGTAGGTCTCCGACGACGGGTTCCCCGGGCGGCCGTCCTGCTCCGGTTGACCCCTGGCACACCCGCCGGGGTCAGCCGGAGACGTCCGTTCAGCGGTAGTTCGTGAACTGGAGGGCGATCCCGAAGTCCTCGGTCTTGAGCAGCGTGATGACCGCCTGGAGGTCGTCCTTCTTCTTGCCGGTGACCCGGAGCTGGTCGCCCTGGATCTGCGCCTGGACGCCCTTCGGCCCCTCGTCGCGGATCTTCTTGCTGATCGCCTTCGCCTTGTCGGACTCGATGCCCTGGATCACCTTGGCGTCGATCTTGAAGATCTTGCCGGAGGGGCGCGGGTCGCCGGCGTCCAGGGACTTGAGCGAGATGTTCCGCTTGACCAGCTTCTCCTTGAAGACCTCCAGGGCGGCGCGAACCCGCTCCTCGGTCTCCGCCTGGAGGCTGATCGCCTCCTCGCCCGACCAGGAGATCTCCGCGCCGGTGCCCCGGAAGTCGAACCGCGTCGCAAGCTCCTTCTCCGCCTGGTGGAGGGCGTTGTCGACCTCCTGACGGTCGACCTTGCTCACGATGTCGAAGGACGGGTTCGCTGCCATGATCCTCTGCTCCTGCTTGCTGTCCGGGGTCTGAACGTGGTGTCACGGGTCGCCCACTGGGCAGCGGTACGACCCCCTGACCGTACCCGGTTGCACGAGGCCGGGGTGGAACCGCTATCCTTGCTCCGCTGCCGCGTTACGGCGTGGTGGCGACGCCCTGGCGGGTTGCCCGAGCGGCCAATGGGAGCGGACTGTAAATCCGTCGCGAAAGCTACAGAGGTTCGAATCCTCTACCCGCCACCAGGGAACAGCAAGGCCCTTGACCTGCGGAAACGTTGGTCAGGGGCCTTCGTTGTCTCCTTCCACCGTTCTCCGTGGTTGACCCTGATCGACCCGCTGATCGGGCATGCAGCGGGCACGCGGTGGCGGCAGGTTGATCTCGGGAGGGTGGCTGTGGACATCGTCGCAACTGGGCAGCGCAGGACGTTGGCCTTCATCCAGGCATGCAACCGGTCGGGCTACCGTCCGACTCTGGAGGAGGTGAAGCTGTGGTTTGACGAGCCGGCCCCAAAGACCACGACGAAGGTTGTTCAGCCCGGTGCCCTGACGCAGAGCATGGAACGCATCTTGCAGGCTTTCGGCCAGCAGTTCTACGGGGTTCGCGAGACCACAGAAGAGCATCCTGTTGACCATCTCGTGCGCATCAAGTGGATCTCTGCCTCTGAAGACGAACGACTTCAGCTGACCCGGCTTGGTGACGCTCTGTTTAAGGACACGCAGAGGGCCTTGGACCAGGACGAGCGATCGCCAGTTGTGGTGCTGGAAACCACAGACCGCTTCGCCTACGCCAGGCTGATTGGCGAAATAGCGCGATTGGGCGACGCCTTCCTGGTCGACCCTTACTTCCGTCTGCCTCAGCTGGAAACGGTGCTTCAGTCAACGCGGATCAAGCGGGTGCTGATCTCCAAGCAGTACAAAACAGCACGGAGGCGAGAGCGGAACTGGCCGTTGCGCTCGCGAGCTTGGACCCCGCTCCAGACATCGAGATTCGCGCGACGGGCAGCTCGACCCTTCACGATCGATTGATCGTCGCTGACACTGGCGAGGTCTACATGCTGGGGGCCTCGTTGGGTACCATTGGCACCGCCAACACCGTCTTCATGAGGGTTCCTGAGTCGGGTGCGGATGCGCTCAAGCAGCTTGCGGAGGCGCTGTGGGAGGCGGCTGATCCCCTCGTGCCTGCAAAGTCTGCAGGTGGAGAGGAAAAAGCTGGCTCTTGAGAGCGGATCTCTTCGTCGGGCAGTCACCGACCGACCAGTCTCCCCGGACCGGGCCAAGGTCGTTCGTCCGGTAGGGCGCTCCACCTTGTCCCGGTCCGGGGAGACTGGTAGCCCTTGCGGTGCCCGGCGAGGTGATCTGCGGCGGCATCTCTGAGGAGGGCCGGGGTTCGGGGCGGAGCCCCGAGGTCTTCAAGGTTTGTGTCCTCTCAGCGTGGCCGGGCCGGCGCGGCCCGCTTGCGGGCCGCCTTGATCGGGCACGGCAGGGCGGTGGATCTTCCGATCGGGCACGCAACGGGCACGCGGGGGAGTCGGGAGATGCTGGCTCCTCACCGGACCGGCCCTGACCTGGGCATCCTGTCGGCGGGCGTCGCGGGTACGGGCAAGTCTGTAAATCCGTCGCGAAAGCTACAGAGGTTCGAATCCTCTACCCGCCACCAGGTGCGACAACGGCCCCTGACCAGCAGAAATGCTGATCGGGGGCCGTAGTGGTTTGTCTGGCGGGGTCCGGCTGAGTCCAGCGGTTGACGACTGGTTGTGGGCAGGTCGATCTTGCCCGCTGAGGGTCCTCTGGGGCTGCGAACGCTGGGGTTTGGGTCCGGTCCTGGCGGAGTCCGTGCGTGTAGCGATCGGCTGAGCGGGGTCGCGGTAAGGTACCGCGGATGCGGGAGAGGAGCCGGGGCAAAGCCAGTCCCGGGATTGGACTGGCGCGGCAGTCGGAAGCCCTGATCGCCGACGCGGCCGACCGGTTTGGCTTCCGTACCGCCTGGCTGTGATCGTTCCGCCGTTCGGATCAGCAGACTCGGGGCGGAGAGCCACCCGCCGGGTTACCGCGCCGCGCAGAGCGAGGCGCGCCTTGACGGCAGGCCGGCAGCGGCCTCTACCGCCCAGCGCAAGCGGACCACCTTCTACAACGGCCCTCGGGTACGCCGTCGAGCTGGAGCTGATCGACTCCAACCCGATGCCGGGTCCAGTGGACCGCCCCCGAGGTCGCGCACCTCAACGACCGGCGGGTGGTGGCGAACCCGGCCCAGGTCGCCACGCTGCTGGAGGCGGTGCAATCTCTCGGCAACCGGGCCGACAGGGTGACGGCGTTCTTCGGCTGCCTTTGCTACGCGGCATGCGGCCCTACGAAGCGACCGGCCTGCGGCGGAACGACGGTGACCTTTCCCCCACTGCCTTGGCTGCGGGACCGACTTCGACGATCTGGCGGCCCTCAAGCCCTCGGCTTCCTGCGACCACCCAAAGACCGAACCCCGCTGGGGCCGTCTGGTGCTCGCCGGGACCTCGCCGCGTGCCGGGTCGTACTGGATCGATGACGGCGGCTGCCACGAGCGGCGCTGACTTAAGCACCGAGCGGCAGGAAACCTCACGGTCCCGATTCCACCCCGGATCATCGAGCTGCTGGCCGCGCACTCCGAGAATCACGGCGTCGGCTCGGATGGTCGGCTCTTCCGGGGAAGCACGGCGGGCGGACCGCTCTCCGAGTTGGTCTACGACCGGTGGTGGAAGTTCGCCCGCGAGAAGGTGCTGACCGAATCGCAGGTCGCCCCACCGCTCGTCGGTCGCCCTACGGACTGCGGCATGCGACGGTCTCGCTCTGGCTGAATGCCGGCGTCCCACCGACCGAGGTCGCTCGGCGCTTGGGCCACGGCGTCGCGGTGCTGCTCCGGGTTTACGCCAGCTGCATCGACGGGGGAGACGACACCATGAACGACAAGATCGGTGACGCCTTCGGATGAACGGACCGAGTAGGTCATTACCGAGCAGGCTGCCCCAGCAGCCCGCCTGATAGACGACGGGCCGACCAGGCACTTGGGCGCAGCGGCCCGAACGCATAGGTTAGGGGACGCCTGACGGGGAGAGGAGCCATCGGCGTGTATGAGGACGCTGCGCGGATGCGTGCGACCGAGGCGAAGCATCTAGCGGATGGGGGGCATCTGTGCGGGGCTCTCTACCTGGCTGGCTACGTCATCGAGTGCAAGTTGAAGGACCTTCTCAACCGGTCGGGCAAGCCATTCCCGCGATCCGGGCAAGCTGGACATGATCTACAGGGGTTGTGGGACGCAGCTGGTCTCCGCAGAGAAGACATCGGGGGTCACAAGCGCGCGTTCCTGGACTACTGGAGCACGAGCATCAGATATACCTGCATAGTGGACTCGCCACATGCGCCGAGAGACTTGCTCAACGGAGCGATCGAACTGGCCGGCATCGTGACACGCCGGGTTAGGTACGCTCGCCCGCTTCGGAACAGCGGAAGGAAGTCATGAACCCCGAACAGTCCGATGCGGATGCCGTAAAGCGCGCGCTGGAACAGAATGGCCTGAACAGCGGTGTGGCCGACCTTCGTGTTCACATCGCACGCGGGATGGAGAACGGCTGGCGCGTACGGCTGGTCAGCGATTCCCTAGCCGGTCTGTCGGATGTGGAAAGGCGTAACCTGCTCCTTAGTGGTTTAGAGGGGCAGGTAGAGGCTGCGGAACTACTTACATCGGCAGAAGAGGAGTGGTATGGTCCTCCGCCACGAGAAGTTGAAGGCGCATTGCCGGTTTGGTCCGATGCGCTTGGCCAATCATCGAACCTGCCGCTCCTCTTCGCAAGCGATCTAGACGAAGACATCGTTTCTCCCGCAGTTGTCACCTTCTACAGCCTTCGTGGCGGCGTTGGTCGAACAACAGCGTTGGCCGCTGCTGCACGGATACTTGCGTCACGTGGCCGGCGCGTTCTCTGCATCGACATGGACTTTGAAGCGCCTGGGCTGCATCATCTGATGCGTCTCACCGAGCCTAGTCCCGGGCAGGGGGTTCTCCCCTTGCTGCTAGCCCTTGAGCGGGGGGATGAGGTCGACATTAGGGATCATGTGCAGCGGGTGAGTGAGGCTGAAGAGCTTTATTGCCTTCCCTCCGGTCGGCTCGGGGCTGACTATGCACAACGCCTGCGACTCCTTGAGCCAGAGAATTGGTACGTCGAGGAGAGTAACCCTCTACACGCGCTGTTTGATTTGGCATCCGTATCCTCCATACAGCCCGAACTCATCCTTGTAGACTCCCGCACTGGAATATCGCCTATTAGTGCGCCGCTGCTCTTTGATATATCCGACCTAGCGGTCGTCTGCTTCTTTCCGCATCCGCAGGCTCAATTGGGTACCGAGTTGCTGGTTCAGTCACTTCTAGCTGCTAGAACAAGGCGTTCGGACGGTGTGCGTACAATTTCGCCGGAACCGAGGTTTCTCGTATCGCCTGTTCCACCCGGTCCCTCTGCTGGCCGGGTTCGCGAGCGTGCGCTAACGTGGATTGACAGTTGGCTCGCTAAGGCTGCTGACCGGCGCTCTTTGGATGTCGGCGCCCTGCAGGCCGACGAGTTGACTCACAGTGTCAGCTATTCGCCCGATATGGCATTCAAAGACTTCATGGAGGTTTCGCCGGCGGTAGACGAGTCATACGGTCCGGTTGTCGACTGGCTTGAGCAGCTGCTGCCGCAATCTTCGTCTCAAGGCACGGTCCGTTTAAGCGGTAAGCGTGAAGCGCTTCGCGAGTTGAACTTTTCTCGCGGGCAGGCAGAGGTCCACGAGAACCTCCTCGATGACTTTGTCAAGACCCGCGTAGCCATACAGGCATCAGACTCGCAATATCCGCTCGTAATTGGGCGGAAGGGGACGGGCAAGACGGCTGTCTTTCGATGGCTGCTGGACCGTCCTGGCGGCGATCCGCCGGTCGTAGTCATGTGCCCTCATACATTCCGCAATAGGTTCCCATGGGTGCTTGGCGTCGAAGGGTTTGCTGCGGTCGATGATGCATTAATTGCGCGAGGGGCAGGGTGGTCGCGTTTCTGGGCTTGTTATACCGCTCTAGCTACCTTCTTGGCGCTGCCTAGACGGCCTGAAACCACGCCACCTTTGCGGTTCAAAATCGATGTAGATGATTTTGTGCAGCCAGGGCATACGGATGAACTTTTTGTCGTCGAGACCGTCATTAAGATGATGGAGGATGCGCAGGCAGGGCTGCTTGCTGCCCGGTGGCTTCGAGACCTTGATAAGAGTCTGCCGGCGCCGAGGTTCCTCCTGTTCGACGGGCTGGATACTGGTTTCGGAAACGACGTGGCTAGTCGCAACCGGAGAACAGAAGCAGTCGCCGGTCTGTTCACATTCCTTACCGAGGCTGAGACGCGGCTGGAGAACTTGTCCTTCAAGGTGCTATTGCGTCTCGATATCTGGCAACAGTTGCAGTTCGAAAACAAGAGCCACCTGTTCGGACGCTACGTGCAGCTTCGATGGAGAGACCAGGCAGACTACTTCAAGACTGTGCTGAAGCAGGCGGTCCGGAGTAGAGCGTTTCAGGCAATTCTGACTGACATTGGAATTGCTTCCGATGTGGATGCCTGGCGGACTGAAGAGGTATTTCAAGCGTGGAACGTCCTGATTGGCGAGCGCATGAAGGGTGCCAAGACCACTTTTACCCGCAACTGGGTATGGAACAGGCTCGCCGATGGTCAGGGTGATCATAGCCCTCGGACTCTTTCCCAACTGTTCGCCACGGCAGTGGAGTGGGAAATGGTGGAGCGGGGCTCCTATGACCAGAGCGTCATACGGCCACGTGCGCTCGTCCCCAGCCTGGAGCAGGTCAGTGCGGAGGCCGTAGGGGCGCTCCACGAGGAGTTTCCCGAACTCAAGGCGATGGTCGATGCCTTGGAGGTGGTCGGTCGTACCCCACTTGTCCCTGGTGACATTGAGGCCGTGAATCCGAATGCGCTGGAACAGCTCGAACTGGCGCTAGAGGTGGGTCTGATAGCGGTGCATGAAGGTACTCAGGAAGAGGTCCGTCGGTTCCGGGTGCCCGACCTCTACCGGCACGCCTTGGGGATGACCCGTCGGGGCCAAGCATGAAGTGAGCTAGGACGCCTGCCACTGCGGCAGATGGTGGCAGGATTTTGGGTTGCCGCAGCGGACGTCACGTGTGCGCAGTTGGCAGTTCACCGCTTGCCCGGAACGCGGACGGACTGTAGATCCGTCGCGAAAAGGCACACAGGTTCGAATCCTTTACCCGCCATCAGGTGCGACTACGGCCCTTGAACAGCAGCAATGCTGCTCGGGGGCCGCTGTCGTTGATCCCCTGCTGCTGGGCGTTGACCAAGAAGTTGTTGTCCCCCTGCCCGGCGTGTCATGACCAAACTTCATGGTCACACGACCGGTGCCGGTCAGGGGCGTGTTGGTGGCGGAGCCGTAGGCGAGAACGGCCAGGACGCCGGCAGCGGCGAACACGATGCCGATCGCGCGGTCCAGCAGGATCAGGCGTGCCAGCCGCTTCTCGTACGGCACTTCGGGCAGCCAACGCCACGGCGGAACTTGCCGTAGCGGGGCCGAGGCGAATGCCATCGACTGTCGCACGTGCCACTCCGCAACGCCGCGAAAATTGGTGGCCAGTGCGATACCCGCGAGGCCCACGGCCAGACATGCGACGACACCCGCCAGCAGACGCCAGGTCTCCATCCGATCGATTCTCCAACGTTCGACGATTCCGTTGGACCCCACGGTGCCAGCCGGGGGTCGGGACACAGACGTCCACACGAAGCTCAGCCCTAGTTCGACGTCGTGTGCGGACGGATCGCCCCGTCACCGGCGACTGCCCCGCTTGTGCTTCGAGCGACTGATGAACGCCCGGTCATCGGTCGGTGTCCGGGACCGATTCCGCCGCTCCCGGGTCGGGCGGCCCGGAACCCAGCGCCGGAACGGGATACGCGACAACGTCAGCGGCACCGCCACCAGCAGGAGCCCGAACCCGACCGCCCCGAGTACGCCCTGCACCCGTCCCCGGTGCCCGCTGAGCTGGTCGAAGTCGGTGACGAAGTCACTCGGGTCGGCGGGGTTCACCCAGATGGTGACCGTCTCGCCCCTGTTCCGGCACACTTCGACGCAGCCGACCTCCGCCTCGTGGGTCCGGCCGGCAATCTCATAGCGGAAGTACATGGTGGTCGACGGGCTGGACCGGTTCCCGCCGTCCTCCGTCACCCGGTTGTGGACGACCGCCTGCGCCGGAACGCCGTCGCTGCGTAACTCGGTCATCCAGTCGTCCAACTCGAGCTGGGTGTGGATCGGCAACCACAGCAGGCTCCCACCGAGCATCAGCAGCAGTACGGCACCGGCGGTCATCCAGGGGATTGGACGTGGTGTGGTCAGGGCCATCGGGCCATCGTGCCTTCGCCCCGCAAGCCGGAAAGGCGAGCGACCGGAGAAGACCGGCGACCGGGAAGGCCGGCACCGGATCGACCGGTGGCTAGCGGGCGGTGCGGCGGCGGGTGAGGACGACGCCGACGAGGACCAGGCCGACGCCGGCCAGGATCGCGCCGGTGACCGGCTCGTCCACCACGATCCATCCCAGCATTACGGCGACGATCGGCAGCAGGTAGGTGACCACGGAGGCGGCGGTGGCGCCCTCGTCGCTGATGATGCGGTAGTTCAGCACGTACGCCAGGCCGGTGCCGAGGACACCGAGGACGAGCAGGCTGAGCACGGCGTCGGCCCGCCAGACCGGCGGTTCCAGTCCGGCGAACGGCATGGCCAGGGCGAGCAGTACGGTCGCCGCGCCGAGCTGGCTCGCGGACAGCACGATCGGGCTGATTCCCCGACCGGCCAGGTACCGGCCCATGTAGACGTAGCTGACGCCGTAGCTGGCGGCGGCGGCGAGGCAGGCGAGGCCACCCCAGCTCGCGATCTCGTTGGCGGATTCCCAGGGCGAGAAGATCACCACGACCCCGAGGAACCCGAGCGCGAACCCGGCCCCCTTCCGCCAGGTCACCGACCGGTCCACACCGACCAGGAACGCCAGCAGCAGGGTCCACAGCGGGGTGGTCGCGTTCAGCACCCCGGCGACGTTCGACCCGACGGTCTGTTCCCCGATACCGAACAGCACGTACGGGATCGCGTTGGCGACCAGGGCGGCGACGAACAGGTGCCCCCACACCCGCCAGCCGCGCGGGAAGCCGAGGCCGCGCGACAGCACCAGCGGCGCGAGGACGACGAACCCGAGCAGCAGCCGCGCGAAGACGATCTGCACCGGGTTGAAGCCCCGCAACGCCAGCTTGATCCAGAGGAAGCCCGAGCCCCAGAGCAGCGCCAACGCCGCCATCCGGGCCAGTCCTGCCCGGCTGACCGCCCGGTGGTCAGTCCGCTTCACCGCCGCCACCTTTCCTGAGGCCACTCCAGTAGGTGATGGTGGCATCGTCGAAGGTCTTGCCGCGCGGCCACCGTGCACCGTGTGGATCGCTGGTCTCCGCGTCGCGGACCCGTCGGATGATCTCGGCCGGTCCCGCTGTGGCTAGCAGGGCCAGAAGTTCGGGCCAGTTCGCGAGATGGAACCGGTCGACGAGTCTGCTGGCGCCGTCACTCAGCAGGGTCACGGAGGTGAGGTGGTCGGTGGGCAGGCTTCCGGTGAGGGCTTCCGCCGCTGCCCGTGGGTCGGCTGCGGCCACCCAGAAGCCGCCGGGCTGGTTCCGATGGTCGCGCATGGCTTCGACGTACGCGCGGCGGGCTTGCTGGTGTTCTGGGGTGTCGTTGACGGCGGCATCCATGGCGGCCCGGTAACGCCGCCCGATGTCCGCCTCACGGTCGTCGGTGATGACGAGTGGGCTCTTCCCGTCCAGTTCGACAACGAGAATGGAGTCCGCGAGCACCAGGTAGTCGGCACGGTCACCGTGGACCCGGAAGACGACGACGGTCGCGGACGGAGTGCTCGGGTCGTCGATGTCGCAGGTGTCACGGTGGCTGTCTGCCACCTCCGCGATGGCATCGCTCACCAGAGCGGTGAGGTCGGCGTCGGACCTGGCAGCCAGTCGGGAGAGCAGTGCCGCACCGAGGCGGCGGGTGTACCAGGCGACGCCGTGGACACAGGTCGACGTGGTGCCGGACAAACCCGCCCCGTCGAGGAGCACGACTGCGTTGGGGACGGCACCGGTGAAGTCTTCGTTGGGCTGGTCGGGTTTGGCGGGAGCGGTCGCCATGGTGACCTGCATGCTCAGGCTTCCTCCAGCCGGTAGAACGGCGTGAGGAGCGTGACCTCGTGGGGTTCGTTCGTACCCGGTTCGTACTCGGTGCCCACCAGCACGGAGAAGTTGGCCGTGTTGACCTGGGCGAAGAGTTCGGTGATCTGCGTACAGATCAGGTGCACCACGCCGAGCGAGCCGGGCGGATGAATACCGGTGAGGACGATGAGCGAGCCATGTCCGTCGGGCCGGGGCAGTCGGCCCAGGTAGGCGACGTCCGAGGCGACCGGTGGGTCCTGGTCCTGGCCGGACCGGTGGACGGTGCCGGTGGTTCGGTCGACGAGTGTCCAGGTGCCGTCGCTGGCTCGCTCGAATTGCAGGATCGGATCCTGGGCGAGGACTCGGGCCACGGGTTCGGAGATGCGCGGGCCGCAGATCACCACCAGGTTCGGCCGGTTGAGGTCGACTGCTCCGTCGGCCGGGACGTGTTCGAACGATGGTTCCAATCCCAGACTGCGCGCAAGTTCGCCGAGCCGTTGAGCGGCGGCGACATCCTCGATGGCGACGACCGGACGGCTCCTGATCGCCTCCTTCTTCAGCGGTGTCGCGATGACGACGCGTCCCGATCCGAGGAACGCGCCTTCGGGCGCTGGGCCGGCGTGCCGGATCTGGTGGATGCGACCGCGCGTCAGGCCCACCTCTTGCGCGATGCGGGCGTACGACATTCCCGAGTCGTGCAGGTCCTGGATGACCCGCCGGCGTAGTCGGGCAAGCTCGGTCACCTCCTCCTGAGCCGCTGCCATGCGAACGGTGGCCTCCCGCAGCAGTTCGTACGGATCACGGATTGCGGCAATTCTGTCCACTTCGCCCGGCATATCGCCTCTCGCGTTGACCTAAGAGTGTCTAGCCCCCTTGACGCTTTACTCTACCTCGCCTACCGTTCTGTCTATCCCCCTAGACGTGTCGACTGTGAATCCGACTCAAGTGTCTAGGGGGATAGACAGAAGGCTGGCTCTGGTGCCGTACTGCCGAATGGGGCTGCGGTGGCAGGGCCGGGGTGGTCCGCCCGTGCGCGGCGGGCGGACGGACCACCCCTTCCACGTCATCTCACGGAAGAGGGCGAAGTATGCGGACGTTGTTGCGGCGGTCGTGCGGCCGGCACCACCGGCCGGAAGCCACGACCACACCCGGCCGGTACCGGTCCAGGACGTACACCCCGCTCGGGCCGTGGCAGGTGCGCGGGCGGCGGTTCGGGCTGGCCCGCTGGTGGCGACGCGGCCTCGACCCCGACGAGGTGACCGACTTCCTCGACCGGGTCGCCGACGACCTGACCACCCTCTACGACCTGCTGCACCGCAGCCGCCAGGAGACCGCCCGGGTCAAGGACGCCCTCCGACGTTGGCAGACCGAGTACACCAACGAGCGGAGCTACCGCTGATGCCCGAACGCTTCGTCATCCACCTACCGGTACTCGCCGGCGACCTGCCCGGCGCGGTACGCCTGGCCCGGGTCCTGGCCCGCTGGGCGCGCGTCCTGCCGTACACCGACCCCGGCGAGACCACCGTCTCCCACGAGGACGACCAGGGCGTACGGCACCGGGTCTTCTGCGACGCCCGCCTCACCGACGGCCGGCGCTGCCTGCTCCGCGCCCACCACGACGGACCCTGCACCCGCCGACTCGCCAACCCGCGCTGAACGGTCAACAGGTGATGGTGCCGATGTCGGACATCACCGGATCGGTGTTCCGGCCGCCTACGGTCAGGAGTCCGCCGTCGGCGTGCCATTCCAGCCGGTAGGTGCCGGAGGCGATGGGCTGGTATCCGTCGTCGGCGGTCCAGGAACCCATCCGTCGACCGACCCCCAGGCTGCCCACGGCGTAAACGTCGCCGCTGCCGGCGAAGAGGAACGAGACCTCCCGGACCACGGCCCGGCAGCCGTCCGGGCCTGCCGGCTCCAGGACGTGGTACGTCGCGGCGGTGTCGGCTGCCGCGCCGAGCAGGACGCCCAGCGCCGTCACCGTGGTCGCCAGCGTCGACAGCAGGGTCCGTACCCAGGATGGCCCGGTCCCGTCCGTTACAGGTGCTTTAGCCCGGATCAGCCGGACCACCACCGGTACGACGAGCACCGCGCCGGCGAGCGCCCAGCCGGGTACGACCTGACCGGCGACCACCACCAGCAGCCCACTCCAGCCGGCGATCATGAGCGCGAAGGCGAGCAGGACGCAGCCGGTCCGGAGCGCGGCGCGCGGATCGGCCGGGTACGGGAAACGTCGTCGGTCGGCCGGGTACGGGAAACGTCGTCGTCGGTCTTCGGCCGGGTCGATCGTCGGGCCGGACTCGTTCCCCCGTGTCATACCGCCAGGGTAGGTGGCGGCGGAGAATCGGGCCGTCCGGTCGTCGTCGGCCGAGCGGCCGAGCAGTCCTCGGCAGGCGGAATCTTGGACAGTTACCGTCCACACACGACGGTAACTGTCCAAGATCTGCGTACCCCGATCAAAGCGGGCTGAGGTTACTCGCATACCCGGAAAGTGCCGTCCTCCTTGACCAGCGTGTAGACCTGGGTCCGTTCGGTGCCGTCGTCGTAGCCGAGTTGCACGGTGACGGTGCCGGTGGTCACGCCGTTCACGTTGTTCACCGACACGCCGTCGATGTCGTACGTGAGCAGCTTCGGCTGGGTGGCGGCGAGCTGGGCGTAGTCGGCCTCGCTCATTCGGTCCCGCGTCGACGAGCAGAGCTGGGCGTAGGCGGTCGAGTTGTCGCCCCGTCGTACCGCGTCGAGGTACGTGCGGGTGGTGTCCGAGGCCGGGGCGACCGCGTTGCTGACGGAACGGTAGATCCAGTAGCCGCCGGCCGACCCGCCGATGCAGCACACCAGGAGGACCACGGCGACGACGATGACGATCGTCCGCGCGGTGCGGCGCGGACGTGGCGGGGGCGTGGAGTAGGGCGGATAGGGCTGGTTGGGTTGGTACGGCTGGTTGGGCTGGTACGCCATGGCGCAGACGGTAGGGATGCGGCGCAACCTGCGGTTTCTCTGCCGTGATCGGCGGGCACGCGGTCGCGTTCAGCGGGTGTCGTAGCGGGCGCGGGCGGCCTCGACCTCGCCGAGGTGGGTGGTGGCCCACGCCTCCAGACCGGCGACCAGGTCGACCAGGCTGTGGCCGAGGCCGGTCAGTTCGTAGTCGACCCGGGGCGGGACGCTGGCGTGCACGGTCCGGGTGACCAGCCCGTCGCGTTCCAGCCCACGCAGGGTCTGGGTGAGCATCTTCTGGCTGATCCCGTCGATGCGCTGGGCCAGCTCGCCGTAGCGTTTCGCGCCGTCGGCGAGGGTGAGCACGACGAGGACGCTCCAGCGGTCGCCGATCCGGTCGATGACCTGCCGACTGCCGCAGTTGCGGTTGAACGGGTCCGGTTCCATGGTCTCACTCTCCACCGGTAAGTCACGCACTTCAAGGTGCCTACTCTCCAACGGGAAGTATGGCGACGGTGTTCCCGTTGCGGACGGAAGACAGGAGAACAGGTACCCGCTCAACAGGAGGACAGCATGTCCATCGTCGTCACCGGTGCCACCGGGCACCTCGGTCGTCTGATCGTCGAGTCGCTGCTGCATCGCGGCGTACCGGCCGACCGGATCGTCGCGCTCGGCCGGGACGTGTCCCGCCTGGCCGACCTCGAACAGCGGGGCGTGGCGGTGCGGTCGGCCGACTACGACGACCTCGACTCGTTGCGGGCCGCCTTCGCCGGAGCCGAGAAGCTGATGTTCGTCTCCGGCAGCGAGGTCGGCCGGCGAACAGCCCAGCACCACCAGGTGATCACCGCGGCCCGGGAGGCCGCCGTCGGGCTGGTGGTCTACACCAGCATCGCCAGGGCGGACACCTCCAGCCTGATCCTGGCCGCCGAGCACCGGGCCACCGAACAGGAACTGGTGGCGTCCGGTCTGCCGTACGTGCTGCTGCGCAACAGCTGGTACCTGGAGAACTACACCGGCCAGCTCGACACGTACCTGGAGCACGGGGTGGCCGGCGCGGCGGGCGACGGGCGGGTCGCCGCCGCCACCCGCGCCGACTACGCCGAGGCCGCCGCGCAGGTCCTGACCAGCGAGGGGCACACCGGTCGGGTGTACGAGCTGGGCGGCGCACCGTTCACGCTCACCGACCTGGCGGCCGAGGTGTCCCACCAGAGCGGCCGGCCGGTCGGCTACCTCGACCTGCCGGTGGAGAAGTACACCGAACTGCTGGTCGGGGCGGGGCTGCCCGAGCCGTACGCGGCCGTGCTCGCCGACGCCGACCGGGGGTTGGCCGTGGGGGAGTTGTCCGTCGAGGGTGACGACCTGCGGACGTTGCTCGGACGGGAGCCGACCTCGCTGGCCGACGCCGTTCGTGCCGCCCTCGCCGCGCGCCGCTAGCCCGACCGCCGCAGGAACGGCACCGGGGGCGCCACGACGGGCCGTCACCGATTCGTTACCTGAGGTGCGGTGTTGGTGCGGGGCGATGTCGGATCCGTCGGCTTCCGCGGAAAGTCGTCACATCCATTCCCACTTCTTCGACGTGCCTCTATTTTGGGTGGTCGGTGCCGGGGCTTCCACAGTCGACGGGGCGTCGGCGCAGGTGGGGGTGGGTGGAGCGGATGAACCCTTGACGACGATCTTGGGGATTAGTGGTGAAACATGTACTGCGTCAACATCAGCGGGAAGGTGCAGATGGTGAGATGAACGCCGAAATCAGGGGTAGCTATTCGGAGTCGGGGTACGTACGAACGGTCTGAACCACAGCAATCCCGGAAGGCGCGTTCCCGCGCCCCTTTGCTCCATCGGAGCGCTGTGGCACGATCGTTGACACCTCCATCCATCTTCTCCGCACCCCTGTCGACAGGAGCACGTGATGTCTGGTCGGAAGCCTGTCCGCTTCGCCGCGGTCCTGGCGCTGATGGCTCTGGCCGTCGTTGCCGGCGGCGTCCTCGGGATCGAGTCCACCTCCCCGATGGCCGACTTCGACTGGGGCGCGCCGCTGCGCTGAGCGGTACCGCTCAGCACTCCTGCGCCGCGAGTGGTGCCGCTCCTGTGACTCGGGTGATGTCGCTTCCGCGCTGCGGGTGACGTCGCTCCCGGCCCGGGAGTGACACCACTCCCGCGTGGGGAGTGACGCCGAGAGGCCACTGGTTGGGGGCTGGTCCGGCATGAGTTACGAGGGAGCTGGATGGCGAGCGCCCGCCCATCGACGCGCGGATCGACCGATCAGGCTTGGCTGATCACCGGTCCGCTGTGTCTCTTCGCGGTGGTCTGCGCGGTCGCCCTCGGACTCGTCGCGCCGCCCCCGCCGGGCAAGCTGTGGATCGTCCTCGCCCTGCTCGTCACCATCGTGGCGGCGGGCAGCCAGGTGCTGCACTTCGTCATCCGACGGCAGGCGCTGGCCGTCACCATCACCGAGATCCCCCTGGTCCTCGCGTTCTTCTATCTGCCGCCCCTGTCGGTGGTCGCCATCTCGGTGATCGCCGCGCTGATCGTGCAGCTCCGGCGGCGTAGCAGCGCGACGAAACGGTGGTTCAACGTCGCCAAGACAGCGGCCTCGGTGTCGCTGGCCGGGCTGGTGCTGGTCGCCCTGCCCCCGTTGGAGGACATGGGCCCCGGCACCTGGCTGGCGCTGTTCGGGGTGGTCAGCGTCAACACGCTGGTCTCGCTGGCCGCGGTCAGCGGGGTGATCTCGCTGATCCAGGGCTGGCAGGCCGGCTGGGAGGTGATCCGCACCGCCGGGCCGCCGCTGCTGACCTCCGCGATCAACGTGGTGGTCGGCCTGGTGGTCCTGATCGCCATCGACACCAACGCCTGGGCTCTGCTGCTCATCGCCGTGCTGGCGGTGGCGGTGCTGCTGGTCTACCGCTCCTACGCGCAGTTCTTCCGGCAGCACCGCACCCTCGGCGACATGTACGAGCTGACCCGCGCGATGACCGCGAGCGGGCAGGACGGCACCGTCATCGACGTGCTGCTCGGCCGGATCCGCAAGCTCATGCAGGCCGAGTACGCCACCCTCTGGCTCCCGGCGCAGGGCCGGCACTCCGAGGTCATGCTCACCGCCCGGGTGGACGATCCGGGCCTGCTGGACGTGGCCCCCACCCCGGCGCTGGTCCGCGAGGAGGCCCGCCGGGAACGGCGCACCCTGGCCTGGGGCGCCCGGCTCGACGGCGAGGAGCGGCTGCACGCCGTCCTGCGGACCAGCGGGGTCAAGGACGTGATCGCGGTGCCGTTGCGCTCCGGGCAGGCGGTGATCGGCACGCTCGAGGTGGTGAACCGGCTCAGTGACCTCGGTCATTTCACCGCGGACGACGTGCCGGTCTTCGAGACGGTGGCCGCGCACGCCGCCGTCGCCCTGGAGAACTCCCGGCTGGTCGACCGGCTGCGGCACGACGCGTACCACGACGGGCTGACCAAGCTGCCCAACCGGCGGCGGATCACCGACGCGCTCGGCGAGGCGGTGCGGATCCGCGCCCCGGGCGAGGTGGTCGCCGTCCTGCTCTTCGACGTCGACGGCCTGCGCCAGGTCAACGAGTCCCTCGGCCACGCCGCCGGGGACAAGGTCCTCGTCGAGGTCGCCGAGCGGCTGCGCTCCTCGGCCCCGTCCTCGGCGCTGGTGGGCCGGGTCGGCGGGGACGAGTTCCTGGTCACCCTCCGGGTGGAGAGCGCCGAGGTGGCCCTGGAACTGGCCGCCGGCCTGCGCGAGCAGATCCGCGACGAGATGGTCTTCGAGGCGCTCACCCTGGACGTGGACACCGCCGTCGGGGTCGCCGTGTACCCGGACCACGGCAGCGACGCCGCCACCCTGCTGCAACGGGTGGACCTGGCCGCCACCGCGGCGAAGTCGACGCCCGGCAGCATCCAGTTGTTCAACCCGGCGTTGGAGTCCCGGTCGCTGCGTCGCCTGGGTCTGGCCGGGGACCTGCGCCGGGCGTTGGACGCGGGCGAGGTGGAGGTCTACTTCCAGCCCAAGCTGACCCTGCGGGACCGGCGACTGGTCGGCGTCGAGTGCCTGGCCCGCTGGGAGCACCCCGCGCACGGCGCGGTGATGCCGGAGGACTTCGTCGCGGTGGCCGAGCACACCGGCCAGCTGGGCCGGCTCACCGAGCTGGTGCTCCGCGAAGGGCTGCGGCGCTGCCGGGACTGGGCGCACGCCGAGCAGCCGCTCTCCGTCGCGGTCAACCTCTCCGCCCGTACCCTCACCGACCAGCACTTCCCGGCCCGGGTCCGCGAGCTGCTGACCGAGTACGACGTGCCGCCGCAGCAGCTCACCTTCGAGATCAAGGAGACCGGGGTGCTGGACGGGGCCGACCGGCCCATTCCGACCCTGCGCCGGCTCCGTGACCTCGGGGTCCGGCTCTCCGTGGACGACTTCGGCACCGGGTACTTCTCCCTGGCGCACCTGCGCCGGCTGCCGGTGCACGAGGTGAAGGTCGACCGCTCGTTCGTGCAGGGCATGGCGACCGACCCGGGCGACCTGGCGATCGTCAACGCCGTGGTCACCCTCTCCCAGCAGTTCGGGCTGGCCGTGGTGGCCGAGGGGGTGGAGAGCGAGCTGACCCTGGAACTGCTCCAGGACATCGGCTGCGACATCGGCCAGGGCTTCCTGTTCAGCCGTCCGTTGCCGTACGAGCGCCTGGAGGCGTGGTTCGGTGCCCAGGCGGAGGTCGAACCGCTGCCCGGCGCGGACGTGCGGCGGCTGCGAGTGGTGCCCTGACCTGGGCGGACACGGCGCACGGCGAATGCCGGGGGATCCGATTTCACCTCCGGCGGCGGGCCGTGTAATGTAACCCGTGCGCGACGCCCCCCGGGGCGATCGGGTAGGCCCCCTTAGCTCAGTCGGCAGAGCGTCTCCATGGTAAGGAGAAGGTCTACGGTTCGATTCCGTAAGGGGGCTCAGAGGGTCCGGCTGGGCCCACCTGCGGCGGTGTAGCTCAGATGGCAGAGCAAGCGGCTCATAATCGCTGTGTCGCCGGTTCAAGTCCGGCCACCGCTACTCTCGTCCTCCGGGCTTGTTGCCGGTGGTCGGTGGAACGGGCGCCATAGGCGCCCACTTTGCATGTCCGCGTAGTAAGCGCGTAAGCTGCTACGCCGTAGTTGATCCTTAGCGAGGAAGGCACTCCGCCGTGGCGAAGGCGACCGATGTCCGGCCGAAGATCACTTTGGCGTGTGTGGAGTGCAAGGAGCGCAACTACATCACGCGCAAGAACCGCCGTAACGACCCGGACCGCATCGAGCTGAAGAAGTTCTGCCCCCGGGACGGCAAGCACACCGTCCACCGCGAGACCCGCTGACCTGCGGCCGGCACACCGCCGGCCGGGCCAGTCACGCGCGTACGCCGATCCGGCGCGGGCCGCGACATTCCGTCGCTCCCGCGTACCGGGTCGGCGTTTTCGCGTACGTGTAGGTTCTCGGCATGCCACTGGACCCGTCCTTCGTCGGCCGTACCTATCCGCCGACCGCCCCCTACCAGGTGGGCCGCGAGAAGATCCGTGAGTTCGCCACCGCGATCGGGGCCACCGACCCGGCCCACCACGACCCGGAGGCCGCCCGCAAGCTCGGGTACGCCGACGTGGTCGCCCCGCCGACCTTCCCGGTGCTGCTCACCATGGCGGCGAGCCGGCAGGTCGTCGAGGACCCGGACCTGGGCGTCGACTACAGCCGGGTGGTCCACGGCGACCAGCGGTTCGCCTACGTCCGTCCGGTGGTCGCCGGGGACGAGCTGGTCTGCGCCAACGAGATCGAGGAGGCCACCGTCCGGCGTGGGCACGGCTTCCTGACCACCCGCACCGAGGTCACCACGGTGGCCGGCGAGCCGGTGGTCACCGTCTGGTCGAAGATCGTCGTACGCGGGGAGGAGTGAGATGGAGCTGCCCACCAAGACGTACCGGATCACCCGGGCGGACCTGGTCCGCTACGCCGGTGCCTCCGGCGACTTCAACCCGATCCACTGGAGCGACCGGTTCGCGACCGGGGTGGGGCTGCCCGGCGTGATCGCGCACGGCATGTTCACCATGGCCCTGGTCGGTCGGGCGGTCACCGACTGGGCCGGTGCGCCGGACGCGGTGGTCGACTACAACGTCCGCTTCGCCCGGCCGGTGGTCGTGCCGGACGACGACGAGGGGGCCGAGGTGGTGGTCGACGCGAAGGTGCGTGAGGTCACCGAGGACGGGTTGACCCGGCTGGACCTGATCGCCACCTGCGGGGGCGAGAAGGTGCTCGCCCAGGCCCGGGCGACCATCCGGGCACCCCGCTGACCTGGGTTTCGACCCGCGAGGGGTAGACCGGTTGGGAAAGTCGGGTCGGTACCCGTACACTGGTCCGCCGTGGGGCAAGTGACCCCTGCGACGACCTGCGTGTCGTGGCGGGGCGAGCGTTGCCGCACAGGGGTGTAGCTCAATTGGCAGAGCAGCGGTCTCCAAAACCGCAGGCTGCAGGTTCAAGTCCTGTCACCCCTGCGCCTCAGGCCTGACCGTTCCCGTGGGTCGCGCCGCCAGCCGGCGGCGTTCGGCCCGTGGTGGTGGCGTCAGCGGGGTGGCCCCGAGGCATCGGGCACCGCTAGCTGATCCGCCGGCCGCGGCCCGTCGCGGGACGGTTTGGTCCGGCCGGCGTGACCAACGCCGCGTGCGCCGTACGGCGTACGACCCGACATCCGCGACGGAGGGCGAAGTGGCCGACAACAAGCGGCGCGGCGAGGACGCCGGCGACGACCGTCTCGACGACGAGAACATCGTCGAGGGTGGGGCCGACGACGACGCCACCGACGCGGACGAGCCGGTCTCCCGGGGCGGCACCGCCACCCGTGAGCGGACCAAGGCCGAGTCCGCCGACAGCAAGCCGAGGACCAGGTCGGACGACAAGGTCGGATTGTTCGGGCGCTTCGCGCGGTTCTTCCGCGAGGTCGTGGCCGAACTGCGTAAGGTCATCTGGCCGACCCGCAAGGAGCTGCTGACCTACACCGCGGTGGTGGTCGCGTTCGTGACGGTGGTCACCGCGATCGTTGTCGGATTCGACTTCGTGTTCGCCAAGGGCGCGCTGCTGGTCTTCGGCGGATCCAGCTGACCAAGATAGTGACGGAAGTGAGCGAGCGTGCCTGATTACGACGAGACCGCCGGACCCGCGGACGAGCAGTCCTCGGTGGTGACGGCGGCGGGTGACGAGTCGGTCGAGGCCGCCAGCGAGCCGGAGTTCGCGTTGACCGAGCCGGCCCCGGAGGAGGACTACGACCCGGTCGCCGAGCTGCGGCAGAAGCTGCGCTACGCGCCGGGCGACTGGTACGTGGTGCACTCCTACGCGGGCTACGAGAACAAGGTCAAGACCAACCTCGAGACCCGGATCACGTCCCTCGACATGGAGGACTACATCTACCAGGTCGAGGTGCCGACCCGGGAAGAGGTCGAGGTCAAGAACGGCAAGCGTTCGCAGATCCAGGCCAAGGTCTTCCCCGGTTACATCCTGGTCCGGATGGAGCTGACCGCCGAGTCGTACTCCTGCGTCCGCAACACCCCGGGGGTCACCGGGTTCGTGGGCGCGACCGACCGGGCCGACCGGCCGGCTCCGCTCTCCCTCGACGAGGTGCTGAAGTGGCTGGCCCCGGCGGTGGAGACCGAGCAGAAGAAGGCCAAGCCCGAGGTCAGGGTCCTCGACTTCGAGGTCGGTGACTCGGTCACGGTGACCGACGGCGCGTTCGCCTCGCTGCCGGCGACGATCAGCGAGATCAACGCCGACCAGCAGAAGCTCAAGGTGCTCGTCTCGATCTTCGGCCGGGAGACGCCGGTCGAGCTGAACTTCAACCAGGTCACCAAGATCTGACGCGTCGGGTCGGGGGCGGCGGGCGAGGCCCGCCGCCCCCGACCCGTACCCGCGACTGTCCGGCCCTCTGAGCGGGGCGGGAGCGGGCTGCGCTACCCTTGAACGTCGCCCCCGCCCTGTCGTGCTGACCGTGCGCGGCCGCGCAGGTGGCGTCGGATCCACTTTCCCAGTTCCAAGCCCCAGGAAGAGACATGCCTCCGAAGAAGAAGCTCGTCAAGACGTTCACGCTTCAGCTCCCGGCGGGCCAGGCCACTCCGGCGCCGCCGGTCGGTCCCGCGCTCGGCCAGCACGGCGTGAACATCATGGAGTTCTGCAAGTCCTACAACGCGCAGACCGAGTCGCAGCGGGGCGACATCGTCCCCGCCCAGATCAGCGTGTACGAGGACCGGACCTTCACCTTCGTGCTGAAGACCCCGCCCGCCGCCCGGCTGCTGATCAAGGCCGCCGGTGTGCAGAAGGGCTCCGGCGTCCCGCAGAAGGACAAGGTCGGCTCGGTCACCCGCGCCCAGCTGCGTGAGATCGCCGAGAAGAAGATGGCCGACCTCAACGCCAACGACCTCGACCAGGCTGAGAAGATCATCGCCGGCACCGCCCGGTCGATGGGCATCATCGTCAACGACTGACGTCGGCGACCACGGACCAGAACCAATCGTGGGAGGGCGCGTGACGTACGCGGCCCGCCAGAGACCACAGGAGTAGTCAGAACATGCAGCGCAGCAAGAGCTACCGCAAGGCCGCCGACGTCATCGACCGGTCCAAGCTCTACACCCCGGCCGAGGCGGTCAAGCTCGCCAAGGAGACCACCAACGTCAAGTTCGACGCCACGGTCGAGGTCGCCATGCGCCTCGGCGTCGACCCCCGTAAGGCGGACCAGATGGTCCGCGGCACGGTCAACCTGCCGCACGGCACCGGTAAGACCGCCCGCGTGATCGTCTTCGCCGCCGGCGCGAAGGCCGAGGAGGCCGCCGGGGCGGGTGCGGACGAGGTGGGCACCGACGAGCTGGTCGCCCGGATCCAGGGTGGTTGGCTCGACTTCGACGCGGCGATCGCCACGCCGGACCAGATGGCCAAGATCGGCCGGATCGCGCGGATCCTGGGCCCGCGCGGTCTGATGCCGAACCCGAAGACCGGCACGGTGACCATGGACGTCGCCAAGGCCGTCGCGGACATCAAGGGCGGCAAGATCGCCTTCCGGGTGGACAAGCACTCCAACCTCCACCTGATCATCGGCAAGGCGTCCTTCTCCGAGGCGCAGCTGATCGACAACTACGCGGCCGTCCTCGACGAGGTGCTGCGGGTCAAGCCGTCCGCCGCGAAGGGCAAGTACCTCAAGAAGGTCACCCTGACCACCACCATGGGCCCCGGCGTGCCGGTCGACCCGAACCTGGTGAAGAACCTCCAGGAGGTCTCGGCCGAGGGCTGAGCCACTGGGTAGTCGGAGGATCGGGGCGTCGTCACGTCGGTGGCGGCGCCCCGATCCGTCTCCACTGTGGCACCCTCTGTGCCATGCGGTTGCGGAACGTGTCGCTGCGGTACCACCGGCGGGGTCCGTGGGTGCTGCGGGAGGCCGACGCGGAGGTCGGCCCGGGGGAGGTGGCGGTCGTGCTCGGCCGTAACGGGGCCGGCAAGTCCACGCTGCTCCAGGTCGCCGCCGGGGTGCTCCGACCGACCCGGGGCCGGGTCGAGGGACGCCCCGCCCACGTCAGCTGGGTCCCGGAGCGGTTCCCCGCCGACCAGCCGTTCACCGTGGCGCACTACCTCACCGCGATGGGCCGGGTGGCCGGGCTGTCGGCCGCCGGGGCCGCGCGGGCGGTGGACGAGTGGACGTCCCGGCTGGGCATCGCCGGCTTCCGCGCGGTCCGCCTGCCGGAGTTGTCGAAGGGGACCGCCCAGAAGGTCGGCCTGGCCCAGGCGATGCTCCGTACCCCCGGCCTGCTGGTCCTCGACGAGCCCTGGGAGGGGCTGGACGCGGCGGCCCGGGAACTGGTCCCGCTGGTGATCGACGAGGTGCTGGCCGCCGGCGGTCGGGTGCTGGTCAGCGACCACCGCAACGAGACGGTCCGGCTGCCCGGGGCACGGTGCTGGACGGTGACCGACGGCACGGTCACCGAGAGCCGGTCGGCGGGCCCGGCGGAGATGGTGGTGGTCGAGGTCGCGGTCCCCGCCGCCCGGGTCGCCGGCACCGTCGCCCGGTTGCGCTCCGCCGGTCACCAGGTGCTGCGGGTACGCCCCGACACCGCCACCGAGTCCCGCGCCGTCGACTCCACCGCCGCCGGCGGGACCGATCCGGCCGCCCCGGGTACGGGCGCCCCGAGCGGCCGGGTGGCCCGGTGAGCGCGCTGGTCCGGTTCCGGCTGGCCGGGTTCCTGCGTACCGGACGGGCGCTGGCGCCCCTGCTGACCGGCCTGGTCGTGCTGGGCGTCCTCTACGGCGGTGGCCGCGCCGAGCCGGCCGAGGCGTACGGGGTCTCCGCGGTTCTGCTCTTCCCGGTGCTGGCCTGGCAAACGAAGCTGGTGCTGGACGTGGAACCGGACGTGCAGCGGCGGTTGGCGGTGGTGGCGGTCGGGGGCCGCCACCGGGAGCAGGCCGCAGGTCTGCTCGCGGCCACCGTGGCGGCGCTGGGCCTGGTGCTGCTCGCGCTGGTGCTGCCCTGGCCGCTGGGTGGGCTCGCCGGCCCGGAGGCGGCGGGTGACCGGTCGGTGCCGGTCGGGATCGCCCTGGGGGTCTGGGCCCATCTGCTCGCCGTGCCGGCGGCGGTGGCGCTCGGCGCGCTGGCCAGCCGGGCGTGCGCCGGCAGCCTCGGGTACGGCGTGGCGGTGCTCGCGGTGGGTGTGGTCGGCGCGCTGGTCGCCGGTCGTGCCGACGCGGTGCTGCCCTGGCTGGCGCCCCCGCTTCTGGCGACCGCGCGGGCCACCAGCGGCGGGGTGGACGCCGTGGCGGCCGTCGGGTTGACCGGCTGGGCGGTGCTCTGGGCGGCGGTGGTGCTCGCCGGGTACGGGTGGCGTCGCCGGTCACGGGGTTGAGTCCCGCCGCCGGGCGGTGACCGGCCGGGCCGGTCGGGCCGGTCCCGGCGCGGATCGCCGGGGTGACCGGGCGGGTTGTCGGGGTGACCGGGCGGGTCGCGCGGTGAACCGGGCGGGCTTTCGGGGGTGACCGGGCCCACGTCGGGGGCGATTTGGTGACCGGAGAAGCGTCGCGTAGTCTTTCGGACGTCATCCGTGTTCTCATGGATGAGGTACCACCCAGAGACCGCTGGTCACCGTGCTCCGGCACGGTCGAAGGTCCCGCGTCACACGGGCGACCCGCGTAGGGCGGCAAGCGACATCCGGCTCGATGGCATGTGGTCCGCCGACCACGATCCACCGGCTGGCCCTCGCCCCGTGCGCCCTGCGCCGGGGCTTCTCTCGTTGATCGCGATCCTCCGCCACCACCGACGCCGCCCGGCTTCGATGGTGACCAGCCTGGCGCAACGAGAGAGGAGGGACATGGCGGACAAGCCGATCCGGGCCGACAAGGCCACCGCCGTCGCCGAGCTGACCGAACAGTTCCGTGGCGCGGGCGCCACCGTGCTGACCGAGTACCGCGGTCTGACGGTCGCCCAGCTGACCCAGCTGCGGCGCTCGCTGGGCCAGGAGACCACGTACACGGTCGCCAAGAACACGCTGGCCAAGCGCGCCGCGACGGACGCTGGCATCAGCGGCCTCGACGAGCTGTTCACCGGTCCTACCGCGCTGACTTTCGTTTCGGGCGACGTCGTCGAGGCGGCGAAGGGGCTTCGTGACTTCGCGAAGGCCAACCCGAAGCTCGTCATCAAGGGCGGTGTCTTCGAGGGCAAGGCCATTTCCGCGGCCGAGGTCACGAAGCTCGCCGACCTGGAGTCCCGTGAGGTGCTGCTGGCGAAGCTGGCCGGCGCGATGAAGGGCAACCTGAGCAAGGCCGCGGCCCTGTTCCAGGCCCCGCTGTCGAAGACCGCCCGTCTGGCGGCCGCTCTGCAGGACAAGCGCGAGAAGGAAGGTGCCGAGCAGGCCTGAGGCCTCCCGGCACCCCGGTTCGATCTTCCGTAGATTTAGGAAAGGACGCCAGACATGGCGAAGCTCAGCACCGACGAGCTGCTCGACGCGTTCAAGGAGATGACGCTGATCGAGCTCTCCGAGTTCGTGAAGCAGTTCGAGGAGACCTTCGAGGTCACCGCCGCCGCTCCGGTCGCCGTCGCCGGCGTGGCCGGCCCGGCCGGCCCGGCCGCCCCGGTCGAGGAGGAGAAGGACGAGTTCGACGTCGTCCTCGAGTCCGACGGTGGCAAGAAGATCCAGGTCATCAAGGTCGTGCGTGAGCTGACCGGCCTGGGCCTCAAGGAGGCCAAGGACGCGGTCGAGTCCGCGCCGAAGGCCATCCTGGAGAAGGTCAACAAGGAGACCGCGGAGAAGGCCAAGACCAAGCTCGAGGGCGAGGGCGCCAAGGTCACCCTCAAGTGACCTGACGCTCGCCTCGGCGGTGCCCCGGCTCACGTGAGCTGAGGCACACACCGCGTGCCAACGGGCGGTGATCCGGAAACGGGTCACCGCCCGTTGCGTTGGTGTCAGCGGCCGGTAGTGGCCGTGAGCAGGGATTTGATCGCCAGGGGTGGTGACGCTGCGGTGTCGGACGGTCGCACCCCGCTGGGAAAGAGCTCTCTGGCGGGTGATCAGCCCTTGACGGAACCCCGGCCCGACAGGCACGCTGACACAGCAAGACCTTCCACGCTTGCGACGGCCACGCCCGGGTAAGGCCAGCGGTAGCACCGTGCCGCTACGCTTCGGGCGGTCCAGCGGGAGCGCCGCGTTCCGAGCGGCCCGGTCGACCCCGTTCGAGGGGTCCCGAGGCACGTTCCGTGGCGACCCGCGGGGTGGGCTGGACAGCGGTTAGCCTTTCGGCTACACTGCTAGTTTGCGCTGCCTTCCGATCTCGACCCCTGCTCGGAATGTCCGATTGAGGATATTTCAAGTGGGGTCATTGGAGTGCACGCGTACCAGCCGTTCTGCAGCACCGGTCCTCGGAAGGACGCATCTTGGCAGCTTCCCGCCCTGCGAAGACCAGTCGTACGTCGAGCGCTTTCGCTCCCCGCCGTGTCTCATTCGGCAGGATCACCGAACACCTCGAGGTCCCCAACCTCCTCGCCATCCAGAACGAGTCCTTCGACTGGCTCGTCGGCAACGAGGCTTGGCAGGGCCGGTCAGCTGATGACCCGCACGCACGCTCGGGTCTCGCGGAGATTCTCGACGAGATCAGTCCCATTGAGGACTTCTCCGGCACCATGTCGCTCTCCTTCTCGGCACCGCGCTTCGACGAGGTCAAGGCCTCGATCGAGGAGTGCAAGGAGAAGGACCTGACCTACTGCGCGCCGCTGTTCGTGACCGCGGAGTTCACCAACAACACCACCGGCGAGATCAAGAGCCAGACGGTGTTCATGGGTGACTTCCCGATGATGACGCCGAAGGGCACCTTCATCATCAACGGCACCGAGCGCGTCGTGGTCAGCCAGCTCGTCCGCTCGCCGGGCGTGTACTTCGACAAGCAGCCGGACAAGACCTCCGACCGCGACCTCTCCAGCGTCAAGGTCATCCCGAGCCGGGGTGCCTGGCTGGAGTTCGACATCGACAAGCGCGACACCGTCGGTGTCCGTATCGACCGTAAGCGCCGGCAGGCCGTCACCGTCCTGCTGAAGGCGATCGGGTGGTCCGCCGAGCAGATCCGCGAGCGGTTCGACTGGTCCGAGCTGATGATGACCACCCTGGAGAAGGACCACATCGCCGGCCAGGACGAGGCGCTGCTCGACATCTACCGGAAGCTCCGCCCTGGCGAGCCGCCGACCCGCGAGAACGCCCAGACCCTGCTCGACAACCTCTTCTTCAACCCGAAGCGGTACGACGTCGCCAAGGTCGGTCGGTACAAGTTCAACAAGAAGCTCGAAGTGCAGGTGCCGATCACCACCGGCACGCTGACCGAGGACGACATCGTCGCCACCGTGGAGTACCTCTGCCGGCTGCACGCCGGTGAGGAGGGCTACGAGGCCGACGACATCGACCACTTCGGCAACCGTCGCCTGCGTACCGTGGGCGAGCTCATCCAGAACCAGGTCCGGGTCGGCCTCTCCCGCATGGAGCGGGTCGTCCGCGAGCGGATGACCACCCAGGACGTCGAGGCGATCACGCCGCAGACCCTGATCAACATCCGCCCGGTGGTGGCGGCGATCAAGGAGTTCTTCGGTACGTCGCAGCTGTCCCAGTTCATGGACCAGACCAACCCGCTGGCGGGCCTGACCCACCGGCGACGGCTGAGCGCGCTCGGCCCGGGTGGTCTGTCCCGGGAGCGGGCCGGCTTCGAGGTCCGGGACGTGCACCCGTCGCACTACGGCCGGATGTGCCCGATCGAGACGCCGGAAGGCCCGAACATCGGCCTGATCGGCGCGCTGTCCACCTTCGCCCGGGTCAACCCGTTCGGCTTCATCGAGACGCCGTACCGGAAGGTCGTCGACGGTCGGGTCACCGACCAGATCGACTACCTGACCGCGGACGAGGAGGACCGGTTCGTCAAGGCGCAGGCCAACGCGCCGCTGCTGGCGGACGGCACCTTCGCCGAGGATCGGGTCCTGGTCCGTCGTAAGGGCGGCGAGACCGAGGACGTACCGCCCTCGGCCGTCGACTACATGGACGTGTCGCCGCGGCAGATGACCTCGGTCGCGACCGCGATGATCCCGTTCCTCGAGCACGACGACGCCAACCGGGCCCTGATGGGCGCGAACATGCAGCGGCAGGCCGTGCCGCTGGTGAAGGCGGAGTCGCCGCTGGTCGGCACCGGCATGGAGTACCGTGCCGCGGTCGACGCCGGTGACGTCGTGGTGGCCGAGGTCGGCGGTGTCATCGAGGACCTCTGCGCCGACTACATCACCATCCACCAGGACGACGGCCACCGCCGGACGTACCTGCTGCACAAGTTCCGCCGCTCCAACGCCGGCTCCTGCGTCAACCAGAAGCCGGTGGTCTTCGAGGGCGACCGCGTCGAGGCCGGTCAGGTCATCGCCGACGGTCCGTGCACCGACGAGGGCGAGATGGCGCTCGGGCGTAACCTGCTCGTGGCGTTCATGACCTGGGAGGGGCACAACTACGAGGACGCGATCATCCTGTCGCAGCGCCTCGTGCAGCAGGACGTGCTCACCTCGATCCACATCGAGGAGCACGAGGTCGACGCCCGGGACACCAAGCTCGGGCCGGAGGAGATCACCCGCGACATCCCGAACGTCAGCGAGGAGATGCTCGCCGACCTCGACGAGCGCGGCATCATCCGGATCGGCGCCGAGGTCGTCCCCGGCGACATCCTGGTCGGCAAGGTCACCCCGAAGGGTGAGACCGAGCTGACCCCGGAGGAGCGGCTGCTCCGCGCGATCTTCGGTGAGAAGGCGCGTGAGGTCCGGGACACCTCGCTGAAGGTGCCGCACGGTGAGACCGGCACGGTCATCGGCGTGCGTACCTTCTCCCGCGAGGACGGCGACGAGCTGCCGCCGGGCGTCAACGAGCTGGTCCGGGTGTACGTCGCCCAGAAGCGGAAGATCCAGGACGGCGACAAGCTCGCCGGCCGGCACGGCAACAAGGGCGTCATCTCGAAGATCCTGCCGGTCGAGGACATGCCGTTCCTGGAGGACGGCACGCCGGTCGACATCGTGCTCAACCCGCTCGGTGTGCCGGGCCGGATGAACATCGGCCAGGTGCTCGAGACCCACCTCGGCTGGGTCGCCAAGACCGGTTGGCAGGTCGACGGCGAGGACGCCGACTGGAAGCGTGCGCTGCGCTCGATCGACGCCGCCGAGGCCGAGCCGGACACCAACGTGGCCACCCCGGTCTTCGACGGTGCCCGCGAGGAGGAGATCTCCGGTCTGCTCGCGTCGACCCTGCCCAACCGGGACGGCAAGCAGCTGATCGGCTCCTCGGGTAAGGCGCAGCTGTTCGACGGCCGGTCGGGCGAGCCGCTGCCGGACCCGATCGCGGTCGGTTACATCTACATCCTCAAGCTGAACCACCTGGTCGACGACAAGATCCACGCGCGGTCGACCGGCCCGTACTCGATGATCACGCAGCAGCCGCTGGGTGGTAAGGCGCAGTTCGGTGGACAGCGGTTCGGCGAGATGGAGTGCTGGGCCATGCAGGCCTACGGCGCGGCGTACGCGTTGCAGGAGCTGCTGACCATCAAGTCCGACGACGTCCTGGGCCGGGTGAAGGTCTACGAGGCGATCGTCAAGGGCGAGAACATCCCCGAGCCGGGCATTCCGGAGTCGTTCAAGGTGTTGCTCAAGGAGCTCCAGTCGCTCTGCCTCAACGTCGAGGTGCTCTCCTCCGACGGTGTGGCGCTGGAGATGCGCGAGACCGACGACGAGGTGTTCCGGGCGGCGGAGGAACTCGGCATCGACCTGTCGCGCCGGCCCAACGAGGGTGTGAGCAGCGTCGACGAAGTCTGATCGGGCCGGGTGCGGCGGCGCGGCTCCACCGCCGCCGCACCCGTACCGCCGAACCATCAACCGAGCTGACTTGATGTGAGGGATAACCAAGTGCTCGACGTCAACTTCTTCGACGAGCTGCGCATCGGCCTCGCCACCGCCGACGACATCCGTCAGTGGTCCCACGGCGAGGTCAAGAAGCCTGAGACGATCAACTACCGCACCCTGAAGCCGGAGAAGGACGGACTCTTCTGCGAGAAGATCTTCGGTCCTCAGCGGGACTGGGAGTGCTACTGCGGCAAGTACAAGCGGGTCCGGTTCAAGGGCATCATCTGTGAGCGCTGCGGCGTCGAGGTGACCCGGTCCAAGGTGCGTCGCGAGCGCATGGGGCACATCGAGCTGGCCGCCCCGGTGACCCACATCTGGTACTTCAAGGGCGTGCCGAGCCGGCTGGGCTACCTGCTGGACCTCGCCCCCAAGGACCTCGAGAAGATCATCTACTTCGCCTCGTACGTCGTGACGAGCGTGGACGCCGAGTCGCGTCACCGTGACCTCTCGACCATCGAGAACGAGATCCTGGCCGAGAAGCGGCAGTCGGAGAACAGCCGCGACTCGGAGATCGAGAAGCGGGCCGCCAAGCTCGAGGCCGACCTGGCCGAGCTGGAGGCCGAGGGTGCCAAGGCGGACGTCCGGCGCAAGGTCAAGGAGGGCGGAGAGCGCGAGATGCGCCAGATCCGCGACCGGGCCCAGCGCGAGATCGACCGCCTGGACGAGGTGCTGGACACCTTCCGCAAGCTCGAGCCGAAGCAGCTGGTCACCGACGAGCTGCTCTACCGCGAGCTGCGCGACCGGTTCGGCGAGTACTTCACCGGCGGCATGGGCGCCGAGGCGATCAAGGCGCTGGTCCAGAACATGGACCTGGACGCCGAGGCGGAGAACCTCCGCGAGATCATCCGCTCCGGCAAGGGCCAGCGGAAGATCCGGGCGCTCAAGCGGCTCAAGGTCGTCGCGGCGTTCCTCAACACCCGCAACTCGCCGCTCGGCATGGTGCTGGACTGCGTCCCGGTCATCCCGCCGGACCTGCGGCCGATGGTGCAGCTCGACGGTGGCCGGTTCGCCACCTCGGACCTGAACGACCTGTACCGCCGGGTGATCAACCGGAACAACCGGCTCAAGCGGCTGATCGACCTCGGCGCGCCCGAGATCATCGTCAACAACGAGAAGCGGATGCTCCAGGAGGCCGTCGACGCGCTGTTCGACAACGGCCGTCGTGGTCGTCCGGTCACCGGCCCGGGTAACCGGCCGCTGAAGTCGCTCTCCGACATGCTCAAGGGCAAGCAGGGCCGGTTCCGGCAGAACCTGCTCGGCAAGCGGGTCGACTACTCCGGTCGTTCCGTCATCGTGGTCGGCCCGAAGCTGAAGCTGCACCAGTGCGGCCTGCCCAAGCAGATGGCGCTGGAGCTGTTCAAGCCGTTCGTCATGAAGCGGCTGGTCGACCTGAACCACGCCCAGAACATCAAGTCCGCCAAGCGGATGGTCGAGCGGCAGCGGCCGGTCGTGTGGGACGTGCTGGAAGAGGTCATCGGCGAGCACCCGGTGCTGCTCAACCGGGCGCCGACCCTGCACCGACTCGGCATCCAGGCGTTCGAGCCGCAGCTGGTCGAGGGCAAGGCCATCCAGATCCACCCGCTGGTCTGCACCGCGTTCAACGCCGACTTCGACGGTGACCAGATGGCGGTGCACGTGCCGCTGTCCGCCGAGGCCCAGGCCGAGGCGCGGATCCTGATGCTGTCGTCGAACAACATCCTCAAGCCGGCCGACGGCAAGCCGGTGACCATGCCCACCCAGGACATGATCATCGGTCTGTACCACCTCACCCACCTCACCCCCGGTGGCAAGGGCGAGGGGCGGACGTTCAGCTCCGACGCCGAGGCGCGGATGGCGTTCGACAACGGCGAGCTGGGCCTCCAGTCGCCGGTGCGGATCCGGCTGCGCGGCATCACCGGCATCGACAATGGTGCCGGCGCCGAGCCGTGGGTCGCGCCGGAGGACTGGGTCGAGGGCGAGCAGCTGATCGTCGACACCACCCTGGGCCGGGTGCTGTTCAACGAGACCATGCCGGTCGGCTACCGCTTCGTGAACTACGAGGTGCGCAAGGGGCAGCTCTCCGCGATCGTCAACGACCTCGCCGAGCGGTTCCCGAAGGTGGCCCTGGCGGCCACCCTGGACGGGCTCAAGGAGGCCGGCTTCCACTGGGCCACCTGGTCCGGCGTCACCATCGGCATGGAGGACGTGGTCACCCCGCCGAGCAAGAAGGAGATCCTGTCCCGGTACGAGAAGGAAGCCGACCGGATCGACAAGCAGTACCAGCGGGGCCTGATGACCGGTGAGGAGCGCCGCGGCGAACTCATCGAGATCTGGACCAAGGCCACCAACGAGGTCGCCAAGAACCTGGAGACCTCGCTGCCCCGGGAGAACCCGCTGTGGAAGATGATCCACTCGGGGGCCCGCGGTAACCTGCTCCAGCTCCGGCAGATCGCCGCGATCCGTGGTCTGGTGGCCAACCCCAAGGGCGAGATCATCCCGCGACCGATCAAGTCGAGCTACCGGGAGGGTCTGTCCGTACTGGAGTACTTCATCTCCACGCACGGCGCCCGGAAGGGTCTCGCGGACACCGCGCTGCGGACCGCCGACTCGGGTTACCTGACCCGGCGTCTGGTGGACGTGTCGCAGGACGTCATCATCCGCGAGGAGGACTGCGGCACCGACCGGGCCATCCCGATGCAGGTCGGCGAGCGGATCGACGGCAAGCTGGTGGTGCACGAGCACGCCGAGACCGGCGTGCACGCCCGGACCCTGGCCGACGACATCAAGGGGCCGGACGGCACCGTGGTCGTCGAGCGGGGCGCGGACCTGAACTCGATCCTGGTCGACAAGATCGTCGCGGCCGGGGTGGAGAACGTCCGGGTGCGCAGCGTGCTGACCTGCGAGTCGAAGCTGGGTGTCTGCGGTGCCTGCTACGGGCGTTCGCTGCCGACCGGCAAGACCGTGGACATCGGCGAGGCGGTCGGCATCATCGCCGCCCAGTCGATCGGTGAGCCGGGTACCCAGCTCACGATGCGTACCTTCCACACCGGTGGTGTCGCGGGTGAGGACATCACCCAGGGTCTGCCCCGTGTCACCGAGATCTTCGAGGCCCGGGTCCCGAAGGGCAAGGCGCCCATCGCCGACACCCCCGGCCGGATCCGGATCGAGGACGGCGAGCGGTCCCGGAAGATCATCGTCATCCCCGACGACGGCAGCGACGAGATCGTGTACGACAAGATCTCGAAGCGGGTCCGGCTCCGGCCGGGCGTCCACGACGGCGGTCACGTCGAGGTCGGCGAGAAGCTCACCGAGGGCACCATCGACCCGCACGAGCTGCTGCGCATCCTCGGCCCGCGCGCGGTCCAGGTCCACCTGACCCAGGAGGTCCAGGAGGTCTACCGTTCGCAGGGTGTGCTCATCCACGACAAGCACATCGAGATCATCATCCGCCAGATGCTCAAGCGGGTGACGGTCATCGACTCCGGCTCGACCGAGTTCCTGCCGGGCGTGCTGGTCGACCGGGCGCTGTTCGAGTCGGAGAACCGCCGACTCGTCGGCGAGGGCGGCGAGCCCGCCGCCGGCCGTCCGGTGCTGATGGGTATCACCAAGGCGTCGCTGGCCACCGACTCGTGGCTGTCGGCGGCCTCCTTCCAGGAGACCACCCGGGTGCTGACGGACGCGGCGATCCACGCCCGCAGCGACTCGCTGATCGGCCTCAAGGAGAACGTGATCATCGGTAAGCTCATCCCGGCCGGTACCGGTATCTCCAAGTACCGCAACGTCCGGGTGGAGCCGACCGAGGAGGCGAAGGCCAAGGTCTACTCGATGACCGGCTACCCGGAGACCGACTACGGCTTCGGGCCGGCCAGCGGCCAGGCGGTGCCGCTGGACGACTTCGACTTCGGGTCGTACCGCTGACGCAGTGACGACGAGGCCCCCGGCGCGTGCCGGGGGCCTCGTCGTTTCCACCGGGCCCGGCCTCTGGCGGCGGCGGGCGGCACCGGGGCGGCATGATGGAGGACATGACGACGGCGCCCGGGCATCCACCCGCCGTGCGTCAGGGGCTGCGTGACCCGCTCGACCCTGACCCGGCCCGCTCGACGAAGGCCCGGGCGGTGTTCGCCCTCGGGCTGATCGCCGCGTTGACCGGCGTCTTCGTCGGCGGGATCGTGCCGGCGACGGTGGCGCTCCAGCTCTGCCGGCAGGCGCGCCGCGAGGCGTACGCCTCGGGTGGTTTCCTGACCGGCGCGGTCTGGCTGCGGCGGGGGGAGCGGCTGGCCTGGACCGGCCTCGGCCTGGCCGCGCTGACGCTGCTGGCCGTGGTGGTGATCGCGGTGGTCCGGCTGGCGGACGCGCCCTTCACCCAGGACTTCGCCCCGAACGTGAACTGACCCCGCCAGGCTGAGGTGACCGCGCCCGGCGGGGACCACCCGAACCCGGGCGCTAGCCTGGCCCCCCGGCACCCGCCCCGGCCGGTGCCCGTCGACAGGAGGACCTCGTGACCGAACCGGCTCGGCCGTCGGCGGACGATCCGGCACGGCCGGCGGCACCGCCGGATCCCGTGCACTCCGGGAGTCCCGCGCCGGCCGCGCCGGCCGCACCGGACGGGTCGGCCGCCGGCCCCCGGTCCGGTCCCGCCGCGTCGGCCCCACCGGAGGACGCTCCCGCCGGATCGGGGCAGGCGGGTGCCGGCACGGGCCGGACGGTCGCCGCGCCCTCCGGGAGCGTGTCCGCCCCGGCCGCCGCCGGCCCGTACGGTGGCCCTCCGGTGGGCCCGTACGGTGGCCCTCCGGTGGGTGCGCCAGGGGGTCCGCCGGCCGGTCCGTACGGTGGGCCGCCGGCCGGTCCGTACGGTGGGCCGCCGGTGCCGCCACCGCCACGGGAGGCGCAGCGTCCCCCCAAGCGGATCGATCCCGTCCCCGGTACGCCGTTCGGGGTGGCGCATCTGGAGGTGCCGCCGGTCACTTCCGGTCTCGCCGTCGGTTCGCTGGTCGCCGGTATCGTCTCGATCCTGGTCTCGCTGCTGGTGGGCTGCTTCGGCCTGGCCGGCGCGTCGGGCGGCTGGGGTGCCTGGGCGGCCGGCGCCTTCACCCTGCTCGGTCTGCTCACCGGGGCGGGTGCGGTGGTGGCCGGCCTGCTCGGTACCCGTCAGCTCCGTCGGCCGGCACCGCCGCCGGCGGTCCGCTTCACCGGTCGCGGGTTGGCCGTGGCGGGGATCAGCTGCGGTGCCACCGGGGTGGCGCTCAGCCTGCTCGGACTGGGGCTGGCGGTCCTCATGCAGTTCGCCTGAACCCGGCGTCCGGTTCACCCGTAGCCGTGGTCCGGTGGGTGGGACGGTGGCTCCCCGGGGTCGACGGGTCGTCGCACGGGGAAGCCGTTACACTTGTTACCCGTAGATGCCCGACGCGGACGGGCAGGTCGAGGGAAGCCGGAAGGGCGGGGACGCATTCTTCCGGACCACCCCGTTTTGACCTGCACGCTTGTGGTAGGTACTCTTTCCCCTTGTGCCCGGCCAGTCCGGGCAACTCGTGCGTGCGCTGGAGCCGCCGACCTGGTCGTCGGACAGCGTCACGACAAGCCACAACCCCTGGCGAGCGGGTGACCGTGTGCCAGGGGACAGACCCGGTGCGGCGTCCGCGTCGGCACCGGAAACCGTGAATCGGGCGACACGCCCGACCGCGGGTGCCGGGACCTCCGCGAGGCGGCCCTGGTCGGAATGTAGGAGAGTCGCTCATCAGGGCGGCTACGAGCAGACGGCGCGGCCGCGTGGAAGCGGCCGAAGGGAGCGGAGAAACCCGGTGCCCACGATCCAGCAGCTGGTCCGCAAGGGCCGACAGGCGAAGACGAGCAAGACCAAGACCCCGGCGCTGAAGGGTTCCCCTCAGCGGCGCGGCGTGTGCACCCGCGTGTACACCACCACCCCCAAGAAGCCGAACTCGGCGCTGCGCAAGGTCGCTCGTGTCAAGCTCAGCAGCCAGATCGAGGTGACCGCCTACATCCCGGGCGTGGGTCACAACCTGCAGGAGCACTCGATCGTGCTCGTCCGTGGCGGCCGGGTGAAGGACCTCCCCGGCGTGCGTTACAAGATCGTTCGCGGTTCGCTGGACACCCAGGGTGTCCGGAACCGCAAGCAGGCGCGCAGCCGTTACGGCGCGAAGAAGGAGAAGAGCTGACATGCCGCGTAAGGGACCCGCTCCGCGGCGACCGCTGGTCGCTGACCCGGTGTACAACTCGCCGCTGGTCACCCAGCTCGTGAACAAGATCCTGCTGCGTGGCAAGCGTCAGCTCGCCGAGCGCATCGTGTACGCGGCCCTGGAGGGCTGCCGCGAGAAGTCCGGCACCGACCCCGTCGTCACCCTCAAGCGGGCGATGGACAACGTCAAGCCGACCCTCGAGGTGCGCAGCCGCCGGGTCGGTGGCGCCACCTACCAGGTCCCGGTCGAGGTGCGCCCCGCGCGGGCGACCACCCTCGGGCTGCGCTGGCTGGTGACCTACTCCCGCGCCCGGCGCGAGAAGACCATGGTCGAGCGGCTGATGAACGAGCTGCTGGACGCCAGCAACGGCCTCGGTGCCGCCGTCAAGCGGCGCGAGGACACGCACAAGATGGCCGAGTCCAACAAGGCCTTCGCGCACTACCGCTGGTAACACATCTGGTTCCGGCGTCTCCGGACGCCGGAACCACCACCAGTTGAGTCGAGACGACGATAAGTAGGGATTGAAGTGGCCGCCGCAGCAGACGCGCTCGCCAACGTACGCAACATCGGCATCATGGCGCACATCGATGCCGGTAAGACCACGACCACCGAGCGGATCCTGTTCTACACCGGCATCACGTACAAGATCGGTGAGGTCCACGAGGGCGCTGCCGTCATGGACTGGATGGAGCAGGAGCAGGAGCGGGGGATCACCATCACCTCCGCCGCCACCAAGTGTGAGTGGAAGGGCCACACGATCCAGATCATCGACACGCCCGGCCACGTCGACTTCACGGTCGAGGTCGAGCGGTCGTTGCGGGTGCTGGACGGTGCGGTGGCCGTTTACGACGGTGTCGCCGGCGTGGAGCCGCAGACGGAGAACGTCTGGCGTCAGGCCGACAAGTACAACGTCCCCCGGATGTGCTTCGTCAACAAGCTCGACCGGACCGGTGCCGACTTCTTCCGCTGCGTGCAGATGATGATCGACCGGCTCAACGCCACCCCGCTGGTGCTGCAGATCCCGATCGGCAACGAGTCCGACTTCATCGGCGTCGTCGACCTGGTCGAGATGCGTGCCCTGACCTGGCGCGGCGAGACCCAGAAGGGTGAGGACTACGCGGTCGAGGAGATCCCGGCCGACCTCGCCGACTCCGCCGCCGAGTGGCGCGAGAAGCTGATGGAGACCCTGGCCGACGTCGACGACGCGGTGATGGAGAAGTACCTGGAGGGCGAGGAGATCTCCGTCGAGGAGGTCAAGGCCGCCATCCGTCGGTCCACCATCGCCGGCAAGGCCAACCCGGTCCTCACCGGTACCGCCTTCAAGAACAAGGGCATCCAGCCGATGCTCGACGCGGTGGTCGCGTACCTCCCGTCGCCGCTGGACATCCCGGCCATCGAGGGCACCGCCACCGACGGTGAGACCCCGTTGCAGCGGAAGCCGTCGAAGTCGGAGCCGTTCTCCGCGCTGGCCTTCAAGATCCAGACGGACAAGCACCTCGGCAAGCTCACCTACGTGCGGATCTACTCCGGCACGCTCGAGTCCGGCTCCCAGGTGGTCAACTCCACCAAGGACCGCAAGGAGCGGATCGGCAAGATCTACCAGATGCACGCCAACAAGCGGGAGGAGCGCAGCTCCGCCCAGGCTGGCGACATCATCGCGGTGCAGGGTCTGAAGCAGACCACCACCGGTGACACGCTCTGCGACCCGGCGAACCCGGTCATCCTGGAGTCGATGACCTTCCCGGAGCCGGTGATCGAGGTCGCGATCGAGCCGAAGACCAAGGCCGACCAGGAGAAGCTCAGCACCGCCATCCAGCGGCTCGCCGAGGAGGACCCGACCTTCCGGGTCAAGCTCGACGACCAGACCGGTCAGACGGTCATCTCCGGCATGGGCGAGCTGCACCTGGACATCCTGGTCGACCGGATGCGCCGCGAGTTCAACGTCGAGGCCAACATCGGTAAGCCGCAGGTGGCGTACCGCGAGACGATCCGCCGCAAGGTGGAGAAGATCGAGTACACCCACAAGAAGCAGACCGGTGGTTCCGGCCAGTACGCCCGGGTGATCATCAGCGTGGAACCGCTGCCGCTCGGCAACGAGGCCCCGACCTACGAGTTCGCCAACGCGGTGACCGGTGGCCGTATCCCCCGGGAGTTCATCCCGTCGGTGGACGCGGGCGCGCAGGACGCCATGCAGTACGGCATCCTCGCCGGCTTCCCCCTGGTGGGCGTCAAGCTCACCCTGGTGGACGGTCAGTACCACGAGGTCGACTCGTCGGAAATGGCATTCAAGATCGCCGGCTCGATGGCGATGAAGGAGGCGGCCCGCAAGGCCGACCCGGCCCTCCTCGAGCCGATGATGGCTGTTGAGGTCACCACTCCTGAGGAGAACATGGGTGACGTCATCGGCGACCTCAACTCCCGCCGCGGCATCATCCAGGCGATGGAGGAGCGCAGTGGCGCCCGCATCGTGAAGGCTCTGGTGCCGTTGTCGGAGATGTTCGGCTACGTCGGCGACCTGCGGTCGAAGACCCAGGGCCGGGCTAGCTACAGCATGCAGTTCGACTCCTACGCCGAGGTTCCGGCCAGTGTGGCGAAGGAGATCATCGCGAAGGCCACGGGCGAGTAGTTTCTCGCCCGCGGCCTCCGCGGAGGCTGCGTGAGACCGGGCCTGTAGGCTTCACCGCCGCAAGTCCCACAAGCTCTCCGACCGTTCTGGTCGGAAAGGCTGTCGACAGAGTCCTAAGCGTCACAACGGCGCGCCGGGGCGTACGAACCAAGAAGTCCACAGGAGGACACCAGTGGCGAAGGCGAAGTTCGAGCGGACTAAGCCGCACGTCAACATCGGCACCATTGGTCACATCGACCACGGTAAGACGACGCTGACGGCGGCCATCACCAAGGTCCTGCACGACCAGTTCCCGGACCTGAACCCGTACACGCCGTTCGACGAGATCGACAAGGCGCCGGAGGAGAAGGCCCGCGGTATCACCATCTCCATCGCGCACGTCGAGTACCAGACCGAGAACCGGCACTACGCGCACGTCGACTGCCCCGGGCACGCCGACTACATCAAGAACATGATCACCGGTGCCGCGCAGATGGACGGCGCGATCCTGGTGGTGGCGGCGACCGACGGTCCGATGCCGCAGACCCGCGAGCACGTGCTGCTGGCCCGCCAGGTCGGCGTGCCGTACATCGTCGTGGCGCTCAACAAGAGCGACATGGTCGACGACGAGGAGCTCCTGGAGCTCGTCGAGCTCGAGGTTCGTGAGCTGCTCTCGAACCAGGAGTACCCGGGTGACGACCTGCCGGTCGTCCAGGTCTCCGCGCTGAAGGCCCTCGAGGGCGACCCGGTGTGGACCGAGAAGCTCCTGGAGCTGATGAACGCGGTCGACACCGCGATCCCGCAGCCGGAGCGCGAGACCGAGAAGCCGTTCCTGATGCCGATCGAGGACGTCTTCACGATCACCGGTCGGGGCACCGTCGTCACCGGTCGCGCCGAGCGCGGCATCCTCAAGCCGAACGAGGAGGTGGAGATCGTCGGCATCAAGGAGAAGTCGATGAAGACGGTCTGCACCGGTATCGAGATGTTCCGCAAGCTGCTCGACGAGGCCCGCGCGGGCGAGAACGTCGGTCTGCTGCTGCGGGGTATCAAGCGCGAGGACGTCGAGCGCGGCATGGTGGTCGTCAAGCCGGGCACCACGACCCCGCACACGGAGTTCGAGGCGACGGTCTACATCCTCTCCAAGGAGGAGGGCGGCCGGCACACCCCGTTCTTCCAGAACTACCGTCCGCAGTTCTACTTCCGGACCACGGACGTCACCGGCGTCGTCACGCTGCCCGAGGGCACCGAGATGGTCATGCCGGGCGACAACACCACCATGAGCGTGAAGCTGATCCAGCCGATCGCCATGGAGGAGAACCTCAAGTTCGCGATCCGTGAGGGTGGTCGTACGGTCGGCGCGGGTCGCGTCACCAAGATCATCAAGTGAGCTGGGTAACCCCGATTAGACCCGCCGTCGGTCGTACGGCATACTAGTCAGGTTGCGTAACGACGGTTCGCCGCCTGCGTTCGGATTCATGCCGAACCTCCGGGCGAGAGAACAGTCGGGCGTAGGGTGGTTGGCGGTAGGCCGCCAACCACCCTCGCACGGCGTTCAGGTCGCGGTAGAGCGATCGGCGCCTTGACCCACCGTGCGGTCAGAATCGCTCCGGAGTCCCGGGGCGGAGCCTGGCCCGAGGGCGCGACACGCCCGACCGCGGGGGTCGGCGGAAGTGGGCCTGTGCCAGCCGGTGCAGGCGCCCGCAACACAGCGGCATCGAGAGAAGGAACAGAAGCCACCATGGCGGGACAGAAGATCCGCATCCGGCTCAAGGCCTATGACCACGAGGTCGTCGACTCCTCGGCTCGGAAGATCGTCGAGACGGTGACGCGTACCGGGGCGCAGGTCGCTGGCCCGGTGCCGCTGCCCACGGAGATCAACCGTTTCTGCGTCATCCGTTCGCCGCACAAGTACAAGGACTCGCGCGAGCACTTCGAGATGCGTACGCACAAGCGGCTGATCGACATCATCGACCCGACCCCCAAGACGGTCGACTCGCTCATGCGCCTCGACCTGCCGGCTGGCGTCGACATCGAGATCAAGCTGTAGGGACCGGACAAATGGACAGGCAAGTAAAGGGGATCCTGGGCGCGAAGCTCGGCATGACCCAGGTCTGGGACAACAACAAGGTTGTCCCGGTGACCGTGGTGCAGGCCGGCCCGTGCGTCGTCAGCCAGGTTCGTAGCGCCGAGAAGGACGGTTACTCGGCCATCCAGCTGGCCTACGGCGCGATCGACCCGCGCAAGGTCAAGAAGCCGATCAGCGGCCACTACGCCAAGGCGGACGTGGCGCCGCGCCGGCACATCGTCGAGCTGCGCACCACCGACGCCGGCGAGTACGCCCCCGGCCAGGAGGTCACCGTCGCCGAGTTCGCCCCGGGCGTCTCGATCGACGTGACCGGCAAGACCAAGGGCAAGGGCTACGCCGGCCCGATGAAGCGGCACGGCTTCCACGGTCTGCGGGCCAGCCACGGTGTCGAGCGCAAGCACCGCTCGCCCGGCTCGATCGGCGCCTGCGCCACCCCGGGCCGCGTGTTCAAGGGCACCCGGATGGCCGGCCGGATGGGTGGCGTGCGCTACACCGTCCAGAACCTGACCGTCCAGGCGGTCGACACCGAGAACAACCTCCTGCTCGTCCGTGGTGCCATCCCCGGCCCCAAGGGCGCGCTGGTCCTGGTCCGTACCGCGGCCAAGACCAAGGTGAAGAAGGGCGGTGCGGCGAAGTGACCACGGTTGACGTGCTCGCCGTCGACGGCACCAAGAGCAGCTCGGTCGAGCTGCCGGCCGACATCTTCGACGCGCAGGCGAACATCGCGCTGATGCACCAGGTCGTGGTGGCCCAGCTCGCGGCCGCCCGCCAGGGCACGCACAAGACGAAGACCCGTGGCGAGGTCTCCGGTGGCGGCAAGAAGCCGTACAAGCAGAAGGGCACCGGCCGCGCCCGCCAGGGCTCGACCCGCGCGCCGCAGTTCGCCGGCGGTGGCGTCGTGCACGGTCCCGTGCCGCGCGACTACAGCCAGCGGACCCCGAAGAAGATGAAGGCCGCCGCCCTGCGTGGCGCCCTCTCCGACCGGGCCCGCGCCGGCCAGGTGCACGTCGTCGAGGCGTTCGTCTCCGGCGAGAAGCCGTCCACCAAGGCGGCCCTGGCCACGCTGGCGAAGCTGACCGGGGCCCGTCGGGTCCTGGTCGTGCTGAGCAGCACCGACGAGCTGAACTGGGTGTCGCTGCGCAACGAGCCGCGGGTGCACCTGATCGAGGCCGGCCAGCTCAACACGTACGACGTGCTGGTGGCCGACGACGTGGTCTTCACCAAGGAGGCCCTGGACGAGTTCCTGGGCGTTCCCGCCGAGACCACCGAGGAGGGTGGCAAGTGAGCACGATCGCCGACCCGCGCGACATCATCGTCGCGCCGGTCGTCTCGGAGAAGAGCTACAGCGAGCTGAACCGGAACTGGTACACCTTCCTGGTGCACCCGGACGCCAACAAGACCGAGATCAAGATCGCTATCCAGCAGATCTTCAACGTCCGCGTCCTGACGGTCAACACGCTCAACCGCCAGGGCAAGCGCAAGCGGACCAAGACCGGGTTCGGCCAGCGCAAGGCCACCAAGCGCGCGATCGTGAAGCTGGCTGACGGAGACCGTATCGAGGCCTTCGGCGGCCCGGTCAGCTGAGGGGTGTAGACAATGGCTATCCGTAAGTACAAGCCGACGACGCCGGGCCGGCGTGGCTCGAGCGTCGCCGACTTCGCTGAGATCACCCGGTCGACGCCGGAGAAGTCGCTGCTGGCTCCGCTGCCGAAGAAGGGCGGACGCAACGCCCACGGTCGGATCACCACCCGGCACCACGGTGGCGGCCACAAGCGCCAGTACCGCCTGATCGACTTCAAGCGGGTCGACAAGGACGGCGTGCCGGCGAAGGTCGCGCACATCGAGTACGACCCCAACCGCACCGCGCGCATCGCGCTGCTGCACTACGCCGACGGCGAGAAGCGCTACATCCTCGCGCCGAAGGACCTGAAGCAGGGCGACACCGTCGAGTCGGGTCCGGGCGCGGACATCAAGCCCGGCAACAACCTGCCGCTGCGCAACATCCCGGTCGGTAGCACCATCCACGCGGTGGAGCTGCGTCCCGGCGGTGGCGCCAAGCTGGCCCGGTCGGCCGGTGTCGGTATCCAGCTGCTCGGCCGGGAGGGCGCGTACGCCACCCTCCGGATGCCGTCCGGCGAGATCCGGCGGGTCGACGTGCGCTGCCGCGCCAGCGTCGGCGAGATCGGCAACGCCGACCAGTCGAACATCAACTGGGGCAAGGCCGGCCGGATGCGCTGGAAGGGCAAGCGCCCGACCGTCCGTGGTGTCGCCATGAACCCGGTCGACCACCCGCACGGTGGTGGTGAGGGTAAGACCTCCGGTGGTCGCCACCCGGTGAACCCGCAGGGTAAGCCCGAGGGCCGCACCCGTCGCAAGGGCCAGCCGAGTGACCGGCTGATCGTCCGCCGCCGCTACGCCACGCGTAAGCGCGGCTGAGGGAGATAAGACATGCCTCGCAGCCTGAAGAAGGGCCCGTTCATCGACGACCACCTGCTCAAGAAGGTGGAGACGCAGAACGAGAAGGGCTCGAAGAACGTCATCAAGACCTGGTCGCGGCGCTCGACGATCATCCCGGAGATGCTGGGACACACGATCGCCGTGCACGACGGGCGTAAGCACGTCCCGGTGTTCGTCACCGAGGCGATGGTCGGGCACAAGCTCGGCGAGTTCGCGCTGACCCGCACGTTCAAGGGTCACGAGAAGGACGACCGGAAGAGCCGCCGCCGCTAGGCGAGCCACGGATAGAGGAACAAGGGGTTACAGCGATGCCAGGAAAGGGCGACGCTCCGGTGCTTCCGGGCGCGCGGGCGATTGCGCGACACGTGCGCATCTCGCCGATGAAGGCGCGCCGGGTGGTCAACCTCGTCCGCGGCCTGCCCGCGAAGGAGGCGCTCACGGTGCTGCAGTTCGCGCCGCAGGCTGCGAGCGAGCAGGTGTACAAGGTGCTCGCGAGCGCGATCGCCAACGCGGAGAACAACGAGCGGCTGGACCCCGACGCGCTGCTCGTCAGCGAGGCGTTCGTCGACGAGGGCCCGACCATGAAGCGGTTCCGGCCGCGGGCGCAGGGCCGGGCGTACCGGATCCGCAAGCGCACGTGCCACATCACCGTGGCGGTCGAGGCGGTCGCTCCGGCCGCGCCGAAGAAGTCCGCGGCGGCGAAGAAGTCGGCCCCGGCGAAGCAGGCCGAGCCGGCTGAGACGCAGAGCAAGACGGAGGGCGCCGAGTAATGGGTCAGAAGGTTCACCCGCACGGGTTCCGGCTCGGCATCTCGACCGACTGGAAGTCCCGCTGGTTCGCGGACAAGCTCTACAAGGACTACATCGGCGAGGACGTCAAGATCCGCCGCATGATGTCCAAGGGGCTGGAGCGGGCCGGCATCTCCAAGGTCGACATCGAGCGGACCCGGGACCGGGTCCGGGTCGACATCCACACCGCCCGGCCGGGCATCGTCATCGGCCGTAAGGGTGCGGAGGCCGACCGGATCCGTGGCGAGCTGGAGAAGCTCACCGGCAAGCAGGTCCAGCTGAACATCATCGAGGTGAAGAGCCCCGAGTCGGACGCGCAGCTGGTCGCCCAGGGCGTCGCCGAGCAGCTCTCCAGCCGGGTCAGCTTCCGTCGGGCGATGCGCAAGGCGATGCAGTCGGCGATGAAGAACCCGGTCTGCAAGGGCATCCGGGTGCAGGTCTCGGGTCGTCTGGGCGGCGCCGAGATGAGCCGGACCGAGTTCTACCGCGAGGGTCGGGTTCCGCTGCACACGCTGCGGGCCAACATCGAGTACGGCTTCTTCGAGGCCCGTACCACCTTCGGCCGGATCGGCGTGAAGGTCTGGATCTACAAGGGCGACGCGGTTCCGGGCCGGGAGGCCCCGGCCGAGGCCGCTCCGTCCCGCCCGCGCCGTGGTGAGCGTGGCGACCGGCCCGAGCGTCCCCGTCGTGGCCGCTCCGGTTCCTCCGGCACGACCGCCGGTGGTACCGAGGCTGGCCGGGCCGCCGCCGCGACCACCGTCGCGCAGCAGGCCGAGACGCCGAGTGGCGAGCCGGTCGACGCTGGTGCCGTCGCCGCGACCGCGACCGCTCCGGCAGAAACGCAGCAGGAGGGCTGACAGATGCTGATGCCGCGCAAGCCCCCGAAGGGCTTCCGCAAGCCGCACCACCCGGACCGCAGTGGCGCGTCCAAGGGTGGCAACCGGGTGGTGTTCGGCGAGTTCGGGATCCAGGCTCTCGAGCCGGCGTACGTCACGAACCGGCAGATCGAGTCGGCTCGTATCGCGATGACCCGTCACATCAAGCGTGGCGGCAAGGTCTGGATCACGATCTTCCCGGACCAGGCGCTGACCAAGAAGCCGGCGGAAACCCGGATGGGTTCCGGTAAGGGCTCGCCCGAGTGGTGGGTCGCGAACGTCAAGCCGGGGCGGGTTCTCTTCGAGATGTCCTTCCCCAACGAGCAGATCGCGCGAGAGGCGATGCGTCGCGCGATCCACAAGCTCCCGATGAAGTGCCGCATTGTGACGCGCGAAGTGGGTGAATCCTGATGGCAGCGGGCGTTAAGGCCGCCGAGCTGCGTGAGCTCTCCGACGAGGAGCTGGTCACGAAGCTGCGGGAGGCCAAGGCGGAGCTGTTCAACCTCCGCGTGCAGGCCGCCACCGGTCAGCTCGACAACAACCGGCGGCTCCAGGTCATCCGTCGGGAGATCGCCCGGATCTACACGATCATGCGTGAGCGCGAGCTGGGGCTCTCGGCCGCGCCGACTGAGGTGACTGCATCATGAGCGAGACCGAGAACACCACCGCCACCGTGCGGGCCCGCCGTAAGGTCCGTGAGGGCCTGGTGGTCAGCGACAAGATGGACAAGACCGTCGTCGTCGAGGTCGAGGACCGGGTCAAGCACGCGCTGTACGGCAAGATCATGCGCCGGACCAGCAAGCTGAAGGTGCACGACGAGCAGAACGCCGCCGGCATCGGCGACCGGGTCCTGATCATGGAGACCCGGCCGCTGTCGGCCACCAAGCGGTGGCGGATCGTGGAGATCCTGGAAAAGGCCAAGTAGCGAAGGCTCGAGCTCGCCCGGCGTCGGTCGGGCGCGGGTTCCGCCAGGCTCCGGCCGCGGGTAGCGGCCGGAGAACCGGCAGACATAGGAGATAGACGTGATTCAGCAGGAGTCGCGACTGCGCGTCGCCGACAACACGGGTGCCCGGGAGATCCTGTGCATCCGGGTTCTCGGTGGCTCCGGTCGGCGCTACGCGAGCATCGGCGACGTCATCGTGGCCACCGTCAAGGACGCGATCCCGGGTGCCGGTGTGAAGAAGGGCGACGTCGTCAAGGCGGTCGTCGTCCGCACCGCCAAGGAGCGGCGGCGGCCGGACGGCTCGTACATCCGCTTCGACGAGAACGCCGCCGTCATCATCAAGGACGGCGGGGACCCGCGCGGTACCCGTATCTTCGGCCCGGTCGGTCGGGAGCTGCGGGACAAGCGGTTCATGAAGATCATTTCCCTCGCGCCGGAGGTGTTGTGACCGTGAAGGTCAAGAAGGGCGACACGGTCGTCGTCATCGCCGGCAAGGACAAGGGCGCCAAGGGCAAGGTCATCGCGGCCTACCCGCGGCAGGACAAGGTCCTGGTCGAGGGCGTGAACCGGGTCAAGAAGCACACCCGCATCCGCACCACCCAGCGTGGCGCCAAGACCGGTGGCATCGTCACCCAGGAGGCCCCGATCCACGTTTCCAACGTGCAGGTCCTGGACTCCGAGGGCAAGCCGACCCGTATCGGGTACCGGATCGACGACAACGGCCAGAAGGTCCGCATCGCGCGTAGCACCGGTAAGGACCTCTGATGACCACGGCTACCGAAACCAAGACCCTGCCGCGCCTCAAGGAGCGGTACCGCAACGAGATCGTGGCGAAGCTGCGGGAGCAGCACGACTACGCGAACCCGATGCAGGTGCCGCGGCTCGTCAAGATCGTCGTCAACATGGGTGTCGGCGAGGCCGCCCGGGACGCCAAGCTGATCGACGGCGCGGTCCGCGACCTGGCCACCATCACCGGCCAGAAGCCGCAGGTGCGGCGGGCGACCAAGTCGATCGCGCAGTTCAAGCTCCGTGAGGGCATGCCGATCGGCGCGAAGGTCACCCTGCGCGGCGACCGGATGTGGGAGTTCCTGGACCGGCTGCTGTCCATCGCGCTGCCGCGTATCCGTGACTTCCGCGGCCTGGACGGGCGCAAGCTCGACGGGCACGGCAACTACACGTTCGGTCTGACCGAGCAGTCGGTGTTCCACGAGATCGACCAGGACAAGATCGATCGCCAGCGGGGCATGGACATCACGGTGGTCACCACCGCCACGACCGACGACGAGGGCCGGGCGCTGCTCAAGCTCCTGGGCTTCCCGTTCAAGGAGAACTGAGATGGCCAAGAAGGCGCTGATCCTCAAGGCGGCCGCGAAGCCGAAGTTCTCGGTTCGCGCGTACACCCGCTGCCAGCGGTGCGGGCGTCCGAAGGCGGTCTACCGCAAGTTCGGTCTCTGCCGGGTGTGCATCCGGGAGATGGCCCACCGCGGTGAGCTGCCCGGCGTGTCCAAGGCTTCCTGGTAATAGCCCGGCGCGCTCCGCGCGTCAGCTGCACTGTCTCTTCGCCGTAGGCCCCGGGCGTACCCGCGGGAACCCCGGCGAGAAAGGTAGACGAAATCCATGACGATGACCGACCCGATCGCAGACATGCTCACGCGTCTGCGTAACGCCAACCAGGCGTACCACGACCGGGTGACGATGCCCTACTCCAAGATCAAGGCGAACATCGCCGAGGTCCTGAAGACCGAGGGTTACATCGCCACCTGGTCGGTCGAGGAGCCCGAGGAGGGCACCGTCGGCAAGCGACTGGTCGTCGAGCTGAAGTACGGCCAGAACCGGGAGCGGAGCCTGGCCGGCATCAAGCGCGTCTCCAAGCCCGGTCTCCGGGTGTACGCCAAGTCGGACGGGCTCCCGCGGGTGCTCGGCGGCCTCGGCGTGGCGATCATTTCGACGTCCCAGGGGCTGCTCACCGACCGGCAGGCCCGCAAGCGGAGCGTTGGCGGGGAAGTCCTCGCCTTCGTCTGGTAACGGGAGACAGGTAGAAATGTCGCGTATTGGACGTAAGTCGATCCCGGTGCCAGCCGGCGTCGATGTCACGATCGACGGCCAGACCGTCAAGGTCAAGGGCCCCAAGGGCGAGCTGTCGCACACCCTCTCCGAGCCGATCACGGTGGAGAAGGCGGACAGCGGCGAGCTGCAGATCAACCGGCCGAACGACGAGCGCAAGGCCAAGGAACTGCACGGCCTGAGCCGTACCCTGGTGGCGAACATGATCGTCGGGGTCACCGAGGGTTACAAGAAGAGCCTGGAGATCGCCGGTACCGGTTACCGGGTCACCGCCAAGGGCAAGGACCTCGAGTTCGCACTCGGGTTCTCGCACCCGGTCCTGGTGCCCGCGCCGGACGGCATCACCTTCACCGTCGAGAAGCCGACGCTGTTCCACGTGGCCGGCATCGACAAGCAGCTCGTCGGTGAGGTCGCCGCCAACATCCGGAAGATCCGCCCGCCGGAGCCCTACAAGGGCAAGGGCGTGAAGTACCAGGGCGAGGTAATCCGCCGCAAGGCCGGAAAGGCAGGTAAGAAGTGAGCGCCACGCTGCTCAAGCGCCGCCGCGGCGTCGCCGCCAAGCGTGCCGTCGGGCGTGCGCGTCGGCACTTCCGGGTCCGCAAGAACATCAGCGGCACCGCCGAGCGTCCCCGCCTGGTCGTCACCCGGTCGCTGCGGCACATCGTGGCCCAGATCGTGGACGACACCAAGGGGCACACCCTGGCGTCGGCCTCGACCCTGGACGCCTCGCTGCGCGGCTCCGAGGGCGACAAGAGCGCCCTGGCCGGCAAGGTCGGCGCGCTGCTCGCCGAGCGGGCCAAGGCCGCCGGCATCTCGAAGGTCGTCTTCGACCGCGGTGGTAACCGGTACGCGGGGCGGGTAGCCGCGCTGGCCGACGCCGCTCGCGAAGCCGGACTCGAGTTCTAGCAAACCCCGTCACGAGAGAGAAGGAAGGCTGCTGATGCCAGGTCAACAGCGCCGTGGCGGCGGGTCCGGTGGCAACGAGGGTGGTCGCCGCGACAACCGCCGTGAGGGCGGCCGCGGAAACGCGCCCGTCGAGAAGACCCCGCACCTCGAGCGGGTCGTCGCGATCAACCGCGTCGCCAAGGTCGTGAAGGGTGGTCGTCGCTTCAGCTTCACCGCCCTGGTGATCGTGGGCGACGGCGACGGCACCGTCGGCGTGGGCTACGGAAAGGCCAAGGAGGTGCCCGCGGCGATCGCCAAGGGTGTCGAGGAGGCCAAGAAGCACTTTTTCAAGGTGCCGCGGATCGGCCAGTCGATCCCGCACCCGGTGCAGGGCGAGGACGCCGCGGGCGTGGTGCTGCTCAAGCCGGCCTCGGCCGGTACGGGTGTCATCGCCGGCGGGCCGGTGCGTGCCGTGCTGGAGTGCGCGGGTATCCACGACGTGCTCTCCAAGAGCCTCGGATCGTCGAACCCGATCAACATCGTGCACGCCACGGTGGCGGCCCTGAAGGGGCTGGAGTCCCCGGAGCAGGTCGCCGCGCGTCGTGGCCTGCCGGTGGAGGACGTCGCGCCGGCCGCGATGCTGGCCTCGCGGGCGGGGGTGGCATCCTGATGGCACGCCTGAAGGTCACCCAGGTCCGGTCCGGGATCGGGACCAAGCACAACCAGCGTGAGTCGCTGCGGTCGCTCGGTCTCAAGCGGATCAACGACGTGGTGGTCAAGGAGGACCGTCCCGAGATCCGGGGCATGATCTTCGCGGTCAACCACCTCGTGAAGGTCGAGGAGGTCGAGTAATGACGATCAAGGTCCATCACCTGCGCCCGGCGCCGGGAGCCAAGACCGCCAAGACCCGGGTGGGTCGTGGTGAGGGTTCCAAGGGCAAGACCGCCGGTCGCGGTACCAAGGGTTCCAAGGCCCGCAAGAACATCTCGCCGGCGTTCGAGGGTGGGCAGATGCCCATCCACATGCGCCTGCCGAAGATGAAGGGCTTCAAGAACAAGTTCAAGGTGGTCTTCCAGGTCGTGAACCTGGACCGGCTCGCCGAACTGTTCCCCAACGGCGGTCAGGTCGGCCCGGCCGAGCTGGTCGAGGTCGGCGCGGTCCGCAAGGGCCACCCGGTCAAGGTGCTCGGCACCGGGGATCTCGGCGGGGTGGCGCTCCAGGTGTCGGCGCACGCGTTCAGCGCGTCGGCCAAGGAGAAGATCGCCGCTGCCGGTGGCTCGGTCACCGAGCTGTAAGGCATCCAGGACCGTGGCGCTCGTTCAGTTGACGACAACTGGCGGGCGCCACGGTTCTACTGCGTGTCAGTGTTCCGAATCACATCGTTAGCGATATATGTTCCCGGGCAAGCCTGCCCGGACAGCGGTCGGGCTGTTAGAGTCCGTTCCCAGCTATGGATATCGGGCGCTCGCCCGACTGCCACCCCGCCCCGCCAGGGACCACCACCGGCGGCCCGCCTCGCGCAGGAGGAAGAAGTTGCTGTCCGCCTTTCTCAGTGCGTTCCGTACGCCTGACCTGCGCAAGAAGCTGCTGTTCACAGTCGGCATCATCGCGGTCTACCGGTTCGGCGCGACACTGCCCAGCCCCGGCGTCTCGTACGCGAACGTCCAGAAGTGCATCGACAGCATGGAGGGCGGGTCGAACGGGGTCTTCAACCTGCTCAACCTGTTCTCCGGCGGTGCGCTGCTGTCGCTCTCGGTCTTCGCGCTGGGCATCATGCCCTACATCACCGCGTCGATCATCCTGCAGCTCCTGACGGTGGTGATCCCGCGGCTGGAGCAGCTCCGCAAGGAGGGCCAGGCCGGCCAGGCGAAGATCACCCAGTACACCCGGTACCTGACCCTCGGTCTGGGTGTCCTCCAGGCGTCGGCGTTCGTCGCGCTGGCCCGCTCCGGGCAGCTGTTCAACAACCAGTGCGACCAGTTCCCGATCATCCCGCAGGGGACCGGTATCCCGGACTGGCTGACCCTGACCATCCTGGTCATGACCATGACCGCCGGTACCGGCATGGTGATGTGGCTCGGTGAGCTGATCACCGACCGGGGCGTCGGCAACGGCATGTCCGTCCTGATCTTCACCTCGATCGCCGCCCGCCTCCCCAGCGAGGGCTGGCAGATCAAGCAGACCAAGGGCTGGGAGTGGTTCGCCCTGGTCATCGCGCTGGTCCTGCTGGTCATCACCGCGGTCGTCTTCATCGAGCAGGCCCAGCGCCGGATCCCGGTGCAGTACGCCAAGCGCATGATCGGCCGGCGGATGTACGGCGGCACCTCGACCTACATCCCGCTGAAGGTCAACCAGGCGGGTGTCATCCCGGTCATCTTCGGCTCCTCGCTGCTGTACCTGCCGCAGCTGGCGCTCCAGTTCTTCGACCAGAACAACCCGGGCAAGACCCAGGCGTGGATCCAGAACAACCTGGTCGACCCGACCAGCCCGATCTACATCTCGGTGTACTTCCTGCTGATCATCTTCTTCACGTACTTCTACGTCTCGATCACGTTCAACCCGACCGAGGTCGCGGACAACATGAAGAAGTACGGCGGCTTCGTTCCGGGCATCCGCCCCGGCAAGCCGACCGCCGAGTACCTCGACTTCATCCTCAGCCGGATCACCCTCCCGGGCGCGCTCTACCTCGCGATCATCTCGATCCTGCCGAACTTCTTCTTCATCTGGCTGGACAGCCAGGCGTACATGAACTTCCCGTTCGGCGGCACCGCTGTGCTCATCATGGTCGGCGTCGGTCTGGAGACCGTGAAGCAGATCGAGAGCCAACTCATGCAGCGGAACTACGAAGGGTTCCTGCGGTAGATGCGACTCGTTCTGGTTGGCCCGCCGGGGGCGGGCAAGGGCACACAGGCGGAGTTCATCGCCGCCCACCTGGCCGTCCCGAAGATCTCGACCGGGGACATCTTCCGGGCGAACGTCTCCCAGGGCACGCCGCTGGGCGTCGAGGCCAAGCGGTACATGGACGCAGGCAAGCTGGTTCCGGACGAGGTCACCATCAACATGGTCCGGGACCGGCTCGCCGAGCCGGACGCCGCCGAGGGCTTCCTGCTCGACGGTTTCCCGCGCACCACCCCGCAGGCCGCCGCGCTGGACAAGCTTCTCGCCGACCTGGGTACCGCGCTGGACCTGGTGCTGGAGCTGGTCGTCGACGACGACGAGGTGATCCGGCGGCTCTCCGGCCGGCGTACCTGCCGGGGCTGCGGCAAGATCTGGCACGTCGAGTTCGACGCCACCACCCGGGACGGCATCTGTGACCGCTGCGGCGCGGAGCTGTTCCAGCGGGACGACGACAAGCCGGAGACCATCGCGGCGCGGCTGCGGGAGTACGCCGAGAAGACCGCGCCGCTGGTGGACTACTACGGCGCCCAGGGCAAGCTGGTCGGGATCGACGCGACCGGCCCGGTGGAGGACGTGACCGTCCGGGCCATCGACGCCCTGCGCTCCTACGGCGGCTGAACGCCAGCTCCGGACGGCGATAGAGTGCGGGGAGGGGGAGCACGCGACGCGTGGCTCCACCTCCCCGTCGACGAAAGGTGACCGCGCCATGCGCCGTCAGCAGCTGGACATCCAGCTGAAGACCCCCGAGCAGATCGAGAAGATGCGGGCCGCCGGTCTGGTGGTGGCCGCCGCGTTGCAGCGGATGCGCGAGGCGGTGGCCCCGGGGGTGAGCACGGGCGATCTCGACGCCATCGCCGAGTCGGTGATCCGGGCGGCCGGCGCGGTCCCCTCGTTCAAGGGCTACCACGGCTTCCCGGCGTCGATCTGCTCCTCGGTCAACGAGCAGATCGTGCACGCCATCCCCGCACCCGACCAGGTGCTCCACGAGGGCGACCTGATCTCGATCGACTGCGGCGCGGTGCTGGACGGCTGGCACGGCGACGCCGCGATCACCGTCGGCGTGGGCCGGGTCGACCCGGCGCTGCTGCGGATGGCCGAGGTGGCCGAGGACGCCATGTGGGCGGGGATCGCGGCGGCGGCCCGGGGCGCGGCGAACGGCCGCGGCCGGCTCACCGACATCTCGCACGCGGTGGAGACCGCGGTACGCAAGGGTGGCCGGTACGGCATCGTCGACGGGTACGGCGGGCACGGCATCGGCACCGAGATGCACCAGGACCCGCACGTGCTCAACCACGGCCGGCCGGGACGCGGGCCCCGGCTGGTGGCCGGGATGGCGCTGGCCATCGAGCCGATGATCACGATGGGTTCGCCGCGTACCGCCGAACTCGCCGACGGCTGGACGGTGGTGACCCGGGACGGGTCGGTGGCGGCGCACGTGGAGCACTCCATGGCGCTGCTGCCGGACGGCGTGTGGGTGCTGACCGCACCGGACGGCGGCCGGTCCCGGCTGGGCGACCTGGTGACCTCCCGGCAGCCGGCCGACACGCCGGCCGCCTGACCCGCACCACCGACCGCCGCAGCGTCTACGGACCGCACGGATCGGCTCCGGCTTTTCCTGGGGTCCCCACACCGCCCGCGGGCCGTCCCGCAGCCCCGATGGTACGGATGCCCCGCGACGGCGGCGCGTCGCTCCGGCTTTCTGGGCGGCTCAGCTACACGACACGCCGAACCGATTACACCTGAGCTGCCACCCACCGTGGTGTCACCGCCGGCCCCGGCGGCGTGCGGCCCCGGCCCGGCATCCGGCCCCGGCCCGGCATCCGGCCCCGGCCCGGCATCCGGCCCCGGCCCGGCATCCGGCCCCGGCCCGGCATCCGGGTCCGGACGGCGGGCGTCCCGGGCGTCGGAGAGGCACCGTCGCCGTACCGTGCACGACGGGCACGAACCATGATCCACAAGACCGGGCCAAGGGCCGTCGCCGGCTCGTGACATGCTTGGCGACATGGACCGACGCGACGGAATGCGGGCTGCCGACGCGGACCGGGAGGCGGTGGCCGGCCGGCTGCGGGTCGCGCTCGACGAGGGTCGGCTGGACCTGCACGAGTACGACGACCGCCTCCAGCGGGCCTATCTCGCCCGGACGTACGGTGAGCTGGACGTCGTGCTGGCCGACCTGCCCGACCCGGCGACCGCGGCCGGTGGCACGGTGGCCGTGCCCCAGCCGGCGCCCGGGGTGGGCGGCGGGGTGGTTGTGTCCGCGCCTGCCGGGAAGCCGGTCGCGGCCCGTTCGGCGACGGTCCGGTGGCTGGTGGAGACGTGGGAGCCGTACCTCACCGTGGTCGCGGTCACCGTGGCGGTGTGGGCGGTGATCTCGGTGCTCGACGGTGGTCCGGTCTACTTCTGGCCGGGCTGGGTGGCCGGGCCGTGGGGGGCGATCCTGGTGGTCCAGACCGCGCTCGGGCTGGTCCGGGGTGAGCCGGAGCGGTGGGTGGCCGAGCAGGAGCGCAAGAGGCTGCGTAAGGCCGAGAAGCGGGAGCAGCGGCGGAGGCTGAAGGCCGAGCGGCAGGAACGCGAACTGACCGCCGCCGGGGAGCAGCCCGGCGCGGGCGAACTGACCGCCGAGCGGGAGCAGCCGGGCGCGGGCGAACTGACCGCCGAGCGGGAGCAGACCGGCGACGACGGCCGGCCGTCTGCCTGATCCGTGGTTCTTCGTCCTGATTTTGGGTGACCGGGGTGGCCGGTTTGGCGAGCACCGGACGGCCGGCGTACACTTTCAGATCGGCGCACAGCGTCCACTCCGGCATGCCCACCCTGCGCTTCGGTGGGGGCCCGGAGCCGCGGCTGGCTCGAGCATTCTGATCATGATCAGGGGTTCGTGTAAGACGTTGTGGGCCGTCCGGAGTAACCGACGTCAGGACAGCGGAGGACATGCCGAAAAAAGACGGAGCCATCGAGATCGAGGGTCGAGTCATCGAGCCCCTGCCGAACGCCATGTTCCGGGTGGAGCTCGCGAACGGTCACAAGGTGCTGGCTCACATCAGCGGCAAGATGCGGCAGCACTACATCCGCATCCTGCCGGAGGACCGGGTCGTCGTCGAACTCTCGCCGTACGACCTGACCCGCGGCCGCATCGTCTACCGCTACAAGTAACCACCTGACGGCGGCCGGGTCGTCCCCGTGTCCGTCTTCGACGTCCGGTGTCGCGTGATCTCTTCGCGTCGCCGGGCCAGATGGGAAGTAAGGCAACCGTGAAGGTCAAGCCGAGCGTCAAGAGGATCTGCAACAAGTGCCGGGTTATCCGCCGGCACGGCCGGGTCATGGTGATCTGCACCGACCCGCGCCACAAGCAGCGCCAGGGCTGAGCCAGCCCTGACCGACCGTGCGACACGGTCGGCCGGGTCGGTTCGGGCCGCAGGTCCTGACACCACATCACCAGCTCGTCCCAGCCACGAGCGGTACGCATCGCGTACTCCCGCGTGGCTGACCCCCGGTCGGAGGCCGGGGCCCGCTCGGGCAGCGACCGATCCCGGTCGCCGGCGCAGTTCAGCGCCGGAAGGACAGGGACGGCCGGTAGCGGGGTGGGACGGGTCCACACCTCCGCCAGAACACCAAAGGGAGTACGCCCGCTAATGGCACGTCTAGTCGGCGTCGACCTCCCCCGCGAGAAGCGGATGGAGATCGCGCTCACGTACATCTTCGGTGTGGGTCGCACCCGCGCCCTGGAGACGCTCGCCGCGACCGGCATCTCGCCGGACAAGCGCGCCCGGGACCTCACGGACGAGGAGCTGGTCCAGCTCCGCGACCACATCGAGGCCAACTACAAGGTAGAAGGCGACCTGCGCCGCGAGGTCGCCGCTGACATCCGCCGCAAGGTCGAGATCGGCTGCTACGCGGGTATCCGGCACCGCCGGGGCCTGCCCGTGCGCGGCCAGCGGACGCGGACCAACGCCCGTACCCGCAAGGGCCCGAAGCGGACCGTCGCCGGCAAGAAGAAGCCCGGCAAGAAGTAACTAGGAGCGCACAGACTTATGCCACCGAAGGCTCGTGCCGGAGCCGCCGTCAAGAAGGTCCGGCGCAAGGAACGCAAGAACGTCGCCCACGGGCAGGCGCACATCAAGAGCACCTTCAACAACACGATCGTGTCCATCACGGACCCGACCGGCGCGGTCATCTCCTGGGCCTCCGCCGGTCAGGTCGGCTTCAAGGGCTCGCGCAAGTCGACCCCGTTCGCCGCGCAGCTGGCCGCCGAGGCCGCCGCGCGCCGGGCGATGGAGCACGGCATGCGCAAGGTCGACGTGTTCGTCAAGGGCCCCGGCTCCGGCCGGGAGACCGCGATCCGTTCGCTGCAGGCCGTCGGGCTGGAGGTCGGCCAGATCGCCGACGTCACCCCGCAGCCGCACAACGGATGCCGTCCGCCGAAGCGTCGCCGGGTCTGAGAGGTTAGAGAGAGATGGCTCGTTACACCGGTGCTGACTGCCGCCGTTGCCGGCGGGAGAAGATGAAGCTGTTCCTCAAGGGCAGCAAGTGCGATGGCCCGAAGTGCCCGTTCGAGTCCCGGCCGTTCCCGCCCGGACAGCACGGCCGGGGTCGCACCAAGGAGACGGAGTACCTGCTCCAGCTCCGCGAGAAGCAGAAGGCCCGTCGGGTCTACGGCGTTCTCGAGAAGCAGTTCCACGGCTACTACGTGGAGGCCGTGGCCAAGCCGGGCAAGACCGGTGAGGTCCTCCTCCAGATCCTCGAGTCGCGGCTCGACAACGTGGTCTACCGGGCCGGCTACGCCAAGTCCCGGGACATGGCCCGTCAGCTCGTCAAGCACGGGCACTTCACGGTGAACGGCAAGAAGGTCGACATCCCGTCGTTCCGGGTGAAGGAGCACGACATCATCGAGGTCCGGGGCAAGAGCAAGGAGCTCACCCCGTTCATCGTGGCGCAGGCCGAGGCCGGCTCGAAGTCGGTCCCGGCGTGGCTGGAGGCGATCCCCAGCCAGATGAAGATCCTGGTGCACTCGCTCCCGGCCCGGCAGGTCATCGACACGCAGGTCCAGGAGCAGCTCATCGTCGAGCTCTACTCGAAGTAACAGGGCTCGCTGCGGTGGCCCGCCTCGCCGGCGGGCCACCGCGCCAGTTGTGTCGTGGGCGTCATATAGCGGGCGCCCCGGAAGAGAAGAGACAACATGCTCATCAGCCAGCGACCGACCCTCTCCGAAGAGTCGATCAACGAGACCCGGTCCCGGTTCACCATCGAGCCGCTGGAGCCGGGCTTCGGCTACACCCTGGGCAACTCGCTGCGGCGTACGCTGCTGTCGTCCATCCCGGGTGCCGCGGTCACCTCGATCAAGATCGACGGTGTGCTGCACGAGTTCACCACCATCCCCGGGGTCAAGGAGGACGTGGTCGAGCTCGTCATGAACATCAAGGAGCTGTGCGTCAGCTCCGAGCACGACGAGCCGGTCAGCATGTACCTGCGCAAGCAGGGTCCGGGCGACGTGACCGCGGGTGACATCCAGCCCCCGGCCGGCGTCTCGGTGCACAACCCGGACCTGAAGCTCGCCACCCTGAACGGCAAGGGCCGGCTCGACATGGAGCTGACCGTCGAGCGGGGTCGCGGCTACGTCACCGCCGCGCAGAACAAGCAGGCGGGCGCCGAGATCGGCCGGATCCCGGTCGACTCGATCTACTCGCCGGTGCTGAAGGTGACGTACCGCGTCGAGGCGACCCGGGTCGAGCAGCGGACCGACTTCGACCGGCTGATCATCGACGTCGAGACCAAGCCGTCGATGGGGCCGCGTACCGCGCTGGCCTCGGCCGGCTCGACGCTGGTGGAGCTCTTCGGGCTGGCCCGGGAGCTGGACGAGACCGCCGAGGGCATCGACATCGGGCCGTCCCCGCAGGACGCCCAGCTCGCGGCGGACCTGGCCCTGCCGATCGAGGAACTGGACCTCACCGTCCGGTCCTACAACTGCCTCAAGCGCGAGGGCATCAACACCGTCGGTGAGCTGATCGGGCGCACCGAGGCCGACCTCCTCGACATCCGCAATTTCGGTCAGAAGTCGATCGACGAGGTCAAGATGAAGCTCGCCGGAATGGGGCTGGGCCTGAAGGACTCCGCGCCCAACTTCGACCCGGCACACGTCGTGGACACCTTCGGCGAGGCTGACTACGACACCGACGACTACCGCGAGACCGAGCAGCTGTAACCGCGGCTGAGCATCTAAACGAGGAGCACCAACCATGCCCACGCCCACCAAGGGTCCCCGCCTCGGCGGCAGCCCCGCGCACGAGCGGCTGATGCTGGCCAACCTGGCCACCGCGCTGTTCCAGCACGGCAAGATCCAGACCACCGAGACGAAGGCCCGGCGGCTGCGTCCGCTCGCGGAGCAGCTCATCACCAAGGCCAAGCGCGGCGACCTGGCCGCGCGTCGGCGGGTGCTGGGCGTCGTCAAGGACAAGGACGTGGTCTACGCCCTGTTCGACCAGATCGCGCCGCGGTACGCCAACCGTCAGGGTGGCTACACCCGGATCGTGAAGACCGGTCCGCGCAAGGGTGACGCCGCGCCGATGGCGATCATCGAGCTGGTGGAGGAGCTTCAGGTCGCCGAGCCGAAGGCGAACAAGAAGACCGCCGCCCGCAAGGCCGCGCAGCAGGACAAGGTCGAGGCGCTCGCGCCGGCGGAGGAGGCCCCGCAGGCCAAGGCCGACGACCAGGACGCCGAGGCGCCCGTGTCGGCTTCCGGGGACACCCCGGCCGCCCGCGAGGACAGCGACGAGGCCGGCGAGAACGACAAGACCGGCGAGAACGACAAGGCCTGAGCTTGAGGCCACCGTCGGGCCCGGCACCCCTCGCGGGTGTCGGGCCCGACGCATGAACGGGAGGTACGGGTGGAGGAGCGGATCCGGCTGCGGCTGGACGTCGCGTACGACGGCACCGGTTTCTCCGGGTGGGCGGCCCAGCCGGAGCGGCGGACGGTGGCCGGGGTGCTCACCGCGACACTGGACCTGGTCCTCGGCGCGGGCACCGCGACCGGGCTGACCGTGGCCGGGCGTACCGACGCCGGGGTGCATGCCGCCGGTCAGGTGTGCCACCTGGACCTGCCGGCCGAGGTGTGGGCCGCGCACCGGGGCGCGCTGCTGCGCCGGCTGGCCCGCCTGCTGCCGCCGGACGTCCGGGTCCGGGCGTTGACCGAGGCGCCGGCCGACTTCGACGCCCGCTTCTCGGCCACCTTCCGCCGCTACGAGTACCGGGTGACCGACGCCCCGTGGGGGGCGGAGCCGCTGCGCCGGCACGAGGTGCTGGCCTGGCCGAGGCCCCTGGACCTGGCCGCGTTGAACGCGGCGGCGGCCGGTCTGGTGGGGGAGCACGACTTCGCCGCGTACTGCCGGCGCAAGGAGAACGCCACCACCTTGCGCGAGGTGACCCGGCTGGACTGGCGACGGGACCCGGACGGGCTGCTGGTCGCCACGGTCCAGGCGGACGCGTTCTGTCAGGCGATGGTGCGCAGCCTGGTCGGTGCGATGCTGGCGGTCGGGGAGGGGCGCAAGCCCGCCGACTGGCCGGCCGGCCTGTTGACCCGCCGGGAGCGGTCCAGTGAGGTCACCGTCGCGCCCGCGCACGGGCTGACCCTGGTGGCGGTGGGCTACCCCGACGATCCGGCCGAGTACGCCCGCCGCGCCGACCTCACCCGGCGACTCCGGGTGCCGACCGCGTCCTGACCGGTCCCGTGACCGGGGTGCCGGTCCCGCGTCGACCGGCGTCAGTCTTTCTCCGGTACCGACCGGCGTCAGGTGTCGCTCGCGTGCCGACCGGCGTCAGGTGTCGCTCGCGTCGACCGGCGTCAGTCGTCCGGGTCGGTGCTGGGCTGGGTGAGGTCGGCGTCGGCCCGCCGGTCGAGTACTCCCTTGGTGAGGTGCCGCTGGACCAGGTCGAGCAGGATCTGTTTGGCCGTCGCGTCGTCGGCGCGTACCGGCTCGCCGTCGGCCCGGACGACCATGCTGTAGGCGACGTAGTGGCCGCTGGCCTGCCAGGACACCCGGGCGGCGGCGGTGGTCAGGACCTTGGTGTCGTCGCCGGCTACCAGGCCGGTGAACCGGCCACGATGCTCCTGGAGGATCTCCCGGATCCGCTCCTGGACCCGCTCGGCGGTGGCCCGGTCGGTGAGGTTGAACAGTCCGGCGGTGGCCAGGTACCCCTTGTCGGGAGCGCGGAGGGTGCCGCGTACCACCTGGTTGCAGCCGAGCTGGACCAGCAGGTCGGCGATGTCGTCGGTGGCCGCGGCCGCGCAGCTTCCGCTGGATTGGGTGCGGAGCACCTGGTAGCCAGGTTGTCCGGTGGCGACGACGAGTTGTCGGCCGGGGAACAGCTCCTTCGCGGTCAGCGGCAGCGGATCGGTGTCCCGGGAGTCCAGGCCCACCCGGGCGGGGCGCTCGGTCCCGGTGGCGGCCGGTGAGGCGGTCGGTCCGCTTCCGGTGCCCGTCGGGGACTCCCGTTCCATCAGGACCGCCGTGGTGCCGAGGCCGCCGATGCCCAGCAGCACCAGGGCGGCCGCGCAGCCGACCACCACCTGCCAGAGCCGTCCGCCCGGCCCCGCTGGCCGCTGCGCTGTCGGATGTGCCGCCGCCGGCTCCGTCGGATTGCCGTGGACCGGCCGCGTCGGTTGGTCGCCCGGTGGGTCAGGTGGGCCCGGTTCGGCCGTGAAGGACAGGGCGGACGCTGGGTCCGGTTCGGCCGAGAAGGACAGCTCGGACGATGCCATGTCCGTCGGCTGTCCGGCCGGGGCGACCGGTGGTGCCACCGGCTGGGGTACCGGGACGGCACCGCGGGCCGGTTCGGCCGCCGGCCGGATGGTTCGGGGCGGTATCGGGGGAGGGAAGCGGGAGGGCGCGGGGCCGACCGGCCGCGCCCGTCGGGCGTCGGGGGCCGAGGGGTCGGTTCCGGCCTGCCGGAACTGCTCGGAGGCGTCCTCTTCGGACGCGTGCCGGTACACCATGCGCATAGATTAAGGGGCATTAGCCCCTTTGGGGGTTAAAAGCGGAAATCGCGGCACTGTGGTCCGGTGTCGATTCCCGGCGGGCGCGCCCGGTGCCGACGGGTAGCCGCCGGGCACACCGGCGGTCCGACCACCCGACCACCGACCCGCCGGCCCGACCCGGTGCGCGACAATGCGGACGTGACCGGCGACCACTACTTCAGCCCCCACCCCACCGGCCCGTCGTCCCGGCGCGAGGTCGAGTTCTCCGTCGCCGGGCGCGACTACACACTGGACTCCGCCGGCGGGGTCTTCTCCGCCGACCGCCTCGACCCCGGTACCGCGGTGCTGCTGCGCAAGGCCGAACTGCCCGGCACCGGCACCGGTGGGGCACTGCTCGACCTCGGCTGCGGATTCGGTCCGATCACCTGTGTGCTCGCCACCCAGGCCCCGGCCGCGACGGTCTGGGCGGTCGACGTCAACGAACGGGCCCGGGAGCTGACCGCCGGCAACGCCGCCCGGGTCGGGGTCGCCGACCGGGTCACGGTGGCCGCGCCGGACGAGGTACCGGACGAGGTGACCTTCGCCCAGCTCTGGTCCAACCCGCCCATCCGGATCGGCAAGGACGAGCTGCACGTGCTGCTGCTGCGCTGGCTGCCGCGCCTCGCCCCGGACGGGGTGGCCTGGCTGGTGGTCGCCCGGCACCTCGGTGGTGACTCGCTGTACCGCTGGCTGACCGAGCAGGGCTGGCAGGTGGAGCGGCACGCCAGCCAGAAGGGCTACCGGGTGCTGCGGGTCACCCGGTAATTGGCTGTCCCGCGCCCGGCCCGCTCGGGCAGGATGCCGCCGTGGGATACGTGGACGTGGCCGGGGTGGCGCACACCCTGCCGGACGGTCGGGAACTCTTCGCCGACGTGTCGTTCCGGGTGGGTGAGGGGGCCAAAGTCGCCCTGGTCGGGCCGAACGGCGCGGGCAAGACCACCCTGCTGCGGATGGTCTCCGGCGACCTGCCGGTCTCCACCGGTGGCATCGCCCGGTTCGGCGGACTGGGCGTGATGCGCCAGTTCATCGGCATGATCGGCGACGAGTCCACCCTCGCCGACCTGGCGCTCGGCCTCGCCCCGCCCACGCTGCGCGACGCCGGCCGCCGGCTGGTCGAGACCGAGGCGGCCATGCGCGCCGCCGAGCTGCGCGGCAGGTTCAGCACCTCGGCGGGCAAGGCCCAGCTGGCGTACGCGGACGCGCTGGCCGCCTGGGGCGAGGCCGGCGGGTACGACGCCGAGGTGCTCTTCGACACCGTCGCCACCATCGTGCTCGACCTGCCCTGGGAGTCCGCCCGGGAGCGGCCGGTCCGGACCCTCTCCGGCGGTCAGCAGAAACGGTTCGCGCTGGAGCTGCTGCTGCGCGGACCCGACGAGGTGCTGCTGCTCGACGAGCCGGACAACTTCCTCGACGTGCCCGGCAAACGTTGGCTGGAGGCCCGGCTGCGGGAGTCGGCCAAGTCGGTGCTCTACGTCTCGCACGACCGGGAACTGCTGGCCCGGACCGCCGACCGGGTGGTCGCGGTGGAGGGCGGCAGCGCCTGGGTGCACCCGGGCGGCTTCGCCACCTGGTACGAGGCCCGGGTGGCCCGGCACGACCGGCTCGACGAGCGCCGCCGTCGCTGGGACGAGGAACACCAGAAGCTGCGCGAGCTGATGCTGATGTACAAGCAGAAGGCGGCGTACAACGCCGGGATGGCGTCGCGGTACCAGGCCGCGCAGACCCGGCTGCGCAAGTTCGAGGAGGCCGGCCCGCCCCCGGTACCCCCGAAGGACCAGGACATCCGGATGCGGCTGACCGGCGGACGGACCGGCAAACGCGCGGTGATCTGCGAACAGCTCGAAATCGACGGCCTGACCTACCCGTTCGACCTGGAGATCTGGTACGGCGACCGGGTCGCGGTGCTCGGCGCGAACGGCACCGGCAAGTCGCACTTCCTGCGGCTGCTGGCCCGCGGCGGCACCGACCCGGACCCGGCGAACGGGCCGGTCGACGGGGCCGAGCGGCTCGCCCCGGTCACCCACGACGGGGTGGTACGGCTCGGGGCCCGGGTCCGACCCGGGCACTTCTCGCAGACCCACGACCGTCCGGAGCTGATGGCGAAGACCCTGGTGGAGATCCTCTGGCGGGGTGACGAGCACCGGGCCGGGATGGAGCGGCACGCCGCGATGGCCGCGCTCGGCCGGTACGAGCTGGCCGGGCAGGGCGACCAACGCTTCGGCACCCTCTCCGGCGGCCAGCAGGCGCGGTTCCTGGTGCTGCTGCTGGAGCTGTCCGGCGCGACCCTGCTGCTGCTCGACGAACCCACCGACAACCTCGACCTGGCCAGCGCCGAGGCCCTGGAGGAGGGGCTGAAGGCGTTCGAGGGCACGGTGGTCGCGGTCACCCACGACCGGTGGTTCACCCGCACCTTCGACCGGTTCGTGCTGTTCGCCGGGGACGGCGAGGTCGGCGAGACCCCGGAGCCGGTGTGGGGGTGACGGACGGCCGCGCGGCATAGAGTCTGCTCGTGACTGAGATGACCTATCGCCGGCTGGGCGACTCCGGGCTCGTGGTGTCCGTGGTCGGCATCGGCTGCAACAACTTCGGCCGCAAGCTGGACCTCGACGGGACCCGGGCGGTGGTGGACGCGGCCCTCGACGCCGGCGTCAACTTCTTCGACACCGCCGACATCTACGGCGAACCCCAGGGCGGCTCCGAGGAACTGCTCGGCGCGGCCCTGCGCGGGCGGCGGGACGACGTGGTGGTGGCGACCAAGTTCGGCATGGACATGCACGGCATGAACGGCCCGGACCACGGCGCCCGGGGGGCCCGCCGGTACGTCGCCCGCGCGGTCGAGGCGTCCCTGCGCCGGCTCGGCACCGACCACATCGACCTGTACCAGCTGCACGAGCCCGACCCGGGTACGCCGATCGAGGAGACCCTGGCCGCCCTGGACGACCTGGTCCGCGCCGGCAAGGTCCGCTACCTGGGCAACTCCAACTTCGCCGGCTGGCAGATCGCCGACGCGGACTGGGTCGCCCGGTCGGCCGGCACGGCCCGGTTCGTCAGCGCACAGAACCACTACAGCCTGCTGGAACGCTCGGCCGAGACCGAGGTGGTGCCGGCCTGCGAACGGTTCGGCCTCGGCCTGCTGCCGTTCTTCCCGCTCGCCAACGGGCTGCTCACCGGCAAGTACCGGCGCGGTGAGCAGCCGCCGGCCGGCAGCCGGCTCGCCGGGGGCGGGCGGTACGCGGCCCGGCTCGCCGCCGCCGACTGGGACACCATCGAGGCCCTCGAGGCATACGCGGAACAGCGCGGGATCAGCCTGCTCCAGGTGGCCATCGGCGGGCTGGCCGCCCAGCCGGCGGTGACCTCGGTGATCGCCGGGGCCACCACCCCCGAGCAGGTACGCGCCAACGTCGCCGCAGGCACCTGGCAACCGGACGACGAGGACATCGCCGCGCTGCGTGCCCTCCTCTGACCCGGACCGCCCGGGTCGGGGCGGACCAACCGGCCGGCCGGTGGGTGGTGGCCGGGTCAGGGCAGGGCACCGGGGCGGCCGGTGGGTTGGCCGGTCGGGCGCAGCCGGAGCGCACCGGCCACCATGCGGGCGGTCCGGCCCGGATGACGGAGCACGTCGTCCGCCGTGCACCGGACCACCCGCCAGCCCGCCGTACGCAACGAGTGGAACCGGGACGCCTCCCGGCGGGCCTGCGCCGGCTCACGGGTCGGGGCGGGCTCGTACTCGATGGCGACCCGCCGGGTGGGATAGGCCAGATCCACCCGGGTGACGAACCGGCCGGCACCGTCGTGCACGTCGTACTGGGCGGCCGGCGGCGGCAGCCCGGCGTCGAGCAGCAGCAGCCGCAGCCGGGTCTCCATCGGTGACTCGGCGAGCGGATCGACCAGGGACAGCACCTCGCGCAGCAGGGGCAGGCCGGGCCAGCCGGACCGCTGGGCGGCGTACTCGCGCAGGGCGGGCAGGTCGACGACCCGGTGGTGCAGCATGGCGTCCACGGCGACCACCGCCTCGGTGCGCGGTGGTCGGCGGGCCAGGTCGAACGCGGTGCGCAGGGCGGTGGTGACCGGCAGCCCCGCCTGGACGTCGATGTCGTCGTCGGACAGTACGGAACGGGTGACCGCCACCCGGGCGTGCGGGCGCATCCGGGCCGCGCGGGGCAGTACGACGGTGACCGGCGCACCCGGCGGGAGGGTTCCCGCACCCCACAGGTACGCCGCGCTCAGCCCGGCGATCGCCGCACCGGTCGGGAGCACCAGCGCCACCGCCTCGCACCACAGGCGATGGTCGTCCGGCTGGTGGCCCACCCGGTGGACGTAGACGTCGGGCAGCAGTCGCTGCCAGGCCCGTCCGCGCAACATCGTCCAGGTGAGGAGCCCGTCGGCCACGGCTGTGCTGCCCCGGAAGGGCCGGGACGCCAGACCGGGCGGAACCTGGGGAGATCGCGGCATCAGGACAGCATGCCGTGATCGGACGGTCACGCGCTGCCCCGAACGGGAGATTGTGAGATTTTCTCTTCCGGAAGGTGGCGCGGAGGTCCACCGAGGCCACGGCCGGTGGGGGCCGTCCACAGTGCTCGGTGGGCTGCTCGCGGCCCGGTGACCTCGCGGTTCGCCGGGACGGCCCCGCGATCCGCCCGCTCGCGGGGTCAGGGCCGGCGACTGCGCGGCGGTTCGAGGGCCGGCGACTGCGCGGCGGTTTCCGGGTCGGTAGTGGGGTGGCGGTTTCCGGGGCGGTAGCGGGTCGGTCGGGTCAGGGCCGGCGGCGTCGGCCGACGAACGCCGTCAACGCGCCGGCGACCACCAGCAGCGCCAGCACCCCGACGCCCACCGGGAGCCACCAGGTGGACTCCCCGGTGCGTCCGGCCGCCCGGATCTCGGTGACGTCGCGGGCGTCCGCGCGGGCGCGCGCGGTGGGGGGCGGTGGGACCGGCTCCGCGGCCCGGGCCTCCACCCGGGCGGTGCCGGTACCGCCGATCGAGGCCGGAGCGGTCACCGTGACCGTCCAACGGCCGGGGGAGAGCAGCGGACCGGTGATGTAGAAGCCCTGCCCCTCGGTGGACGGCTGGAGTTCCACCGGGCCGACCTTGCGGTCGTCCGGGCCGGTGGCGGTGAGGACCAGGCTGACCGGAAGGTCCGGCCGGTGGCCGTCGGCGTAGCTGGCCTGGACGGTGACCCCGTCGGCCCCGTCGCCGGCCACCACGAGCTTGAGTTTTCCGGTGTGCGCCGCGGCCGGACCGGCCGACAGGAACACCAGGGCCAGGCCGACGAGGGCGGCGGCCAGTGCGGTCCGGATACGCATGGGGAACCTCTCCATCGCAGAACGGAAGGGGCCCCCTCCCGGCGCGGACGCGCCGGGAGGGGGCCCGGTGATCAGAGCGAGCGACCGGGGGCGAGCCGGGTGGTGTCGCCACCCAGCCGGCCGGTGCCCTTGGTCGTCTTGCCGTCGTTCGCCTTGACGCCGGCCTGGCTGGCCGTACCACCCAGGCGGACGATCATCGCGTCGGCGTCCCGGACCAGGACGTCCCGTACCTCCGCCTCGCGGACCAGCGAGGCGGTGGCGGCGAGCGTCCGGAACTCGGTCAGGTGCTTGATCGCCTTGGTGTCATTGCCGTTCGCCTCGGCCTTGCGGGCCGCGTCGAGCTTGGCCGTGAGCTGCTTGTGCGCATTCGCCGTCAACCGTCCGGTCGCCTTGAACCGGTCCAGCAGGTTCTGCATGTCCCGGAACGAGGTGGTGACGAAGAACCGGACCGTCGTGGTGGTCTTGTTCCCCGCCTTGTCGGTGGCGGTCACGGTCAGCTCGTGCAGGCCGAGCGACAGCTCGTACATGGCCTGGAGCGTGCCGCTGGCGTACGTCGCGCCGTCCAGCTTGCCGACCACGCTCTTGATGCCCGAGGTCGGGTCGACCGCCTGCCAGGTCACCCGGACGTCCTGGCTGTCACCGTAGAGCTGACCGTCGGCGATACCGGAGACCAGCAGCGTCGGCTTCGTACCGTCGATCTTGACGATCGCGGACTTCAGCGTCTCGGCGTTGCCCGCCTTGTCGGTGGCCCGGTAGAGCAGCTCGTGGCTGCCGTCCCCGGTCACCTCGACCGGTGCGGTGTACGCGGTCCACGCGCCGCCGTCGAGCGACCACTCCAGGGTCTTCACCCCGGAACCGGCGTCGGTGGCGGCGAGGACCACCGGGATCGCCCCGGCGTGCCAGCCCTCGTCGTTGGCCGGGGCGAAGGTCGCGGTGCTGACCGGCGCGGTGGCGTCGATCTTCACCGTGACGGACTTCGTCGCCTCCACGTTGCCGGCCTCGTCGGTCGACCGGAACCGCAGCTCGTGCTCGCCGTCACCGGAGACCGCCACCGGGGCGGTGTACGCCGTCCAGGTGTTCGCCCCGTCGAGCTGGTACTCGGTGCTGGCGACCCCGCTGCCACCGTCCTCGTCGGCCGCGGCCAGCGTGACGGTGACCGGGCCGGTGTACCAGCCCTCGGTCGGGGTGCCGGAGACCGTGGCGGTGGTCACCGGCGCGGTGTCGTCCTCCTCCACCTGGCCCTCGGTGAGCCGGAAGTAGTCGAACACCGCCGGCTTGGACGCGGTCTGGTTGGCACCCAGGGTGAACAGACCGACCTTCGGGGTGGCCCCGACGGCGCTGTTGGTCAGCTCGCCCAACGTGGTCCACGCCGTACCGTCGGCCGAGTAGGACGCGGTGTAGGTGTTACCGGACCGGGCCAGTCGCAGGTGCCACACACCCGAGGTCAGGTTCTGCACCTGCGGCTGCGGGTCCTGGACCGCCCCACCGATCTCGCTACGGAACTCGATCCGCCGGCTGACCGCCGACCCTGCGGTGTTGTCCGCGATGAAGTCGAACTTCAGGTAGTTGTCGTCGTCCGCGTGGACGATCAGACCACCCTGCTGGTACTGCTCGTTGAACGCGCTGCCGTCGATCTTCGTCTCGATGGTCCAGTCGCCGCTGGGCGCGGTCTGGAGAATGAAGTTCGTCGGCCCGGTGTTGCCGGTGCCGTAGATGTCACCGTTGGGCACGTCGATGCGGAGCGCGCCGTCGGCGACCCGGTACTTGGTCGCGTCCTCCCGCAGCACCGCGTTCCAGCGGCACTTGTCGAGCGTGGTGCCGTCGAACTCGTCGGACGGGGTGACCGCCCCGGCCGGCTCGTCCGGCGTGACCTGGAACCAGTCGAAGACCGCGTCCACCACCGGCGCCTCGGTGCCGCCGTTGAGGGCGAACACCCCGATCCGCGGGTTGGTGATGCCGGCGAGCGCGGCGGCCCGGCCGACCGGGGTGAAGGTCTGGCCGTCGGCGGAGTACGCCGCGGTCAGGTTCGTCCCGTCGCTGATCAGCCGCAGGTAGACGGTGTCACCGGCCGGCGCGTTGGTGGCGTCGGCACCCTCGTTGCGCGGCGTGCCGGCGGTCTCCCGGATGAACTCCACCCGACGGCTGCCGGAGTAGAGCAGGTCGACCTTGGCGTAGTTGTCGTCGTCGCCGTAGATCAGCAGGCCGGCCTGCTGGTAGTTGGCGGTGATCGGCAACGTCACCTTCGTGGTGGCCTGCCAGGCACCGCTGGGCGCGGGCTGGAGCACCAGGTTGGTGGCGTCGTTGCGGGTGCCGTACAGGTCACCCACCGCGGTGGGCAGCCGCAGCGCGCCGCCGGCGACCGAGTAGAGCTGGTTCTCCCGGACCACCGTCCAGCGGTCCTTGTCGAGGCTGCTGCCGAGGAAGTCGTCCGAGCGCGCCCCGAAGCAGGACGTGTTCGGCGCTTCGACCTTCACCGGCACGCTGGCGTACGACTTCGCGCCCCGGCTGTCGGTCACCGTCAGGATGGCGGTGAAGGTGCCCGGAACGGTGTACGTGTGGGTGGCGTCCAGGGTGGTCGCCGTGCCGCCGTCACCGAAGTCCCAGGCGTACGTCAGCGGGGTGTCGCCCTCGGCGTCGGTGGCCGTGCCGTCGAAGGTGACGGTGACCGGCGCGGTCCCGGTGGCCGGGGTGGCGGTCGCGCTGACCTGCGGCGGAGCGTTCTCGGTCACACCGCGACCGAGGAAGTCCATCCAGTTGACGTTGAACAGCGAACCCGTGCCGTTGGCCGGGTCCTTGGCCACGAAGAACAGCGATCCGGTACCCGGGCCGCTGACCGGTGCGGTCACGTCGACCCAGGTCTGCCAACCGCCGGTGCCCGGCACGTCGACCTGGCCGAGCAGCGGGCCGTCGGCCGCGCCGGAGCGGATCTCGATCCGTCCACCGGCGACCGCCGACGCGACCCGGAACCGGACCGAGTCGATGTTGGTCAGGTTGGCCGGGTCGAGCGACCACCAGTCGCCGTCCTCGATGAAGCCGATGTTCTGGCCGCCGCCGGCCGGGTCGGTGGTGGTCTCCAGCTGCACGCCGGCGTCACCGCCGCCGGTGCTGCCCGCGGCGCGGCCGGTGGCGCTGAAGTACTCGGCCTGCTTGCGCTTGGGCTGGAGGATCTCGATGGCCCGCCCGGTGAGCGGGCTGGCGCCGCCGGCGCCGCCGGCGTCGGTGTAGGTCGCCTCGAGCACGGTGAACACGTTGGCCTCGGCCCCGTGTCCGGAGGCCAGCGAGGTCTGGATCGCGCCGGTGCAGCCGGTGTGCTGCTCCAGCGGGTGGGCGTGCTGGTCGTGGCCGAGGAGCACCTGGAGCTGGACCTTGGCGCAGTCGATGGTGCCGTCCTCGGGGTCGGTCACCTTGATCGTGTACCTGACCTGGTCGCCCCAGTCGAAGAAGCCGCCGTCCGGCGGGAACTCGATGGTCACCGTGGGCGCGGTGTTGCCGACCGTCACCAGCACGTTCGCCACCGCGGTACGACCCTTGGGGTTGGTCACGGTGAGCTGGGCGGTGTAGTCACCGGCCGTGGTGTACGTGTGGGTCGGGTTGGCCTCGGTGGAGGTCCCCCCGTCGCCGAACGCCCACGCGTAGGTCAGCGCGCCGCCGTCCGGGTCCCGGGAACCGGCGCTGGAGAACGTGACGGTCAGCGGGCTCGCGCCGGAGGTCGGGTCGGCGCTGGCCGCCGCGATCGGGGCGCGGTCACCGGCGATGTAGTCGATCCGGTAGACCCCGGAGTTGTCGTTGTTGCCGCCGAAGCCGCTGCCCCACTCGATCATGTAGAGCGCGCCGTCGGGGCCGAACTCGAAGTCCATCGGGCGGATGAAGTTCATCCCGGCGAGCAGCTGGTTGATGTCGACCAGCGACTTGCCGTCCCCGGTGAGCTGCATGGTGTACATCTTCGACTGGTTCCACTCGCCGAACATGGCCTTGCCGTCGTAGTAGGCGGGCCACTTGCGGGTGGAGTTCAGGTCGGCGTCGTACCGGTAGACCGGGCCGCCCATCGGCGCGCCGCCGCCACCGATCTCCGGGAAGAGCGGGTTGGCGGCGTAGCCGTACCAGACGGTGGCCGCGATGGCCGGCGGCAGGTTGGTCAGACCGGTGTTGTTCGGCGAGTCGTTGACCGGGGCGGCGCAGTCGAACTTCGCCCCGCTCGGGCCGGACGGGAACTGGTAGTCGTTGTACGCCGAGTTGGCCCCGGTGCAGTACGGCCAGCCGTAGTTGCCGGGGGTGCCGACGATGTTCCACTCGACCAGGCCCTCCGGGCCCCGGTTCGCGTTGGCGGAGCCGGCGTCCGGCCCGTAGTCGGCGACGTACAGGGTGTCGGTGCCCGGGTCGATGCCGATCCGGAACGGGTTCCGGAAGCCCATCGCGTAGATCTCCGGGCGGGTCTTCGCGGTGCCCGGCGCGAACAGGTTGCCCTGCGGGATGGTGTACGTCCCGTCGTCCTCCGGGTGGATCCGGATGACCTTGCCGCGCAGGTCGTTGGTGTTGCCCGAGGTGCGCTGGGCGTCGTAGTCCTGGCGGCCGGCGCGCTCGTCGATCGGGGTGTAGGCGCTCGACTCGAACGGGTTGGTGTTGTCACCGGTGGCGAGGTACAGGTTGCCGGCCGAGTCGAAGACCATGCTGCCGCCCGCGTGGCAGCAGGTGTTGCGCTGGGTGTCGACCTGGAGTACCCGCTTCTCGCTGGACAGCGCGATGGTGTCCCCGGTGACGGTGAACCGGGAGATCACGTTGCGGGCCACCCCGTCGTTCGGGGCGTAGTAGAGGTAGACCCAGTTGTTGGTGGCGAAGTCCGGGTCGAGCCGGATGCCGATCAGGCCGTCCTCGTTGCCGGTGAACACGTCCAGGTCGATCGCGGTCACCGTGTTGCCGGTGTCCGGCTTGATGATCTGCACCCGGCCGTCGCGCTCGATGTAGAAGACCCGGCCGTCCGGAGCGATGTCCAGCTCCATCGGGTTGCTGGTGTTGCTGTCCAGCGTGATCTTCTCGAAGCTGGCGGTCTTCGAGGCGCCGCAGTCGGAGTCCAGCACCCCGGCCGCGGTCTGGATGCCGCCGAGCAGGTGGGCGAGGAAGTCGGGCTCGGCGAACGACTCGTTGGTGTGGCCGCCGCCGGTGTACCAGGAGCGGCCGCCCTCGTACTCCTGACACCAGGCGATCGGGTGGTCGGCACCCATCGCGCCGGAGCCCGGGGCGTACGACTTCTCGTCCAGGCTGGCCAGGACGTGCACGCTGCCCCGGGGGTTGGTGCGGTAGTTGTACCACTCGTCGTAGCGGCTCCACCGCTCCGGCAGGTCCGCCGTGGAGGGGTGCGCCGGGTCCTCGACCTTGACGGTGGCGGTCTGGTTGGCCGGGTGGCTGTTGAAGTACGCGCCGACCAGCTTGCCGTACCAGGCCCAGTCGTACTCGGTGTCGGAGGCGGCGTGGATACCGGCGTAGCCGCCGCCACCCTGGATGTACCGCTCGAACGCCGCCTGCTGGTCGGCGTTGAGGACGTCACCGGTGGTGGAGAGCCAGATCACCGCCTGGTACTTGGCGAGGTTGGCGTCGGTGAACGCGGCCCCGTCCTCGGTGGTGTCGACGGTGAAGTTGTTGGCCGCGCCGAGTTGCTGGATGGCGGTGATACCGGCCGGGATGGAGCCGTGCCGGAAGCCGGCGGTCTTCGAGAAGACCAGCACCGAGAACGGGTCGGTCACGGCCTGCGCGTTCACCGCGCCGGCCGTGTCGGCACCGGGCCGGTTGACCGGCCCGTCCGGGGCGGCCTGCGCGGCGGGTGCGCTGAGCAGGGTGGTGGCGGTGAGGGTGAGGGAAAGCAGGGCAGCTGTCAGCGGGGCACGTGATGTGCGGCCCCGAGGGGGTCGGGACACTGCGGTCTCCTTTGTCCTGATGGACAGGGGTGTACGCGAGCGGGTCGGCGCGCCGAAGACCGTCCCTGGGACCGGTGCGCGGGCCGTGCCAGGGCCTGCGTACCGGATTTTGCTCATTCGCTGAACAAATTAGCGCCGTCCGAAGTGTGTCGGGCAAGGCATGGCTGTGTAACGGTTCTGTAACGAGTGATCGACAATTTCCAATAAGATCCCGCAAATGCGGATGTAATCCATGGCTGCCCGCCGACACCTCACGCGGTCCGCGCCGCTCCCCGGCCCCCGTGACGACCTTCACGGTTGGCGCGAATCCCCACCTCACCCCTTGGCGGATCCACCGGGCCCGTCCTATGGTGGCAGCCAAGTAACCCACGGGAGCCCGGTGGACCGGGCTGAGAGGGGGGCTGACCGCCCCCGACCGTCGAACCTGATCCGGGTAATGCCGGCGCAGGGAGGAGAGTTGCCGTGCCGTCCCTGGGACGACTGCATCTGATCACCGACACCCGGCCCGGGTACGACCCGCTCACCGTGGTCCGCGCCGCCCTCGGCGTCGCCGGACCCGAACTGGTGGTGCAGGTCCGGGTCAGCGACGACGCCACCGACCGCGAGACGTACGACCTGGCCCGCCGGGTCCGCGAACTGTGCACGCCGGCCGGCGCGACCTGCCTGGTCAACGACCGGCTGCACGTGGCCCTCGCGGTCGGCGCGGCCGGCGGCCACGTCGGAGCCGACGACCTGCCGGTGGCCGCCGCCCGCCGGGTACTCGGCCCGGACGCGGTGCTCGGCGCGACCGCCCGCGAACCGGTGACCGCCACCCGGGCCGTCGCCGCCGGCGCCAGCTACCTCGGCGTCGGCCCCTGCCACGCCACCACCACCAAGGACGGCCTGCCGCCACCCATCGGCCCGGCCGGCGTCCGCGCGGTGGCCGGGGCTGTACCTGTGCCGGTGGTCGCCATCGGCGGCGTCACCGCGGCGACCGTGCCGGCCCTGCGCGCCGCCGGGGCGTACGGGGTGGCGGTCGTCGGGGCGCTCTCCACCGCCACCGACCCCGCCCGCGCCACCGCCGAACTGCTCCGGGCCCTCGGGTGCTGACCGGGGGCGCTCCGGTGCCCGCCGGTGGCCCCGCCCGCCCCCTGCGGCGCAGACCACATCCCACTCCGCAGGTGGCGGTGGTCGGGGGCGGGGTGATCGGCTGGGCGGTCGCCTGGCGGTGCGCCGCACGCGGACTCGCGGTGACCGTGCACGACCCGGCCCCCGGCTCGGGGGCGTCCACGGTGGCCGCCGGAATGCTCGCCCCGGTCGCCGAGGCGTACTTCGGGGAGACCGAACTGACCGGGCTGCTCGTCGAGTCCGCCGCCCGCTGGCCGGCGTTCGCCGCCGAACTGGCCGCCGCCAGCGGCGTCGACCCCGGCCACCGGACCGAGGGCACGCTGGTCGTCGGGCTCACCGGTGACGACCTGGCCGGGGCCCGCCGGCTCTGGGCGTACCAGCAGGGGTTGGGCCTGCCGATCACGCCGCTGCGCCCGAGCGGGCTGCGCGACCGCGAGCCCGCGCTGGCCCCCCGGGTCCGTGGCGGCGCGTTCGCCCCCGGCGACCACCAGGTGGACCCGCGCCGGCTGCTGGTCGCGTTGCGTACCGCCGCCGAGCGGGCCGGGGCGACGCTGGTCACCGGCCCGGTCCGGCAGCTCGCCGACCTGTCCGCGCCGGTCACCGTGGTCGCCGCCGGCTGCGGCACCGCCGCCCTCACCGGCCTGCCGGTCCGGCCGGTCAAGGGCCAGATCCTCCGGCTCCGCGCGCCCGACGCCGGCCCGCCGGGCTTCCGGCACGTCATCCGGGGGTACGCCGACGGCGAGCCGGTCTACCTGGTCCCGCGTACCGACGGCGAGGTGGTCGTCGGGGCCACCGTCGAGGAACGGACCGACGACACGGTCACCGCCGGAGCGGTGCTGCGGCTGCTCCGGGCCGCCGTCGACCTGGTCCCCGAGCTGTCCGAATACGACCTGGTCGAGACGGCCGTCGGGTTCCGCCCCGGCACCCCGGACAACGCCCCGGTGCTCGGTCCGCTGCCCGGCCGCCCGGGGGTGCTCGTCGCCGCCGGCCACCACCGGCACGGCATCGTGCTCACCCCGGTCACCGCCGACCTGATGGCCGACCTGGTCAGCACCGGCGTACCGGACCCGCTGCTGGCCCCCTTCACCCCGGCCCGCTTCACCGGAACAGCCGGTGCGGGCTCCGGAACAACCGGACCGGGATCCGGTACGGCCGGTGCGGGACCCGGAACGGCCGGGCCGGGGTCCAGCGCGGGGACCGCCGGCACCGGCACCGGCACGGACCGTCCCGACCACCGGCCGGTGACCGATTCCGGCACCCGACAGGAGGAGGACAGGTGGAACTGACGGTGAACGGCGTCGGCCGGAGTCTGCCCGGCGGCGCGACGGTGGCGGACCTGGTCCACCTGGTGACCGGCGAGCGGCGCGGCGTGGCGGTCGCGGTGAACGGCGAGGTGGTGCCGCGTACCGGCTGGTCGGCCACCGAGCTGCGCGCCGGCGACCGGGTCGAGGTGCTCACCGCGGCCCAGGGCGGGTGACGGCGGTGACCCTCGTCCTCGGCGGCACCACCCTCACCTCCCGGCTGATCCTCGGCACCGGGGGCGCGGCCAACCTGCACGTGCTGGAACGGGCCATCCGGGCCTCCGGCACCGAACTGGTCACCCTGGCCCTGCGCCGGGTGGACACCGCCGGCACCGCCGGGGGGCTGCTGGACCTGCTGGACCGGTGCGGGGTGCAGCTGCTGCCCAACACCGCCGGCTGCTACACCGCCGGTGAGGCGGTGAAGGTCGCCCACCTGGCCCGGGACGCGTTCGGGACCGACCGGATCAAACTCGAGGTGATCGGCGACGAGCGCACGCTGCTGCCCGACGGGGTGGAACTGCTCCGGGCCGCCGAACAGCTCGTCGAGGACGGATTCACCGTCCTGCCGTACACCTCGGACGACCCGGTGCTGGCCCGCCGGCTGGCCGACGTGGGCTGCGCGGCGGTGATGCCGGCCGGCGCGCCGATCGGCTCCGGGCTGGGCATCGGCAACCCGCACCACATCCGGCTGATCCGGCAGAGCGTCGACGTGCCGGTGATCCTGGACGCCGGCATCGGCACCGCCTCCGACGCCGCGCTGGCGATGGAACTGGGCTGCGACGCGGTGCTGCTGGCCAGCGCGGTCACCCGGGCCGCCGACCCGGAGACGATGGCCACCGCCATGCGCCACGCCGTCCGGGCCGGTCGGCTCGCCTACCGCGCCGGCCGGATCGAGCGCCGCTTCCACGCGCTGGCCTCCACACCCGACGACGGTCGGCCCGTCCTGTGACCCCGTACCGGCCGGACCGCGCCGGCGGCGGACCCGGCGGGCCTGACCCTGCCGGCGGTCGACCGGGCCGGCCGGACTTTGCCGGCGGCCGGTCGGACTGGCCGGAACCGCGCCGCGAGGGAAAGGGCCGGCCGGACCCGACCGGCGGCGGGTCGATCCGCGGCAGGAGCCGACCGGCGGTGCCGTCCGGGGTCGTCGTCCTCACCGACCGGTGGGCGGCCCGCCGGCCGCTGCCGGAGGTGGTCACCGACGCGGTGGCCGGGGGAGTGCGCTGGGTGGTGCTGCGGGAGAAGGACCTGCCCCGCGCCGAGCGCGCCGCCCTCGCCGCTGACCTGCGGGCCGTCCTCGCCGGGGCGGGCGGCAACCTGGTCGTCGCCGGCCCCGACCCGCTCGGCGGCGACGCCGTGCACCTGCCCGCCGCCGGCCCGTACCCGCCACCGGACGTCGCGCTGGTCGGACGCTCCTGCCACGACCGGGCCGAACTGTCCCGACTCACCACCGAGGACTACGTCACCCTCTCGCCGGTCTACCCGACGGGCAGCAAGCCCGGCCACGGCCCGCCGCTGCGCCCGGCCGGACTCGCCGACCTGATCCGGTACAGCCCGGTGCCGGTGCTCGCCCTCGGCGGCGTGACGACCCCGGACCAGGTGCACGCCTGCGTCGGGGCGGGAGCCGTCGGGGTGGCGGTGCTCGGCGCGATCATGCGGGCCGCCGACCCGGCCACCGCGGCCACCACCCTCACCAGCGCCTTCGCCCAGGCCGACCGGAACCAGAGGGAGAACCCGTGACCCCGACGACCGTGCTCACCATCGCCGGCTCCGACTCCGGAGGCGGAGCCGGCATCCAGGCCGACCTGAAGGTCTTCGCCGCCCTCGGCGCGTACGGCACCAGTGTCCTCACCGCCGTCACCGCGCAGAACACCCGGGGTGTCGACGCCGTCCTGCCGCTGCCACCCCGGACCGTCACCGACCAACTCGACAGCGTGCTCGCCGACTTCCGGGTCCGGGCGGTGAAGACCGGCATGCTCGGCACCCCGGCGGTCGCCGACGCGGTGGCGGAGGCGGCACGGGCCGGTCGACTGCCCAACCTGGTCGTCGACCCGGTGCTGGTCGCCACCAGTGGACACCGGCTCGGCGTCGCCGAGGCGGTCGAACGGCTGCTGCCGTACGCGCTGGTGGCGACGCCGAACCGGGCGGAGGCCGAGGCCCTCACCGGAGCCCGGGTCACCACGGTCGAGGAGATGGTCGCCGCCGCCGAGACGCTGGCCGCCACCGGCCCGGCCTGGGTGGTGGTGACCGGCGGGGACGTGGCCGCCGCCGGGGAGGCGGTCGACGTGCTGCACGGCGACGGCGGCACCACGCTGCTGCGCGCGCCCCGGGTGCCGACCCGGCACGACCACGGCACCGGCTGCTCGTTCTCGGCGGCGGTGGCCGTCCGGCTCGCGGCCGGCGACCCGGTGCCGGTGGCGGTGCAGACCGCCAAGGAGTACGTCACCCGCGCGCTGGCCGGCGCGCGGGACTGGGCGCTCGGATCCGGGCGCGGCCCGCTGGACCACTTCGGCTGGTCCTGTTGATCATCAGGGAGGCTGTCATGCAGGCACGTCGCAAGGTCTACGTCACCGGGAGCCGGCCGGACGTCCGGGTGCCCTTCGCCGAGGTGGATCTGACCGGGGACAATCCGCCGGTCCGGCTCTACGACACGTCCGGCCCCGGCTCGGACCCGGAGGTCGGGCTGCCGCCGCTGCGCGGCCCGTGGATCGCCGAGCGGGGCGACGTGGCCCCGGTGCGCGGTGCCGGCACGCCGCTGGGCGGGGCCGACGGGAAACGGCCCACGCAGCTTGCGTACGCCCGCGCCGGGACCGTCACGCCGGAGATGGAGTTCGTGGCGATCCGGGAGGGGACGGCACCCGAGTTCGTCCGGGACGAGATCGCGGCCGGCCGGGCGGTGCTGCCGCTGAACGTCAACCACCCGGAGTGCGAGCCGGCGATCATCGGGAAGGCGTTCCTGGTCAAGGTGAACGCCAACATCGGCACGTCGGCGGTGACCTCCTCGGTGGCCGAGGAGGTGGAGAAGCTCACCTGGGCGACCCGGTGGGGCGCGGACACCGTGATGGACCTGTCCACCGGCAAACGCATCCACGAGACCCGGGAGGCGATCGTCCGCAACTCGCCGGTGCCGATCGGTACCGTGCCGATCTACCAGGCGCTGGAGAAGGTCGGCGGTGACCCGGTCGAGCTGAGCTGGGAGGTGTTCCGGGAGACCGTGATCGAGCAGGCCGAACAGGGCGTCGACTACATGACCGTGCACGCCGGGGTGCTGCTGCCGTACGTGCCGCTGGCGGTGGACCGGGTCACCGGGATCGTCTCCCGGGGCGGTTCGATCATGGCGGCCTGGTGCCTGGCGCACCACGAGGAGAACTTCCTCTACACCCACTTCCGCGAACTGTGCGAGATCCTGGCCCGCTACGACGTGACCTTCTCGCTCGGGGACGGGCTGCGCCCCGGGTCCATCGCGGACGCCAACGACGCCGCCCAGTTCGCCGAACTGCGTACCCTCGGCGAGCTGACCGGCATCGCCTGGGAGTACGACGTCCAGGTGATGATCGAGGGCCCCGGGCACGTGCCGATGCACAAGATCAAGGAGAACGTGGACCTCCAGCAGGAGCTGTGCCACGAAGCCCCGTTCTACACCCTCGGCCCGCTGACCACCGACATCGCGCCCGCGTACGACCACATCACCTCCGCGATCGGCGCGGCGATGATCGGCATGTACGGCACCGCGATGCTCTGCTACGTCACCCCGAAGGAGCACCTCGGCCTGCCGGACCGGGACGACGTGAAGGCCGGCGTCATCGCGTACAAGATCGCGGCGCACGCGGCGGACCTGGCCAAGGGCCACCCCGGCGCACAGTCCTGGGACGACGCGCTGTCCAAGGCCCGGTTCGAGTTCCGCTGGGAGGACCAGTTCAACCTCTCGCTGGACCCGGAGACCGCCCGCTCGTACCACGACGCGACGCTGCCCGCCGCACCGGCGAAGACCGCGCACTTCTGCTCGATGTGCGGGCCGAAGTTCTGCTCCATGAAGATCACGCAGGAGCTGAAGGAGTACGCGGCCCGCGGCATGCGCGACAAGTCAGACGAGTTCCTCGCCGCCGGCGGTCGGGTCTACCTCCCGCTGGCCTGACCGCCGGGAGACCACCACCCGTGCCGCTGGCCCGACGCACCGACGCGCAGGCAGCGCGCCCAGCTATCCGGGCTGCTGGTGCCGCCCGGCCGAGCGGAGGGTACGCCGGTCACTCCGGTCCTCCGGGGTGGGCTCCGGGGCCGGCTCCGGCTGGCTGAGCCCGGCGACCCAGTCGACGTACTCCTCGTCGTGGTCCGGTACGGGCGGCGACTCGCGCCCGTCGCCTGTACCGGAGTCGTCGTCCGGGCCGCTGCGCGGCCGGTTCCGTCGGAACAGCCCGCGCAGCCCGCGTCCCGTCCCGCTACCGGCCTGCCCCGCGTCGCCGGTACCGCCGTCCCCGGTACCGGAGGTGCCGGTGTGGTCGCCGCCGCCGTCGGTCTCCGTCCCACCGTCGGTGCCGGTGGCTACGCTGCCGGCCCTGCCCTCGCTGCCGGTGTCCACGTTGCCGGCACGCCCACCGTCGGTGCCGGTGCCGGTGTTTCCAGCCGGCGGGGCGGCGGGTGCCGGGGGACCAAGCCGGTCGAAGGCGTCCGTCTCCGGCGGGTCGTTCGGCTCGACCCTGGCATGCCGGCCCCGGCGGGGAGTCGGCCAGGCCGGTGTGCCCGGACCGGCCGTCGTGCCGGCTCCGGCCGGGCTCGGCCAGTCCAGTGCCGCCGGACGGGGCCGGGGTGCCGGCGGGTCAGCCGGCTCACCGGGTGTGCTGACCGGCCCCGGATCGGGCCAGTCGAAGTGGACCGGGAAGACCGGGCCGCCCGACGTGGAGGTCGGTGGCACGGCCGTCGACCGGGTATCGGCGGGTGCCGGCTGGTAGCCCCACGAGCCGGAACCGCCGTCGTCTGACCGGAGGTCGACGGATGCCGGCTGGTAGCCCCACGAACCGGCACCGGAGCCTGCACCGGCACCGGAGCCTGCACCGGCACCGGAGCCTGCACCGGTACCGGAGCCGGAACCGCCGTCCGGCCCGCCCGTGGTGGCGTCCGCTTCGGCCGGCGTGGCATTCGCTTCGGCCATGGTCGCGTCCGATCCGCGCGTGGCGGCGTCCGCTTGGGGAGTGGTCGCGTCCGCTTCGGGCGTGGTGCCGGTCGGCGGGACGGTGACCGCCGGAAGGGGCGGCAGGATGTCCGTCGGCGTGATCGCGTCGCTCGTCGACCGGCGACGCGCCAGCGTCGGCCAGCGCACCAGTGACCGGCCGCCCAGCGGTGGCCGGGTCAGCAGCGGCCAGCGCAGCGACGGACGGCGCAGCAGGGTGGCGGCGGTCGCCCCGAGCGCTCCGGTACCGACCGCGATCAGCGCGGCCCGGTACGGGGTGGACTGGTAGCCGTCCACACCGTCGCCCGGACCGGCGGTCAGGTAGGCGACCGCGACCAGCAGCGGACCGGCCACCCCGCTCACCCCGCCGACCAGTGGTGGCCGGTCGAGCCAGCGGGCCAGCCCGGCGACCGCCGCCCCGACCAGCAGCGCCAGCGTCGGCAACACCAGCATCGCCAGCCGCTCGGCCGTGGCCGGGGAGAGCCAGGCCGGGTCCACCGCACCCAGCCGTACGGTCGGCAGCGCCTCGGCCACGCCGAGCGACGGTACGACGGAGAAGAACGCGACGAGCCACAGCGACCCGGTGAGCGCGGCGAGGTTCCACCCCACCGGGGCGTACCGGAGCACGGCGACCGCGGCGACCGCCCCGGCCACCGTGCCGACGAGCGCGGCGGCGGCGACCGAGAGCACCGGGTCGGTGGCCGGCACCTGCGCGTTGCGGGCGGGAAGCATGCAGAGCGGGGCGACGACCGTAGCGCCCAGCGTGGCGGCGACCACCACGCTGACCTGGACGACGGTGCCGGTCGGCAGGTCGTCCCGCCGGGCGTACCGGTCGGCGAGCAGTGCGCCGGCCAGGGTGGCGACGGCGGCGAACCAGCCCACCCAGACGAGCTGCGCCGGCCACTGGTCGGGGGCCGGGCCGAAGGGCCGGGCGAACCGGAGAATCCCGAGACCGTACGCGACGCCGAGCTGACCGGCTCCGGTCAGCAGACTCACCCCGAGCGCCACCAGCACCGATCGTGCCCAGGTCCGATTGGCCATGTGCGGCACGTTACGGCCCGTCGCTCCCGATCGCCACCTTGACCAGCCATGGCGCTTACGGCGCGCCGTCCGGTCCGGCCCCGGCGTGTCGTCGGGCCCCGGTCCCGGTGTCACCGGTCCGGACGGCCGCTGCTACTTCAGCTCGACCAGGCGGGCCAGGTACGTGGTGTCACCCACGTTGGTGAGCATGTGCACCGCGCCCGGGTCCCGGTAGACCACCCCGCCGGTCGGTTCGTCGGCGTCGATCCGGGTGCCGTCGACGGTCTGGATGACGTTCTTCGCGCCCTGCACCGCGATCACCAGGTACGGGTGGTCGTGCCGGTGCAGCGGCTGCTGCTCGCCGGGTTCCAGCCGGATGTGCCAGACCCGGACCTTGTCGTTCTCCAGGATGACCTCCTGGCCGACGGGGGCGAGTTGCTCGGTGTTCATCGGCCGCCTCTCAGTTGGGGGAGCACCTCGCCGGCGATCAGGTCGAGGTGGTCCAGGTCGTCGAGTTCGATCAGCCGCAGGTGGACCCGGGTGGTGCCGATCGCGGCGAACTCACCGAGCCGGTCGACCAGCTGCGCGGGCGAGCCGACCACCGGGTCCTCCGGTGGTAGCGCGCTCTTGACGTGCAGCGGAGCCGCCCGCCGGCGGGCCTCGGCGTCGGTGCGTCCGATCGCCACCACGATCCCGGCGGAGAGCACCAGCGGCGCCCGTCCGGAACCGGTCCGGCCGTGCCGGTCGCACGCCTCGACCACCCGCTCGTACGCCGCGGCGGTCTCGGGCACGCTCCGGAACGGCATGTTGAACTCGTCGGCGTACCGGGCGGCGAGTTCGGGGGTGCGTTTCGGTCCCTTGCCGCCGACGATGATCGGCGGGCCGGGTACCTGCGTGGGCTTGGGCAGGGCGGGCGCGTCCACCAGCCGGTAGTGCTCGCCGACGTGGCTGAACGTCCCACCGGCCGGGGTACGCCACAGGCCGGTGATCACCTCCAGCTGCTCGGCCAGCCGGTCGAACCGTTCCACCACCGGCGGGAACGGGATGCCGTACGAGGTGTGCTCCCGCTCGTACCAGCCGGCGCCGATGCCCAGCTCGACCCGGCCGCCGCTCATCTGGTCGACCTGCGCCACCATCATGGCGAGCGGACCGGGCAGCCGGAAGGTGGCCGACGTGACCAGCGTGCCGAGCCGGATCCGGGAGGTCTCCCGGGCCAGCGCGGCCAGGGTCAGCCAGGCGTCGGTCGGGCCGGGCAGCCCGGGGTCGGCTCCCATCGACTGGTAGTGGTCGGCCCGGAGGAAGCCCTCGAAACCGGCGTCCTCGACCTGTCGGGCGAACCGGAGCTGGTCGTCGTAGGTGGCTCCCCGGTGCGGTTCGGTGAAGACGCACACCCGCACGGTCATCGTCCCTTCGGGCCGGCCGGCTCCGGCTCGCGTTCCATCAGCAGTTCGTGCAGGTCGGCGCTGACCCGGGCGACGTCGGCCAGGTGCGCGTTGCGGCCCAGGCTGCGCGGCCGGGGAATGTCCACGTCGACGATGCTGCGGATCCGGCCGGGCCGTGGGCTGAGCACGACCACCCGGTCGGCCAGCAGCACCGCCTCGTCGATGGAGTGGGTGACGAACACGACGGTGGCCGCGTTCTCCATGTGGACCCGCTGCAACTCGCCGGACAGTTCCTCGCGGGTGAGCGCGTCCAGGGCGGAGAACGGCTCGTCCATCAGCAACACCCGGGGCTCGGCGATCAGCGACCGGCAGAGCGAGACCCGCTGCTGCATGCCGCCGGAGAGTTCGTGCGGCAGCCGCTTCTCGAAGCCGGCCAGCCCGGCCATGTCGAGCAGGTCCCGGGCGCGTTCCCGGTGCCGGGCCCGGCTCCAGCCGAAGATCTCCACCGGGAGCAGGACGTTGTCCAGCACGGTGCGCCAGGGCAGCAGCGCCGGCCGCTGGAAGAGCATGGCGATGTTCTGCCGGGGCCGGGTGACGGGGGTACCGTCCACCTCGATCTGCCCGCCGGTGGTCGGCAGCAGCCCGGCGATCAGTCGGAGCAGGGTGGACTTACCGCAACCGGAGCGGCCCAGTACCGCGAGGAACTCACCCTCGGCGACCTCGAGGTTGATGTCGCGCAGGGCCTCGACCTGGCCGGAGCGGCCGGTGAAGGTGCGGGACACCCCCGACAGTCGTATCATCCGCCGCTCTCCCATCCCTGGTCATCCCGAGCCTCGCAAGGCTAGCGGCATCCCGGTGGGTTGACACCGTCCAGGGTGGACAACAATCTGTTGTCGTTCCGTAACCGGATCCACCTGGTGTCGCAAAGGTGACTCTCTCGTACGCTGTGCCGGCGAAGAGTCCCCCCGCGACGACGGCGCCGGTCCCCACCCCCTCTCACCACGGCGTCGTCTGGTTCGACAACTCCTCCGGTGGCCACCGCTACCGGTCTGGAAAGGACATGGTGCACAAAATGAGAAGGTTGACCCGTACGGTGGCCGCGACGGCGTTGGTCGCGGCTCTGGCTCTGGTCTCCGCCTGCAGCAGTGGCTCCGACTCCTCCGACTCCGGCAGCGGCGACGGCTCGAAGCTGCGGAAAGTGACGTATCTCACCTCGTTCGGTAACTTCGGGCGGGATTCCTACGCCTGGGTGGCGAAGGACAAGGGCTTCTTCAAGGAGGCCGGCTTCGAGGTCGACATCAAGCCGGGCCAGGGCACCGGCGGTGTCATCACCACCATCATCGGCGGTAAGGCCGACTTCGGCCCGATCGACCTCACCGGCGGCATCCTCCAGCTCGGCGGGGACGACCCGAAGAACAAGGAGTTCGTCGCGGTCGCGGCCATCCAGCAGCGCACCATGGCCGCCATCGTGACCACCCAGGACAAGGGCATCGCGTCCCCGAAGGACCTGGAGGGCAAGACCATCGCCGACACCCAGCAATCCGTCGTCCGGAACCTCTTCCCGACGTACGCGAAGCTGGCCGGCGTCGACGCCAGCAAGGTGACCTGGGTGAACGGCCAGGCCCAGGAGCTGATCGGCACGCTTGCCGCCGGCAAGGTCGACGGCATCGGCCAGTTCGTCGTGGGCGCCCCGACCGTCCGGGCGGTGACCAAGAAGGAGCCGGTCCTGCTGCCGTACAGCGACGTGATGACCGACCTCTACGGCAACGCGCTGATCACCTCCAAGAAGCTCGCCAAGGAGGAGCCGGAGACGGTGAAGCGCTTCACCGCCGCGCTGCTCAAGGGGCTGGAGTACAGCCTGGCCAACCCGAAGGAGGCCGGCGAGATCCTGGCTAAGAACGTGGACGCGGCCAACCCGCAGGCCGCCGCCGCCGAACTGGAGCTGATGGCCGCGTACGTCCGGTCCAGCAACTCGGGTACCGCCATCGGCGCGCTGGACAGCGGCCGGGTCGCCAAGAGCATCGCGATCCTCCAGGGCGCGGGCGCGCTCAAGCAGAACATCACGCCGGACCAGGTCGTCGACTTCAGCCTCGCGCCGAAGGCCTGACGGCCCGTACGGGGGTGGCCGTCGTCCCGACGGCGGCACCCCCGCTCGGCGTACCGGCTCCAGGCGAGGAGAAGAAGACAATGACCGATCTACAGGAGCGGGCCACGGAGCCCGCAACATCGAAGCCGGTCCGGGGTCCGACGGCCGCACGCCGTCTCGGCGCCGGGTCGGCGACCATCGGCCTGCCGCTGCTCGGCGTCGTGGTGGCCCTCACCGTGTGGTGGCTGGTCACCTCGGTGTTCCAGCTCATCCATCCGGCCTCGCTGCCGCCGCCGCAGAACGTGCTCCGGGCGCTGGCCGAACACCGCAGCCTGCTCCTGGAGGCCGCCGCGACGACCACGATGTCCACCGTCGTCGGCTTCCTGATCTCCACCGTGGCCGGCGTCCTGATCGGGCTGGCGCTGGCCGCCTCCCGACCGGTGGAACGGATGTTCGCGCCGCTGCTGGTGGCGGTCAACGCGGTACCGAAGATCGCGCTCGGGCCGCTGCTGGTGGTCTCCCTGGGCTGGGGGCAGAAGCCCATCCTCACGATGGTGTTCCTGCTCTGCTTCTTCCCGATCGTGCTGTCCACCGCGACCGGGCTGACCACCACCCCGGCCGAACTGGCCGAGCTGGCCCGTTCGCTGAACGCCTCCTGGTGGCAGGCGTTCCGCAAGGTGCGCTTCCCGGCGGCCCTGCCGCAGATCTTCGTCGGGCTGAAGGTGGCCATGCCGCTGGCCGCCATCGGCGCGGTGATCGGGGAGTTCCAGGCCGGTGAGGGCGGCCTCGGCTACCAGATCCTCCAGTTCAACGGCATCGGCGACTACTCGACGTCCTGGGCGTCGATCGTGCTGATCGCGGCGATGAGCATCCTGCTCTACTTCGCGCTGGTGCTGGCCGAACGGCTGGCCCTGCCCTGGGTCCGCGCCACCACATCCAGCCGCTGACCCACCCCGAACCGCCCAGCGAGGCCCGGTCGACCGGCAACCCCCCCCGTCGACCGGCAACCCCCCCCGTCGACCGTCCAACCCCTCAGCTCGACCCCAGGTGTGCCCCGCCCCCGCCCGGCGGAGGGATCAAGCCTGACCGCCCGGAGCCGGGCGGGGGCGGGGCACACCCACCCACCACCTAGCCGGCCAACCGCCAGCGACCACCCTGGGCGACCAGCGTGGTCAGCGCCTGGGGCATCAGCCCGGAGTGGTTGTCCGGGGTCATCCGGATCGGGCCGGACAGGCCGTCCATCTGGGACGTCTCCAGGATGTCCCGGATACCGTCCCGGTCGACCCGGCCGGGCTCCCCGCCGGCCCGCAGCTCGGCGTCCGCGATGAGCTGCACGGCGTCCGCGGCGAACGAGGAGAACCCGTGGTACCCGCCGAAGCGGGCGGTGTAGTCACGGAACCACTGCCGTCGGGCGGCCTTGGCGGGGGTGGTGGCGATCACGTCGTCGATCACCATGGTCTGGGTGAAGACCAGGGTGGCCTGCTCGGCCGAGCGGGCCGAGGAGCCGAGGAAGAGTTCGCCGGCCGCCGCCGCGTCGAAGTACAGCGAGCCCTTGAACTTGGCCTCGGTGGCTGCCGTGGCGGCGAGCATCGCCTGCTCCGGTGGCGTCCAGAGGACCATCGCGGTGGGCTTGCGGTCGACCAGCGCCTGGACCGGCTGGCTCACGTCGGTGTCGGTGCCCTTGACGGCCTGGGCCGCGACGAGTTTGATGTTGGCCTTGGCGAACTCGGCGCTCAGCGCGGTCTGGCCCTCCCGCCCGTAGTCGTCGTCGCTGTGCAGCAGGGCCGCCTTCTTGACGCCCCGCCGGACCAGCTCGCTGGCGAGGGCGGAGGCGCTGTCGGCGGCGTTCGGGGCCAGCTTGAAGACGTACGGCCGCTCGGCGACCGGGTTGGTGATCGCGCCCGACGGGGCCAGGGCGATGGTCGGCACCTTCTTCTCGTTGATGGTGCGGACGGAGGCGACCGCGCACTCGTTGCAGCCGCCCATGATGATCGCGCTGACCGAGGAGTCGTTGCCGAAGTCACCGATGTTGCGCTGCGACTCCGCGGCGTCGGAGCGGTTGTCCTTGATCCGCAGCTCGACCTTGCGGCCGCCCAGGGCGCCGGAGGCGTTCAGCTGGTCGCGCTTGAGTTCCAGGGCGCGCTGGTACGCCTTGCCGACGGGGGCCTGGGCGCCGGAGAGTTCGAGGTCGGCGCCGATCACGATGGGGCTGGTGTCCTGGGGCTCCTCGCCGAGCTGGCAGCCGGTGAGCGTGGTGGCCAGGACGACTGATGCGAGCGCCGCGGTGGTCACGGAGCGGATGGGGCTCAACTTGGTCCTCCAGATGCGGGTGGGCGTTGCCCGATCCCCGCTATTACCGTCCTCGGTGGAGAGACGGGATGGGTCTGCCGTACGGTGTGCGCGAAGCCTGCAAAACCTTGCCAATGCCAGGCCCCCGTGGTCAAGCTGCGGATGGCCGAGGTGTTTCGGGATAGCCGTCCCACATGTTGGCGGTCCCCAAGGTTTGCAAATGCTCACTTAGCAGAAGCGGACGAACACTGTGGATCATCTGCCCTGATCAGGGCCTTGCGGAAATGAAGGTAATCGTTGACCACTTCAGCGGTTGAGTGCTGTCCTACCGTTTCCTGTCTCACTGTGGCTTCCCAAATCAGATCTTCTCTGATGAAATCGCGGCCGAGCCGCGCGCGGCGCTGTCCGCTGCACCAGGCGCGGGTCGGCGGGTCAAGCGTGGAAGAAACGACGGAGGCGATGTCGTGAGCACCGCACCTACGACCCTGCCCGAGAGCGGTCAGCCAAACCAGGACAAGCGACGGCGCCGGCTCCCCCGGCTGCGCGACGCGCGGATCCGGTCCAAGCTCGCGCTGATCCTCGTCGTCCCGGTCGCCGCGGTCATCGCGCTGGCGACGGTACGGCTCATCTCGGTCGGCGAGGGCGCGTACGAGGCCAACCAGGCCCGGTCGTTGACCGCGCTGTCGGTCGACATCTCCGCGCTCACCCAGGACCTGCACCGGGAGCGGATGGCGGCGGCGACCTACCTGGCCGTGCCGACGTCGAAGCCGGACTCGTACAACCTGCACGTGCGACGGACCGACCAGCGGGTCGCGCAGTACACCGCGCAGCGCCGGGAGATCGGCGAGGTGCCGGCGGCGGTCCGGGACCGGCTGCGGATCATCGACGACCACCTGGCCACCCTGAACACCACCCGTCAGGAGGTGCTGAACCGTGGCGACCGGCAGATGCCCGTCTCCGCGGTCGTGCTGCGGTACGGCGTCGTCCTGACCGACCTGGTCGGCTACGGTGACGCGCTCGCCCAGCTTCCCGGTGACGGCGCGCTAGCCGACAGCCGGCGGGCGGTGGCCGCGTTCAGCCGCGCCAAGTCGGCGGTGGCGGAGGAGGAGGCGGTCGCCTTCACCGCGCTCGCCACGAACCGGGTCGACCAGGAGCAGTTCTCCTCCTTCGTCGCCACGCTGACCAGCCAGCAGGAGGCCCTGCTCGCCTTCTCGCTCGCCGCCGACCCCGCCCAGCAGGCGCTGGTCGACAGCACCGTCACCGGTGACGCCGTGGTCCTCGCCGACCGGGTGGCGGCCGACATCAGCCGCTCCGTCGGACAGCGGGCCCTGGTCGGGGCGGACGACGCGACGTTCGCCATCGGCGCGGTCAACGACCTGATGCGCTGGACCGAGGGGCAGCTCCAGGACCAGTTGCTCAACCAGACCGACCAGGCCCGGACGGCGGTCATCCGCCAGGCCGTCATCGAGTCGCTGCTGGTGCTGCTCACCCTCATCGTCGCCATCACGCTCGCCGTGGTGCTGGCCCGGTCGCTCAACCACTCGCTGCGCCGGCTCCGTGAGGGCGCGCTCTCGGTGGCGAACCACGACCTGCCCGAGGCCGTGAAGCGGCTGCAGAACATGGGCAACGCCGGTGACAGCGGCGTGGAGGAGGTCGTCCGCGAGGTCCGCGACCCGATCAAGCTGACCAACAAGGACGAGGTGGGCCAGGTCGCGCTCGCCTTCAACGTGGTCCACCGCGAGGCGGTTCGGATCGCCGCCGAGCAGGCCGCCCTGCGTAACAGCGTGTCGGCGATGTTCCTCAACCTGGCCCGCCGGTCGCAGACCCTGGTCGACCGGATGATCGGCGAGCTGGACGCGATCGAGCGTGGCGAGGAGGACCCGAAGCGGCTCGCCCAGCTCTTCGAGCTGGACCACCTGGCCACCCGGATGCGCCGCAACGACGAGAACCTGCTGGTGCTCGCCGGTGCCGACTCGGCGGTGCCGCGTCGCGACGACGCGCTCCTGGTCGACGTGCTGCGCGCCGCGCAGTCCGAGGTCGAGCTCTACAACCGGATCGAGTTCGGCACCGTCGACACGGACATCTCGGTGGCCGCGCACGCGGTCAACGACGTGGTCCGGCTGGTCGCCGAACTGCTCGACAACGCCACCCGGTTCTCCCCGCCGACCACCACCGTGGTCGCCGACGGCCGGCGCATCCGCGACTACGTCCTGATCCAGATCGAGGACCGCGGCCTGGGCCTGACCGACGAGCAGCTCGACTCGCTGAACCGGCGGCTGGCCGCCCCGTCGAGCGTGGACGTGGCCGCGTTCCGGCTGATGGGTCTGGCCGTGGTCAGCCGACTGGCCTCCCGGTACGGCATCCGGGTCGAGCTGCGGCGCAACGTGGAGGGCGGCACCGTCGCCCAGGTCACCCTGCCCAACTCGACGGTGGTGCTGCCGCAGACCCGGGGCCGGGACCAGGCACTGCCCCGGCCGCGTCAGCCGCTCGCCGTCGAGCAGTCCCCGCTCAACACGTCGTCCCCGCTCCCCGAGCCGCTGGCCGGCGGGGCGCGGACCTCGGCGGCCACCCTGACCGGTGACCCGTGGCGCAACTCCGGCCCCACCCCGACCCAGTGGCCGGCGACGAACGAGAACCGGGACACCGGGCCGACGGTGAACGTGGGTGGCCCCACCACCGCCTCCCCGAGCCTCGGCGGGTCGCTGTTCACCCCGGTCCCGCCGGCCCAGTCGACCAGTTCCAACGGTGCGCTCGCCGGCACGCCGACCACCGCGTTCCCGACGCTCAACCCGCTGCCGCAGCGTTCCCCGGGCACCGGTCCGGCGACCTCCGCCCTGCCCGCCGGGCCGGTGGCCGGGCCGGTCGCCACGCCGGCCGGTCCGACCACGCCGCTAGGCGGGCCGACCACCCCGTTCGGCGGGCCGACCACGCCGCTCACCGGCCCGGTCATCCCGCCGGCCGGTCCGACGACCCCGCTGGCGGTACCGGCGGCGACGCCGGGCGTGCCCGCGGTGCGCCGTCCGGACGAGCCGGCCGAGGCCGCGCCGATCTTCCGGGAGATGGAGACCGCCTGGTTCCGTTCCCACGGCAACGACGCGACCGCCATCTTCGCCCGGCCCCAGTTCGACCAGGACACGGCGGTGAGCAGCCCGGTGGTGAGCAGCCCGGTGGTGGCCGCTCCGAAGGCCGAGGTACCCCGGCTGCCGGGCCGTACCCCGGGGGCCACGGTCACCTCGCCGTCGCAGCCGCCGCCCCCCTCGTACACGCCGCCCCCGCCGCCGGTGACCCCGGTGCCGGAGCCGGTGGCGACCCCCGCCCCGATCCCGGCCCCGGCCCCGACGCCGGCCCCCGCGCCGGTGGTCGAGGTCACGCCGAAGCCGGCGTCCAACGCGGACGCCTGGCGGACGGCGGCGGACGACGGCTGGTCCCGGGCGGTCAAGGCCGCCGAGCCGACCGTCGCCGGTCAGACCCGGTCCGGGCTGCCCAAGCGGGTGCCGCAGGCCCAGCTCGTCCCCGGCGGCGTCGAGCCCAAGGGCGGCCGGGACCGCAGCCGCCGCACCCCCGACGAAGTACGCGGTCTGCTGTCGGCCTACCACCGCGGTGTGCAGCGCGGTCGGACGGCCGGTGCGGACCTGAACAGCGATTCGACCAAGGAGACGAGCCGATGAACAGGCCAGCGGCTATGCAGGACATGGGTTGGCTGCTCACCAACTTCGCCGACAGCGTGGCGGGCATCGCGCACGTCGTCGCGGTGTCGGCGGACGGGCTGCTGCTCGCCTCCTCCCGGGACCTGCCGGCGGACCGGGCCGACCAGCTCGCCGCCATCACCTCCGGGGTGGTCAGCCTGACCGAGGGCGCCGCCCGGATGTTCAGCGCGGGCGGGGTGCTCCAGACGGTCATCGAGATGGACAGCGGATACCTGTTCCTGATGTCGATCAGCGACGGCTCGTCGATGGCGGTGCTCGCCGCCCGCAGCTGCGACGTCGGTCAGGTCGGCTACGAGATGGCGCTACTGGTGGAACGGGTCGGGGCGGCGCTGGTGCCGCTGCCCCGCGAGGCCGTGGTCCGGTAGTAGCCGCAGACGATTCCGGTGCCGACAGGCGGCGCCGGTGGGAGGAGGTGATCGCGAATGGACCGGAGGCGAGAGGACCCGCGCGGCGCGTTGGTGCGTCCGTACGCGGTCACCCGGGGACGAACGGAGCCCCGTCAGGACATCGCCCTCGAGGCGGTGATGACGGCCAGCCCCACCGCCGTCGCCGAGTCCCGTTTCGCCGGCCACGACAAGCACCGCATCGCCACGATCTGCGAGGGGCGCCCGCAGTCCCTGGCCGAGATCGCCGCGTACACCCGGATGCCACTGGGCGTGGCCCGGGTGCTGGTCGCCGACATGGTGGCCGAGGGTCTGCTGACGCTACACACTGCCGCTCCCGCCGAGGCGTACGAGGAGCGAATGGAACTGCTTGAGAGGGTGCTAAGTGGACTTCGCAGGCTATGACCCCGCCGGGGCGCGCCGTAACCGAGGTATCACCTCCGCGAAGATCGTGGTCGCGGGCGGGTTCGGCGTGGGTAAGACAACCCTGGTCGGCGCGGTCTCGGAGATCACCCCGCTGACCACCGAGGCGGTGATGACGGCGGCGGGTGTCGGCATCGACGACCCGTCCAAGGTCCCGGGGAAGCAGACCACCACGGTCGCCATGGACTTCGGCCGTATCACCATGGCCGAGGACCTGATCCTCTACCTCTTCGGCACCCCGGGTCAGACCCGGTTCTGGTTCATGTGGGACGAGATCATCAAGGGTGCGGTGGGTGCCGCCGTGCTGGTGGACACCCGCCGGATCACCGACGCCTTCGCGCCGTTGGACTACTTCGAGAACCGCAACCTGCCGTACGTGGTGGCGCTCAACCACTTCGACGGTGCGCCCCGCTACGACCTCGAAGAGGTCCGCGAGGCGCTGGCGATCTCGCCGCAGGTGCCGCTGATCCTGACCGACGCCCGGCACCGGGAGGCGGTCAAGCAGGTACTGGTGACCGTGGTGGAGCACGCCATGCTCCGGCTCCAGGCCGAGCACGGCCGTGGCTTCCCCACCCCGGTCGGCTGAGTTCGTAGGGCAAGGAAGGGGCTCCTGCCGACGCCTGGTGCGCGGCAGGGGCCCCTTCGTGGCCTGGTGGTCGGCAGGGGCGCTTCGTCGCCTGGTGGGCGGTGAGGGCCCCTTCCTGGTCGCGTCCCCGCTGAGGAGACACGCCCGTCCGGGCTAATCCAACCCCTCTGAGCTGGGCAAACATAAGCTCCCCCCAATGGCTGTCACGGAAAGTGATCGAGGGGGAGCAGATGCGAGTTGCCACTGGCATTGCGGCGGTCGCGGTGGGGGCGGTGTTCGGGGCCGGCCTGGCCGTACCCGTCGAGGCGGCGGCGCCGAGACTCGACCCGGAGACCCGGGCGGACACGCTCGCCGCGATGACGGACGAGGCGTACGCGTACGCCAGCTACCGGGCGTACGCCCAGGAGGCGGCCCGGCGGGGGCAGGCGGCGGTCGCCCGGCTGTTCGGGGAGACCGCCCGTGAGGAGTTCAACGACCACTTCGTGGCGGAGGCCCGGCTGATCGGCTTCGTCCGGGGCAACCAGGCGAACCTGACCGACTCGATCGAGGGCGAGACCCACGAGGCCACCGAGCTGTACCCGTCCTTCGCCGAGCAGGCGACCCGGGACGGCTGCCCGGAGGTGACCGCGCACTACGCCGAGTTCGCCGGTGACGAACTGGTGCACGCCGGCCGGTTCACCACCGCGCTGACCGCGCTGCGGTTCCCCGACTCCGGCATCGAGGTGCCCACCGGGGAGCCGGTGCCGCCGGTGCCGATCGAACGGACCCGGCCGGCGTGCGGCGGGCAGACCCTGGAGAACCTGCGGGACACCCTGTACGGCGAGGCGTTCGCCTGGGCGAAGTACACCATGTACTCCCGGCACGCCGACCGGACCGGGCAGCAGCGGCTGGCCGAGCTGTGGACCAACACCGCCGGCCAGGAACTCGGCGAGCACTTCGCCGAGACCGCGATGCTCGCCGGCCTGGTCGGTACGACCGCCGCGAACCTGCGTACCGCCGTCGCCGCCGAGGTCGAGGCGGCCGCGACGTACCAGGTCTACGCCAACCGGGCGGCCAAGGCCGGGGACATCGAGGCGGCGAAGCTGTTCGAGGAGATCCGGCACGACGAACTGCGGCACGCCGCCGCCTTCCGCCGCGCCCTGGTCGACCTCACCACCGCCCAATCCCCACGCCCATAGGGCAACGACGCGCCCGCTCGCCCCCCGGCCCCCCGTTCGCCCCGTTGATCATGAAGTTGTTGTCACCGTTTCCGGCGTGTCGTGACAACAACCTCATGGTCAACAGGGCGGGCGGGACTCCCCGACCTGACGTCGGCAATCACCTGGTCAGCAATCTGGAGATATGATGCTGATTCGGGCATGTCGCTCCTCGTGTGGCAACCCGAATTCGATCACCGCGGTCCCGCGCCCCGGCAGCACCGACGCCGGCCGACGGCGGCGGATGGTCAGTCGACGCGAAGGCGGTAGCCGCGTTTCACCACCGTCTGGACGATCCTCGGGGCCTCCAGGCCGGCGCGGATCCGGGCCACCGCCATCTCGACGGCGTGCTCGTCCGCGCCGCGCGGCAGGGTCCGCAGCAGCGCGGTACGGGAGAACACCCGGCCGGGGGAGCGGGCCAGCGCCCGCAGCACCGCCATCGGCGCGGGCGCCAGCGGGCGCAGCTCGCCGTCGATCACCGCCGCGTGGCCGCGCAGGGTGAGCTGGTGGCCGGCGGCCTTCAGGGTCACCGTACGGCGGGGCAGCTCGTCGACGATGTGCCGGACCAGCGCGCCGAGCCGGGCCCGGTTGGGCATGCTGACCGGTACCCCCCGGCGGATCAGCGGTTCGGCGGTGACCGCGCCGACGCAGCTCGCCAGCACGTCGCCGCGGAACGCCCCGAGCACCGCCTCGGCCCGGTCGCCGGAGGCCCGCAGCAGCGCCTCGGCCGCCGGGGCAGAGGTGAAGGTGACCGCGTCGACCAGCCGGGACGCGACCAGGTCGATGAGCCGGTGCAGCGGGGCGGAGTCGGTGGGTGGCGCCCAGCGGTACACCGGCACCTCGATCACGGTGGCACCGGCGTCCTCCAGCGCCTCGGTGCACTCCGGCTGCCGGTCGCCGTGCAGCTGCATGGCGATCACCTGGCCGGCCACCCCGCGTCGGCGCAGGTGGTCGACGACCTCCTCGCAGCTCTCCGAGTCCGGTGACCACTGGTCGTGCAGACCGGCGGCCCGGATCGCGCCCCGGGCCTTGGGGCCGCGGGCCACCACGTACGTGTCGGCCAGCACCGAGCGCAGCGGCTCGGCCAGCCCCCAGCCCTCGGCCGCCTCCAGCCAGCCGCGCATGCCGATGCCGGTGTTCGCCATCAGGATGTCCGGCGGGCGGGCCAGGCAGGCGCGGGTCGCCTCACGCAGGTCGCTGTCGTCGGCGAGCGGCACGATCCGCAGGGCGGGAGCGAGCACCACCCGGGCGCCGCGCCGTTCCAGCATCGCGGAGAGTTCGTCGCGTCGCCGGTCGGCGGTCACCCCGATGGTGAAGCCGGCCAACTCGTCAGCCATCGTGGCTCCCGGGTTTCTCCTCGCCGGAGGCGGCTCCGTGACCTGCGGCCGCGCCGGCTCCGGCTCCGTGACCTGCGGCCGCGCCGGCTCCGGCCCGGTGGCCGGCCGCCGCGGTCACCGGACGGCCCGCCCCGGCGGCGAGGCGGACCTCGACCACGCCGTCGCGGCAGCGCACCCCGTGTACGGTCACCGCCGCCCCGGGCCGGTCCAGGCACTCGCCGGTCCGCAGGTCGTACACCTGCTTGTGCAGCGGCGAGGCGAGGGTGGGCACCCCGTCCCGGCTGCCCACGATGCCCCGGGACAGCACGTACGCCCCGGCGACCGGGTCCCGGTTGTCCAGCGCGAACAGTCCGTCGAGGGTCCGGAACAGGGCCACCTGCACCCCGTCGACCAGGGCGGCCACGCCCCGGTCCAGTTCCAGCCGGTCGTGCCGGCAGACCGGGGTCCAGCCGTCCGTCGGGCTCATCGCCGCACCCCCGGCAGTCCCAGCGCGACCGGCTGGCGGCCGGCGCGTCCCGGGCCGGCCAGCGGGGCCACCCCGGCGGCCCCGGCCCCGGCAGCCCCAGCCACCCCGGCCCCGGCAGCCCCAGCGGCCCCGGCCCCGGCGGCTCCGGCTCCGGCCCCGGCAGCCCCGGCGGCTCCGGCTCCCGCTGTCACGGCGGCGGCCGGTACCGGTTGGCCGCGTTCCCGGCCGAAGGTGATCGACGGGTCGGGGACGTCCGGCGCGTTGACGAAGGAGGAGAAACGGCGCAGCCGTTCCGGGTCGGCGAGGGTGTCCCGCCACTCGTCCGAGTACGTCCCGACGTGCCGGGCCATCGCCGCGTCGAGTTCGGCGGCCAGCCCCAGCGAGTCGTCGATGATCACCGCCCGCAGGTGGTCGAGGCCGCCGTCCATCGCCTCGATCCAGGCGGCGGTACGTTGCAGCCGGTCGGCGGTGCGGATGTAGAACATCAGGAACCGGTCCACGTAGGTGACCAACTGTTCGGTGGTCAGGTCGGTGGCGAACAGGTCGGCGTGCCGGGGCCGGAAGCCGCCGTTGCCGCCGACGTAGAGGTTCCAGCCGCTCTCGGTGGCGATGATGCCGAAGTCCTTGCTGCGGGCCTCGGCGCACTCCCGGGCGCACCCCGACACCGCTGACTTGATCTTGTGCGGGGCACGCAGGCCGCGGTAGCGCAGCTCCAGGGCGATCGCCAGCCCCACCGAGTCCTGCACCCCGTACCGGCACCAGGTCTCGCCGACGCACGACTTCACCGTGCGCAGCGCCTTGCCGTACGCGTGGCCGGACTCGAAACCGGCGTCCACCAGCCGCCGCCAGATCGCCGGCAACTGGTCCACCCGCGCCCCGAACAGGTCGATCCGCTGCCCACCGGTGATCTTCGTGTAGAGGTTGAAGTCCCGGGCCACCTCACCGATCACGATCAGCTTCTCCGGGGTGATCTCGCCACCGGGGATCCGGGGCACCACCGAGTAGCTGCCGTCGCGTTGCAGGTTCGCCAGGAAGTGGTCGTTGGTGTCCTGCAACGACGCCTGCTCGCCGTCGAGCACGTACCCGCTGCCCAGCGAGGCCAGGATCGAGGCCACCACCGGCTTGCAGATGTCGCAGCCCCGGCCCCGCCCGTGCTCGGCGATGAGCTGCGAGAACGTCCGGATGCCCCGGACCCGGACGATCTCGAACAGCTCCTTGCGGCTGACGTCGAAGTGCTCGCAGAGCGCCGTGGACTGCACCACCCCGGCCGCGTCCAGCAACTGCTTCAGCAGCGGCACGCAGGAACCGCAGCTGGTACCGGCCCGGGTGCACGCCTTCAGCGCCGGCACGTCCGCGCAACCGTCCGCGATGGCCGTGTCCACCTGGGCCCGGGTCACCGCGTTGCAGGAACAGACCTGGGCGGCGGCGGGCAGCGCGGTCACCCCGCCGCCCTCGCCGCTGCCGGCCGGCGCGAGCAGCGCCAGCGGCGGGGCCGGCAGCTCGCCGCCGACACTCGCCCGCAGCGTCGGGTACGCGCTGGCGTCCCCCACCAGCACCCCGCCGAGCAGGGTGCGCGCGTCGTCGGAGAGCACCAGCTTGGCGTACACCCGGGTGGCCGGGTCGGTGAACGTGACGTCCAGGCAGCCCGGGGTGCTGCCGTGCGCGTCACCGAACGACGCCACGTCCACCCCGAGCAGCTTCAGCTTGGCCGCGGTGTCCGCGCCCGGGAAGCTCGCCGCGCCACCGAGCAGCCGGTCCGCCACCACCTCGGCCATCGCGTACCCGGGCGCGACCAGGCCGTAGCAGGTGCCGTCGACCGCCGCGCACTCGCCGACCGCCCAGATCCGCTCGTCGTCGACGCTGCGGCAGGCCGGGTCGACCAGCACCCCGCCGCGCCCGCCCACCGTCAGCCCGGCCGCGCGGGCCAGCTCGTCCCGGGGCCGGATACCGGCCGCGACCACCACCAGCTCCGCGTCGACCGTCGCGCCGTCGGAGAGGACCAGCCCGGCGACCGTACCGTCCGGGCCGGCCCGCAGCGCCGTGGTGGCGACCCCCAGGTGGGTACGCACCCCCAGCTCCTCGACGTACCGGCGGAGCATCGCCCCGCCCGCCTCGTCCACCTGCACCGGCATCAGCCGGGGCGCGAACTCGACCACGTGCGTGGCCAGCCCGAGCAGGCGCAGCGCGTTCGCCGCCTCCAGGCCGAGCAGCCCGCCGCCGATCACCGCGCCGACCCGCCGGCCCCGGGCGTGTTCCCGGATCGCCTCCAGGTCGTCCAGCGTCCGGTAGACGAACACCCCGGGCAGGTCCGTGCCGGCCACCGGCGGTACGAACGCGGACGAGCCGGTGGCCAGCACCAACGCGTCGTACGGGTACTCGCCGGCCGGGGTGGCCACCACCCGCCGGTCCCGGTCCAGCGCGGTGACCGGCTCGCCGAGCCGCAGCTCCACCCCGTCGTCCGGGGTGTGCAGGTTCAGCTCGTCGGCGTCCACCCCGTCGAAGAAGGCCGACAGCCGCACCCGGTCGTACGCCGGGCGGTGCTCCTCGGCGAGCACCGTGACCTGCCAGCGCCGCTCGACGTCGCGGGCCCGCAACGCCTCCACCAGCCGCTGGCCGACCATCCCGTTGCCGACCACCACCAGCCTGCCACCGGTCGTCGCCGCATTCCCGTCCATCGCCGCACCCCCGTTCCTCGGGTCCGCTCCAGTCATCGCGTCACCTCCACCGGGTCCACCTCGGACAGCCACTCGACGATCCCGGCGACCGCGTCCCGGCACGAGCTGCACCCGGTGCCGGCCCGGGTCGCGGCAACCACCTCCGGCATCGACCGGGCACCCTTGCGCCAGCAGTCGACCAGGTCGGCCTTGCTGACCGCGTTGCACCGGCAGACCGTCGCCGCGTCCGGCATCAGTGCCGGGGACGCCGCCTCCGGGCCGGCGGTCGCCCCGCCGAGCGCCCGGCCCAGCAGCAGCGAACGCCGGTCGGCGGGTACCGGGCCGCCCCGGTCGAACAGTTGGATCACCGTGCCGACGCTGGGGTTGTCGCCGAGCAGGATCGCGCCGGTCAACCGTTCGCCGCTGATCGACAGCCGGGCGTACGTGCCCCGGGCCGGATCGGTGAAGGTCAGCTCCTCGACGTCCGGCACGGTCCCCGGGGCGGGCAGGTCACCCATCGCGGCCAGGTCGATGCCGGCCGCCTTGAGCCGGGTCACCCCCGGCTGCGGCCGGTACCGGTCGTGTCCGTCGCCGGTGAGCTGCCGGGCCACCACCCGGGCCTGCGCCCAGGCCGGGGCGACCAGCCCGCTGACCAACCCGTCGTACTGGGCGCAGTCGCCGATCGCGGAGACGTGCGGGTCGCTGGTGCGCAGCCGGTCGTCGACCACCACGCCCCGCTCCACGGTCAGCCCGGCCGCCCCGGCGAGCGCGGTGTCCGGGCGTACCCCGCAGGCCAGCACCAGCAGGTCGGCGTCGAGTACGCCACCGTCGGCCAGGTCGAGGCGGACGCCGTCGGAGCCGGCGGCCACCCCGGTCGCCGACGTCCCGAGTCGGGTACCCACCCCCAACCGGGCCAGGGTGTCCGCGAGCACCGCCCCGGCGGCCGGGTCGAGCTGCCGTTCCATCAGGTGCCCGACCGGGTGCACGACCCGCACGTCCAGTCCCCGGGCGGCGAGCCCCCGGGCCGCCTCCAGCCCCAGCAGGCCACCGCCGAGCACCAGCACGCTCCGGGCGTCCCGGGCGGCGGCGAGGATCCGCCGGCAGTCGTCCAGGGTGCGGAACGGCACCACCCGGTCGGGCAGCCGGTGTACGTCCAGCCCGGACAGCGGCGGCACCACGGCCCGGCTGCCGGTGGCGAGCACCAGGTGGTCGTACCCGATCGTCTCGCCGGTGTCGGTGCGGACCGTGCGGGTGGCCCGGTCGATCGCGGTGACCGTCACCCCGGCCCGGACGTCCACGCCCTGCCCGGCCAGTTCGGTCAGCTCCACGTCGGCCTCGCCGACCTTCCCGGCGAGCAGCGTGGAGAGCATGATCCGGTTGTACGCGCGGTGCGGCTCCGCCCCGAGCACGGTGATCGTGCGGTCGCCGGGGCGGGCGTGCAGTTCGGTGGCGAGCCGGGAACCGGCCATGCCGTACCCGACGATCACGATGCGCCGGCTCACCGGGCCACCTTCTCCACCCGGACCGCGCAGACCTTGAACTCCGGCATCCGGGAGACCGGGTCGAGGGCGTCGTTGGTGACCGAGTTGGCCCGGCCCGCGCCACCCCAGTGGAACGGGGCGAAGACCGTGTCCGGGCGGATCGCCGCACTGATCCGGGCCGGTGCGCGCAGCTCACCCCGTCGGGAGGTGACCCGCAGCTCGTCACCCTCGGCCACGTCGAGCCGGGCGGCCAGCTCCGGGTGCAGCTCGACGAACGGCTCCGGGGCGGCCCGGCGCAGCGCCGCCACCCGGCGGGTCTGGGTGCCCGACTGGTACTGCGCCAGTACCCGGCCGGTGGTCAGGTACAGCGGGTACTCGGCGCACACCTCCTCGGCCGCCGGCCGGTGCTCCACCGGCTGGAACCGGGCCCGGCCGTCCGGGGTGGCGAACCGTTCGGTGAACATCCGGGGACTGTCCGGCCCGCCCTCGTCCGGGCAGGGCCAGAACACCCCGTCGGCGGCGTCGATCCGCTCCCAGGTCACCCCGGCGTAGTCGGCCGGCCCGCCGGCCGAGGCGCGGCGCAGCTCGGCGAAGACCAGCCGCGGATCCGCCGGGTCACCGGCGACGACCGGCCAGGTTCCGCCGGTCGTGCCGCCCCGGGACGCCGGGCCGGATCCGAATGCCGGGCCGCCCTCCGCCGCCGGGCCGCCCCTGGCGGCCCGGCGTGCCGCTGGCGGCAGCACGGCCGCCAGGTCGGCGAGGACGCGCAGGTCGGTACGGACGCCGGGCGGCGGCTCACGCAGCGCGCGGCGGCGCAACACCCGGCCCTCCAGGTTGGTCATCGTGCCGTCCTCCTCGGCCCACTGGGCGGTGGGCAGCACCACGTCGGCGATGGCGGCCGTCTCCGACAGCAGGAAGTCCGCCACCACCAGCAGGTCCAGGTCACGCAGCCGACCCTCGATCCGGGCGGCGCGGGGCGCCGACACCACCGGGTTCGAACCGAACACCAGCAGCGCCTTCGGGCCGGCGGGCGTACCCAGCGAGTCGAGCAGCTCGTACGCCGACACCCCCGGACCGGGCAGGTCCTCGGGGCGTACGCCCCAGACGGCGGCCACGTGCTCCCGGGCCGCCGGGTCGTCGATCTTCCGGTACCCGGGCAGCTGGTCGGCCTTCTGCCCGTGCTCGCGGCCACCCTGGCCGTTGCCCTGGCCGGTCAGGCAGCCGTACCCGGATCCGGGGCGGCCGGGCAGGCCCAGCGCCAGCGCCAGGTTGACGAACGCGCTGACCGTGTCGACCCCCTTGGCGTGCTGCTCCGCGCCCCGGGCGGTCAGGATGATGGCGTTGTCGACGGTGGCCAGGGCCCGTGCCGTCGCCTCCAGGTCGGCCACCGGCACCCCGGAGAGCCGCTCGGCGCGGGCCGGCCACCAGCTCGCCGCGATCCGGCGGACCGCGTCGAAGCCCTCGGTGCGGGCCGCCACGTACTCCCGGTCCACCCAGCCCTCGGTCAGCGCGACGTGCAGCAGCGCGTTCGCCACCGCCAGGTCGGTGCCGGGCAGCGGTTGCAGGTGCAGGTCGGCCAGCCGGGCGGTGGCGGTGACCCGGGGGTCGACGACGATGAGTTTCCCGCCCCGGTCCCGCAGTTCGGTCAGGTAGCGGGCCAGCGGCGGCATGGTCTCGGCCGGGTTCGCCCCGACCAGCAGCAAAGTGTCGGCCCGACCCAGGTCGGCCAGCGGGAAGGGCAGGCCCCGGTCCAGCCCGAAGGCGCGTAGCCCGGCCGCCGCCGCCGAGGACATGCAGAACCGGCCGTTGTAGTCGATGTTGCGGGTGCCCAGCGTGACGCGGGCGAAGCGGCCCAGCGCGTACGCCTTCTCGTTGGTGAGCCCGCCGCCGCCGAAGACGGCGACCGCGTCGCGACCGTACGCGGTCTGGATGTCGCGGACCCGGCTGGCGATCCGGTGGTACGCCTCGGCCCAGGACGCCGGGCGCAGTTCGCCGGTCGGCGCGCGCAGCAGCGGGGTGGTCAGCCGTTCCGGATGGTCGAGCAGGTCGGCGGCGGTCCAGCCCTTCTGGCACAGGCCGCCCCGGTTGGTCGGGAAGTCGCGCGGCCGGACCTCGATCCGACCGCCCGTGTCGCGCAGGACCATCCCGCACTGGAGAGCGCAGTACGGGCAGTGGGTCGCCGCCTCGCGGGGCGTCCGCCCCGGGCTGGTCGCGGCTCGTGCACCGTCTGTCATGTCGGCAAAGCGTGCCGGCGGGCGGTTTCCGCCCCGGGTCCCGTTTGTTTCGGCCCTGTCAAGAGCCGCTCACTTGCCGCCGGGGCAGCACATCGGCGGAAGTCGACACCCGGCCGGTCTCACAGAGGCTCCGGCCGGCCCGTGCGCGGCCCGTATCCGCGCCGACCCGAAAGCGGACACGCCGGGGTAACCGCCGTCGCCTAGCGTCCCTCCCCGGCACCAGCGGCCGAGCCGTACCGACCGGCGGGCCGCCGCCACCGACGACCCGTCACCGCCGACGGACCGCCACCACTGCCGGCCCGTCGCCGTCGACGGACCGCCACCACCAGGTACGAGGAGGAGCCGCCGTGAGCACCCTCACCACCATCGCACCCGCCGCCGACCCCGACAGCGGCCCACCCCGGGGCCGCCGGCACCGGCTGGACGACTGGCGTCCCGAGGACCCCGAGTTCTGGCGTACCACCGGTGCGCCGATCGCCCGCCGCAACCTGTGGGTGTCGATCTTCGCCGAGCACGTCGGCTTCTCGGTGTGGAGCCTCTGGTCGGTGACGGTGCTCTTCCTCGGCCCCGAGTACGGCATCGACCCGGCCGGCAAGTTCCTGCTCACGGCGGTACCGGCCGCGCTGGGCGCGGTGCTGCGGCTGCCGTACACCCTGGCGGTGGCCCGGTTCGGCGGCCGGAACTGGACCATCGTCAGCGCGCTGCTGCTGCTCGTGCCGGCGGTACCGATGGCGGTGCTGCTGGAACCCGGGGTGTCGTACCCGACGCTGATGGTGCTGGCCTGCCTGACCGGCGTCGGTGGCGGCAACTTCGCCTCCTCGATGGCGAACATCAACCTGTTCTTCCCGGAACGGCTCAAGGGCCGGGCGCTCGGTCTCAACGCCGGCGGCGGCAACCTCGGCGTGCCGGCGGTGCAGCTGGTCGGGCTGGCGGTGCTGGCGACGGCGGGGGCCGCGTACCCCCGGCTGGTGCCGGCGGTGTACCTGCCGCTGATCGTGGTGGCGGCGCTGGCCGCGGCCCGCTGGCTGGACAACGTCCCGGCGGCCCGCAACGAACCCGGCGCGCTGCGCGAGGCCGCCCGGGACCCGCACACCTGGGTGATGTCGCTGCTCTACATCGGCACCTTCGGCTCGTTCATCGGGTTCGGCTTCGCGTTCGGCCAGGTGCTCCAGATCGAGTTCGCCGACCGGTTCGCCACCCCGGTCGACGCGGCCTGGCTGACCTTCCTCGGCCCGCTGGTCGGCTCGCTGATCCGGCCGGTCGGTGGGCAGCTCGCCGACCGGTACGGGGGAGCCCGGGTGACCTTCTGGAACTTCGCCGCGATGGCCGGCGGCGCGGCGCTGGTGCTGTACGCGGCCGGGCAGCGGTCGCTGCCGCTGTACCTGACCGGCTTCCTGGCGCTCTTCGTGACCAGCGGGATCGGCAACGGCTCGACGTACAAGATGATCCCGGCGATCTTCCGGGCCCGGGTGGCGGGCGAGGTGGCGCAGGGCCGGCTCGACCCGGCCGACGCCGAGCGGCGGGCGCGTCGGCTCACCGGGGCGCTGATCGGTATCGCCGGCGCGGTGGGCGCCTCCGGCGGGGTGCTGGTGAACGTCGCCTTCCGGCAGTCCTTCCTGACCTGGCAGAGTGCGGACGCGGCGTACCTGGCGTTCATCGGTTGCTACGCGCTGTGCCTGGTGGTGACCTGGGTGGTGTACCGGCGGCCGGGCAGCCGGCTCACCGGAGTGTGAAAACGATCACCCTTGGTGGTGGCTCCCGCGTGGCGTCGACCCCGTTTTGACCGGCGCGTCGGCCTGCGGGTATCGTTGCCTGCTGTTGTACGACATTCAGCGGCGTACCGCTTCAGGTACGCTTGGTCGTTCGTGCGCGCTGGTCCGGCCTGGTACCCCTGGTCACCTCGGCGCGCGACCCCAGACCGACGACGAGACAAGGTAGACCTGTGCGTACGTACAGCCCGAAGCCGGGTGAGATCGAGCGTCAGTGGCACGTCATCGACGCCTCTGATGTCGTGCTGGGCCGCCTGGCCACCCACGCCGCCACGTTGCTGCGTGGTAAGCACAAGCCGACTTTCGCGCCGCACGTCGACACGGGCGACTTCGTCGTCATCGTGAACGCGGGCAAGGTCGCGCTGACCGGTAACAAGCGGCAGCAGAAGATCGCCTACCGCCACTCCGGCTACCCCGGTGGTCTGAAGCAGGTCGGTTACGAGGAGCTGCTGACCAAGCGCCCGGAGCGCGCCATCGAGCTGGCCGTCAAGGGCATGCTCCCGCACAACAAGCTGGGCCGTCAGCTCATCAAGAAGCTGAAGGTCTACGCCGGTGCCGAGCACCCGCACGCCGCGCAGCAGCCGGTGCCGTTCGAGATCAAGCAGATCGCGCAGTGAGCGCGGGCGAAGGAAGCAGCATGACCGACATCACCGAGACCGAGGTTGGCTTCGACGCCGCCGAGGCGCCGGCACCCGTCGCCCGCGCGCCCCGTGGTGACCGTCCGATCCAGACCGTGGGCCGCCGCAAGGAGGCCATCGTCCGGGTCCGGATCGTCCCCGGCAGCGGCAAGATCACCTGCAACGGCCGCGACCTCGAGGCGTACTTCCCGAGCAAGGTGCACCAGCAGCTGATCAAGGACCCGCTGGTCACCGCCGAGAAGCCCGAGGCATTCGACGTCATCGCCAACCTCCGGGGCGGCGGCACCACCGGCCAGGCCGGTGCGCTGCGGCTGGCCATCGCCCGGGCCCTGATCGTCAGCGAGCCGGACGACCGTCCCGCGCTCAAGAAGGCCGGCTTCCTCACCCGGGACGCCCGGGTCAAGGAGAGCAAGAAGTACGGTCTCAAGAAGGCCCGTAAGGCCCCGCAGTACTCGAAGCGCTGATCAGCGTCAGCACCTTGTACTTCTGACGGACGGCCGGTCCGCCTCCCCTCGGTTCACTCGGGGGAGGTGGGCCGGCCGTTCCGCTTTCCCTGGTACCACGTTTTCTGGAGGTTGACGGGTATGGGTCGGTTGTTCGGCACGGACGGCGTACGCGGGCGGGCGAACGTCGACCTCACACCCGAACTGGCACTGGCGGTGGCGGTGGCCGCCGCGCACACCCTCGCCGAGTCGGACCGCAGCCACCCGCCGCTGGCGGTCGTCGGGCGGGACCCCCGGGCCAGCGGCGAGATGCTCGAAGCCGCCGTGGTGGCCGGCCTGACCAGCGCCGGAGCCAACGTGGTCCGGGTCGGGGTGCTGCCCACCCCGGCGGTGGCGTACCTCACCGCCGAGGCCAAGGCCGACCTGGGCGTGATGCTCTCCGCGTCGCACAACCCGATGCCGGACAACGGCATCAAGCTCTTCGCCGCCGGTGGGCACAAGCTTCCCGACGAGATCGAGATCCAGATCGAGGGCGCGGTCGAGGCGAACGCCACCACCGCCTGGGACCGCCCGACCGGGGCCGGCATCGGCCGGGTACACGACCTGCTCGACGGGGCCGACCACTACGTCCAGCACCTGATCGGCACCGTGCCGCACCGCCTCGACGGGATCAAGGTGGTGGTGGACTGCGCCAACGGCGCCGCCGCCGAGGTCGCCCCGGTCGCCTACCGCGAGGCCGGCGCCGAGGTCATCGCGATCAACGCCGAGCCGGACGGCCTCAACATCAACGACGACTGCGGCTCCAACCACATCGACGCCCTGCGCGCCGCCGTGGTCGAGCACGGCGCCCACCTGGGCCTCGCCCACGACGGCGACGCCGACCGCTGCGTCGCCGTCGACGCCGACGGCACCGAGGTGGACGGCGACCAGATCATGGCGATCCTCGCGCTGGCCATGCGGGAGGCCGGCACCCTCACCGGCGACACCCTGGTCGCCACCGTGATGAGCAACCTCGGCCTGCGGCTGGCCATGTCCGCCGAGGGCGTCCGGCTGATCGAGACCAAGGTCGGCGACCGGTACGTGCTGGAGGAGCTGCGCGCCTCCGGGTACGCCCTGGGCGGCGAGCAGAGCGGCCACATCGTCATGCCCGCGTACGCCACCACCGGCGACGGGGTGCTCACCGGGCTGCACCTGATGGCCCGGATGGCGCAGAGCGGCCGTACCCTGGCCGACCTCGCCTCGGTGGTCACCAAGCTGCCCCAGGTGCTGATCAACGTGCCGGTCGGGGACCGCACGGTCGGCGCGGGTGCCCCCGACGTCCTCGCCGAGGTCGAGCGGGCCGAGGCCGAACTCGGCGGGACCGGTCGGGTGCTGCTGCGCCCGTCCGGCACCGAGCCGCTGGTCCGGGTGATGGTGGAGGCGGCCACCGAGGCCACCGCCCGCGAGGTCGCCGAGCGCATCGCCGACCGGGTCCGCACCGCCAGCCCCGCCTCCTGAGCACGACCCGACCGGGGTACGACACCAGTCGGACCGGCCCCTTCCGGACCTCCACGGTTACCGGAAGGGGCCGTTCCCCGTCTGGACCGGTGCGTCGCGCAGGTAGTAACGGTCGCCGTCCCAGATCCCGAACGGGGCTCCGGACGGTCAGCCGGTACGCAGCGCGCCGAGCCGGGTGACGGCCTCGGTCAACACCTCCGGGCGCTTGCAGAAGGCGAACCGGATCAGCGGGCGGCCGGCGTCGGTGTGGTCGTAGAAGACCTGCGTCGGCACCGCCACCACCCCGCAGCGTTCCGGCAGGGACCGGCAGAACTCCACCCCGTCCGTCCCGCCCAGCGGGGTGATGTCGGCGGTGACGAAGTACGTCCCCTCCGGGGTGAGCACGTCGAAACCGGCCGCGCTGAGCCCGCCGACGAGCTGCTCCCGGCGTTGCCGCATACCGGCCAGGAAGTCGGTGTAGTAGTCGTCCGGCAGAGCCAGGGCCACCGCGACCGCCGGTTGCAGCGGCGCGGCGTTGACGAAGGTGAGGAACTGCTTCACCCGCAGCAGCGCCGACACCAGCGTGGCCGGTCCGCTCGCCCAGCCGACCTTCCAACCGGTACAGGAGAACGTCTTGCCGGCCGACGAGATCCGCAGGGTGCGTTCCCGCATGCCGGGCAGGGTCGCCAGCGGCACGTGCCCGGTGTCGGCGAAGACCAGATGCTCGTACACCTCGTCGGTCACCGCGTACACGCCGTGTTCCTGGCACAGCTCGGCGACCAGGCGCAGCTCGTCGGGGGTGAAGACCTTGCCGGTGGGGTTGTGCGGGGAGTTGAGCAGCAGCAGCTTCGTCCGGGGGCCGAACGCCGCGCGCAGCGCGTCCGGGTCGAAGGCGTACCGGCCGTCGGCTCCGGGGCGCAGCGTCACCGGTCGACGGACCGCGCCGGCCAGGGCGATCGAGGCGGCGTACGAGTCGTAGTACGGCTCGAAGCAGATCACCTCGTCGCCCGGTTCGCACAGGCCGAGGATCGCCGCCGCGATGGCCTCGGTGGCTCCGGCGGTCACCACGATCTCGCCGTCCGGGTCGTACTCCAGCCTCCAGAACCGGCGCTGGTGGTCGGCGACCGCGGCCCGCAGGGCGGGGATCCCCGGCCCCGGTGGGTACTGGTTCTGGCCGGTACGCAGCGCCTCGGCGGCGGCGGCGAGCATCTCCGGTGGACCGTCGGAGTCGGGGAAGCCCTGCCCGAGATTGACCGCGCCGGTCCGTACCGCGAGCGCGGACATCTCGGCGAAGATGGTGGTGCCGAACGGACGCATCCGGGCCACCAGGGGATCGACCCTCGCCAGCGCGTCGGTATTCGTGGTCGTCGTCACGTCGGCCAGCCTACGGCCGGATGCCTCAGCTCAGCATGACGAGGTAGGAGTCCACCCGCGCGATGAGCCCGTCCCGGAAGGTGAACAGGTCGGCAAAGGCGAACCGGAACGGCCCCTGCGCCACGCTGACGCCCCGGCCCTCGCCGGTGACGACCACGACCGGACCGTCCTCGTGGACCCGCTGGACGTCGAGCCGGGGGCTGCCGGTGAACGCGGGATTCTCGATCTCGCCGTCGAACTCGGCCCTGCCGTGGATGGTCCGGTGACCGTGGATGACCCACTCGACGTCGTCGGTGAGGGTCGCCAGGATCCGCGGGTGGTCACTGGTGCGGAACCCGTCGAAGTACTCCGCGACGAGGTGCCGTTGGGAGGTTCGGGTCACGGTGTGCTCCGTCCGGGTGCGGGCTGGTGGTGCCGCAGGTGCGCGGCGAGGGCGTCGAGGATCGAGGCGAGTCCGCTGGCGGCCCGGGGCGTCCGGAGTTCGGGGGGAAGCCGACGCTGGTGGACGGTGAGCCTCGTCCCGCCGTCGCCTGACGGCCGGATGGTGACGGTGGTGCGGATGCCGGTGGCGGGCTCGTCGAAGACGAGTTCGTGCGGTGCGGCGAGGTGGGCGTAGACGAACCGGAGCCGGTGGCTGGCCCCGCCCGGCGCACGGGTGTCGAGGGTGAACTCCCCGCCGGGACGCAGGTCGACGGTCACCGACCCGGCGGGCACGGTGGCGTGCGAACCGCCCCAGAACGCCGCGATGCCTGCCGGTGAGGTGAAGGCCGCCCAGACGCGCGTCGGCTCCGCAGCGAGGTGCCGTTCGGCGATCAGCTCGTCGCCGCGCAGCTCGGCGGCGGTCAACGGGCCGTCCCGTCGTCGGAGGGGTGGCCTTCGAGCGCTCCGTCGTCGGAGAGGTGGTGTTCGAGCGCGTCGAGCCGGTCCTCCCAGATACGCCGCTGCTCGTCGATCCACCTGCTGAGCAGCGCCATCTGGTGGATCCTCAGCCGGCAGGGACGTCTGGTGCCCTCGCGTCGTTGCTCGACCAGGCCGCACCGGCGCAGGACGCCGACGTGGTGCGAGATCGCCTGCGGCGTCAGGTCGAAGGGTTCGGCGAGTTCCCCGACCGTGGCGTCACCGTGCGCGAGGCGGGCCACCAGGGCACGGCGGACGGGGTCACCGAGGGCGGCGAAGGCCGAGTCGAGGTCTGGACGGTCGCTGACAGCTGGCGCAGACACGATCCGACCTTAACACAAACGATGGTTTGCGCAAGTCATCGTTTGGGAAGATGTCGATGGTGGCCGGGGTGTCCCGTTGCCTCCTCGAAGGCAACGGGACAGCGATCCCGGCAGCTCAGGACGACGGGGTCAAAAGATCGTGACGGCGATCCTCCACCAGTGGGACGACGTAGGTGTCCACCCGGGCGATCAACCCGTCGCGGAAGGTGAACAGGTTGTTGAAGGCGAAGCGGATGGGACCGTGCGTGACGCTGAGCCCACTGCCCTCGCCCGTCGCCACGACGACCGCGCCGTCCTCGTGGACGCGCTGGACGTCGAGCTCGGCCTTGCCGGTGAACGCGGGGTTGTCGATCTCGCCGTGGAACTCTGCCCTGCCGCTGGCGGTGCGCTGGCCGTGGATGACCCACTCGACATCGTCGGTGAGGGTCGCGTGGATTCGCGTCCGGTCGCCCGACCGGAATCCGGCGAAGTACTCCGCGACGATGTCGCTCGGGCTTTTCTGGGTCATGGCGCTCTCCATCCTGTGGGCCTGGTGGTGCCGCAGGTGCGCGTCGAGGGCGTCGTCGAGCATCGAGGCGAGCCTGTCGGCGGCTTGGATCGTCTGGAGCTCCGGGAAAGCTGACGCTGGTGCGCTCTGGCGTTCGTGCCCTCGTGCGGTGAGGGTCGCGAGGTCCTCTGCCCGGCGCCGGGCAACGAGGGCACCCTTCGACTCTATGGCGAACTTCCGGTGGCACAAGTCATGGTTTTGTCAGGGTTCGACGATCTGGTGCTGCTCTCGACGTTGTCGCCGGTGTGACCTTTCCGCTCATGGGCGGTGAGCGGTAACCCCCCTTCCGCGCAGACATGGTGAGCGAAACTGGGTTAGGCTGCGGGCCATGTGTGGAATCGTGGGTTACGCCGGCGCGCGCCCGGCGCTCGGCATCGTGCTCGACGGACTGCGGCGGCTGGAGTACCGCGGCTACGACTCGGCGGGCGTCGCCATCGTCTGCGAAGACGAGCTGCTGACCGAGAAGAAGGCCGGCAAGCTGGCCAACCTGGAGAAGGTGCTGGCCGAGCGGACCACCACCGAGCTGGACGGCTGCGGCGCGCGGGGCATCGGCGACGGCACCACCGGCATCGGTCACACCCGGTGGGCCACCCACGGCGGGCCGACCGACCGTAACGCCCACCCGCATCTCTCCCCGGACAACGGGGTCGCGGTGATCCACAACGGGATCATCGAGAACTTCGCCAAGCTCCGCGCCGAACTGGAGAACGAGGGCGTCACCTTCGCCAGCGACACCGACACCGAGTGCGCCGCCCACCTGCTGGCCGCCGCACTGGCCGACCTGCGCGCCGCCGGTGAGCCCGACGGCCCGGCGCTGCTGGCCGCCGCGATGCGCGCGGTCTGCCAGCGGCTGGAGGGGGCCTTCACGCTGCTCGCCGTGGACGCCCGGGTGCCCGGCGCGGTGGTCGGCGCGCGCCGTAACTCGCCGCTGGTGGTCGGCCGGGGCGACGGCGAGAACTACCTCGCCAGCGACGTCGCCGCGTTCATCGAACACACCCGCGAGGCGGTCGAGCTGGGACAGGACCAGATCGTCCTGATCACCGCCGACGCCATCGAGATCACCGACTTCGACGGGCAGCCGGCCAGCGGCAAGGACTTCCACATCGACTGGGACGCCTCGGCCGCCGAGAAGGGCGGCTACGACTGGTTCATGCTCAAGGAGATCGAGGAGCAGCCGCAGGCCATCGCCGACACGCTGCTCGGCCGGCTCACCGACAGCGGCGAGATCATGCTCGACGAGGTACGCCTCAGCGACCAGGACCTCCGTGACGTCGACAAGATCTTCATCGTCGCCTGCGGCACCGCGTACCACTCCGGGCTGGTCGCCAAGTACGCCATCGAGCACTGGACCCGGATCCCCTGCGAGGTGGAACTGGCCAGCGAGTTCCGCTACCGCGACCCGGTCCTGGACCGGTCCACGCTGATCGTGGTGATCTCGCAGTCCGGCGAGACCATGGACACCCTGATGGCGCTGCGGCACGCCAAGGAGCAGAAGGCCCGGGTGCTGGCCATCTGCAACACCAACGGCTCCACCATCCCGCGCGAGTCGGACGCGGTGCTCTACACCCACGGCGGGCCGGAGATCGCGGTCGCCTCCACCAAGGCGTTCCTCACCCAGGTGGTCGCCTGTTACCTGATCGGCCTGCACCTGGCCCAGGTGCGTGGGATCAAGTTCGCCGACGAGGTGGCCGCCGTGGTCGACCAGCTCCACCAGATGCCCGGCAAGCTGCGTGAGCTGCTGAACCGGATCGAGCCGGTCCGTGAGCTGGCCCGCGACCTGAAGGCCGAGCCCACCGTGCTGTTCATCGGCCGGCACGTCGGCTACCCGGTCGCCCTGGAGGGCGCGCTCAAGCTCAAGGAGTTGGCGTACATGCACGCCGAGGGGTTCGCCGCCGGTGAGCTGAAGCACGGCCCGATCGCGCTGATCGACCAGGGCACCCCGGTGATCTGCGTGGTGCCGTCGCCGGTCGGCCGGGGCATGCTGCACGACAAGGTGGTCTCCAACATCCAGGAGGTACGCGCCCGGGGCGCGCGGACCATCGTGATCGCCGAGGAGGGCGACGAGGCGGTCGTCCCGTACGCCGACCACCTGATCTACGTGCCGCGCACGCCGACGCTGCTCGCCCCACTGGTGACCACCGTCCCGTTGCAGGTGCTCGCCGCCGAGATCGCCGCCGCCCGGGGACACGACGTCGACCAGCCGCGCAACCTGGCGAAGTCGGTCACCGTCGAGTAGCCGCCCCCAGCGCCCCGGCCGCCCCCGCCGACCGGCCCACCCCGGTCGGCCCACCCCGGTCGGCCCACCCCGGTCGGCCCACCCCGGTCGGCCCGGCCTGATGTGCCGTGGTCCGTCCTGCTGTCGATCCGGCTCGTCCTGCGGCGGTCGGCCCGGCCCGGCCCGGCCACGTCGGGGCGGGCCGGTTCACGCCGTGCCCAGCACGATGCGGGCCATCCCGTCCAGGGACGGGTTGGCCGGGTCCCAGTACCCGGTGTGGCCGTACCGGCCGCTGGGAAAGGTGCGCCCGCCGAAGCTCGGATCGCTCGGGTCCCGGCCGAACCAGAGATCGTCGTCGGGTCGTCCGACCACCTCGCCGGCCAGCCACGGCAGCACTCCGCCGACGGCGGCCCGGCCGGCCAGCTCGACCGGTGGCCGGACCAGCCCGATCACGTCGTCGCCGGCGGTGCTCGCCCAGACCTGACCGGGCGGCAGCCGCAGGTCGGCGGCGTGGTCGACGCCTACCCCGGGGGAGCCGACGAAGACCAGCGCGTCGGCGGCGAGCCCATGCTCCCGCGCGGCGGTGCCGACCACCAGCGAGCCGTAGCTGTGGCCGAGGACGGTCTGCCGGGCCGCCGGACCCTCGTGGGCGGCCCGCAGCCCCTCCTGGAAGCGGTGCAGGCCGGCGGCGGCGTCCTCGGCCTGTCGGGCCCGGTACGCCTCGTGGACGAAGTCCGGGGCGTCGTAGTCCAACCAGAGCACGGCCGACACCTCCCGACCCGGCTCGAGCGCGGCGCAGCGGGCCGCCACCCGGGCCGCCCGGCCCAGTTCACCGCCGGCGTCGGCCAGGTCGGCGGTCATTCCCGGCACGTAGGTGAGCACCCGGTCGGCCCGGTCCGGGTTGCCGAGGGCGACCACCGCCCGGCCGTCCCCGGTCGGATCCAGACCGATCAGGTACGCGCGGGGTGCGCCGTCGGCAGCCGGGGCGGCCAGCCGGTCGCTGAGTGCGGCCAACCCGGCCAGCCTGGCGTCGACCCGGGCCACCGCGGCGAGCTCCGCCGGCCCGGCCGGCACCCGGCGCAGCAGTTCCCGCCGTTCGGCCAGCAACCGTTCCCGGTGCGCGTCGAGGAGCAGCCGGTTCGCCTGGTCCCGGGCGGTCGCGGGCAGCCCGTCGAGCCGGCCGACCAGGGCCGGCTCGTGTCCGACCAGCCAGCGGCGCTGCGCCGGGGTGAGCTCGGCCCACCAGCGCCGCACCAGCTCCGGAGCCGCCCCGACCGGTGGCCGGTACCCGGGCGGGGGTGTCGTCCAGCCGGTGCGGGCGGCGGTGGTCAGCTCGCCCAGCCGGGCCGACGCCTCCCGGTCGGCCGCCGCGACCAGGGCGAGCGCGGCAGCGATCTCACCCGACAGCCGCGCAGCCTCCGCCGCCTGACCCGCCACCACGCCCGCCGGCCCAGCCGGCCCGGCGCCCGCTGGTCCGGAGCCTGCTGGACCGCGCGCCCGGGCCGGCACTGTCGGACCGGGAGCCGTCGGGGGCACCCCGGTCGGACCGGAGGGTGCCGGCGGCAGGGCGACCCGACCGGCCCGGTCGACCAGCAGCCCCGCTGCGTCGGCCCGGTCCACCGCTCCGGCCAGCCGGGCCCGGGCCAGCCGGAGCCGACCGGCGAACTCGGCCAGGATCTGCTCCACCTCGATCAGCGCGGGAGCCACCGAGGCCAGCTCGGCACGCAGGGCGGTGAGCCGGCCGCCGGCCGCACCGGCGGCCGGTCCGTCCCAGGCGGCCCGGAGCCGCCCAGCTCCCGCCGTCAGGCCGGCCACCCGTCGCCCGACCACCGCGTCCAGCCCGCGCCAGGCCGTGCCGGCCCGCTCCCAGGCCGCCGGGTCGGTCGCCCAGAGCCGGGCGTACCCGCTCATCGGCCCGGACCGGGCAGTCGGCGGGCCGCCCGGTCGTCCGCCGCGTGGTAGCCGTCGGCGGCGGTACGGATGCCGGCGCCGGCTTCGGCCACCCGCCCACCGAGGGCCCCGAACCAGGCGTGCACCGCCGATTCCAGGCCGGACAGAGCAGCGGTGACACTCCACTGCGGTAGCGGCGGCACCAGTCCCGGCGTCCCGGCCAGCCCGTGTCCCAGTGCGTACGCCTCGTCGGTGAGGTGGGCGGCAGCGGCGCGCAGCGCCGGGATGTCCACGGTGAGGGGCGGCCCGCCCACCCCGACCGTCGCGCTCATCGCTGCTCCTCCCGCCACCCGACACGTCGACGTCAGCCGACGCTAGGGGAGCTGGCACGGTCCGGGAACGGCCTGTGGACAACCGGCGGCCGGCGTACCCCTCGGTTGTCCACAGGCATTGCCCGCAGCCGGTCCGCCGGCTACTCTCCGCGCCGCTAGGGTCGGTGGCGGGGAAGCCGACGGAACGGGGCGGGCATGAGATCGGTGTGGCGGGTCGGTGACGTACGGGCGGCGGAGGCCGGCCTGATGGAGACCCTGCCGGCGGGAACCCTGATGCGGCGGGCCGCCGCCGGGCTGGCCCGCCGCTGCGTGCTGCTCCTCGCCGACCGGGGTGGCGTCTACGGTGCCCGGGTGCTGCTGCTGGTCGGCAGCGGCGACAACGGCGGTGACACCCTGTACGCCGGGGCGCACCTGGCCCGTCGGGGCGCGGCCGTCGTGGCGCTGCCACTCGTTCCCGGTCGGGCCCACGCCGACGGGCTGGCCGCGTTCCGGGCCGCCGGTGGCCGGACCGTCACCGAGCTGCCGACCCGGGCCGACCTGGTGCTCGACGGCATCGTCGGGATCGGCGGCACCGGCGGCCTGCGTGAGTCGGCGCAACGCCTGGTCGACCGCTTGCCGCAGATCACCGGACGGGACGGCGAGCGGGCCACCGTGGTCGCGGTGGACGTGCCCAGCGGCGTCGCGGTGGACACCGGGCACCTGCCCCGGGACGCGGCCGGCCGGCCCGGCGCGTTGCGGGCCGACGTGACGGTGGCGTTCGGCGCGCTCAAGCCGGCGCTGGTGGTGGGGGAGGCGGCGGCGTACGCCGGGCAGGTCGAGCTGGTCGACATCGGCCTGACGCCCTGGCTGCGCGGTACGCCGGCGCTGCGGGTCACCGAATGGTCGGACGTGGTGGACGGCTGGCCCCGGCTCGGTCCCGCCTCGGAGAAGTACACCCGGGGGGTGGTGGGGTTGGCGACCGGTTCGGCGACGTACCCCGGGGCGGCCGTGCTCTCGGTCGGCGGGGCGCTCGCCGGGCCGACCGGCCTGGTCCGGTACGCCGGCAGTGCCGCCGCCGAGGTGCTGCACCACTATCCGTCGGTGATCGCCTCCGGGCGGGTCGCCGACGCGGGCCGGGTGCAGGCGTGGGTCTGCGGATCGGGGCTGGGTACCGGGGAGGAGGCCACCGCCGAGCTGCGTACCGTGCTGGCCGCTCCGGTGCCGGCGGTGCTCGACGCGGACGCGTTGACCATGCTGGTGGACGGCTCGATGGCGGACCGCCTGCGCGGCCGGGACGCGCCGATCGTGGTGACCCCGCACGACCGCGAGTACGCCCGGCTCTGTGGTGAGGAGCCGGGGGCCGACCGGGTCGGGGCGACGCTGCGGCTGGCCGCCTGGATGAACGCGGTGGTGCTGCTCAAGGGGGACCGTACGGTGGTCGGCACCCCGTCCGGGCAGGCGTACGTGAACCCGACCGGGACGCCGGCGCTGGCCACCGGGGGGACCGGGGACGTGCTGGCCGGGCTGCTCGGGTCGCTGCTCGCCGCCGGGCTGCCCGCCGAACGGGCCGCCGCGCTGGCCGCGTACGCGCACGGGCTGGCCGGTCGGGAGGCGGCCCGGCACGGCCCGGTGACCGCGCCGGACGTGGCGGCGGCGCTCCGCCCGGTGCTCGCCGGTCTCGCCTGACCGTCGCTGCCGCTGCCGTCGCCGCTTGCCACCGCCGCCCGGCCTGCCCGGCGGGCGCACTTCTGCACGACATGTGGACGTGGCAGGGTCGCCGGTGCCGCCGGTGCCGCCGGTGCCGCCGGTGCCGCCGGTGCCGCCGGGCCGACCGCCGGGCCGACGGGTCCGACTGGGCCTGGCCGGGTGAGCCGGGCCCTCCAGTGGCGTTGGACCACGGTGATCGCCGAGGTCAGTAGGCTGGGGGCATGTGGCAGGCCGAGGCAGAAGTCGATCTTGACGCGATCCGGGAGAACGTGGCGCGGCTCCGGTCGGGCACCAGCGCCGAGCTGATGGCGGTGGTCAAGGCCGACGGGTACGGGCACGGCATGGTCCCGGCCGCGCGGGCGTCGATCGATGCCGGCGCGGACTGGCTCGGCGTCTGCACCCTGGACGAGGCGCTCACCCTGCGCCGGGCCGGGATCACCGTGCCGGTGCTGGCCTGGCTGCTCAGCCCGGGGCTGCCGCTGCACGAGGGGGTGCTGGCCGATGTCGACCTCTCCGCGGCCAGTCTGTCGCAGTTGGCCGAGATGACCGAGGCGGCCCGGCGGGCGGAGCGGCCGGCCCGGCTGCACCTCAAGATCGACACCGGGTTGTCCCGGAACGGCGCGACCACCGCCGACTGGCCGACGCTGCTGGAGGCCGCCGCGAAGGCCGAGGCCGACGGCATGGTCGAGGTGGTCGGGGTGTGGAGCCACTTCGCGTACGCGGACCTGCCCGGACACCCGACCATCGACCGGCAGATCGCGGTCTTCCACGAGGGGCTGGGCCTGGTGGAGCGGGCCGGGCTGCGGCCCCGGCACCGGCACCTGGCGAACTCGGCGGCCACCCTCACCCGCCCAGACACGCACTTCGACCTGGTTCGTCCCGGTATCGCGGTGTACGGTCTCTCGCCGGTGGCCGGCGAACGGTACGGGCTGCGTCCGGCGATGACCGCCCGCGCCCGGGTGATGCTCACCAAGCGGGTCCCGGCCGACACCGGCGTCTCGTACGGCCACACCTACACCACCGACCGGGAGACCACCCTGGCCGTGGTGCCGCTCGGCTACGCCGACGGGGTGCCCCGGCACGCCTCCAACGCCGCCCCGGTGCGGCTCGCCGGCCGGAACCGGACCATCGCCGGCCGGGTCTGCATGGACCAGATCGTGATCGACTGCGGGGACGACCCGGTCGCCCCGGGCGACGTGGCGACCCTCTTCGGCGACGGCACCGACGGCGGCCCCACCGCCGACGACTGGGCCGAGGCGGTCGGCACCATCAACTACGAGATCGTCACCCGGTTCGGCGGGGTCCGGGTGGCCCGGGTCTACACCGGGGAACGACCATGAGTTCGCTGCTCTCCCGGGTCCCCCGGCCGCGTACCGCCGCCGGGAAGGTCGCCGGCCTGGTCGGCGCGGCCGTCGGGGTGGCCGCCGCCGGGCTCGCCGCGGGCGTCGCCACCGAGCGCGCCCTGGTCCGCCGCTACAAGGCCGACCGCACCGACCGGTACGCCGACGAGGTGTTCGGCCAGCAGCGGTACGACGAGGCGTTCCAGATGGAACTTCCCGACGGCACCGACCTGTACGTGGAGGTGGTCGAGCCGACCCGCCCGGTACCCGGTCGACCCACCGTGGTGCTGGTGCACGGTTTCTGCCTGGACATGGGCACCTTCCACTTCCAGCGCAAACTCCTCGCCCAGCGCGGCGAGCACCGCGTCGTCGCGTACGACCAGCCGGGCCACGGCCGGTCCGGCACCCTGGAGAGCGGCGACTACGACCTGACCGCGCTCGGCCACGCCCTGCGCCGGGTGCTCGACCGGACCGCCCCGGAGGGGCCGCTGGTGCTGGTCGGGCACTCGATGGGCGGTATGACCATCATGGCGTTCGCCGAGCTGTACCCGGAGATGTTCGGTGACCGGGTGGTCGGCACGGTGCTGATGGCCACCTCCGGCGGTCTGCTCGCCGAGACCAAGCTGGTCGCCCCGGCCCTGCTCGGCAAGGTCGGCCCGCCGGTGCTCTACATGGTCAACACCACCACCCGGTACGGCGGCACCATCATCGACCGGGTCCGCCACTCCACCTCCAACGTGTCCTGGCTGCTCACCCGCCGGTACGGGTTCGGCACCCCGAACCCCAGCCCGGCCCTGGTGTCGTACGTGGAGGAGATGAACTCGCGGACCTCCGCCGACACGGTCACCCGTTACCTGCGTACCCTCGCCACCCACGCCCGGTACCCGGCGCTCGCCGCGCTGGCCGGTACCCCGGTGCTGGTGGTCGCCGGCGAGAAGGACATGATCACTCCGGTGACCCACTCGGAGGAGATCGTCCGGCGGCTGCCGCACGCCGAGTTCGTCCGGATCCCGGACAGCGGGCACGTGGTGATGCTGGAGCACGCGGACCAGGTCGACGCCGCGCTGCTGGACTTCCTGGAGCGATTGTGACCGACTGCCCGGCCCGACGTGACCGGCTTCCTGAGGCGACTGTGACGAGCTTCCCTGGGGCGTCCCTGACGAACTTCCTGGAGCGGTTGTGACGAGTTTCCTGGAGCGGTTGTGACGACGACGGTGGTGGTGAAGCTGCCCACGCTGCCCGACACGCACGCCTTCGGGCGGCGACTGGCCGGGCTGCTGCGCGCCGGTGACCTGGTGCTGCTCACCGGGCCGTTGGGGGCGGGCAAGACCGCGCTGACCCAGGGCATCGGCGCCGGCCTCGGCGTACTCGGTGACATCACCTCGCCCACCTTCGTGATCGCCCGCGTACACCGGCCCGACCCGGCGCGCGGCGGCACGGTCGGTCTGGTGCACGCCGACGCGTACCGGCTGGGCGACGCCACCGACCCGCGCGCCGAGATCGACGACCTCGACCTGGACGCCTCCCTGGACGACGCGGTCACCGTGGTCGAGTGGGGGGAGGGGCTGGCCGAACACCTCACCGAGTCCCACCTGCACGTCCGGTTGGACCGGCACGACGACGACACCCGTACCGCCGAACTCGTCCCGGTGGGCGGCGACTGGCCCACCCGCCTCGCCGCCCTGTCCGCCTGACCCCCGCCCGGACCGCCCGACGGATGCCGCTATCAGTCAGCGCAGCAGGTGAAGGAACTCGGCGGGGGTCAGATCGGCCTGGCGGAGAATCGAGCCAACGTTCCCCGCTTGATCGTGCTGTGCTGCGGAACCACCACCATATTGCCGGCGGGATTCCGGTAGACGGCATGACTGCCCTTGGTGCGGACATGATCGAAGCCGGCCTTCTTCGAGCGTCTCACCCTGGCTGGCCACGTCGAGTTCCAGACAGCGAGCGACGTACCAGTCTTCCTCCTGGTGTACGGCCGCAGTCAGGGTCCGAACCACCACGCCTCCACTGGTGGTGTGCCAAGGCCATCCTACGGACAAGGCAACGGTTGTCCGTCCCACCTGCGCCGGCTGTGAGGTTGATGGCGTTCCCGGATCGGCCAGCCGGCCGTTCACCGACACTGCCCACCCGTCGTCGCCGAAGCCGTCACCGCCGCCGGGCCGGTTACGTGAACAGCCGCCCTCAACCCGACCGCCCCCGTTGACCATGAAGTTGTTGTCACGACACGCCGGAGCCGGGGACAACAACTTCATGATCAACAAGGGCGGGGGAGAGGGAGGAGGGCGGGGAGGGGGAGGGGTGGGGGTTAGGCGGGGGCGTCGATGTAGCCGATTTCTGCCAGGGTGGTGCCGTCGAGTTCGTAGACGGCGGTGCGGCGGATCAGGTCCACCGAGGACGAGGGGTCCTCGGGGCGCATCAGGAACTCCACCCGCGCCCGGCCGGCACTGATCGCCACCTTCTCGATCGGGGTCCGGTCCCCGATCTCGACCATGGTCACGTACGACGGTCTGCCGTCGACGTTGCGGAACATCGCGAGCTGCCAGAACTTGCCCGTACCGCCGCCGTCCATCAGCACCGGCACCACCGCGTCGGCGGCGTTGTCGCCGGTCAGCTCGCCGACCGCGCAGGGTGCCTGCAACTGGACGACCACCCCGTCCTCACCGGACCACATGCCGTCGACCAGCGGGATCGGGTCCCGGTAGCCGTTGTACGGCTGGGCCGCGCTGCCCAGCGACGCGGTCTGCAACTGCTGGCAGGTCAGCGGTGTGGGCCTGCCCGGCGCGGGCTTGGTCGGGGTGGACTTCGCCGGGGCCGGGTCGGTGGCGTCGGCGGCGGGGCTCTCCAGCCCCTGGACGGGGGTGGCGACCGCCTCGTCGCCGGTGGAGGTGTCGCCACCGAAACCGCAGGCCAGCCCGGTCGCCAGGGCGAGGGCCAGGAACGGCAGCAGGGTCTTGCGCATCGGGGGTCCTTTCGTGAGGTGGCCGCAGCGTAGTGCCGCCCCGCCACAGGCCGTCCCAGCCGGCGGCGGAACTGTCGGTCCGGGCTGGTAGGAAGTAGCCGATCCGGTCGGCGGGGACGCGCCGACCGCGCGACGAAAGGTGGCCCATGCCCGACGACGTGCCGACCCTGGACCTGCCGGCCCTGCTGCCGGAGGCCTGGCGTGCCGTGCTCACCCCGCACCTCGACCCGGCCCGCACGGCCGCGCTGGGCGAGTTCGTCGCCCGGGAGTACGCCACCGAGACGGTCTACCCGCCGGTCGACGACCTGTTCTCGGCGTACCGGCTGTGCGCCCCGCAGGACTGCCGGGTGCTGATCCTCGGCCAGGACCCGTACCACAAGGCCGGGCAGGCGCACGGGCTGAGCTTCAGCGTCCGGGACGGCGTGTCGGTGCCGCCGTCGCTGCGCAACGTCTTCAAGGAGCTGGGCGAGGACGTCGGCGCGCCGAAGCCGAAGGGCGGCAACCTGAGCGGCTGGGCCGCGCAGGGCGTGCTGCTGCTCAACGCGGTGCTGACCGTCCGGGAGGCCAAGCCGGGCTCGCACGGCAACAAGGGCTGGGAGGAGTTCACCGACGCCACCATCCGGGCCCTGGACGCCCTCGATCACCGGGTGGTGTTCCTGCTCTGGGGCGGGTACGCCCGCAAGAAGGCTGCCCTGGTCACCAACCCGCAGCACGTGGTGCTGGAGGCCGGGCACCCGAGCCCGATGAACCCGCGCGGCTTCCTGGGCAGCCGCCCGTTCAGCGCCACCAACAAGGCGCTCGCCGACGCCGGCCTGCCCACCATCGACTGGGAGCGCACCGCCGGCTGACCCGACGCACCCCTGGCCGGTCGAGTCGGCGCGGGCCCGGTGCCGGGCCCGGCTAGGGTGGGCAGCGTGCTCGTACTGGTGGTGGACTCCTCGACCCCGGCGGTGACCGCCGCCCTGGCCGAGGTCACGGCGGACGGCGTGACGCTCCGGGCGCAGCGGTGCACCGTCGACGCCCGCGCCCATGGCGAGCTGCTCGCCCCGCACGTCGAGGCGGTGCTCGCCGAGGCCGGCGTCCGCCCGGCCGGCCTGGGGGCGATCGTCGCCGGGCTCGGCCCCGGCCCGTTCACCGGGCTGCGGGTCGGGCTGGTCACCGCCGCCACCATGGGCCAGGCGCTGAGCGTGCCCACGTACGGGGTGTGCTCGCTGGACGCGATCGGCCACCCGGCGGCGGCCGGTGAACCGGTGCTGGCCGCCTCCGACGCCCGCCGCCGCGAGGTGTACTGGGCGGTCTACGACGCGGCCGGTGAGCGGATCGCCGGGCCGGACGTGGACGTCCCGGCGGTGGTCGCCGGGCGGGCCCGGGACTTGGGGGTCACCGGCATGGTCGGTGACGGCGCGCACCGCTACGCCGACGTGCTCGGTCTGCCGCTGCGGGACGAGCCGCGTTACCCGTCCGCGCTGGCGCTGGCGACGCTGGCCGCTGAGCGGATCCGGGCCGCCGCCCCCGGGGAGCGGCTCACTCCGCTGTACCTGCGCCGGCCCGACGCGGTGGCGGCCACCGCCCGCAAGTCCGTGCTGCCGTGACCAGCGATCCGGCAACGGACGGACCGGTCCGGATCGGGCGGTTCCGCTGGTGGCACATCGACGAGGTGCTGCCGATCGAGGCGGACCTGTTCGGGGTGGAGCAGTGGTCGGCGGCGATGTTCTGGAACGAACTCGCCAACGGGCACCACTACCTGGTGGCGACCGACACCGCCGACGGGCGGGTGCTCGGGTACGCCGGTCTGGCCGTGCAGCCACCGGACGAGGCGTGGGTGCAGAACATCGCGGTCCGGCGGGACGCCCAGCGGCGCGGTGTCGGCCGGGCCCTGCTGGAGGCGCTGCTCGCCGAGGCCGACGCCCGTGCTGTCCGTAGTGTGCTGCTGGAGGTCGCGGTGGACAACGCCCCGGCGCAGAAGCTCTACGCCGGGTACGACTTCGAGCCGGTCGGCATCCGGCGCGGCTACTACCAGCCCACCAACACCGACGCGCTGGTCATGCGCCGGACCAGCGACTGAGCCGAGAGACCGGGACTGACGAGAACACGATGGCTGACGAACCACTGATCCTCGGGATCGAGACCTCCTGTGACGAGACCGGGGTGGGCATCGTCCGGGGACACACCCTGCTCGCTGACGCGCTCGCCTCCAGCGTCGAGCAGCACGCCCGGTTCGGGGGCGTGGTGCCCGAGGTGGCCAGCCGCGCCCACCTGGAGGCCATCGTGCCGACCATGGACCGGGCGCTGGCCGAGGCGGGTGTCACCCTCGCCGACATCGACGCCATCGCCGTCACCTCCGGCCCCGGGCTGGCCGGTGCGCTGCTGGTCGGGGTGGCCGCCGCCAAGGGGTACGCGCTGGCCGCCGAGAAGCCGGTGTACGGGGTGAACCACCTCGCCGCGCACGTCGCGGTGGACACCCTGGAACACGGTCCGCTGCCCGAGCCGGCGATCGCCCTGCTGGTGTCCGGTGGGCACTCGTCGCTGCTGCTCGTCGACGACTTGGCCCGGGGTGTCACCCCGCTCGGCGCGACCATCGACGACGCGGCCGGTGAGGCGTTCGACAAGGTGGCCCGGCTGCTCGGCCTGCCGTTCCCCGGTGGCCCGTACATCGACCGGGAGGCGCGGGCCGGTGACCCGGCGGCGATCGGGTTCCCGCGCGGGCTGACCGCCCCGAAGGACCTGGCCGCGCACCGGTACGACTTCTCGTTCTCCGGGCTGAAGACGGCGGTGGCCCGCTGGGTGGAGGCCCGGCAGCGTTCCGGTGAGCCGGTGCCGGTGGCCGACGTGGCCGCGTCCTTCCAGGAGGCGGTCTGCGATGTGCTGGTGGGTAAGGCGCTGGACGCGTGCCGCTCCCAGGGGGTCGGGACGCTGGTGATCGGCGGGGGAGTGGCGGCGAACTCCCGGCTGCGGGCGCTCGCCGAGCAGCGGGCCGCGAAGCACGGTGTCCAGGTCCGGGTACCCCGGCCGAAGTTGTGCACCGACAACGGCGCGATGGTCGCCGCGCTCGGCTCGCACCTGGTGGCCGCCGGGGTCGCGCCGAGCAGACTGGACCTGCCCGCCGATTCGGCCATGCCGCTGACCAGGGTCAGCGGGTAACGTTCCGGCAGAAACCGGCCGCTTGGGGGGATGACCGACGTGATCGTACGGATGTGGGAGGCGCGGGCCGAGTCGTACGGGCTCGCCGACCTCCTCACCTGGGTCTGTGACGTCGCCCTGCCCGAGTTCGAGCACGACCCGCTGCACGTGTCCAGTGAGGTCTTCACCTCCACCGACCACCGGCTGGTGGTGATCTCCAAGTGGCGGAACACCCCGCGCGCGCTGCCGGATCCGCCGGCCACCCTGCTGGCCCGGCCGCCGCACTCGTGGGACTTCACCCAGGTCGACCGCTGAGGTGTCGACGACCCGGTGACGGGTGGCGGATAACTCGGTGGCGGGTGGCACGTCGGGCCGCCTAGCGTCGGGCGGCGATGGTCTCGATACCCGCCGACGATCCCGGCACACCCGACACCCGGTCCCCGACCCGCTACCTGGTGTGGGTGGCGAACCGGAGCCGCCCGACCCTGATCGCCGGGGTGCTGCTCGGCATCGTCTGGATGGTGGCGCAGGCGCTCGTGCCGGCGGTGGTCGGGCGGGCGGTCGACGCCGGGCTGACCGGGCGGGACCTGTCCGCCCTGGTCACCTGGGGGTTGGCGCTGCTCGGCCTGGGCGTGCTCCAGGCGGCCGCCAGCATCCTGCGGCATCGCTGCGCGGTGCACAACTGGATGGCCGCCGCGTACCGGACCGTGCAGCTCACCGTGGTCGCGGCCAACCGGCTGGGCGCCACCCTGCCCCGCCGGGTCGCCGCCGGTGAGGTGGTCAGCATCGGTACGTCCGACATCGCCCACGTGGGCAGCGCCGTCGACATCCTGGCCCGGGGCGTCGGTTCGGTGGTCGCCATCGGCACGGTCACGGTGATCCTGCTGACCACCTCGGTGCCGCTGGGTCTGGTGGTGGTGCTCGGGGTGCCGCTGCTGATGGCGGTGGTGGGTGTGCTGATCCGCCCGCTGCACCGCCGCCAGCAGGCGTACCGGGAGCAGGAGGGGACGCTGGTCGGGCGGGCCGCTGACATCGTCGGCGGGCTGCGGGTGCTGCGCGGCGTCGGCGGTGAGCCGGTGGTGTCCGACCGGTACCGGGCCGGGTCGCAGGCGCTGCGCGCCGACGGGGTGCGGGTGGCCCGGGTCCAGTCGCTGCTGGCGGCGGCCCAGGTGCTGCTGCCGGGGCTGTTCCTCGCCCTGGTCACCTGGTTGGGGGCCCGGTTCGCGTTGCGCGGCCAGATCAGCGCCGGTCAGCTCGTCGCCCTGTACGGCTACACGGCGTTCCTGGTCGGCCCGTTGAGCGCGGTCACCGAGATGATCGAGAAACTGACCCGGGGGCACGTGGCGGCCCGCCGGGTGGTGCGGTTGCTACGGCTGGAACCGGAGCTGACCGATCCGCCCCGCCCGGTGCCGCTGCCGGCCGGGCCGGGTGAGCTGGCCGACCCGGACTCGCGGATGGTGGTCCAGCCCGGTCGCCTGACCGCCCTGGTGGCAGCCGATCCGGCCGAGGCGGTCGTCGTCGTCGACCGGCTGGGCCGGTACGTGGACTCGGACGCGACGCTGCACGGCGTACCGCTGCGGGAGGTGGCGCTGGCGACGGTGCGGGAGCGGATCCTGGTGGCCGACAACGACGCGCACCTGTTCACCGGGGTGCTCCGCGCCGAACTGGACCCGCACGACCGGGCCGACGACGCCACGGTCCGGGCGGCGCTGGTGGCGGCGAGCGCGACGGACATCGTCGACGCGCTACCCGACGGGTTGGACAGTCCGGTGGCCGAGCGGGGCCGGGAGTTCTCCGGTGGGCAGCAGCAGCGGCTCCGGCTGGCCCGGACGCTGGTGGCCGACCCGGAGACGCTGCTGCTGGTGGAGCCGACCAGCGCGGTGGACGCGCACACCGAGGCGCGGATCGCGGCCCGGCTCGGTGCCGCCCGCGCCGGCCGGACCACCCTGGTCTGCACCACCAGCCCGCTGCTGCTGGGGCGGGCCGACCACGTGGTGTTCGTGGTGGACGGCAAGGTGGTGGCCGAGGGCCGTCACGAGGAACTGCTCGCGACCGAGCCGCGCTACCTGGCAACGGTCAGCCGGGGGGAGAGCTGATGGGCGACGTGCTGCCGGTGGCGGACAGCCGGCAGGTCCGGCGGTACGCCCGGGCCCTGACCCGACGGCATCCGGGCGCGTTGGTCACCGCCCTGGGCCTGCACGCGTCGGCGGCGGCGGCCGGGCTGGCCGGGCCGCGACTCCTCGGCGATCTGGTCGAGGGGGTGTCCCGGGGCGACCGGAGCACCCCGGTGGACCGGATCGCCCTGGCCATCGTCGGCTTCGTGGTGGCGCAGGCGGTGCTGCTGCGGTTCGCGCACCTCGCCTCGGCCCGGCTCGGTGAGCGGGTGCTCGCCACGCTGCGGGAGGAGTTCGTGGACCGGATCCTCGCCCTGCCGCTGCACACGGTGGAACGCGCCGGCACCGGTGACCTGCTGACCCGGACGTCCCGGGACGTCTCGGCGCTGTCCCGGACGGTCCGGCTGGCGGTGCCGGAGACCCTGATCTCGATCGTCACCATCGCCTTCATCGTCGGGGCGTTGCTGCTGGTCGGGCCGATGCTGGCGCTGCCCTGTCTGATCGCGGTCCCGGTGATCTGGGCCGGCACCCGCTGGTACCTGCGTCGGGCCACCGACGGCTACCTGCGGGAGAACGCCGCGTACGCCGACATCACCGACGGGATCAGCGAGACCGTCGAGGGGTCGCGGACCACCGAGGCGTTGCGGCAGCAGGCGCGGCGGCGGGCCCGCACCGACGCCGACATCCGCCGGTCGTACGTGGCCGAGCGGTACACCCTGTGGCTGCGGACGGTGTTCTGGCCGGTGGCGGAGATCGGTTACCTGGTGCCGGTGTCGGCGACGCTGGTGATCGGGGGTTGGTTCTATCTGCGGGGCTGGGTGAGCCTGGGGCAGGTGACCGCGGCTGTCCTCTACGTCCAGCAGTTGATCAAGCCGATCGACCAGCTGCTGGCCTGGCTGGACGAGTTGCAGGTCGGCGGCGCGTCGCTGGCCCGCCTGCTCGGCGTGGCCACCCCCGACGAGCCGTCCGCCCCGGCCGTCGGCTCGTCAGCCGGGCCGTCGGTCCCGAGGGGCGGTCCGTCGGTCCCGGTCGGCGGGTCGTCGGGGCTGGACGGCGGACGGGCCGGCCGGCCCGGTCCCGGTCGGCTCGCCGCGCACGACGTCCGGTACGCCTACCGGGCGGGGCGGGACGTGCTGCACGGGGTGACCCTGGTGCCCGAACCGGGGGAGAAGATCGCCATGGTCGGCCCGTCCGGGGCGGGCAAGTCGACGCTCGGCCGGCTGCTCGCCGGGGTGCACACCCCGCGCACCGGATCGGTCACCGTCGACGGTCGACCCCTCACCGGGCTGCCCCTGGCCGAGCTGCGTACCCACGTCGCGCTGGTCACCCAGGAACACCACGTCTTCATCGGTACCGTGCGGGAGAACGTGGCGATGGTCCGTCCGGCGGCGACCGAACCGGACGTCCGGGCGGCGCTGGCCGCGGTCAACGCGCTGGACTGGGCGGATGCCCTGCCGGCCGGGCTGGACACGGTGGTCGGGGCCGGTGGGCATCCGCTGTCGGCGGCGCAGGCGCAGCAGCTCGCCCTGGCCCGGCTGGTGCTGGCGGACCCGCACACGTTGGTGCTGGACGAGGCGACCTCGCTGATCGACCCGAGGGCGGCCCGGCAGTTGGAACGGTCGCTGGCCGCCGTGCTGGCCGGGCGTACGGTGATCGCCATCGCGCACCGGCTCTTCTCCGCGCACGACGCCGACCGGGTGGCGGTGGTGGAGGACGGCCGGATCACCGAGCTGGGCCCGCACGCCGAGCTGATCGCCCGGGGCGGCCCGTACGCCGACCTGTGGCGTTCCTGGCACGGCCCGTACGGTCAGGTTCCGTCCCGTGACGAGCGCGGCCGATGACCTCCGTCCCGCGACGGGCACGGCCGATGACCGAGGAGACGGAACCTGGCCGGGGCGCTCCGCTACCCCTGGTCCGGGGCGTCGCCCAGGGCCAGGCAGACGTTCTCCTGGTCGCCGACGGCGACGGCCAGCCGCCGGGTGCCGTCGGCGTCGAAGGTGATCACGTGCAGTCCGTCGAGCAGGTAGTAGCCCCGGGGGTGGTGGTCGCCGGGGCGGAAGCCGAAGCCCGCCGGGCCGACGATCGTGTAGCGCCGCCAGGTGCCGTCCGGACGGTAGTCGGCGGCCCCGGAGCCACCGGCGTCCCGGCGCGCGGCGCGTCCGGTGTCCCCGTTGACGAAGTCGACGACCAGTGGCCCGGCGAACTCCTCCCGCCGGACCGCGCCGTCGGCGTACCGGTCGACCACCCGGACCCGGACGTCCTGGCTGACCACCCGGACCTGGAGTGGGAACGTGCAGTACTGGCCGGCGGGCGCGGTCCACTCCTCCTGCACCCAGGTACGCCACGGCTCCGGTTGGTGGCGGGGGAACGCGCCCGCCGGGGTGGGGGCCACCGTCGTACCGGCCGCGAGCAGTACCGCCGTCGTGAGGAGTGCCGTGACCAGTCTGCGGAGCACCGTCATCACCTAACCATTCAACGAGGATTAACCGGTGTGCAGAGGTTTACTGGTTAATCGCCGTCGGGTCAAGGCATACTGGCCGGGTGCACTGGGTCGACGTCGATGGCTACCCCATGCCGGTGCTGCTCGCCGGCCATCCCGGGTTGGAACTCTGCAACACCTGGGCGGGTTGGTCCGAGCCGCCCGGACCGCACCGGGAGTGGCTGCGCAGTTACCAGCATCTGGCCGTCTGGTCCCGGCACGCGGGCCTGCTGGACGCGGCGACGGTGGCCCGGCTCCGCCCGGCGGCCACCGGGGAGCCCGCCGCGGCCGAGCGGGTACTCACCGAGATCCGGGAGCTGCGGACCGCCCTGCACGACGTTCTCCTCGACCCGGCGAACCGGGCCGCGTTCCGTACCGTCGCCGGGTACGCCGAACGCGCCGCCGCCACCGCGCGGCTCCGGGTCGACGCGACGGGCCTCGCCCGGTGGACCCTGCCCGGGGACGCCGGACTGGACCTGCCGCTGCTCGCCTGCGCGCAGACCGCAGCCGAGCTGCTCGGCACCCCGACCCGGGCCCTGGTCCGTGCCTGCCCCGGCGACGACTGCGGGTGGCTCTTCGTCGACACCCGGGGCCGACGCCGCTGGTGCAGCATGGCCGTCTGCGGCAACCGCGCCAAGGTCCGCGCCTACGCCGACCGGCACTGACCGGGCAGGCCGGGAGGTACCGGGCGGGGGACCGTGCGGGCAGCTCGGGAGGCGGCCGCGTCCCGTCCCTACGCGAGCGGACGTGGCCCGCCGGGGTCAGCGCCTGGGTCAGCGCCGGGACGGGCGGCGGAGCAGCCGGTGCGTGGTGACGCCGGCGGTGACCAGCGCGGCGGCGAAGACCAGCCAGACCACCGTGGTACCGACCGGGAGGTCGCGGCCGGGATTGGCGGCGGCCACGGCCAGCAGCGAATCCTCCTGGGGCGCGGGCAACGCGGCCGGCGGAAGTTCGGCGTACCGGACCAGGCCGGTGCTCTCCAGCATGGACATGTGGTGCAGGACGAACTCGTTGGCGTCGTCGGCGAGCTTGCGGACGGTGGCGTCCCGGGTGCTGGCCCGCACCGCCGAGATCACCGGCAGGATCTTGCCGTGGGCCACCCGGAGCCGGGTCACGAAGATCTGGTCGAAGCGGGCGCCCGAGGCGTTCTGCATCTCGGCCAGCCAGCTCTTCTGTTCGGCGGTGGGCTCGTCCGGGATGGTCGCGCCGAGCCGGTTGGCCGCGTCCACCACGAGCTGGTCCAGCTCCCGGTGCTCGTCGGCGATCCCCGCGCCGATCTCGCGGACCTTCGGCAGGTTGCCCTTCTCGGCCGCCATCTGCCCGGCCGGCATCTCCCAGAGCCCGGCCAGGCGTACCCCGTTGAGCAGGGTCATGTCGGCGGCGTTGAGCTGCTTCGGGCCGGCCGGCGCGGCCACCGCCACCCCGGACCACCCGGCGACGACGGTGGTGAGGAGCGTGAGGAGCAGGAACGCCAGCCCTGACCGGGCCGGCCGGCGACCGGCGGGTGCCCGCCGTACGGATTCCAGCGGTGCCATGCTGCGGTGCCTCCTCGAACCGGACCGACGACGTCTGTCCCCGGACCGGTCGCACCGGCCGTCGGGTCGCCCGGTGGTACGGACACCGACCCCGATCGGTTCACCGGTCCTGCTCGGTTCACCAAACCGATCGGCTCACCGGTCCCGATCGGTTCACCGGCCGACGCGGGCGGGACCGGTCGGTCAGGTGGCGTCGAGGGGGTCGGCGAGGAGACGTTCGAACGCCAGCTCCGCCGCGCCGATCAGGGCCGCGTCCTCACCCAGCACCGGGGTACGCAGCCGGACGTGCTCCCGGCAGGCGGGCAGCGCCATCGAGTTGAGCCGGCTGCGCACCTGGGCCGCCGCGGCGAGGTAGAGGTCCCGCAGGGTACCGCCGAAGATGACCATCTCCGGGTTGAAGATGTTGACCAGGTTGGCGACGCCGAAGCCGAGCCAGTCGCCGACCTGGCGTACCGCCGCCTGGGCCTTGGCGTCGCCACGGGCCGCCGGATCGACCACCCCCAGCACCGCGTCCTGCCCCTCGTAGCCGTCCCGACCGGCGGCCCGCAGCAGGGCGTGCTCGCCGATCTCGGTCTCCCAGCAGCCCCGGGAGCCGCACCCGCACGGCTGGCCGCCGGGGTTGACCACCATGTGGCCGACCTCGCCGCCGTACCCGCCGTGCCCGGTCACCCGACGCCCGCCGGCGATGATGCCCGCCCCGACGCCCGCGTCACCGTGCAGGTAGATCAGGTTGTCGCAGCCGAACGCCACGCCCCGGACGTGTTCGGCCAGCGCGGCCAGGTCGGCCACGTTGCCGACCGCGACCGGCCGTTCGTCGCCCAGTTCGGCGCGGAGCAGCTCACCGAGCGGCTCGTCGACCCAGCCGATGGTGGGGCTGAGCCGGACCAGACCGTCGTCCCGGCGGACCATGCCGACCACCGCGACGCCCGCGCCGACGCAGATCGCGCCGGGCGGCGCGTACTGGTGCATGTCCTTGACCATGCCGGCGAGCAGCGGCGCGGCCTCCCCGGCCACCGGGCCGTGCGGGCGGGGCAGTTCCCGGCGGTCGAGCACCTCACCGCCGAGCCCGACCCGCGCGGCCCGCAGCCGGTCCACCTCGACACTGAACGCGTACGCGAAGACCCGCGCCGACTCGGGCCGGACGACCAGCGACGGTCGCCCGGCCCGGCCGGTCTCCTTGGGGGTGCCCTCGCTGACCAGGCCGGCGGCGGCCAGGTCGGCGGTGAGCGCCCCGATGGTGCTGCGGTTCAGCCCGAGCGTGTTGGTCAGTTCCGCGCGGGAGGTCGCGCCGTGCACGTGGACGTAGCGGAGCAGCGCGCCGAGGTTCTGCCGGCGGATCTCGTCCTGGCTGGGTCCTGCGCGCATGCTGTCGGTACTCCGGTCGAGGGTCGGGTCAACGGGTGCCGGTGGCGACGGCGCGTCGTCGGGAGAACGCGTCGACGCTCGCGGCGAGCAGCAGCACCACGCCGGTGACCACGTACTTGACCCCGGAGCTGTAGCCCATCAGGCCCATTCCGTTGTCGATGACCGCGACCACCGCGCCGCCGAGCACCGCGTCGAGGACCCGCCCCTTGCCGCCGAAGAGGCTGGTCCCGCCGATCACCGCCGCGCCGACGGCGTAGAGCAGTACGTTACTGCCCCCGGTGTTCGGGTCGACCGAGTTGGCCCGGCTGGCAGCGACGATGCCGCCGACCGCGGCCATCGTCGAGCAGATCACGAAGACCGAGATGCGGATCCGGTCGACGTTGATGCCGGCCCGCCGGGCGGCCTCCTTGTTGCCGCCGACGGCGTAGACGTGCCGGCCGTAGGCGGTGCGCTGGAGGACGAAGGTCCACAGGATCAGCAGCGCGGCGATGATCGGCACCACGATCGGTACGCCCTTGAGGGAGTTGATCAGGACGTTGCGGCTGCGTTCCAGGTTGAGGATGTAGACCGCCACCCCGAGGACGACGGCCAGCCCGCCGATCCGGGCCAGCACCACCGGGAACGGGTCGGTGAGCAGGCCCCGGGCCATCCGCTTGCGGTGGCGCAGCAACTGCACGGCCGCGTACCCGCCGACGACGAGGGCGAAGAACGCCCAGCCCAGCGCCGGGGTGAGGTTGCGGTTGGCGATCGCCACCAGCACGTCGTCGCGGACCGAGATGTTGCTGCCGCCGCTGATCAGCAGCAGCACGACGCCCTGGAAGGCCAGGAAGGCGGCCAGGGTGACCACGAACGACGGAATGCCGATCTTGGCGACCAGGAAGCCCAGGGTCAGCCCGATGACCAGCCCGGTGGCGATGGCCGCGAGCATTGCGACGTACCAGGGCAGGCCGGCGACGGTGACGATGTTCGCCAGCACGGCGGCGCAGACCCCGCTGGCGAAGCCGGCGGAGAGGTCGATCTCGCCGAGCAGCAGGACGAAGACCAGCCCCATCGCGATCAGCGTGACCGCCGCGCCCTGGGTGAAGAGGTTCGCGAAGTTCTGCGCGGAGAGGAACGACGGCCGCATGACCGCGAAGACCGTGCAGAGCACGAGCAGCCCCAGTACGGCCGGCAGCGCCCCGATGTCGCCACCGCGTACCCGGCTGATGTAGTTACGGACGTGGCCACCCACGGTCGGCGTCTCGGTGACCGCCACCGGGCCGACCTTACGCACGGCGGTGCTGGTCATCGCAGGGCTCCTGGGGTGCTGTCGGCGGCCTCGCCGCCGTTGTCGGGGCGACCCGTGCCGTTGCCGGTCGACAGGCCGAGGTTGCCGGTACGGCCGGCGGTGATGAGTTCGACCACCTGGGCGTGGGTGATGTCGGTGGTCTTCACCTGGGCGACCATCTGCCCGAGGTAGAGCGCGGCGATCCGGTCGGAGACCGCGAAGACGTCGTTCATGTTGTGCGAGATGAGCACGACGGCCAGCCCGTTGTCGGCGAGCCGGCGGACCAGTTCGAGCACCTGGGCGGTCTGCGCGACGCCGAGCGCGGCGGTCGGCTCGTCCAGGATCACCAGCCGGCTGTTCCAGAGCACCGCCTTGGCGATGGCCACGGTCTGCCGCTGGCCGCCGGAGAGGCTGGAGACGTGCTGGCGCAACGACTTGACCGTCCGGACGCTCAGCCCGGCCAGGGTCTCCGCCGCCATCTGTTCCATGGTGGGCTCGTCGAGCACGATGCCGGTGCGCTTCTCCCGCCCCAGGAACATGTTCTGCACGATGTCGAGGTTGTCGCAGAGCGCGAGATCCTGGTAGACGACCTCGATGCCGAGCGCGGCGGCGTCCCGGGGACTGTTGATGGTGACCGGCCGGCCCTCGAAGAGGAACTCACCGGCGTCGGTCGGGTAGATGCCGCTGATGCACTTGACCAGGGTCGACTTACCGGCGCCGTTGTCGCCGACCAGTGCCGTCACCTCCCCCGCGTGGGCGGAGAGGGCCACGTCACGGAGGACCTGGACGGGACCGAAACTCTTGTCGATCCCACGTAGTTCCAGCAGGGGGGTGGTGGACACGGGTCTCCTTCGTTCTGTCGAGCCGGTGCGGTCGAGCCGTCGGGGGCGGACCGTCGGGGCGGGCGTCACCCGGGGTGCGGCCGGGTGACGCCCGCTGCCGAGGGGGGTACCGGGCTACCGGTAACGGCTCAGCTGATTCCGGCGTCGGTGCAGAGCTTGGCGTACGCCCCGGTGCAGAGCGCCTCCTTGGTGACGTAACCGTCGGCCACCACGTCCTTGACGTTCTCCTTGAAGATCAGCTTCGGGGTGAGCAGGACGGCCGGCACCTCACGGTTGCCCTCCGGGTCCTTGACCTTCTGGCCGGTCTCCTTGCGCTCGCCCTTGGCCAGCGCGATGGCCAGCTCGGCGGCGGCGTCGGCCTCCTGCTTGACCGCCTTGTAGACGGTCATGCACTGGTCACCGGCGAGGATGTTCTGCAGACCCTGCACGTCGGCGTCCTGGCCGGTCACCGGCACCTTGCCGTTGAGCTTGTTCTTCTTCAGCACCGAGATGACCGCGTTGCCGAGCCCGTCGTTGGCGGAGAGCACGCCGTCGATCTTGCCGCCGGTCTGGGTCAGCATCTGCTCGAACAGGGTGGCGCCCTGGGCCGGGTCCCAGGCCGGGACGGACTGCTCCGGGCCCTTGACGTACTCGCCGGAGTCGAACTTCGGCTTGAGCACCGAGTCGTAGCCGTTCTTGAACAGGGTGGCGTTGTTGTCGGTGGGGGAGCCGTTCAGGTACGCCACGACCGGCTTCTGCACGCCCTTGTCGGTCAGGCACTTGCTCAGGCCCTCGCCCTGGAGCTTGCCGACCACCTCGTTGTCGAAGCTGACGTAGTACTCGGCGCTGCCGCCCAGGGTGAGCCGGTCGTAGTCGATGGTCGCCACACCCTGGGACTTCGCCTTGTCCAGCACGGCCTTACCGGTGCCGGAGTCCAGGTTGACGATCATCAGCACGTTGACCCCGCCGGTGATCATCTGGTCGGCGATGGTCTGGAACTGGTTCTTGTCGTCCTGCGCGTTCTGGATGGTGTAGTCCACGCCGGCCGCCTTGAAGGCCGCCTCCAGGAACTTGCGGTCGGCGTTCTCCCAACGGCCGGAGGACTTGCTGTCCGGCAGGATGACGCCGATCTTGGCCTTCTTGTCCGAGCCGGCGTCGGTGCCACCGGTGCCGGAGTCGTCGTCGCCGCAGGCGGTCAGGCCGCCGGTGACCAGCAGGCCCACGGTGACGGCGGTGAGGATCCCTCTACGCATGGTGCGGGGTTCCTTTCGGGGTGGGGGTGTGATGTTTTGTTGTGCCCGGCAACGTATTTCGGGTCACACCTGAAGCGCAAGAGTGTCGAGGTCGCCGGTTTGTTGGCGGCGGTAACAATTCAGCAACGCCGACGAAACCCCCTGGTCGCGCGACTGTCGCCGGCCCCGACCACAGCGAAGGCGATCAACCTGTGGGACGGCCGGGGTGGTCAGGCGACGGCGGTCAGCCCGCCGGACGGTCGGGGCGGTCAGCCGGTGGCGGTCAGCGTGCCGGACGGTCGGTGGTGGTCAGCCGGGAGCGGTCAGCCGGTGGCGATCGGGGCGGTCGTCGCCCCGGTCAACGCGACCAGGTCCGCCGGGGCGAGCTGCACCTGGAGCCCACGCCGGCCGGCCGAGACGTAGACCGTCGGAAAGCCCAGCGCGGAGGCGTCCAGCACCGTCGGCAACCGCCGGCGCTGGCCCAGCGGGCTGATCCCGCCCCGCACGTAGCCGGTGGTCCGCTCGGCCAGGGTCCGGTCGGCCAGCACCGCCCGCTTGCCGCCCGCCGCCGCGGCCAGCGCCTTCAGGTCCAGCTCGCCGGTGACCGGTACGACCGCCACGGTCAGGCCGCCGTCCACCTCGGTGACCAGCGTCTTGAACACCTGCCCGGCCGGTACGCCGAGCGCCGCCGCGACCTCCGCGCCGTAGTGGGGCGTGTCCGGCGAGACGTCGTACGGGTGCACGCTGTGCCGGACCCCGCGCTTCGTCAGCAGCGCCGTCGCCGGTGTTCCCCGTCCCGCCACGGCGTCAACCTAGCCGACCGGCCCGGCCGGCGCCCCGGTGCCCTGGCCTGTCGCCACGGCCGGTGCCCGGTGACCTAGCCGACCGGCCGGCCGAGCAGCACGGTGGGTGCCCCGGCGACCCGGGTGAGCACCAGACTCGCCGGCTGGTCGCCGGAGAGCCGCAGGTCCCGGCGCAACTGCTCCGGTTCCAGCGCGGACCCGCGCTTGAGGATCTCCACCCGGCCCACCCGCCGTTCGCGCAGCAGCGCGCGGAGCCGCTTCAGCGAGAACGGCAGCACGTCGGTGATCTCCAGGCAGCGGGCGAACGGTGTCCGGACCGGGGTGTCCGCGTACAGGTAGGCGATGCTCGGGTCGGCGATCCTCGCGTCCAGCTCCGTCGCCAGCTCGGCGACCAGGTGGGCACGGACCACCGCCGGGTCCGGGTCGTACAGGTACCGCCGCACCGGCCCGACAGCGGCCTCGGCGGCACCGCTGCCGGTGAGCTGTACGCCGGTGAACTGTCCGGCGGTGGGCTGTCCGGTGGTGGGCTGCCCGCCCGAGGGGCGGTCGCCGTCGCGGCACACGGTGGCGCGGCGGGGGACCTCCGCGAGCCGGCCGCACCACAGGGCCGCCTCGACCAGGTCACCACGGACGCTCACCCACTCGGCCTCGGCACCCGGTGGGATCAGCGCGTGGTCCAGCCCGGGAGCCACCTTGACCACGGTGCACGGCACCCGCTCGGCCAGGTCGGTCACGAAGTCCCACGGCGGCGAGTACGCGTTCGGGTCGAAGACCCGTCGTCCGGTGCCGGCCTTCCGGCGGGCCGGATCGCAGAAGGCCGCGTCCACCCGGGTCACGTCGAAGGCGGTGGCGTCGCCGCACTCGACGGTGAACAGGTCGGCCAGCCCGGCCGCCTCGGCGTTGGCGGCGGCCAGCGCGGCGGTCAGCGGGTCGGCCTCCACCCCGTACACCCGGATGCCGGCGCGGGCGGCGGCGAGCGCGTCCGCGCCGAGACCGCAACCGAGGTCGGCGAGGGTGCGTACCCCGGCGGCGCGCAACCGCTCGGCGCGCCGGTCGGCGACCTCCCGCCGGGTGGCCTGTTCCAGGCCGGGGCGGGTGAGGAACATCCCGGCCGCCGCCGGCCCGAACTTGCCGGCCGCCTTCCGGCGCAGCTCCGCCTGGGTGAGCGCCGCCGCCGCGAGCCCGGCCGGCAGACCGGCCGAGCGGAGCGCCGCCGCCGCGGTCAGCGGGTCACCGCCGGCCACCCGGGTCGCCGCGGCGAGCGCGGCCGACCCCTCGGGGGTACGCAACGCGCGGAACTGGTCGAGATCCACCGGCCCATTCTGGACCCACCCGGCACCGGCGGCGGCGACCCCCTCACGGGCCACCGCCGAGGTCCGACGGCGTGCGGCGGGGTCCGGGCCCCGGCGGCCCGGACCCCGCCGCTGCGGGTCAGGGCAGTGCCCGCAGGAACGGACCGTGCTGGAGGCGGAACTCCCAGGCGTAGAACCGGTCCCAGTTGATCGACCAGGTCATCAGCCCCCGGAACGCCGGGTTGGTGCCGCTGCGCGGCGTGTACGACCCGCAGCTCTGCCCCTTGACGAGACAGGTCACCGCGGCCTGCACCCCGGCCGGGGCCAGGTAGCCGTTGCCGGCACTGGGCGACGAGGGTGCCCCGAAGGCGACCTGGTCCTCGCGCAGCGGCGGGAAGACCCGGTCCCGGTTGCCGGCCACCGGGAAGCCGGCGAGCAGCATGTCGGTCATCGCGACGTGGAAGTCGGCGCTGCCCATCGTGTGGTACTGGTCGTCCAGCCCCATGATCGGCCCGGAGTTGTAGTTCTGCACGTGCAGCACGGTGAGGTCGTTGCGCAGGGCGTGGATCACCGGCAGGTACGACCCGGCGCGCGGGTCCTGCCCGCCCCACGGGCCCGACCCGTAGAACTGGTAGCCGAGCTGGACGAAGAACGTCTCCGGCGCCATGGTGAGCACGAAGTTCGCTCCGTACCGCTGCTTGAGGGTGCGGATCGCGGAGATCAGGTTGACGATCACCGGTGTGGTCGGGTTGCGGAAGTCGGTGTCCCCGGCGTCCAGGTAGAGCGAGTGTCCCTCGAAGTCGATGTCGAGCCCGTTCAGGCCGTACCGGTCGATGATGGCGGCCACCGACCGGACGAAGGTGTCCCGGGCGGCGGTCGTGGTGAGCTGGACCTGGCCGTTCTGCCCACCGATGGAGAGCAGCACCTTCTTGCCCTGTGCCTGCTTGGCGCGGATGGCCGCGACGAACTCGGCCTCGGTCTCCACGCCGGGGCACTCGGTCGGCGGGCAGAGCTGGAACCGGATGTCGCCCGAGGTGACGGTGGTGGGTTCGCCGAAGGCCAGGTTGACGATGTCCCAGTCGGCCGGCACGTCGGCCATCCGCAGGTAGCCCGAGCCGTTGGCGAAGCTGGCGTGCAGGTAGCCGATCAGCGCGTGCCGGGGCAGCCCCCCGGCCGGCGGTGTGGTGGGCGGCGGTGTGGTGGGTGGGGCGGTCGTCGGCGGTGCGGTGGTGGGCGGTGCGGTCGTCGGCGGTGCGGTGGTGGGTGGCGGTGCGGTGGGGGTGCCGCCGCCGCAGGGCGCGCCGTTGACCGTGCAGTCGGTGGGGGAACCGGAGCCGGTGACCAGGAAGCCGAACGACACCGAGGCGCCGGGGGCGACGGTGCCGTTCCACGAGCGGTTGGTGAAGGTGTGCCGCTGGCCGACGCTGCTCACCGTGGCGTCCCAGTAGGAGCCGAGCGTGGTGCCGGTCGGCAGGCTGAACGCGACCTGCCAGCCGGTGATGGTGGCCGGACCGCCGTTGGTGACGGTGTAGCGGCCCTCCCATCCGGTACCCCAGTCGGCGGTCTTCACGAGGGTGGCGGTCGGGCCGGCGGCCTGTGCCGGGGTGGTCAGGGCCAGGGTGGTGGCGGTGACGGTGGCCCCGACCGTGACCAGGGCCAGGAGCAGTGTTCGGGCAGGGCGACGCATCCGGACCTCCCGGTTCGAGGGCCGTCGGATCGACGGATGGCTAATTATTAAGATTCTTAACTGTAATTGTCCAGAGGTGACCCCGGGCTCGTCCGGCGCGACGCGGGCCGACTTCGTTGGCACTCTCCTTGACGGAGTGCTAGCGGCGGCATAATCTGCGATTAGCACTCTCCCATGGAGGGTGCCAGCCCCCGGGTCTCGCCCGGAGGTTCAAACGCCAGGCGGACCGGCACCCGCGACGACGGCCCCGCCCGGTGGCATGTGGCAGATTGACGCTGGTCGGCAGTGCCGGCCGGTAACGAAACCAGTACCCCAGGAGGGTATGCCCGTGACTACCGCGACCAAGGTTGCGATCAAGCCGCTCGAGGACCGGATCCTGGTCCAGGCGAACGAGGCTGAGACCACCACGGCGTCGGGCATCGTGATCCCCGACACCGCCAAGGAGAAGCCGCAGGAGGGCACCGTCCTCGCTGTCGGCCCGGGCCGGATCGACGACAAGGGCAACCGGATCCCGGTTGACGTCGCCGTCGGCGACACCGTCATCTACTCGAAGTACGGCGGCACCGAGGTCAAGTACGCCGGCGAGGAGTACCTGGTGCTCTCCGCCCGCGACGTCCTCGCGGTCATCGAGAAGTAAGCAACCGATCAGTGCTGCTGCCCCGGTCCGGCTCGCCGGGCCGGGGCAGCAACGCTTGAAGGGATAATCCATGGCGAAGATCCTGAGCTTCTCGGACGATGCCCGGCACCTGCTCGAGCACGGTGTCAACGCCCTCGCGGACGCGGTCAAGGTCACTCTCGGCCCGCGCGGGCGCAACGTCGTCCTGGACAAGAAATTCGGTGCGCCGACGATCACCAACGATGGGGTCACCATCGCCAAGGAGATCGAGCTCACCAACCCCTACGAGAACCTCGGCGCGCAGCTGGTCAAGGAGGTGGCGACGAAGACCAACGACGTCGCCGGCGACGGGACCACCACCGCCACCGTGCTCGCCCAGGCCATGGTCCGCGAGGGCCTGCGCAACGTGACCGCCGGGGCCAACCCGGCCGGTCTGAAGCGGGGCGTCGACGCCGCCGCCGCCAAGGTCTCCGAGGCGCTGCTGGAGCGGGCCGTCGAGGTGGACGACAAGAAGTCGATCGCCCACGTGGCCACCATCTCGGCGCAGGACGCCACCATCGGTGAGCTGATCGCCGAGGCGATGGAGAAGGTCGGCCGCGACGGTGTCATCACCGTCGAGGAAGGCTCCACCCTGCACACCGAGCTGGCGGTGACCGAGGGCCTCCAGTTCGACAAGGGCTTCATCTCGCCGAACTTCGTCACCGACCTGGAGTCCCAGGAAGCGGTGCTGGAGAACCCGTACATCCTGATCACCACGCAGAAGATCTCCGCGATCGAGGAGCTGCTGCCGCTGCTGGAGAAGGTCCTCGCCGACAGCAAGCCGCTGCTGATCATCGCCGAGGACGTCGAGGGTCAGGCGCTGTCGACGCTGGTGGTCAACGCGCTCCGCAAGACCCTGAAGGTCTGCGCGGTCAAGGCCCCCGGCTTCGGTGACCGGCGCAAGGCGATGCTCCAGGACATGGCGATCCAGACCGGCGCCGAGCTGGTCGCGCCGGAGCTGGGCTACAAGCTCGACCAGATCGGGCTGGACGTGCTCGGCACCGCCCGCCGGGTGGTCGTCGACAAGGAGAACACCACCATCGTCGACGGTGGTGGCCGGGACACCGAGGTCGCCGACCGGGTCGCGCAGATCCGCAAGGAGATCGAGGCCTCCGACTCCGAGTGGGACCGGGAGAAGCTGGCCGAGCGGCTGGCGAAGCTCTCCGGCGGCGTCGCGGTCATCCAGGTGGGCGCGGCGACCGAGGTCGAGATGAAGGAGCGCAAGCACCGCATCGAGGACGCCATCGCCGCGACCAAGGCCGCGGTCGAGGAGGGTACGGTCCCCGGCGGCGGTGCCGCCCTGGCCCAGATCCTGCCGGCGCTCGACGACGACCTCGGCTTCACCGGGGACGAGAAGGTCGGTGTCTCGATCGTGCGTAAGGCGCTGGTCGAGCCGCTGCGCTGGATCGCCCAGAACGCCGGCCACGACGGCTACGTCGTCGTGCAGAAGGTCATCGGCAAGGAGTGGGGCCACGGTCTCGACGCCGCCACCGGCGAGTACGTCGACCTGACCAAGTCCGGCATCCTCGACCCGGTGAAGGTGACCCGTAACGCGGTCACCAACGCCGCTTCGATCGCCGGCCTGCTCCTCACCACCGAGAGCCTGGTGGTGGAGAAGCCGGAGAAGGCCGAGCCGGCCGCCGCCGGTGGTCACGGTCACTCGCACGGGCACGGTCACCAGCACGGCCCCGGCTTCTGACGCGCGGAGGGACCCTGCCTGAGCCCCCGGGCAGCGGAAGGGTCCCTCCACCGTCGCAGGGCACCGATCCAGGGCACCGCACCGCACACCGCGGGGGTGCCCTGGATCTTTTGTCTTACCGGTCGGTGACGTGGGTGGTCGGGCGACGGCGCAGTGGCGAGGATGGGAGGGTGGCGGACAGCGGCAGGGTGTGGCGGTTCGGGGCGCTGGCGGGGGTCACCGCCGGGGCGGTGGCGATCGGGGTCGCGGAACTGGTGGCGGTGGCCACCGGCCCCCGGTCCGCGCCCCTGGTGGCGGTCGGAGGCGTGGTCGTCGACACGGTGCCGGAGCCGCTGAAACAGTTCGCCATCGACGTCTTCGGCCGGTACGACAAGGTCGCCCTGCTGGTCGGTACGGCGGTGCTGCTGGCGGCCTTCGCCGCCGGGCTGGGTGTGCTCGCCACCCGGCGGCTCGCCCCGGCGGTGGCCGGCGTCGTCGCCTTCGGGGCGCTCGGCGCGGTGGCCGCGCTGACCCGGCCGGGCGCGGACGCGCTCGACGTGCTGCCCTCGCTGACCGGTGCGGCGCTCGGTGCCGGGGTGCTCTGGCTCTGCACCGCCGGCCCGCTGGAGCCTGACCCCTGGCCCTGGTCGCCACCCGCACCACCCCCCGCGACACCCGCCACCGAGCCGGCCACTGCCGGGTCGTCGCCTGCCGAGCCGGCCGCTGCCGAGCGGGTCCGTGCCGAGCCGGTCCCTGCCGGGTCGGCGCGTCGTCCGGGCGGGGACGAGACCGACCCGGAGTCGCGGCGACGCTTCCTGACCGGGACCGGGGTACTGCTCGGCGCGGCGACCGTGGCCGGACTGGGCGGCCGATGGCTGGCCGGTCGACGGGGTGTCTCGGCGGCCCGTTCGGCGGTCGCCCTGCCCACCCCGGTCGCCCCGGCCCCGCCGGTGCCGGCCGGTGCCGACCTCGGGCTACGCGGGCTGGCCCCGTACGTGACGTCGAACGCGGGCTTCTACCGGATCGACACCGCGCTGGTCGTGCCGCAGGTCGACCCGGGAACGTGGCGGCTGCGCGTACACGGCCGGGTCCGCAACCCGTTCGAACTGAGCTTCGCCGAGCTGCTCGCCCGTCCGATGGTGGAGCGGTACGTCACCCTGGCCTGCGTCTCCAACGAGGTCGGCGGGGACCTGGTCGGCAACGCCCGGTGGCTCGGCGTCCCGGTGAAGGAACTGCTGGACGAGGCCGGCCCGCTCGACGGCGCGGACCAGGTGGTGAGCCGGTCGGTGGACGGCTGGACCTGCGGCACCCCGACCGAGGTGCTGCGCGACGGGCGGGACGCGCTGCTCGCGGTGGGGATGAACGGCGAGCCGCTGCCGGTCGAGCACGGGTTCCCGGTCCGGATGGTGGTACCCGGGCTGTACGGGTACGTGTCGGCCTGCAAGTGGATCACCGAGCTGGAGCTGACCAGTTTCGCCGACTTCGACGCGTACTGGGTGCCCCGTGGCTGGTCGGCGCGGGGGCCGATCAAGACGCAGTCCCGGATCGACACGCCCCGACCCCGCAACCGGCTGACCGCCGGCCCGGTGACGGTGGCCGGGGTGGCCTGGGCCCAGCACCTCGGTATCCGCCGGGTCGAGGTACGCGTCGACGAGGGGGAGTGGCAGCAGGCGACCCTGGCCGCCGCCGTCTCCACCGACACCTGGGTGCAGTGGTCCTGGCGGTGGGCGGCCACCCCGGGCGAGCACACCCTCCAGGTACGGGCCACCGACGCCAGCGGGGCTACCCAGCCGGAGCGACGTGCGCCGGTCGCCCCGGACGGGGCCACCGGCTGGCACACCGTCCGGGTCACCGTCGACTGACAGCTGCCCGGTCAGGCCGGGTCGGCGTACCCCCAGGCGACCTCGGGGGCGAGCCGGGCGGCCCAGGTGGGGCGGAACTCCGGCGTACGGCGGTCCATCTCCTGGCGCAGCGCGTCGAGCCAGATCGGGTGGCGGTCGTCGGCCGGCAGCCAGTCCGGCACCGTGTCGTAGTACCGCTCGACGGCGTACCCGTCGGGGGTGGTCTCCAGCCGCAGGTGGAACCAGCGGCCGTGCTCCGGATGGGCCTCGGCCGCCCGGAGTTGCCGGACCAGTCCGGCCAGCTCCCGGAAGGCCGTCCAGCCGTCGCCGAAGACACCGGCCGGCGGGCGCGGCCCGGGGACCGGACGCAGGCCGGTGTCGGTGACCTCGACGAGCAGCAGGCACCGTCCGTCGCCGTCGGGTGTGTGCCCCCGTACCCAGTCGACCAGCGCGGTCAACTCGGCGGTGGGTGCGGTCGGCGGGCGCTGCCGCTCGGTGGCGGCCCGCATCGCGGCACGGACCAGCTCCTCGTGCTGGGTGCCGCTGAGCTGCCGGATCCGCCGCCGGGGCACCTCGGTTCCGGCCGGTACGGACGGCAGGGCGCTGCCCGGGGTGAGGCCGGCGTCGGCCGCCACGGTCAGGGCGGCGGCCAGGTCGACGGTCCTGTGTCGCAGTCGGCCGAGCAGGCCGGTGAGGTCAGCCGGGTCGAGGGTGCGGGCCTCGGCGGCGACGCGCAGCCGGGCGGCGGCGCGGGCCAGGTCGTCCCGCTCCGCCGGACCGGCCGGTTCGTGCCCACCCCACTCGGTGACCACGTCGGACAGTTGGCCTTCGAGACGGTCGGCGTCGAGCAGGGCCCCGACGGTGGCGGTCAGCCCGTCCGCCAGACCGGCCGGGTACGGCACCCGGGACCATTCCCGGTCGTACCAGTGGACGTAGCCGAGCTGGTCGTCGGCGACGTACCGGAGCAGTTCCGGCCAGGGCAGCCAGGCGGGCGCGCCGGCGAGCAGGTCGACCGGGGGTGTGGCGTCCACGGTGTCGCTGTACTCGTGGTCGTACCCGAACAGCACCGCCCGGCCACCGTCGACCCGGACCAGTCGGGCCCAGTTCCCGCCGTGGTCGTCGTGGTGGGCCCCGTCCGCGGCGCACCAGTACACGTCGTCGTGGCCGAGGGCGGTGAGGGCGGCGGAGAGCAGGCCCCACCGGGTCCAGAGCAGGTCCGGTTCGCAGATGTCGGTCCGCATCGGGCCCATGGTGCCGGACGGCGTGCTGCCGCGCCCCGGCAGGGGACGCGGCAGCGATGGTCGGTGTGCGCGTCAGGCGACGCTGTGCCGGGCGGTCACAGCGTCAGGCGACGCTGCCGGTGGTCGGTGTGCGCGTCAGGCGGTCCTGCGCCCGGCGGTCACAGCGTCAGGCGACGCTGCGCTGGGCGGGCACGGTGGACTTGTGCGGGCGACCGAGCCGGGCCTCCAGCCGGGCGACGTCCACCCGGTGGCCGCGCCGGTCGGCGAGGTCCTCCCAGCCGAGGGCGAGCAGGCGGAGCCGCTCGGACTCGCTGAAGCCACCCCACACGCCGTACGGCTCGCGGACGGCGAGGGCGTGCGCGGCACACTCGGCGCGTACCGGGCAGGCCCGGCAGACCGACTTGGCCCCTGACTCGCGGCGCAGCCGGGAGGAGCCGCGTTCACCGTCCGGGTGGAAGAACTGCGCACTGTCACGACCCCGGCAGGCACCGAGCCGCTGCCAGTCCCACAGGTCGACGATGGGTCCGGGCAGTCTACGTACGTTCGACATCAGCACCCCTCCTCCCGCGCGGCACCGCCGCGATGGTCAGTACGGCCAGTCCCGGGCGGCGGTTGTGCGAACGCGCCGGGTGCGGCCTGGCCCCCCGGTACCCTGCCGCTCGCCGGCTCACACGTCCTGTGATCGAAAAGCTCCGACAACTCGCGCAGTAGGCCCCATATGCCGGAAAAGTTCAGAGAATTGCCCGGAACCCCCTCATGATCAGCGCCGCTCGTGGTCTGCTTCCACACGGAGAGGAGACCCCACTGTGCGTACGGTTCTCGTCTGCGTCCGGACCCCACTGGCGGCGCAGCACCTGTCATCCGCGGCGGCGCGGCTCGGTCTTGCCGCCGTCGTCCGTACCGCCGTCTCCGACCCCGAGGTGATGCTGCGGCTCGCCGAGCAACCGCCCGACGTGGTGCTCGCCGACACCGCGCTCACCCGGCCGGACAGCGCGGGATTCGTCCGGCGGGTCCTCGCCCGCGCCCCACAGGCGGCGGTGCTGCTGCTCGGAACGGAGGAATCCGGCGCGGCGGCGGCCACCATCAGCGCCGGGGCACGGGGACTGATCCAGGGTGTCGACCACGACCTGACCAGCGCGGTCGCCAAGGCGCTGCTGCTGCTGTCCGCCCCCGGACGGTCGGCGCGGCGACGGATCGCCGACCCGGCCCGGGACGCCGCCGCCGTCGGCGGTGGCGGGACGGGACACCCGGGCGGCCGTACCCCCGGCGGAGCCACCCCGGGCTGGCCGGCGACGACCCCGGACGCGCCCGGCAACGGGCCGGCGATGGTCCCGGTGCAGCGTGGTGACGACGAGGTGGACGAGGCCGGTGGCCAGCCGGAACCCGTACCGGCGGCACCGGCGACGGAGCGCCGCCCCGCCACCGGCGGTCGGGGCTCAGGGCTGACCGAGCGGGAACTCCAGGTCCTGCTGGGTATGGCCGAGGGGAAGAGCAACGCCGAGATCGGCCGGGAACTGTACGTCTCGGAGGACACCGTCAAGACCCACGCCCGCCGGCTGTTCCGCAAGCTCGGCGCCCGCGACCGGGCGCACGCCGTCGCCGCCGGCTTCCGCGCCGGCCTGGTCGCCTGAGCCGTACCGGTCACCTGGTCGCCTGAGCCGTACCGGTCGCCTGGGCCGCCTCCGCGCCGGACCGGGCGGCTGGGCCGGGGACGCGCCCGTACCGGTCGTCAGTCGGCGGTGGGTTCGGGGTCGTCCTCGCCGGCCTCGGTCAGGGTGTCGTGCACCCCGTCGGCGTACCCCCGGGCGTAGTCCCAGGTGACGTAGTGGTCGGGATCCGGGTCGTAGGCCGGCTCGTGCACCCGGGGGCGACCGGAACTGAGCAGGTGACGCAGGTTGCCCCGGAGCAGGTCCCAGTCGAAGTAGTGCGGCTCGCGGCAGTCCTCGCACTCGATCACCAGCCCACGGACGCCGATCGGGGCCAGCAGGGCCTGGTAGATCTCCAGGTCCGCCAGGTCCTCCAGGACGTCCTGCCGCTCGACGTCGGTCAGCGGCTCGTGCTGGGCGTCGTCTCCGGGGTCGTCCAGACCGGCGGACGGATCGGCCGGGTCGCCGTTGAACGGGTCGATGGGCTCGTCGTGCACCCCCTCACCGTAGACCCAACCCTGTCGGCACGCCCGCCCCCGCCCGTCGCCACCGGTCGCGCCGCCGCCCGGGCCCGCGCAGCTCAGTGGGTACGATGGGGCGACGCGCCCGGGATTCCGGCGTGTTCCGGTGCCCGCGCGCCACCTCACTGAAGCCCGTTCGACCAGCTCAGGGGAGCAATCGTGGAACTTTCGCCCAGCACCGATCGTCCGGCCGCTGCCGAGCCCGGCGAGCTGGGTGGTCATCTGCCGGAGCTGCCCGCCGGCTCGGCCCGGGTGGTGCCGCTCGGCCTGACCTTCGACGACGTGCTGCTCCAGCCGGGCGAGTCGGACGTGGTGCCCAGCCGGGTCAACACGGTCACCCGGCTGACCCGCAACGTCACCCTCTCCGTCCCGCTGCTGTCCAGCGCGATGGACACCGTCACCGAGGCCCGGATGGCCATCGCCATGGCCCGGCAGGGCGGCATCGGCGTGCTGCACCGCAACCTCTCCGTCGAGGACCAGGCCCTCCAGGTCGACCTGGTCAAGCGCTCCGAGTCCGGCATGATCACCAACCCGGTCACGGCCAGCCCGGACGACACCCTGCGGGACGTCGACGCGCTCTGCGGGCGGTACCGCATCTCCGGTGTGCCGGTGGTGGACGCCGACGGGCAGCTCGTCGGCATCGTCACCAACCGGGACATGCGGTTCGTCTCCGAGCCGGCCACCCCGGTCCGCGAGATCATGACCCGGACCCCGCTGGTCACCGCCCCGGTCGGCGTGAGTAAGGACGAGGCGCTGGCCCTGCTGCGCCAGCACAAGGTCGAGAAGCTGCCGATCGTCGACGACGCGGGCCGGCTGCGCGGGCTGATCACCGTCAAGGACTTCACCAAGAGCGAGCAGTACCCGAACGCCACCAAGGACGACGCCGGCCGGCTCCGGGTGGCCGCCGCCGTCGGGGTCGGCGAGGACGCGTACAAGCGGGCCCGCGCGCTGGTCGACGCGGGCGTGGACGTGCTGATCGTGGACACCGCGCACGGGCACCAGCGGGCCGTGCTGGAGATGGTCCGCCAGCTCAAGAAGGACACCACGGTCGACGTGGTCGGCGGCAACGTGGCCACCTACGCCGGGGCGAAGGCCCTGGTCGACGCGGGTGCCGACGGGGTCAAGGTCGGCGTCGGGCCGGGTGCGATCTGCACCACCCGGATCGTCGCCGGGGTGGGCGTGCCGCAGATCACCGCGATCATGGAGGCGGCCCGCGCCGCCCGCCCGGCCGGCGTGCCGGTGATCGGCGACGGCGGCATCCAGTACTCCGGTGACATCGCCAAGGCCATGGTCGCCGGGGCCGACACGGTGATGCTGGGCAGCCTGCTGGCCGGCTGCGAGGAGAGCCCCGGCGAGCTGATCTTCGTCAACGGCAAGCAGTACAAGGCGTACCGGGGCATGGGCTCGCTCGGCGCGATGCAGTCCCGGGGGCAGGCCAAGTCGTACTCCAAGGACCGCTACTTCCAGCAGGACGTGACCAGCGACGAGAAGCTGGTCCCGGAGGGCGTCGAGGGTCAGGTGCCGTACCGGGGGCCGCTCTCCCGGGTCGCCCACCAGCTCATCGGTGGCCTGCGGCTGGCGATGGGGTACGCGGGTGCGGAGAACATCCCCGAGCTGCACGAGCGCGGTCAGCTCATCCGGATCACCGCGGCCGGGCTGAAGGAGAGCCACCCGCACGACATCCAGATGACCGTCGAGGCGCCCAACTACCACACCCGCTGACCACCCCTTCCCTGAAAACTGGAGACCCTCATGCGTGACGTGGTCGAGATCGGGCTGGGCAAGACCGCGCAGCGCGGCTACCACCTGGACGACATCGCCATCGTGCCGAGCCGGCGGACCCGGGACGTCGACGACGTCTCCACCGCCTGGCAGCTCGACGCGTACCAGTTCGGTATCCCCTGCGTCGCGCACCCCTCGGACGCGACGATGAGCCCGGCGTCGGCGGTCCGGCTCGGCCAGCTCGGCGGGCTCGGGGTGCTCAACGTCGAGGGCCTCTGGACCCGGTACGAGAACCCCACCAAGATCCTGGAGGAGCTGGCGGCGCTCGGCGAGGACGCCCGCGCCACCAAGCGCCTCCAGGAGGTGTACGCCGAGCCGATCCGCCCGGAGCTGATCGCCGAGCGGGTCCGCGAGCTGCGGGCCGGCGGCGGCACGGTGGCCGTCCGGGTGTCGCCGCAGCACACCCTGGCGCTGGCCCCGGTGATCCTGGACGCCGGCGTCGACATCCTGGTCATCCAGGGCACCATCGTCTCCGCCGAGCACGTCTCCACCACCGACGAGCCGCTGAACCTCAAGGAGTTCATCGCCGACCTCGACCTGCCGGTCATCGTCGGCGGCTGCACCGACTACAAGACCGCGCTGCACCTGATGCGCACCGGCGCGGCCGGCGTGATCGTCGGGATCGGCGGGGACGACTGGTCCACCACCGAGTCGGTGCTCGGCATCCGGGTGCCGATGGCGTCCGCGATCGCCGACGCGGCGGCGGCCCGCCGGGACTACCTGGACGAGACCGGCGGCCGGTACGTGCACCTGATCGCCGACGGTGACGTGCAGACCTCCGGCGACATCGCCAAGGCGCTGGGCTGCGGCGCGGACGCGGTGATGATCGGCGAGCCGTTGTCGCTGTGCGCGGAGGCCCCGGCCGGCGGCGCGTGGTGGCACTCGGCGGCCAGCCACCCGTCGCTGCCCCGGGGCGCGTTCGAGGTGGCCGGTGAGCCGCTCGGTGAGATGGAGCGGCTGCTGTTCGGCCCGGCCGACGAGCCGGACGGTCAGCTCAACCTGTTCGGCGGGCTGCGTCGGGCGATGGCCAAGTGCGGGTACCGCGACCTGAAGGAGTTCCAGAAGGTCGGCCTGGTCCTGGACCGCTGACGGTACGGTCGGCCCCGCCCCGTACGCTCCCGGCGTGATCAACGGAGCAGGGGCGGGTGCCGGTCGTCGACGGACGGTGGGCGTCCTCGGCTTGACGGTGGCGCTCGCGGTCGCCGCCTGCGGCGACGGGACGGGCGGCGGGGAGTCCCGCTACCGGGCGGGGGCGGAGTCCGCCGAGGACCCGTACTTCCCGGGGCCGGGCAACGGTGGCTACGACGTCACCAGTTACCGGCTGGACATCGACTACGACCACGAGCTGGTCGGTCGGGCGTCCATTGTCGCCACCGCCACCGAGGACCTGTCCCGGTTCAACCTCGACCTGGCCGGGCTGGAGGCGACCACCGTCACCCTGAACGGGAGGCCGGCGTCGTACCACCAGACCCGTACCGAACTGGTCGTGCAGGCCGAGGGCGGGCTGGACAAGGGCCGCCCGTTCACCGTCGAGGTGCAGTACGAGGGCGTCCCGGGGACGTTCACCGATCCCGTTCTCGGGGTCGGTGGCTTCTTCCAGCAGGCCACCGACGCGGTGGCGATGGGTCAGCCCGTCTCGGCCAGCGCCTGGTTCCCGGTCAACGACCATCCGTCCGACAAGGCGACGTACGAGATCCGGATCGCGGTGCCCGAGGGGCTCGGCGCGGTCAGCAACGGCGTGCCCATGGAGGAGTACACGGCGGACGGCTGGACGGTCCGGAGCTGGTCGGAGAAGTCCCCGATGGCGAGCTACCTGGCCGTCCTGTCGACCGGGAACATCCGGGTGAAGCAGTCCACCCACCGGGGCAAGCCGATGGTGCTGGCGTACGCCATGAGCGTCCTGCCCGGCGGTGCGGCGGAGCGCACCCTGAACCGGACCGGTGAGATAGCGGACTTCCTCGCCACCCGCTTCGGCCCGTACCCGTTCGACTCGTACGGCGGCATCGTGGTCGTCGACAACCGGATCAACTACGCCCTGGAGACGCAGTCCCGGCCGGTGTACCACCACAACGCCTTCAGCTCCGGGGAGAACACCGCCCTGGTCGCGCACGAGATGGCGCACCAGTGGTTCGGCAACAGCGTCTCGCTGTCCCGGTGGAGCGACATCTGGCTGAACGAGGGGTTCGCCACCTACGCCGAGTGGCTCTGGGAGGAGCACGAGGGCGGCCGTACCGCCCAGCAGAACTTCGCCCGCCAGTACGCGGCCACCGACTGGTCGAAGCCGGCGCTGGACCCGGGGCCGGAGAACCTCTTCTCCGAGGCCGTCTACCAGCGGGGTGCGCTCGCCGTGCACGCGCTGCGCCGGACGGTCGGCGACAAGACCTTCTTCACCATCCTGAAGACCTGGACGACCGAACGGCGGGGCGGCCACGGCACCACCGACGACCTGGTGGCGCTCGCCGAGCGGGTGGCCGGCAAGCCGCTGCGTCCCCTCTTCGACGCCTGGCTGTCCGGTACGACCGCACCCGCCAAGCCCTGACCTCCTGCGGACGCATCGGACGGGTCCCCCGGTCGGGTGGCTGTGCCGTGTGCCGGAGGTCGTCGTCCGACGACCGTTAGGCTCGGTGGAAGCGGGACGGGGGGCGTGGCCGATGAGCCGAGCGGGACAGGCCGGTGAGCCGACCGGCCGACGGGCGTCCACCCACCCGGGGGCCGCTGCCGGTACCGCCCGCTCCCGGACCGTCGTCGGTGCCGTCCGCGCCCGGGCCGCCCTCGGGGTCGTGTTGACGCTGGCTACCGTCGGTGCGCTGGCCGGCTGCACCGACCGGGCCGACCCGGACGGAAGCCGGACCGACGGCCGATCCGACAGCCGGACCGACAGCCGAGGTACGGCCGGCGTCGGCGACCCCTACTTCCCGACCTACGGCAACGGCGGCTACGACGTCGCCGGGTACGCCCTGCGGGTGCGCTACGACCCGGCCACCGACCGGCTCGACGGCACCGCCACCATCACCGCCACCAGCACCGGTCCGCTCACCCGGTTCAACCTGGACCTGGTCGGGCTGACCGTCACCACGGTCACCGTGGACGGACGCGCCGCCGGACACCGCCGCGACGGCGCGGAGCTGGTGGTCACCCCGGCCGACCGGATCGCCGCGGACCGCCGCTTCACCGTCGAGGTGCGCTACGCCGGGGTACCGGCCACCGTCACCAGCCCCGAGCTGGGCAACGGTGGCTTCCTGCACACCTCGGACGGGGCGGTCGCGGTGGGCCAGCCCCAGTCGGCGAGTACCTGGTTTCCGGTGAACGATCATCCGTCGGACAAGGCGACGTACGTGATCGAGGTGACGGTTCCGGACGGGTTGGCGGCGTTGAGCAACGGTGAGCCGACCGGTCGGACCAGTGCGGACGGGTGGACCACCTGGAAGTGGGCGGAGCGGACGCCGATGGCGAGTTACCTGAGCACCCTGGTGATCGGGGAGTACCGGGTGAGCACCGGCGAACACAAGGGCCGGCCGGTGGTCACCGCGGTCGCCGCCGGCCTGCCAGCCGACGGTCCCGCCGCCCGCTCCATCGCCCGCACCACCGAGATCGCCGACTACCTGGAGAGCGTCTTCGGGCCGTACCCGGTCACCGCGTACGGCGGGATCGCGATCGACGACCCGCGCGTCGGGTACGCCCTGGAGACCCAGTCCCGCCCGGTGTACGGGCCGGGTTTCTTCCGGGACGGTCGCCCGAACCTGGACGTGGTCGTCCACGAGCTGGCGCACCAGTGGTTCGGCAACAGCGTCTCGATCCGGCGCTGGCCGGACATCTGGCTCAACGAGGGCCTCGCCAGCTACGCCGAGTGGCTCTGGGCAGAACACACCGGCGGCCAGACCGTCCACCGCAGCTTCGAACTCCAGTACGCCGTCACCGACTGGTCGAAGCCCACCCTGGACCCGGGCCGGGCCGAGCTGTTCTCCACGGCGGTCTACCAGCGGGGCGCGCTCGCCGTGCACGCGCTTCGCCGGACGGTCGGCGACGACACCTTCTTCCGGATCCTGCGGACCTGGACGGCGGAGCGGCGCGACGGCACGGTGGTCACCGCCGACCTGGTCGCGTTGGCGGAACGGGTCTCCGGCCGGTCGCTGCGCCCGCTCTTCGACGCCTGGCTGGTCGGCACCACCGCCCCGGACGTGCCGTAGGGCCGATGTGTGATCATCGAACCGCCAGGTCAGCCTGGCCACGCGGTACCCGGGCCGGCACCCGCCGTCGGGCCTGCTCACGCCCTGTCGGGCCGGCTCCGGCCGGCCGCGCGGGCACCCCGCGCCGTCTGCGGAGGAGATTGCGATGACACAGGTACGGCGACCGGCCCGCCGCCACGCGGCACTGCTGGTGGCCGGGCTGCTGGCGCTGACCGGCTGCGGGTCGACCCCGGACGAGCCGGACGACCCGTCGCCGTCCGCCGCCGCCTCGCCGAGCGTCCGCCGGTTCGTCCCCGGCACGCCGGGAGCGGGTGACCCCTACTTCCCGACGTACGGCAACGGCGGCTACGACGTCCGCGAGTACACCGTCCAGGTGCGGTACGACCCGGCCACCGACCGGCTCAGCGGGCAGGTCGGCCTGCGGGCCACCGCCACCACCGACCTGTCCCGCTTCAACCTCGACCTGGCCGGGCTGACCGTCCGCGCGGTCACCGTGGACGGCGCGCCGGCCGCGCACACCCGCAGCGGCAACGAGTTGACCGTCACCCCGGCCGCCGGGCTGCCGGCCGGCAACGGATTCGCGGTGGAGATCAGGTACGACGGCGAGCCCGCCCCGCTGGAGAACGAGGCGCTCGGCGAGGGCGGCTTCATCCACACGCCCGACGGGGCGATCGCGTTGGGGCAGCCGGAGTCGGCGAGTACCTGGTTCCCGGTGAACGATCATCCGTCGGACAAGGCGACGTACGTGGTCGAGGTGACGGTTCCGGACGGGTTGGCGGCGTTGAGCAACGGTGAGCCGACCGGTCGGACCAGTGCGGACGGGTGGACCACCTGGAAGTGGGCCGAGCGGACGCCGATGGCGAGTTACCTGAGCACCCTGGTGATCGGGGAGTACCGGGTGAGCACCGGCGAACACAAGGGCCGACCCGTGGTCACCGCGGTCACCGACCGGCTCCCGAAGGGCGCGGCGGACGAGTCGATGGCCGCCACCCTGGCGGTGGCCGACTACCTGGAGAGCGTCTTCGGGCCGTACCCGTTCGGGTCGTACGGCGGGGTGGTGATCTCCGACAGCCGGATCCGGTACGCGCTGGAGACCCAGAGCCGGCCGGTCTACTCCGCCGGGTTCTTCCGGTCCGGCGAGAACACCTCGATCGTGGCGCACGAGATCGCGCACCAGTGGTTCGGCAACAGCGTGTCGATCGGGCGCTGGCAGGACATCTGGCTCAACGAGGGCCTCGCCACGTACGCCGAGTGGCTGTGGGCCGAGCACTCGGGCGGCCAGCGCGTCCAGGACGCCTTCGACGCCGCGTACGCCCGCGCCGGTGACCGGGTCTGGCGTACCCCGCCGGGCGACCCGGGGGCGGCGGAGCTGTTCAGCGAGTCGGTCTACCAGCGTGGTGCGATGACCGTGCACGCCCTGCGGTCGACCATCGGCGACGACGCGTTCTTCCGGCTGCTGAAGACCTGGACGGCGGAGAAACGCGACGGCAACGCGACCACCGACGAGTTCGTCACCCAGGCCGAGCAGGTCTCCGGCCGGCAGCTCGACGCCCTGTTCGAGTCCTGGCTCTACACCGCCGAACGCCCCGACCGCCCGGAGTGAAGCCCGCCGACCGCCCGGAGTGAAGCCCTCCGACCGCGCGGCGTGAGCCGGGGCGGGCCTTTCCGGCCGAACGCACCGGACCCGACTACGGGGCGGCGTGACGGCGACCGGCGCGTCCCGGATCCGGCCGGCCGCCACGCCAGGGTGCGAAAAGTGCCGCTGGCGCAGCGGTTACCGATGGGTAGATGATGCCTGCATGCGGTACGACGTGGTCGTCATCGGGTCCGGCTTCGGTGGCAGCGTCGCCGCGCTCCGGCTGGCCGAGAAGGGCTGGTCCGTCGGGGTGCTGGAGGCCGGTCGCCGGTTCGCCGACGACGAGTTCCCGGAAACCTCCTGGCGGCTGCGACGTTTCCTGTGGGCCCCCCGGCTGGGCTGCTACGGCATCCAGCGGATCGACCTGCTCCGCCCGGCCGACCGGAAGGCCGGCGGGGGAGTGCTGGTGCTCTCCGGGGCCGGCGTCGGTGGCGGCTCCCTGGTCTACGCGAACACCCTCTACGAACCGCTGGACGCCTTCTACGACGACCCCCAGTGGCGGCACGTCACCGACTGGCGGGCCGAGCTGACCCCCCACTACGACCAGGCGAAACGGATGCTCGGCGTCACCACGTACCCGGTCACCACGGGCGCGGACCGGGTGATGCGGGCGGTGGCCGACCGGATGGGGGTCGGGCACACCGTCCACCCGACGCCGGTCGGCGTGCACATCGGCCGGCCCGGCGTCCGGGTGCCCGACCCGTACTTCGGTGGGGCCGGGCCGGCGCGGTCCGGCTGCACGCACTGCGGCTCGTGCATGACCGGCTGCCGGGTCGGGGCGAAGAACACCCTGGTCAAGAACTATCTGTGGCTGGCCGAGCGGCTCGGCGCGCGGGTGCATCCGCTGACCACGGTGACCGCCGTCCGGCCGCTGCCCGGCGGCGGCTACCGGATCGAGACGGTCCGGACCGGGTCCTGGCTGCCGGGACGCCGGCAGGTGTTCGAGGCCGACCAGGTGGTCCTCGCGGCCGGCGCGCTCGGCACCCAACGGCTGCTGCACCGGATGCGGGCCGGCGGGGTGCTGCCCGCGATCTCGCCCCGGCTCGGTGAGCTGACCCGGACCAACTCGGAGGCGATCCTCGGCGCGTCGGTGTCCCGGGCGCAGGCCCGCGCCGCCGGGTTGGACTTCACCGAGGGGGTGGCCATCACCAGTTCGTTCCACCCGGACGCGCAGACCCACGTCGAGCCGGTCCGCTACGGGCGCGGCTCCAACGCGATGGGCCTGCTCCAGTCGCTGCTGGTCGACGGCGGCCCGCACCGGGTCCGCCGCTGGCTGGGCAGCCTGCTGCGGCAGCCCGGCCTGGCCGCCCGGATGCTGTCGGTGCGGGGCTGGTCGGAACGTACGGTGATCGCCCTGGTCATGCAGTCGGCGGACAACTCGCTGACCACCCGGCTGCGACGCGGACGGCTGGTCTCCGGCCCGGGGCACGGGGCACCGAACCCGACCTGGATCCCGGCCGGCAACCAGGCGGCCCGGCTGCTCGCCGAGGAGATCGGCGGGGTGCCGGGCGGGTCGCTGACCGAGCCGTTCGACATCCCGATGACCGCGCACATCCTGGGCGGGGCGGTCATCGGCACCTCCCCGGCCGACGGGGTGATCGACCCGTACCACCGGGTCTTCGGGCATCCGGGGCTGCACGTGGTGGACGGCGCGGCGGTCTCGGCCAACCTGGGGGTCAACCCGTCCCTGACCATCACCGCGCAGGCGGAACGGGCGATGGCCTGCTGGCCGAACCGGGGCGACGCCGACCCGAGACCCCCGCTGGGCGCGCCCTACCGACGGCTCGACCCGGTGCCGCCCCGGCGTCCGGCCGTCCCCGCCGGCGCGCCGGGCGCCCTGCCCACCCCCGGCTGAGCCGACCGCCGGCCCGACCTTCCGGCTGACCGGCCGCCGGCCCGACCCCCCGGCTCAGCCGGCCGCCGGGCGCGCTGCGGTCCACCCGCTGAGCCGGCCGCCGGGCCACCTGTCGGCCGGGGGCCGGCCGCTGACGGGAGCCGGGGTGACTGTCGGTAGGCTTTCTGCGCATGAGCACGCCTCGCCCTGTCCTCGTGGTGGACTTCGGAGCCCAGTACGCCCAGCTCATCGCGCGCCGGGTCCGGGAGGCCCGGGTCTACTCCGAGATCGTGCCGCACTCCATGCCGGTCGCCGAGATGCTGGCGAAGAACCCGGCGGCGATCATCCTGTCCGGCGGCCCGTCGAGCGTCTACGCCCCGGGCGCGCCGCTGGTCGACGCCGACCTGTTCACCTCCGACGTGCCGGTCTTCGGCATCTGCTACGGGTTCCAGGCGATGGCGCAGGCGCTCGGCGGCACGGTCGCCCGTACCGGTAACCGGGAGTACGGTGGCACCCCGCTGCGTCCCCGTCCCGAGGCCGGGGTGCTGCTGCGCGAGCTGCCCGCCGAGCTGCCGGTGTGGATGAGCCACGGCGACTGCGTGACGGAGGCCCCGGCCGGGTTCACCGTCACCGCCGAGTCGGCCGGTGCGCCGGTCGCCGCGTTCGAGGACCTGCCCGGCCGGCGGGCCGGCGTGCAGTTCCACCCGGAGGTGGGGCACACCGCGCAGGGGCAGGAGATGCTCCAGCGGTTCCTCTACGACATCGCCGGCATCGCGCCGACCTGGACCCCGAGCAACATCATCGAGGAGCAGGTGGAGCGGATCCGGGCCCAGGTCGGCGACAAGGAGGTCATCTGCGGCCTGAGCGGCGGGGTGGACTCGGCGGTCGCCGCCGCCCTGGTGCACAAGGCGGTCGGTGACCAGCTCACCTGCGTCTTCGTCGACCACGGTCTGCTGCGGGCCGGCGAGGCCGAGCAGGTGGAGAAGGACTACGTCGCGGCCACCGGCATCAAGCTGAAGGTGGTCGACGCGCAGGAACGCTTCCTGGGCGCGCTGGCCGGGGTGACCGACCCGGAGCAGAAGCGCAAGATCATCGGCCGGGAGTTCATCCGGGTCTTCGAGGCCGCCGCCCGGGAGATCGCCGCCCACGGCGACGTGGAGTTCCTGGTGCAGGGGACCCTCTACCCGGACGTGGTGGAGTCCGGCGGCGGCACCGGCACCGCCAACATCAAGAGCCACCACAACGTCGGCGGTCTCCCGGAGGACCTGAAGTTCGCCCTGGTCGAGCCGTTGCGCACGCTGTTCAAGGACGAGGTCCGCACGATCGGGCTGGAGCTGGGCCTGCCCGAGGCGATGGTCTGGCGGCACCCGTTCCCCGGTCCCGGGCTGGCCATCCGGATCATCGGCGCGGTCGACCGGGAGCGGTTGGACCTGCTCCGCCAGGCCGACCTGATCGCCCGGGAGGAGCTGACCGCCGCCGGGCTGGACCGGGACGTCTGGCAGTTCCCGGTGGTGCTCCTGGCCGACGTACGCAGTGTCGGGGTGCAGGGCGACGGCCGCAGCTACGGCCACCCGGTGGTGCTCCGCCCGGTCTCCAGCGAGGACGCGATGACCGCCGACTGGTCTCGGCTGCCGTACGACGTGATCGCCCGGATCTCCACCCGGATCACCAACGAGGTGGCCGAGGTCAACCGGGTGGTGCTGGACGTGACCAGCAAGCCGCCGGGCACCATCGAGTGGGAGTGACGCCGCCCCGGCTCACCGGGCCGGTGGTGGCGGGGCGTCCGTCGGGTGCGGCCAGGCCGGCGCGTCCGACGGCTCCTCGGGCATCAGGAACCACATCACCGGGTACGCCAGCACCGTCACCCCGGCGGTGAGCAGCACCGACACCGCGAAGACCACCCGGACCAGGGTGGGGTCGACGTTCAGGTAGCGGCCGAGGCCGCTGGCGACCCCGGCCACCATGCGGTCGGTGACGGGTCGCCGGAGCTGCTTGTACGGGGCCTGGGGTGCGGGGTTCGTCCATGTCATGCCTCCACGGTCCCCGTCGACGCCGCCGTCGACCTCGGTGGCGGCCCGGATTTATACCCTGATCGATCCCTGATGTGGAGTGGTCAGTCAGGAATCCGACTCTGTCCGGATGCCGTAACGGGGCCGGGGGAGAATTTTGACCCGTGACCACCATGCTGGAGCCGCTCCGCAGGATCGCGGCGTACGCAGTTTGTGCTGACACAGTCGGCCGAGTGTTGCTGGTCCGCGCATCGGAGCGCTCCGGCACCCCCGGCACGTGGTCCCTGCCCGGCGGGGCCGTCGATCACGGCGAGGACCCGAACCACACCGTCGTCCGGGAGACCGCGGCGGAGACCGGTCTGTCGGTGGCCGTCGCCGGCCTGGCGGACGTCCTCGCCGACATGCGGGCGCTGCCCGACCGGGGGATCACCATCCACACCGACCGCCTCATCTACCGGGTCTCGGTACGCGGCGGGACGCTCACCGACCGGGTCGACCGGCCGACCGACCTGGCCCGCTGGTTCACCCTCGACGAGGCCCGTGAGCTGCCGCTGCGCGCGTTCACCGCGCGTGCCCTCGGGCTGCCGGCCAGCTCCGCCGACGTGGTGCCGGACGAGCCACCGGAGTTCCCCTCCTTCTACGCGGTGCCCGGTCCGGACGGGCTGCACCGGGCGCAGCGGTTCGCCGCGTACGCGGTGGCGACCGACCCGGAGGGGCGGGTGCTGCTCACCCGGGTCGCCGACGGCTACCCGGGTGCGGGCTGCTGGCACCTGCCCGGTGGCGGGACCGACTACGGCGAGCAGCCGGGCGCGGCGCTGATCCGGGAGCTGGTCGAGGAGACCGGCCAGACCGGGCGGTTGGTCGAGCTGCTCGGCGTGGCGAGCCACCGGGACGCCGCCTCGCTCGGCCCCGAGGGGTACCCGATCGACTGGCACGGCGTCCGCGCCTTCTACCGGGTGATGGTGGACCAGCCCGCCCCGCCCACCGTGGCGGACGTCGGCGGTTCCACCTGTGAGGCCCGCTGGTTCGCCCGGGACGAGCTGGAGACCCTGCCCACCGACCACCTGACCGAGGTCACCGCCGAAGCCGTCCAAGCCGCCCGCCTAACCTGACCCCCCACCCCCCCACCGGCCCCAACCCCCCCCACCCCCCACCGGCCCGCGCCCGCCCCCTCTCGCCCCGTCGATCATGAAGTTAGTGCCACGACACGCCGGTCCGACCGCGACTAACCTCATGATCGACGGTGACGGTCGGGGTGGGACGGGGGAGTGGGCAGGGTGGGGGAGCTGGCGGGGCGGCGGCGGGTGGCCGCGTACGGGGTGCTGCGGGACGGGTCGGGGCGGGTGCTGCTGACGCGCGCATCGGCGGCGGCCGACTTTCCCGGGGTCTGGCAGGTGCCGGGCGGCGGGGTGGAGCACGCCGAGCACCCGGCGGACGCGGTGGTCCGGGAGTTCGCCGAGGAGACCGGACTCGTCGTCGAGGTGGCCGGCCTTCTCTCCGTGGTCGCCGACGTGATCCGGCTACCCGCTCCCGGGGTGGCGCTGCACAGTGATCGGATCATCTACCGCGTCACCGGAGTGTCTGGTTCAATCCGCAACGAATCGGACGGAACTACCGATCTGGTGGCCTGGATCACGCCCGCCGAGATGACCCGTATTCCATTGATGCCGTTCACCGCCGAGCTGCTCGGATTGCCGGTCGTTCCGCTCCCGGAGGACGAGCCGCCGGCCGCCCCGCGCCTGGCACACGGACCGCCGGCTGCCCCGCGCCTGTCGTACGGGTCGCCGCCGACCGACCGCCGGCAGCGGTTCGGGGCGTACGGGCTGGTCACCGACCCGCAGCAGCGGGTGCTGCTCACGCTGATCGCGGACGGGTACCCGGGGGCGGGACACTGGCACCTGCCCGGCGGCGGGACCGACCACGGGGAACAGCCGGCGAGCGCGCTGCTGCGCGAGATCGTCGAGGAGTCCGGCCAGCTCGGGCGGGTGGTCGAATTGATCGAGGTGAGCCACTTCCACAATCCGGGCGCGCTCGGCCCGGAGGGGAGACCGTTGGACTGGCACGGTGTCCGGGTCGTCTACCGGGTCGTGGTGGAGTCGCCGACCGAACCGGTGGTCACCGAGTCGGCCGGTGGATCGACCGTCCAGGCGGCCTGGTTCACCTGGGCGGACGTGGCGGGACTGCCGCTGACCGACGTCGCCGAGCGGGTGCTGCGGCGATAGCCGCGGGTGGTCGGTCGGGCGACGGCCGCGCCGGCCGCCACCCCTCGCGGACCGGCCGCCAGTTGCGGCACATGGGGGTGTCCAGCGCCCGCGAGACCCCCATGTGCCGCAACCGGAGTTGACCATGGCGCCAGTGGGCCGACAAGGGTGCCCGTTGGGTCGCCTGGCGCGGTGGTCGGCTTGCTGACCGCCTGGCGCGCGGTGGTCGGGGTGCTGGCCGTCCGGAGCGACGGTGGCGGCCGGTGGCCGGCCCTGGGCTGGTGGTCGGGCGGTGCCGCCCTGGGCTGGCCGCTGGGGCGGTGACCGCCCCGACGGCGGTAACGGGCTGGTGGCCGTGCCGGCTGGTGGCTGGCGGATGGTGGCTGCGCCGGCTGGTGGCCGTGCCGGGTGGTGGTCGGTGGGTGGGCGCGGGCCGCTCGCCGCGCCGATATCGACCTGCTCCGGTACAGTCGATAGTTGAGGTTGACGGAGAAAAGGGCGTTGGTGCCCACGATGGGAATAACCGGGCGATTCACGCGGTTTATGGGAGATAAGTACCGCCGGTAGCTATCGCCAAGTCCCGTTCCACTGTGCAATGGTGTACTCCGCTTAAACGGCTGCCGGGCCAGAAGCGGTCCGGCACGAGAGAGCCGGACGCCCGCCCTAGGGCGGTGAACCGATCCGGTGATGGAGGAAACGTGCCGAGAGCCCCATGGCGCCGGCGTCGTACGTCTGACAGTCCGCGCCCCGCAGGCCGCCGCTGGGCAGGCCCGCTGCGCCGCAGCAGTACGTTCGCCCGCCAGGTGCTGCTGGTCCGGGTGGGACGCCGGGACGGCGATCCCCGCCAGGTGACCGACGTGGCCCTGCCCGAGCACCGTCACACCGACCGCTTCCGCCGTCGGTACGCCACGGAGCGGCTCAACCGGGCCGAGATCGAGGCCGTGATGCCGGTCAGCCCGGCGATCGCCCCCACGACACCGGTGGACGCCGACGACACACCGGGCCGGTCGATCCCGCTGCTCCCGGGTGAGCGCACGGTCGCCCGGCGGGCCAGGTTCGCGCTGGTCAACGCCTGCACCCTGGCCAGCATCATGCTCGGCGTCAACGCCATCTTCCTGGCCATGCAGGGTGAGGTACGGCTCGCGGCGATCCTGCTGATCGCCTGTGTCGTTTTCGACGGCCTCGACGGTGCGCTCGCCCGCAGGTTCGGGGTGGCCAGCCCGTTCGGCGCCCAGATGGACTCGCTGGCCGACATGTGCTCGTTCGGCCTCGCCGCCCCGATGGTGGTCTACGCCTCGCTGGCCGGTTCGGTGCCCACCGCCGCCGCCGGTCTGGCCTGTGCCCTCGTCGCGGCCTGCGCCGCGATCCGGCTGGCCCGGTTCAACGTCTCGCCGAAGGACGGCCGCTTCTTCTGCGGGGTCCCCACCACCATGGCCGCCATGGTGCTGGCCCTCGCGGTGGCCATCGAGCTGCCGGTCCCCCCGGTGGTCCAGATCGCCGGGGTCGCCCTGCTCGCCTTCGCGATGGTCTCCAGCTTCCCGTACGCCAAGCTGGCCCGGCTGATCAAGCTGCCGCCGTGGCTGTGGCTGGCCCCGGTGGTCGGCGCGCTGGTCGACCCGCGGTTGACCTTCGCCCTGGTCGTGGTGGCCTACCTGGCCAGCGGGCCGCTGCTCTGGCTGCACCAGCGCCGGACCGCCTGACGTACCAGCCAAAAGGGGCACCGCGGACCGCGGTGCCCCTTTTCCGTGTCGTCAGCGCCAGCGGGCGATGACCGAGGAGCCACCGACCACCTTGTCGCCCGGCCCGACCAGCGGGTCCGCCGCGTCGGCCGGCAGGTAGACGTCGGTCCGGGAACCGAACCGGATCAGGCCGAACCGTTCGCCCCGGGCCAGCAGCGAACCGACCGGGGCCCGCTGCACGATCCGGCGCGCGATCAGGCCGGTACGCTGCGCGACCACCACCGTGCCGTGCTCGGTGTCCAGCACCGTGTACGCGGCGACGTTGTGCTCGGCCTCCGGCTTCATGGCGTTGGCGAAGCCACCGTCGGCGACGAAGTAGTCGACCACCTTGCCGGCCACCGGGGACCGGTTGACGTGCACGTCCAGCACCGACAGGAACACCGCGACCCGTAGCCACTCGCCCGCGCCGAACCGCTCGTCGTGCAGCCGCTGCACCGACAGCACCCGGCCGTCGGCGGCGGCGACCACGGCCGACGGGTCCTCCGGAACGTCCCGCTCCGGGTCCCGGAAGAACGCCGCCACCGGCCCGGCGGCCAGCGCGGGCACCAGCCACAGCTTCGACTTCGGCCGCACCACCCGGGTCAGGGCGGCCAGCCCGAGCGCGATGCCGGCTGCCGCCACCCCGTTGGAGTCGATGTGCATGTCCCGGGTCAGCGGCACGCTGGAGGGGCGGTACGCCGGGGCGAGCCGGGATGCCAGCGCCGTGCTGACCGGGGTGAACCGCAGCCGGTGTACCCGGACCGGCGCCTGGTTGCGCAGCACCAGGTCGACGCCGACACCGTGCAGCGCGGCCTGCCGGTCCAGTTCGGCCGCCGCGCCCGCCGTCCGACCCGGCGCGGCGGGCGTCGCCACACTCAGCACCCCACCCTCGGCGAGGTACTTGGTGAGGCCGTCCAGCGTGCTCCGGGCCTCCTCGGCGGTACCGGTGAACGGCTCGGCGACGATCACCACCTCGACCGGCTCGGTCTCGGCGAGGGTGTCGACGACGCGTACCCGGTCGGCCACCCAACTGCCCAGCGTCGAGACGTGCTCGCGCAGCGTGGCCCCGGTCGTCGATCCGCTCGGCACCACGGTGAGGGTGTCCCCGGGCAGCAGCGCGTCGATCGCCGCGGCCAGGACCGGGGTGTCCGGGGTCGCGTCGACCAGGAGCGCGGCCTTGTGGTCGTTGCGCCGGCTGAGCTCCGCGGCGAGGGTACGGGCGGCGCGCTCGCCGATGCGGACCTCACCGAACAGGCCAGGGCTGGGCACGGCGGGGGGCTGAGTCATCTCGGACGGGCTCCTAGCGGGGTCGGGTCGGAAATCGCGTCGGATGGGCCGCGGTGGCGCGGACGAGGCGTGCCGACCGGTGCGGGCGAATCTCCACGGCCAGCATAGGCCGCCCGGACCAGCAGCCGCACCGCCGTGGGCGGCCGGCCGCGGCGCTGGTCCCCCGGGGCCTCGTCATGGCCGGCCCGGCCGGTTGCGCTGAGTCCGACCGGTGGGCGGGTGGACGTGGGGGCGGGGGACGGATCGCCGGTCACGGTGCGTCGGTGGCGTCCGGGTCGGGTCGGGGTGCCGGTGACCGGGCGGCGCGTACCGCGCCGAGCAGCCCGAGGGCACCGATGACCACCAGCACACCGGCCAGCAGCCAGCCGAGCGGCACGACCAGCCCGAGCAACTGGGCCAGCAGCCACCAGGCCGCGATCACCAGGAACAGCAGTCCGAAGGCGAGCGACAGCAGATCGGTACGGTGTGCCTTCACCGGGTCACCTCCAACGTGCCGGCGGTGACCCTGATGATCAACCGCAGCGAGCCGCCGCCCGCGCCGTCCGCACCGAGGTCGGTGACCTGACGGACCTGTCGACGCGGCCCGTCGGAGCGGGACCCGAAGAGGGTCGCCTCGCCCGCGTTGACCTCGGCCTGGACGGTGACGTCGACGTCCGGTGGCAGCAGCACGGTGGCGTCCCCGACGGTGGTCACCACGGTGGTCGCGGCGTTGTGCTGGCTGAAGTCGACCGCGCGCAGGTCCAGCAGCGCGTCCCCGAACGAGTGCTGGTACCGGGGCGCCAGGTCGGGGTAGGTGGCCGGTGCCCAGGTGACGTTCCCGTTGACCGGACGCCAGTCGGCGAAGGACTCGGCCGCGGTCGCGAAGCCCAACGCCGCCGCGGTGACCAGCCCGAGGGCGATCAACCAGCGGGCCCGGCCGAACCAGGTGCCGACCACCAGTCCGAGCCCGATGGTGGCCAGGGCCGCCGCGAAGTACGCCGACGCGCTGACCTGGATCACCCCGAGCAGGTCGAGTACGGCCACCACCCCGCAGGCCAGGAAGACCAGCGAGAACGTGATCGGACCGAGTGGCGAGTGCTCCCTGGGTCGCTTCGGTGGCCGTACCGGTGGACCGGGCGGGGCCGCCGGGACCGGGCCGGGACCGGCGTACGGACCGTGCTGGCCGGGACCGGCGTACGGACCGTGCGGGGCGAAGGGCGGGCGGTAGCCGGGCGGGGTCGCTGTCGTCGTGACCGGCCCGGTCGACGGTGTCGGACCGGCCGGGGCCGGCCAGCCGGGGAGCCCGCCGGCCTGCGTGCCCGCCCCGGGGGCGACCGGGGCGGACGGCCGGAACGGTCCGGTGCCGTCCCCGGCGGGCGGCGCGGCCGGCCCGAACGGTGCCGGTGCCGGTGGCGTCGCCGCGGTCACCGGGCCCGGGGCCGGGTAGCTCACCGGCGGCACCGGCCCCGGCGGGTACGCCAGCGGTGGCCCGGTCGGGTGGGGTGTGCCGTCGCCGTGGTCCCGGGCGGGGTGGTCCCGGTTGAGCAGCAGCGCACCGCCGATCAGGATGGCCGCGCCGAGCAGCACCGCGCGGAACGCGTCGGTCACGATGTAGCCGAAGCTGATCGCGACCAGGATGCTGAGCATGATCACGGTGACCGGGGACATGCTCGACCGGCCCCGGCCGAGCATCGACTCGATCGGGGAGGCGCTGTCCCCCTCGCCGGGGATGATCAGCCAGGCCGAGACGTAGACCAGGATGCCCACGCCGCCGAAGAAGCCGAGCACGGCGAGGAGCACCCGCCACAGCACCGGGTCGGTGTTGGTGGCCCGGCCGATCGCCGCGCACACCCCGGCCAGGTAACGCCCCGCCCGTGGGCGGACCAGCCCGTACCGGGAGGTGAAGCCGGCCCCGCCGGGAGCGGGCGGCTGGTCGTACGGCGGTGCCGCGGTGGGGCCGGTCCGGCCGGCGGCCGGTGGCGGTGGCGGGGCGGACGGCGTCGGGCCGCCCGCGGTCGGCGGTGGTACGCCCGGCCGGGTCGCCTCCGGGCGGGGCGACCGGGCGGTCTCCTCGGTCATACCCCAGATCCTGCTAGCTGCCGGCGGGCAGCGCCGTCGGGACCCACCCTGAGCGCACCCTGAGATCCGGCGGCCCGGAATCTCGGGGGCGTCCCCGTGGCCCCACGGCGGGCGCGCGTGTGACGATCGGTGTCGACGCCGGCACGGTGACCGTCGGTGTCGGACCGGACGCGAGCAGGGGGGCCCGAGATCAGTACCGTGACCCAGCCTCCCCGTCTCTACCGGGCCCGCGAGCACCGGATGGCCGTGGGCGTGGCCGCCGGTATCGCCGAGCACATCGGTGTCTCGGTGGTCCGGGTCCGGATCGCCTTCATGGTGCTGCTCGGCCTCAGCGGGCTGGGCCTGCTGCTGTACGCCGCGTTCTGGGCGGTGGTGCCGCTGCGACCGGGGGACACCGCCACCCCGCCCCGGCGGGACGTCGCGCAGTTGCTGCCGTTCGTGGTGATCGGCCTGGTGGTGCTGCTGGTCCAGATGCAGCTCTTCGACTCGGTCGGGGTGGCCGGCACGGCGGGCTGGCTGGTCGCGATCATCGCGGTCGGGGCGGGCGTGATCTGGCACCAGTCGCTGCCGGAGCGCCGCTGGCAGAACTCCGGCTCGCTGCCGTTGCCCTGGCTGAGCGCGGTGGTCGAGGAGACCGACCGGCGGGCCTTCGTGCTCCGCTTCATCGGCGGCGGGGTGCTGGTCGCGGTCGGCATCATCGGCGTCGCGGCGGTCTACTCGCCGGTGCAGAACATGGACGCGGTGATCAACGGGGTGATCTTCGCGCTGGTCGGCCTGGCCGGTGTCGGGGTGGTGGCCGCGCCGGTGCTCTGGCGGACGTTCAACCAGCTCCGTTCCGAGCGGGAGGGGCGGATCCGGGAGCAGGAACGTGCCGAACTGGCCGCCATGATCCACGACCAGGTGCTGCACACCCTCGCCCTGATCCAGCGCAACGCCGCCGACGTCAAGGCGGTGCAGCGGCTGGCCCGGGGGCAGGAGCGGACGCTGCGCAACTGGCTCTACAAGCCCACCGCCTCGCCGACGGAGCGGTTCGCGGCGGCCCTGGAGCAGGCGGCGGCCGAGGTGGAGGACACCTACGGGATCACCGTCGAGGCGGTGGTGGTGGGCGACCGGGAGACCGACGAGCGGGTCGGCGCGCTGGTCGCCGCGGGCCGGGAGGCGATGGTGAACGCGGCCCGGCACGCCGGTGTGCAGACCGTCTCGCTCTACGCGGAGGTGGAGCCGGACCAGGTCAGCGTGTTCGTCCGGGACCGGGGCGTCGGGTTCGACCAGGAGACCGTGGACGACCACCGGCACGGGGTGCGCGGCTCCATCATCGGGCGGATGAAGCGGCACGGCGGCCGGGCGGAGATCCGTTCCGGGCCGGGAGAGGGGACCGAGGTGCGGTTGATCCTGCCGGTCTCCGGGAATGGTTCCACGGCGGAAAGGGACAGGTGACATGGTCGAGCAGAGCGCGGAGACGACGGCCCCCGACGACGGGCGGCTGCGGGTGTTCCTGGTCGACGACCACGCGATGTTCCGGGCCGGGGTCCGGGCCGAGCTGGGCGCGCACGTCGAGGTGGTGGGGGAGGCGAGCACGGTCGCCGAGGCGGTCGCCCGGATCGCCGCGACCGGGCCGGACGTGGTGCTGCTGGACGTGCACATGCCCGACGGCGGCGGCCGGGCGGTGCTGGAGGCGATGCGGCGTACCCACCCGCAGGTGCGGTTCCTGGCGTTGAGCGTGTCGGACGCGGCCGAGGACGTGATCGGGCTGATCCGGGCCGGTGCCCGGGGGTACGTGACCAAGACGATCTCCCCGGACGAGCTGGCGGCGGCGGTGCGCCGGGTGGCCGACGGCGACGCGGTGTTCAGCCCCCGGCTGGCCGGTTTCGTGCTGGACGCGTTCGCCGCCCGGCCGGACGCCCCGGTCGCCGATCCGGAGCTGGACCAGCTCACCAACCGGGAGCGCGAGGTGCTGCGGCTGCTGGCCCGGGGATACGCGTACAAGGAGATCGCCAAGGAGCTGTTCATCTCCATCAAGACGGTGGAGACGCACGTGTCGAACGTGTTGCGCAAGCTCCAGATGTCCAACCGGTACGAGCTGTCCCGCTGGGCGGCGGACCGCCGGCTCGTGTGATCAATTACTCCTAGAAAGATTGCGCCGTAAGGCAATTATGTCCTTTTTCCGGGGCTGACAAGCGGGGCGTCCGGGTCGCATAATTCCCCGTCGCGTTCTCGCGTGCGGGTGGTGCGAAATCCCGCGGGAACGGCGACCCATGCGGCTCGTACGCAACACGAGCATCCCCTGGGGAGAGGTAACAGAATCTGATGTTCGGACCACGAGGACGGCGCTGGGCGCGACTGACCGCGGCGACCATCGCCGGCAGCGCGCTCGCCCTCGTCACGGCCGCCCCGGCGCTCGCCGAGGACCCGGCCACCGGCGTCGCCAAGAGCGTCAAGGACAGCAGCGTCACGCTGAAGCTGAACGGTGAGAAGAAGAGCACCTCGGCCCTGGCCCTGAAGATCGGTCGCGAGACCGTTCCGGCCTTCTGCATCGACTATCACACCGCCGTCGCCATCGACGGGAAGTACCAGGAGGACACCTGGAGCGACGCCCAGGTGAAGAACCTCGGCAAGGTGCAGTGGGTGCTCACCCACGGTTACCCGAACGCCGACCCGGCCCAGTTGCTCGACGCGGCCGACGCCACTCTGCCGCGCGGGGTGAACGCCAAGAAGCGCGACAACCTGCTCTACTTCGGCACCCAGACCGCCGTCTGGCACTTCAGTGACGGCGTCACCCTCGACCCTTGGGCCCGGGGCATGGGGCTGACCGACAAGAACGAGTACGAGGTCGTCAAGAAGGTCCACGACTGGCTGGTGGCCAACGCCACCGACAAGCCGGAGCCGAAGGCCGAGCTGACCGTCTCGCCGGCCTCCGCCGAGGCCAAGGTCGGCGAGAAGGCCGGCCCGTTCACCGTCGCCGGCCCGGCCGGCGAGATCACCCTGGCCGTCCAGGGCGGCAGCGCGGTGGACGCCGAGGGCAACCCGGTCACGTCGACCACCAACGAGGGGAAGTTCTGGCTGACCCGGGACGGTGCCGGCGAGGTCACGGTGACCCTCACCGGCAAGGGTGGGCAGGTCTCCTTCGGCCGGGTCTTCCTGTTCACCGGTGAGCGGGCGGCCCAGAAGCTGATCCTGGGCGGCAGCACCGGCTCCGACGTGACCGCCAAGGCGGGCGCCGCTTTCGCCGCCGCCCCGGTCGAGGAGACCCCCACCCCGACCCCGACGACCCCGGCCGAGACCCCGACGCCGACCCCCACCGTCCCGGCCGGGACCCCGACCCCGTCCGCCCCGGTCACCATCAGCCCGTCTCCCGCCAGCGGCACGGGCGGCGGCGACCTGCCGCTGACCGGTTCCCCGGTGGCCACCGCGGTCGGTGCCGGCCTGCTGCTGCTGGTCGCCGGTGCGGTCGCCGTGGTGATCGTCCGCCGCCGCAAGGTGCGCTTCACGGCCTGACCTCCCGTCCCGCCGACCCGGCCCCGGCACCGCCCTCCCGCGGTGCCGGGGCCGTTCCGTGTCCGGCCGGTGGGGTCGGTCCGTGGCCCGGGTGGGGTCGTCCGGTGGCCCGGGTGGGGCCTTCGGCGTGGCAGACGTCACCCGGGGGTACCCGACCTCGATGGCCTCGTCCGATGAGGTGGTGGCGGTGGCCGCGTAGCCCAGGCCGGCATCGGCTGGACGGATAGAAACAGCGAGCGTCCGTCGCACTGCGGAACGTGGTGGGCCGGACGCGGGAAAGGTCACAGACATTGATGTTGTGTGTGGTAGGGCCGCTCCAGCAGCGCGCCCAGATTGATGATCTTGGTCGTGTCGGCGCGCCCCGGGGCGTCGGACCAGCCGATGTCGGCACCGTCCCGGCCGGGTATCGGCTTGATAACACCGCTTTCCGCTGGCGCGCATCGGGTGTCACAGTGGCAACCACCTCACAACCCCCTCGTGAGCCGAGCGCCCTGAGGAGGCACTCCCATGCGCGGGAAATTCCTGAAGGTGGCGGTCGCTGCGACCGCCACCGCCATGTTGGCCACCGCATGCAGCGGTGGTGGCGACAGCGAATCGTCGGAGTCGACGGGCAAGAGCGGTGGCGAGCTCCGCGTCTACGCGTCGGAGCCGGCGTTCCTGCTGCCGTCCGCCGGTGACGACGAGCCGTCGCTGTACGTGATCCGTCAGCTCTACCGTGGTCTGGTCAAGTACAACGCCGAGACCGGTGCCCCCGAGAACGACATCGCCGAGTCGATCGACTCCCAGGACCAGAAGACCTGGACGATCAAGCTCAAGGACGGCTACACCTTCGACAACGGTGAGAAGGTCAACGCCGACTCCTTCATCCGGTCGTGGAACTTCGCGGCGTACGGGCCGAACGCCCAGAACAACGCGTACTTCATGAAGCGGATCGCCGGTATCAAGGAGGTCTCCTCCGAGGACCCGGACGGCGAGGGCCCGCAGAAGGCCCCGGAGCCGAAGGCCAAGGAGCTCTCCGGCCTGAAGAAGGTCGATGACCTGACCTTCACCGTCGAGCTGAGCGAGCCGTTCTCCGGCTTCCCGACGATCATCGGCTACCCGGGCTTCTTCCCGATGGCCGAGGCGTGCATCGCCGACCACGAGAAGTGCAACGAGACCCCGATCGGCAACGGCCCTTACAAGATCGAGGGCAGCTGGCAGCACAACGTCGGCATCACCGTCGTGCGCAGCGACAGCTGGAAGGGCGAGCCGGGCAAGCCGGACAAGATCAACTACCGGATCTTCGCCGACGTCGACTCCGGGTACGCCGCCTTCCAGGCCGGCGAGCTGGACGTCATGTACACCCTGCCGCCGGCGCGGTTCAAGGAAGCCAAGCAGACCTACGGCGACCGCCTCTACGAGCAGCCGGGTGACAGCCTGACCTACGTCGGCATGCCGCTGTACGTCGACGCCTTCAAGGAGAAGAAGATCCGGCAGGCGATCTCGCTGTCGATCGACCGGCAGTCGATCATCGACGCCGTCTTCGACGGCCGGTTCACCCCGGCCACCGGCTACGTCGCCCCGTCCTTCCAGGGTGCTCGCGAGAACATCTGCCAGTACTGCAAGAAGGACGTCGAGAAGGCCAAGCAGCTCCTGCAGGAGGCCGGTGGCTGGAAGGGTGGCAAGCTGACCCTGTGGGCCAACGCCGGTGCCGGCCACGACGCCTGGCTCCAGGCCGTCGGTGACCAGATCAAGGCCGCGCTCGGCATCGACTACGAGCTGAAGGTCAACCTGCAGTTCGCCGAGTACCTCGAGACCGCGGACAACCGTAAGTTCACCGGTCCGTTCCGCCTCGGCTGGGGCCCGGACTACCCGTTCCTCGAGACCTACCTCTCCCCGCTGTACAGCACCGGCGCGGACAGCAACAACTCCACCTTCAGCAACCCGGAGTTCGACGCGCTGCTCGCCCAGGGTGACGCGGCCGACAGCGTCGAGGCGGCGATCCCCTTCTACCAGAAGGCGGAGGACATCCTCGTCGAGGAGCTGCCGGTCATCCCGATGTGGTGGGGCAAGGTCGGCGCGGTCTACAGCGAGAACGTGGACAAGTTCGTCTGGAACTCGGTCGCGGACGCTGACTACGGCCAGACCTCGCTGAAGCAGAACTGAGCTTCAGTTCCCTGATCTAGCCGTAACACGACGTGGCGGCAGCGGTCTCCCCACCCGGGAGGGCGTTGCCGCCACGTCAGCGCCGAGAGGAGAAACAGACATGGGGCGCTACGTCGTCCGACGGTTGCTCCAGTTCATACCCACCGTGCTGGGCACCATGTTCCTGCTGCACTACCTCACCTCGCTGGCGGTCCAGTTCAGCGGGAACCCGGTCCGGGCCCTCTTCGGGGACCGGACGCCGCCGGAGTCGGTCCTGAACGCGCTTACCCAGCGACTGGGCTACGACGACCCGTGTCTGGACCAGCGGGGTAATCCTTGCTTCGGACTGTTCCTCAACCGGATGGAAGGCATCTTCCTCAACTTCGACTTCGGGGTTAACCTCCGCCAGCGGGAGGTCACCGACCTGGTGGCCGACGCCGTGCCGTTCACCCTGAAGCTGGTCGTCATCGCCATCGTCTTCGAGGCGGTCGTCGGTATCGCCGCCGGTGTGCTGGCGGGCCTGCGGGGCGGCAGCTTCGCCGACTACCTCGTCAAGATCTCCACCGTCTTCCTGATCTCGGTGCCGATCTTCGTGCTCGGCGTCCTCGTCCGGCAGTACGTCGGGGTGCAGTTCGGCAACACGCTACGGGAGCAGTCCTGGGTGCCCGAGGTGATCGCCGACGGCGTGTTCAGTCCCGGCTTCAAGCCCGACTATCCCTGGGCCAGCCTGGTCATCCCCGGTCTGGTGCTCGGCGCGATCTCGCTCGCCACCACCGCCCGGCTGACCCGGACCAGCATCATGGAGAACATCCGCGCCGACTTCGTCCGCACCGCCAAGGCCAAGGGCCTGGCGAACAAGCGGGTCATCGGCGTGCACACGCTGCGCAACTCGCTGATTCCGGTGATCACCTACCTGGGTGTGGACATCGGCGGCCTGCTCGGCGGTGCCGTCGTCACCGAGACGATCTTCAACATCCCGGGCATCGGCCGACTGGTCACCCAGGCCGCCCGGACCGGTGAGTCGTCGGTCGTGGTCGGGGTGGTCACCATGCTGGCCCTGGTCTTCCTGATCGCCAACCTGCTGGTCGACATCCTCTACGCCGTCCTCGACCCGAGGATCCGCTATGAGTGACCGGCGGCAGGGACACGGCAGGCCCGTACGGGCGACGGCTGGGCGAAGCGAAACGAGGTGTGGAGATGAGTGACCTGAGCAGCGCGGGCACCGCGATGAGCGGTGACTCGTCGGCCGCGACCGCGGTGGCCGGTGCGCCGAACCCGGACAAGGGCGGCAAGGAACGCAGCGCGAGCCTCTGGGCGGACGCCCGTCGGCAGTTGTTCCGCGACCCGATCTTCATGATCTCGGCGCTCTACATCCTCGTCATCGCCTCCATGGCGCTCTTCCCGAAGCTGTGGACCAGCCAGGATCCCCGGGACTGCAACACCGACCGGTCCCGGACGAACCCGAGCTGGGAGCACCCGTTCGGCACCGACATCCTCGGCTGCGACTACTACGCGCACGCCATCTACGGGGCCAGCCCCTCGATGCAGATCGCGGTGTACGCCACCCTCGGCATCGTGCTGATCGGTGGCACCCTCGGCCTGCTCGCCGGCTACTACGGCGGCTGGGTCGACGCGATCATCTCGCGGGTCATGGACATCTTCTTCTCGCTGCCGTTCCTGCTCGGCGCGATCGTGTTCCTCACGGTCATCAAGCGGCAGAACGTGGGGACGCTCACCCTGGTACTGGTGACGCTCGGGTGGCCCACCATCGCCCGGATCATCCGGGGCAGCGTGATCTCCTCGAAGGACCTGGACTACGTGCACGCGGCGAAGGCGGTGGGTGCGACCAACACCCGGCTGATGTTCCGGCACATCCTGCCCAACGCGATCGCCCCGATGCTGGTGTACGCGACCATCGTGCTCGGCTCGTTCGTCGCCGCGGAGGCCACCCTGACCTTCCTCGGCGTCGGCCTCCAGCCGCCCGCCCAGTCCTGGGGCATCATGATCAACGCCCACCAGGTGTACTTCCTGGAGGACCCGTGGCTGCTGTTCTTCCCCTGCGGGCTGTTGGTCGGGACGGTGCTGTCCTTCATCCTCATGGGTGACGCCCTGCGTGACGCCCTCGACCCGAAGTTCCGGTGAGCACCATGACTACTGACGTCAACGTCAAGATGGACGCGCTGCCCGGTCTCGACCCCAACGCCCTGCCGTTGCAGGTCAAGAACCTCCAGGTCGAGTTCCGGACCCGCAACGGCGTCGCCCGCGCGGTCAACGGGGTCAGCTTCGACGTCGCGGCCGGCGAGACCCGGGCCATCCTGGGCGAGTCCGGCTGCGGCAAGAGCGTCACCGCTCAGGCGATCATGGGCATCGTGGACTCGCCGCCCGGCTTCATCACCGGTGGCGAGATCCTCTACCGGGGCGTCGACCTGCTCAAGCTCTCCGAGGCGCAGCGTCGCCGGGTCCGCGCCAACAAGATCGCCATGATCTTCCAGGACGCGCTGTCCGCGCTGAACCCGGTCTTCACCGTCGGGTTCCAGCTCGGTGAGCTGTACCGCAAGCACCGGGGCATGTCCCGCAAGGACGCCAAGGCGCGCGCGATCGAGCTGCTCGACCTGGTCAAGATCCCGGCGGCGAAGGACCGGGTGAACGACTACCCGCACCAGTTCTCCGGTGGTATGCGGCAGCGCGTCATGATCGCCATGGCGCTGGCCCTCGACCCCGAGGTGCTGATCGCCGACGAGCCGACCACCGCGCTGGACGTGACCGTGCAGGCGCAGATCATGACCCTGCTCGCCGAACTCCAGCGGGAACGCAACATGGCGCTGGTGCTGATCACCCACGACATGGGCGTGGTGGCCGACGTGGCGGACCGGATCTCGGTCATGTACGCCGGCCGGGTGATCGAGGAGGCCGGGGTCAACGAGATCTACGAGAGCCCGGCGCACCCGTACACCAAGGGTCTGCTGGAGTCGATCCCGCGACTCGACCTCAAGGGCCAGGAACTCAGCGCCATCAAGGGCCTGCCGCCGATGTTGACGAACATCCCGCCGGGGTGCTCGTTCAACCCGCGGTGCCGGTACGCGCAGGACGTCTGCCGGGCCGACCCGCCGCCACCGCTGTACACGGTGTCGACGGACCGGACCGCGGCCTGCCACTTCTGGAAGGAGGTCAAGGGCGGTGAGTGATCTCGTACTCGAGACCCGTGACCTGGTGAAGCACTTCCCGCTGACCCGGGGCGTCGTCTTCAAGAAGCAGGTCGGCGCGGTCCGCGCCGTCGACGGGGTCAGCATCGAGCTGCGGCGCGGCGAGACGCTGGGCATCGTCGGCGAGTCGGGCTGCGGCAAGTCGACGCTGGCCCGGCTGCTGGTCGGGCTGGAGACGCCGACCTCGGGGGACCTGTTCGTCCAGGGCCGGAACATGTCCAAGATGGGCGCGACCGAGCGACGCAAGGGCCGGCGCAACATCCAGCTGGTCATGCAGGACCCGTACACCTCGCTCAACCCCCGGATGACCGTCGGCGACATCATCGGCGAGCCGTTCGAGGTGCACCCGGACGTGCTGCCGAAGGCGAAGCGGCGGGCCCGGGTGCAGGAGCTGATCGACCTGGTCGGGCTCAACCCCGACCACGTCAACCGGTACCCGCACCAGTTCTCCGGCGGCCAGCGGCAGCGCATCGGCATCGCCCGGGCGCTGGCGCTCAACCCGGAGATCATCCTCTGCGACGAGCCGGTCTCCGCGCTGGACGTGTCGATCCAGGCCCAGGTCGTCAACCTGCTGGAGAAGCTCCAGGCCGAGCTGGGGCTGTCGTACATCTTCATCGCGCACGACCTGTCGGTGGTGCGGCACATCGCCGACCGGGTCGCGGTGATGTACCTCGGCAAGATCGTCGAGATCGGCACCGAGGACGAGATCTACGACAAGCCCACCCACCCGTACACCCAGGCGCTGCTCTCGGCGGTGCCGGTCCCCGACCCGAAGCTGCGCGGGCTGCGGGACCAGATCGTGCTCACCGGCGACGTGCCGTCGCCGGCCAACCCCCCGTCGGGCTGCCGGTTCCGTACCCGGTGCTGGAAGGCGCAGGACATCTGTGCCGAGCAGCCGCCCGCTCTGGAGGCACGGGAAAACTCCGCTCACCCGAGCGCGTGTCACTTCGCGGAGCCCCGCGACGTGGTCCACGCGGTCGAGTAGCCCGCCAGGCGCCGTCGACCGGCCACCCGTACCGGCCGGCGGTGAAAGGAAGTGCCTCCTCAGTATCCGGGGCGTCGGTCGTGACACGGCCGGCGCCCCGGATCTGTGTCCGCCTCCCGGCGTCGGCCTGGCCGGCGGTCGGGGTCAGAGCGGTCCGCGGCCGGCGCGCAGCAGCAGGAGCGCCAACTGGACGCCGTCCGCGCCCAGCGCGGTGCGGAACCGCTCCAGGATGGCCTGCTCGCGGGAGAGCACCAGCCGTGTCCCGCCGGAGGCTAGCCGGGTCTTGCCGACCTGCTGCGACAGCCTGGCCCGCTCCTGCCAGAGCTCGATCAGCGCCTGGTCGATCTCGTCGATCCGTTCCCGGATGGCGACGATCCGGGCCGCCGCGTCCGGTTCCTGCGTCCCGGTCCGCGCGTCCAGCGGATGCTCCTGGACGCCGGAGCGTTCCGTCCGGGCCGGCTCGCCGTTCTGCTCCATCACGTCTGTCATCATCGGGTACCTCTCGCACTGTGGTGCCCGGTGCCCGGATCCCGGGACGAAAAAGCCCCGGGCTCCGTCGAGCCCGGGGCTTTCGTAGGTCTGGTCGATCAGGTGCGACCCACGGCTGCCGGACTCCCGAAGCCGTAGTAAAAGTAGGGGCGCTGACCGAACACGTCGTCGAGTATGCCCACCCGACGACCCGGGACGCAAGCGTTCCCCCTGTTCGAGCCTACTTCTGACGTGCGGTGCCGGTCGGCGGCGCCGGGTCGGGTGTCGGTGGGAGTGTCGGTCGGGCGGCATAGACTCGCCGTGCGATGCATGCTCTCTTCGAAATCCCGCCGTCCGAGTCCGCTCCGGAGCCCCCGTCCGCCGTGCCCCGTCGGGCCGGCTCCGGTGCCGCCCGGCCCGATCCGCAGGACCTCCTCGCCGGGCTGAACGGGCCGCAGCGGGAGGCGGTCACCCACGCCGGGTCGCCGCTGTTGATCGTCGCCGGCGCCGGGTCCGGCAAGACCCGGGTGCTGACCAACCGGATCGCCTACCTGCTCGGTGCCCGGGACGTGCACCCGGGCGAGATCATCGCGATCACCTTCACCAACAAGGCCGCCGGGGAGATGAAGGAACGGGTGGCCCACCTGGTCGGGCCGCGCGCCCGGCTGATGTGGGTGTCGACGTTCCACTCGGCGTGTGTGCGCATCCTGCGGGCCGAGCACGAGCACGCCGGCCTGAAGTCCACCTTCTCGATCTACGACGCGGACGACTCCCGTCGGCTGATGCAGATGGTCACCCGCGAGCTGGACCTGGACCCGAAGCGCTACCCGGCCCGGGGGCTCGCCGCCCAGGTGTCCAACCTGAAGAACGAACTGGTCGACCCGGAGGAGTTCGCCGGCCGGGCCAAGGGGCCCAACGAGCGGGCGCTCGCCGAGGCGTACACCCTCTACCAGCGACGGCTGCGCGAGGCGCACGCGCTCGACTTCGACGACCTGATCATGACGACGGTGCACCTGCTCCAGTCGCACCCGCACGTCGCGGAGAGCTACCGCCGCCGCTTCCGGCACGTGCTGGTCGACGAGTACCAGGACACCAACCACGCCCAGTACGTGCTGATCAAGGAGCTGGTCTCCGGCACCGAGGGGATCGCACCGGCCGAGCTGTGCGTGGTCGGCGACGCCGACCAGTCGATCTACGCGTTCCGGGGCGCCACGATCCGCAACATCCTGGAGTTCGAACGGGACTTCACCGACGCCCGGACGATCCTGCTGGAGCAGAACTACCGCTCCACCCAGACCATCCTCAACGCCGCCAACGCGGTGATCGACCGGAACACCTCCCGTAAGCCCAAGCGGCTGTGGAGCGACGCCGGGGCCGGCGAGCAGATCGTCGGGTACGTCGCGGACACCGAGCACGCCGAGGCGGACTGGGTGGCCCGGGAGATCGACCGGCTGACCGACGCGGGCGAGACCCGCCCCGGCGACGTGGCGGTCTTCTACCGCACCAACGCCCAGTCCCGGGTCTTCGAGGAGGTGTTCATCCGGGTCGGTCTGCCCTACAAGGTGGTCGGCGGGGTGCGCTTCTACGAGCGCAAGGAGGTCCGGGACGCGCTGGCCTACCTGCGTGCGGTGGTCAACGACGACGACACGGTGAGCCTGCGTCGCATCCTGAACACCCCCCGCCGGGGTATCGGCGACCGGGCCGAGGCGTGCCTGGAGGCGCTGGCCGGCCGGGACCGGATCTCCTTCGGGGCCGCGCTGCGTCGGGCGAAGGACGCCCCGGGCATCTCCACCCGGGCCGCCAACGCCATCGCCGAGTTCGTCGCCCTGCTGGACGACGCCCGGGAACTGGCCGCCACCGGCACCCCGGAGGAGGTGCTGGAGGCGCTGCTGACCCGCTCGGGCTACCTGACCGAGCTGGAGGAGAGCCTGGACCCGCAGGACGCCGGCCGGGTGGACAACCTCCAGGAACTGGTCAGCGTGGCCCGCGAGTACACCGAGCGGATCGAGGCGCTGGGCGCCGACGGCGAACACGCCACCCTGGCCGGTTTCCTGGAGCAGGTCGCCCTGGTCGCCGACGCCGACCAGGTGCCCACCGACGACCCTGACCATCAGGGCGTGGTCACCCTGATGACCCTGCACACCGCCAAGGGCCTGGAGTTCCCGGTGGTCTTTCTCACCGGCCTGGAGGACGGCGTCTTCCCGCACCTGCGCACCCTCGGCGACACCCGGGAGCTGGAGGAGGAACGGCGGCTCGCGTACGTCGGCATCACCCGGGCCCGGCAGCGCCTGTACCTGTCCCGGGCGGTCACCCGGACGGCGTGGGGGCAGCCGGCCTACAACCCGCCGTCGCGGTTCGTGGCGGAGCTGCCGACCGAGCTGGTCCGCTGGGAGCGGACCGAGGGCTCGTACACCTCCTGGTCGGGCGGGGGCGGCGGGGTCGGTGGGCGCGCGGGCGCGCCGGACCGGTTCGGCCCCGGTCGGGGCGGCGGCTTCACCGGGGGTACGCCCCGGGCGGCACAGCTCGCCAAGCGGCTCGGCGTGGACGGCAGCCGGCTCACCACGGCCAGCGAGCTGCCCCAGGGTCCGAAGGTGGCGGTCGGCGACCGGGTCAACCACCAGCGGTACGGGCTGGGCCGGGTGGTCCAGGTCGAGGGGCACGGGCCGGGCGCCCGGGCGCAGATCGACTTCGGTGACCAGAAGATGTGGCTGGTGCTCCGGCACGCCCCGATCGAGAAACTCTGAGACGGCGGGGGTGCCCCGGGCGGGGCACCCCCGGATCCGCCGGTGGCCCGGTCGGGTCGGCAGCCGGTCAGCAGCCGAGGTCGACCCCGCGTGCCCGCATGAACGGGGCCGGGTCGATCTGGTTCCACATGCCGCCCTGGTGCACCTCGAAGTGCAGGTGCGGGCCGGTGGAGTCGCCGGTGGAGCCCTCCCGGCCGATGGTGGTGCCGGCGGCGACCTTCGCGCCGACCGACACGGTCGCCGCGCTCAGGTGGGCGTAGTGGGTCAGGTGACTGCCGTGGTCGACGAAGACGGAGATGCCGTACCCGTCGCCGGCGTCGCCGGCCTTGACGACCGTGCCGGCTGCGGCGGCCCGGACCGGGGTGCCGGCGGGCAGGGCCAGGTCGATGCCGGCGTGCAGGACCCCCCAGCGCGGCCCGTAGCAGGACGTGACGGCCGCGCCGGGCATCGGGTCGACCCAGGCGGCCTTGGGCTTGCTGGTGGCGGTCCGGGTCGGCTTCGGGGTGGTGACGGGCTTCCGGGTGGCCTTCGGCTTCGCGGTGGGGCTGGCCGGGGCGGGGGTGGTCGAGGTGGGGCTCGGGGCCGGGGTGGTCGCGGTGGCCGGGGCGCTGGCCGGCGGACGGTCGGCCCGGTCGGCGCGGGCGGCGGCTTCGGCCCGCGCCTCGGCGTCGACGGTGACGGTGGCCGGGGCGGGGGAGTCGTCGTGGTTGGTCACGACCGCGGTCACCCCGGCGAGGCCGAGACCGACCAGGGCGGCCGCGCCCGTCACGAGGTACCGGGTCCGGGGCCGCCGGGAACGCCGGTGGCGGACCACCCGGGAGGTCGCCACGGTGCTGCCGGGGCCGGGCTCGTTCTGGCTGAAGCTGTCTTCCTGCACGATTGACCTTCACAGTCGTCGGCTACGGGACCTGGAAATACTGGGATCAGGTCCCGGGCAGGAACGGGCGGGGGTGTGCCCGGCCGGACGGGACGACGGCCCCGGCTGCCCGGTTATGTCCCGCTGCGCAGGCTTCCGTCCCGATAAGTGATCATGCTCCTGCGTGGAGCTGGTCACATCGGCGGCTGTGACGCAGGACACTTTGGCGCTGCGGCGGACACAGAAAACCGCCCGGATCAGGTGATCCGGGCGGTCAACGGACGATGCGCTAAGTCAGGATGCCGCTACGTCGCTGTAGATTGCCTCGACTTGCAGCTTGATGTCCACTCCGCGCTTCTCGAGCCAGGGCACCGGGTCGAGCGGCTCGCCCTTGACATGGACCTCGAGGTGCAGGTGGGAGCCGTAGGAGTGGCCGGTGTTGCCGACCAGGCCGAGCTGGTCGCCCGCCTTGACCTGCTGCCCCTCCTTGACGCTGAGCTGGGAGGAGTGGCCGTAGATCGCCTCGCTGCCGTCGGCGTGCTGGACGATGACCGTGTAGCCGTACCCGCCGAACCAGCCGGCCTTGGTGACCGTGCCGTCGTGGATCGAGACGTACGGGGTGCCCTCGGGGGCGACCAGGTCGATGCCGGTGTGCAGCTTCCCCCAGCGCATGCCGTACGGGGAGTTGAACTCGTAGCCCTGGAGGGGGAGCAGCCAGACCTCGGGCTCGGCGGCCTCGTCGGTGGCGGCGCGGGTGGTGTCCCGGGTGGCACGGTCGGCGTCGCCGGCCCGGTCGGCGAGATCCTGGCTGGTGACGCTCGCCTGGCGGAGCTCGTCGAGGACCGACGGGCTGACGCTCTTGGCGTCGGGCATCGCGCCCGCGCCGAGGGCGACGATCCCGGCGCCGACGAAGGCGCTGGTGACGACGGCGGCGTAACGGCTACGGGGCGGGGTCGGTACGCGACGACGGCCGCGATATCGATCCGGCTCATCCAACAGGCGCTGGCGCACGCACACCCTCCGTTGTCGGGTTTCGAGGCGGTCTGCCGGGTCCGTGACGCTGAGATGAACTCCGGCTGGCCGCGTCGTCACCCGTCCGTGGACCTGATGACAACCGTGGACACGGTAGCCAACCCCCGGACGCCCCACAAGCCGGAGCGCCACATTGGCGTTTTATTTTGTCCGCTTCAGGAGGCAGATGCCCGATTTCGTAACCTTTGCCATTCGCCCTCGTTACCGGCTTTTCGTCGCTCTCCGTGACCGCTACGCAGCGGATATCCACTCGGGCGTCACTCGTGGTGGGCTCGCGTGAGGCACGCCACCCGTCGATGCGTCGCCGACCGGATTTCCCGCCGGGGGTGGCTCGGGTTACCGTTCGTTCAGGTACGTGTCGCGGAGCCTGGGGAAGGTGTGCGCTGATGAGCTCTCGAATTCGGGTCGTCGTCGCCAAGCCGGGCCTGGACGGGCACGACCGGGGCGCCAAGGTGGTGGCGCGCGCCCTGCGTGACGCCGGCATGGAAGTCATCTACACCGGTCTGCACCAGACACCGGAGCAGATCGTGGAGACCGCCATCCAGGAGGACGCCGACGCGGTGGGTCTCTCCGTGCTCTCCGGCGCGCACATGACGCTCTTCCGCCGGGTGCTGGAACTGCTCACCGAGCGGGACGCGCGGGACATCGTCGTCTTCGGTGGCGGCATCATCCCGGACGCCGACATCCCGGAGCTGGAACAGCTCGGGGTGGCGAAGATCTTCACCCCGGGGGCGACCACCCAGTCGATCGTCGAGTGGGTGCGGCAGAACGTCGCCCAGCCGGTCGGCTGAGTTCGACGGAAGCAGGCCGGGTCGGGCCGACGGGGAACAGGCCGGTCGGGTCGGTCGGCGGGAGGAAAGAAGCCCCCCGGGTAAACGGGGGGAGGGACCGGACGCACCCCTCACACGTCCGGCCCCTCTATGCACGATGCCCCGCCGCCACCCCTCGACCGACAGGGCATCGGCCGTCTCCCGTCATCGCGCTTGACCAGCGCTCCGACACTTCTCTCAACGACGCCCCCGGCGGGGGGTTACGCCCGGTTGGCACGACTTTCCGATGATCTTCGGGCCGGCGTACCGATCCGGCCGGGTCCACGACCGGCGCCGGGCCGGATCCGGCCGACCCCGCTGTGCGTTTCCGCACACCACACACCCGCTCGGTTGCCGGTCGTACCCTTCTCGTTAGGCTGCCGCAAACGGCCTGTCTTCTGCGACGACAGGCGTCAAGCTTTTTCCAACGCTGGCGGCGCGACGGCGCGCCGCGGAGACGGGACGGGACGCGCAATCGTGGACCTGTACGAGTACCAGGGGCGGGACCTGTTCGAGCGGCACGGGCTGCCCGTGCTCGCCGGCGGCGTCGCCACGACCCCGGAGGAGGCACGCGCGATCGCCGAACGCCTTGGCGGTCGGGTGGTCGTCAAGGCCCAGGTGAAGGTCGGTGGCCGGGGCAAGGCCGGTGGCGTCAAGCTGGCCGAGGGCACCGACGAGACGGTGGCCCGCGCCACCGACATCCTCGGCATGGACATCAAGGGGCACACGGTCCACAAGGTCATGATCACCGTGACCGCGGACATCGCCGAGGAGTACTACTTCTCGTACCTGCTCGACCGCGCGAACCGCACCTTCCTGTGCATCGCCAGCGTGGCCGGCGGCATGGACATCGAGCAGGTCGCCGCCGAGACCCCGGACAAGGTCGTCAAGGCCCCGATCGACGCCAACACCGGGGTCGACGAGGCGAAGGCGCGGGAGATCGTCGCCGCCGCCGGGTTCCCGGCCGAGGTGGCCGACCAGGTCGCCGCGATCGCCGTCCAGCTCTGGCAGACGTTCGTCGCCGAGGACGCCACCCTGGTCGAGGTGAACCCGCTGGCCCGGACCGCCGACGGCACCGTCCTGCTGCTCGACGCCAAGATCACGCTGGACGCCAACGCCGCGTTCCGCCACCCGGACCACGAGGCCCTGGTCGACCAGGCCACCGTGGACCCGCTGGAGCAGCGGGCCAAGGAGAAGGACCTCAACTACGTCAAGCTCGACGGCGAGGTCGGCATCATCGGCAACGGCGCGGGTCTGGTCATGTCGACCCTGGACGTGGTCGCGTACGCCGGTGAGCGGCACGGCAACGTCAAGCCGGCCAACTTCCTCGACATCGGCGGTGGCGCGAGCGCCGCGGTGATGGCGAACGGCCTGGAGATCGTGCTCTCCGACCCGTCGGTGAAGAGCGTCTTCGTGAACGTCTTCGGCGGCATCACCGCCTGCGACGAGGTCGCCAACGGCATCATCCAGGCGCTGGCCCTGCTGGAGCAGCGCGGCGAGCAGGTCACCAAGCCGCTCGTGGTCCGGCTCGACGGCAACAACGCCGAGGAGGGTCGGGCGATCCTGGACGGCGCGAAGAACCCGCTGGTCGAGCGGGTGGACACCATGGACGGCGCGGCCGAGCGGGCCGCCGAGCTGGCGGCTGCGGGGGTCTGACAATGGCTATCTGGCTGACCAAGGACTCCAAGGTCATCGTGCAGGGGATGACCGGCTCCGAGGGTTCCAAGCACACCCGGCGGATGCTCGCCGCCGGCACCACCGTCGTCGGCGGGGTCAACCCGCGCAAGGCCGGTACCACCGTCGACTTCGACGGCACCGAGCTGCCGGTCTTCGCCAGCGTTTCCGACGCCATGGCGCAGACCGGGGCGGACGTCACGGTGATCTTCGTACCGCCGCAGTTCACCAAGGGCGCGGTGATCGAGGCGATCGACGCCGGCATCTCCCTGGCCGTGGTGATCACCGAGGGCGTCCCGGTGCACGACACCGCCGCCTTCTGGGCGTACAACCTGGCCCAGGGCGAGCGGACCCGGATCATCGGGCCGAACTGCCCGGGTATCGCCTCGCCGGGCGCGTCCAACGCCGGCATCATCCCGGCCGACATCACCGGCTCCGGCCGGATCGGCCTGGTCAGCAAGAGCGGCACGCTGACCTACCAGATGATGTACGAGCTGCGCGACATCGGCTTCTCGACCTGCGTGGGCATCGGCGGTGACCCGATCATCGGCACCACCCACATCGACGCCCTCGCCGCCTTCGAGGCCGACCCGGACACCGACGCGATCGTGATGATCGGCGAGATCGGTGGCGACGCCGAGGAGCGGGCCGCCGAGTTCATCAAGTCGAACGTCACCAAGCCGGTGGTCGGCTACATCGCCGGCTTCACCGCCCCGCCCGGCAAGACCATGGGCCACGCCGGCGCGATCATCTCCGGCTCGGCGGGCACCGCCGAGGCCAAGCAGGAGGCGCTGGAGGCGGTCGGCGTCAAGGTCGGCAAGACGCCGACCGAGACCGCCAAGCTGATGCGGGAGATCATGTCCGCCGGCTGAGTCCGGACACGCGTACCGGAGGGGGTCGACCGTCTGGTCGGCCCCCTCCGCTGCGTGCCGGTCAGCGCCAGCCCGGGTAGTTGCCGGTGGCGCGCAGGATGGCGCTGCCGATGATGTTGATCACGCCGAAGGCGATGGCCAGCCAGCCGAGCACCTGGGACTGACCGAAGCGACGGGCGTCCCGGATCGACAGATAGCCGAAGATGATCCCCAGGATGCCGCAGCAGAGCAGGCCGAAGATGATGCCGAGCACACCCCAGAGCGTGGTGCGGTCCCTGCCAGCGGCGGCGGGCGGGGGCGGAGCGTAGGGAGCGGACACGGCATCCTCCGTACGGTCGGGGGACGCGACCGCGGAAGGCCGCGCCTGCGCCGAGGCTAAACCGCCGGAACCGTCCGGGGCGGACGGATCACCGAACTCGCCACGATCCGACGGCTTATCGGACTGCCACCGCCCGCCCGGCGTGCCAGAGTAGAACGCGATGTCCGCCATCACCCCTGATCAGCCCCGCCGTCCCGCCGGTGTCGACGCCGACACCCGGCCGCGTCGTCGCGCCGGCCCCCGGCCGCCGGCCCGGCGGCCCGAGCCCCGGTCCGGCCGGGCACCGCTCGTCGTCGCCGCCACGGTCGCGGCCGGCTGGGCGGCCGTCACCTCGTACCTGCCGGTCGTCGTGGTGCTCGGCCTGGTCCAGTGGAGCGAGGACGCCGGCTCCCCGGGCGGGGCGCTGCGCGCCGGCCTGGCCGGCTGGCTGCTCGGCCACGGGGTGCCGCTCGACACCGGCGCCGGCCCGCTCGGTGTCGCCCCGCTGGCGTTGACCGCCCTGGTGGTCTGGCGGTTGACCCGGGCCGGGGTGCACACCACCCGGGCACTCGGCGCGCGCGGCAGCCGGGACGTCCGGCCCGCGTTCGTCGCAGCCGGCGCGGTCAGCCTCGGCTACGCGCTGCTCGGCGTACCCGCCGCGCTGCTCGCCGGCCCCGGGGCCGCTCCGCTACGGGCCGCGCTGACCCTGGGCGTCGTGGCGGCGCTGGCCGCGCTGGCCGGCGCGCTGCGTACCACCGGAGCACCGGCGGCGCTGGCCCGCCGGGCGCCCGCCGTGCTGCGGGACGGGGTACGCACCGGGCTGGTCGCCGGCCTGCTGCTGGCCGGTGCCGGGGCGGGCGCCGCCGGGCTCGCCATCGCCACCGGGGGCGGGGACGCCGCCGACATGATCGGCGCGTACCGGACCGGGGTCGCCGGCCAGGCCGGCATCACCCTGGTCAGCCTGGCGTACGCGCCGAACGCGGCGATCTGGGCGACCAGCTACCTGCTCGGTCCCGGCTTCGCCGTCGGCACCGACACGGCGGTACGCACCAGCGAGGTGTCCGTGGGCGCGCTGCCGGCGGTCCCGTTGCTCGCCGGCCTGCCCCGTGGCCCGGTCGACGGGGCCGGCACACTGCTGCTCGCCGTGCCGGTGCTGATCGGGATGGCGGCCGGCTGGCTGCTCGCCCGCCGCCTGCTGCGGCTGGCCGGCGACGAGCGGACCCCGCTGCCCTGGGCGGCGCTGCTCGGCTCGGCGGCGCTGGCCGGCCCGGTGGCCGGGCTGCTCCTCGGCGCGGTGGCGGCGTTCTCCGGCGGGCCGCTCGGTGGCGGCCGGCTCGCCGAACTCGGCCCGGTCGCCTGGCAGGTGACCGCGGTGACCACCGCGGTCCTGACGGTCGGCGCGCTGATCGGCGCCGCCGCCGCCCGCACCTTCAGCCGCCCGGACCCACGTGCCCTCAGCCGCCCGGAGCCGCCGGCCCGGCCGTGAGGCCCGGAGTCGCCGGCTGTGCCCCGGCCGGCGGAACCCGGCGGGAGCACCGCTCGGAAGCGGCCGGTACGGCGACGGGGTGTCCGGCAGCATGCCGGACACCCCGTCCGCGGATCGCCGCTGCCGGTCGCTCAGGACAGGTTCAGCGTGTTCAGGTTGAGCGCGACGCCGAGGATCGCGTTGGCGATCCCCAGGACGATGCCGACCGCACCGGTGATCAGTGCGGCCTTGGCCTGGCCCGGGTTGTTGGCCAGCCCCTGGTCCGCCTTCTTCTGGCCCATCACGCCCAGCACCACCCCGGCGACACCGAGGATGATGCCGAGGAAGGCGCAGCAGATGGCGAAGACGATCGAGGCGATGCCGGCGATCATCCCGATCAGACCGAGGTTGTTGTTCTGCGGCGTCGGGCCGAACCCGCCGTACTGGCCGACCGGGTAGCCCGGTGCCGCACCGTACGGCTGCTGCGGCTGCTGCTGCGCGTACGGATCGGGGTACTGCTGTCCGTACGGCTGTCCCGAGGTGGGCTGCTGGCCGTACGGGTCGTGCGGCTGCTGGCCGTACGGCTGTCCGTACGGCTGACCCGAGGTGGGCGGCTGCCCGTACGGGTCGTGCGGCTGCTGACCGTACGGTGCCTGCGGCGGCTGGGCGTACGGGTCGGAGTACTGCGGCGCGGTCGGGTCCGGTGGCGGCTGCTGGCCGTACGGGTCCTGACCGGGGTTACCGGGCTGCATGCGGGCTCCTTGGTTGGGCTGGGGACGACTCAGACGGTCGAGTTGGCACCCATGATCGACCCAAGGCCACCCAGCAGGCAGCAGACGAGGGCGATGGCGTACCAACCGAGACCGACGATGAGGGCCCACTTCGACCACTTCTTGCTCTCGGCCGCGGCGGCCTGCGCGCCAGCGTAGTCACCCTGCTGGACCAGCGGGTTGACCTTCGAGGCGTTGATCAGGGCGGGGATGGCCAGCGGCCAGAACAGGAAGATGGCGACGATCGACATCGTCATGTTGTTGTCGATCTGGGGCGGCTGCGAAGGGTATCCGGGCTGCATCGGTTTGCACTCCTTGATCAGGTGACCCGGACGACGGCGGTGTGACGTGCAGGGATGCCACCGGCGGCGGATCGAGTATCGAGCGTCGGCAGAGTACCCGTTCGGTGCGACTTCCGGGTGCTCGGCGGGCTGCCGTCCCACCGGAAAGGCGGGTCGGGGCCACCGGAAAGGCCGGCCGGGGGAGGTGCCGGCCTGCGGAGGGCCCTCGCCGGTTGCCCGATAGGGTGACCTGGTGACCGAGCCCGCGTCCGCCGCCCGCATCGTCGTCCTCGTCTCCGGTTCCGGGAGCAACCTCCAGGCGTTGCTCGACGCCACCGCCGATCCGGCCTACGGTGCCCGGGTGGTCGCGGTGGGCGCCGACCGCGACGGCATCGCCGGGCTGGACCGGGCCGCCGCCGCCGGGGTGCCGACCTTCGTCGAGCGGGTGAAGGACCACCCGGCCCGCGAGGACTGGGACGCCGCGCTCACCGCCCGGGTCGCGGAGCACCGCCCGGACCTGGTGGTCTCGGCGGGTTTCCTGAAGCTCGTCGGCCCGCGTTTCCTGGCCGCCTTCGGCGACCGTTACCTGAACACCCACAACACCCTGCTGCCGGCCTTCCCCGGCATCCACGGCCCCCGGGACGCCCTCGCCTACGGCGTGAAGATCACCGGGGCGACGCTGTTCTTCGTCGACGCGGGCATGGACACCGGGCCGATCGTCGCCCAGGTCGCGGTGCCGGTCCTCGACGACGACGACGAGGAGTCGCTCACCGAGCGCATCAAGTCCGCCGAGCGGCGGCAGTTGGTCGAGCAGGTCGGCCGGCTGGTCCGCGACGGCTGGACGATCACCGGAAGAAAGGTCACTGTTCCGTGAGTACCCCCGACGACGGGCGCCGGCCGATCCGGCGGGCGCTGGTCAGCGTCTACGACAAGACCGGCCTGGTCGACCTGGCCCGGGCCCTGCACGCGGCCGGGGTCGAGATCGTGTCGACCGGCAGCACCGCGGCGACGATCGCCGGGGCCGGTGTGCCGGTGACCGCCGTCGAGTCGGTGACCGGTTTCCCGGAGATCCTCGACGGTCGGGTGAAGACCCTGCACCCGGCGATCCACGGCGGCCTCCTGGCCGACCTGCGCAAGGACACGCACGCCGGCCAGCTCGACGAGCACGGCATCGTCGGCATCGACCTGCTGGTGTCCAACCTGTACCCGTTCCAGGCCACGGTCGCCTCCGGGGCGGGCGTCGACGAGTGCGTCGAGCAGATCGACATCGGTGGGCCGGCGATGGTCCGGGCCGCCGCCAAGAACCACGCCTCGGTCGCCGTGGTGACCGACGTGTCCGCGTACCCGAGGGTGCTGGCCGCCCTGGAGACGGGCGGCTTCACGCTGGCGCAGCGCCGCGCGCTGGCGGCCCGCGCCTTCGCCGACATCGCCGAGTACGACGTGGCCGTGGCGAACTGGTGCGCCACCCGGCTCACCCAGGAGGAGGACGCGGACTGGCCGGCCTTCACCGGGCTGGGGCTGCGCGCCCAGCGGGCGCTGCGGTACGGCGAGAACCCGCACCAGCGGGCCGCCCTCTACACCGCCCCGGATGCCCCGGCCGGGCTGGCCCAGGCCGAGCAGCTGCACGGCAAGGAGATGTCCTACAACAACTACGTCGACGCGGACGCCGCCTGGCGGGCCGCGAACGACTTCGCCGACCAGCCGGCCGTGGCGGTCATCAAGCACGCCAACCCGTGCGGCATCGCGGTCGGCGTCGACGTGGCCGAGGCGCACCGCAAGGCGCACGCCTGCGACCCGGTGTCCGCGTACGGCGGGGTGATCGCGGTCAACCGGCCGGTCACCGTGGCGCTGGCCGAGCAGGTCAAGGACATCTTCACCGAGGTCCTGGTGGCCCCCGGGTACGAGCCCGGCGCGGTCGAGGTCCTCCAGACCAAGAAGAACCTGCGGCTGCTGCGGGCCCCGGCCTGGACCCCGCCGCCGGCCGAGTGGCGGCAGGTCGGCGGTGGCGTACTGGTGCAGCTCGCCGACCGGGTGGACGCCCCCGGCGACGACCCGGCCGCCTGGCGGCTGGTGGCCGGTGACCCGGCCGACGACGACCTGCTGCGCGACCTGGTCTTCGCCTGGCGGGCGGTCCGCTCGGTGAAGAGCAACGCGATCCTGCTCGCCGCCGACGGGGCGACCGTCGGGGTGGGCATGGGCCAGGTCAACCGGGTCGACTCGGCGCACCTGGCGGTGAACCGGGCCGGCGCGGACCGGGCCAAGGGCGCGGTGGCCGCCTCCGACGCGTTCTTCCCGTTCGCCGACGGCCTGAAGGTGCTGCTCGACGCCGGGGTGCGCGCGGTGGTCCAGCCGGGCGGCTCGATCCGCGACGACGAGGTGATCGCCGCCGCCGCCGAAGCCGGCGTGACCATGTACCTCACCGGCACCCGGCACTTCTTCCACTGACCGTCCGGGACGGGGCCGCCGCGACCCGGCGGCCCTGTCCCCACGGCCCGGTCTCACCTCACCCGGCTCGCAGGGCCTCGATGGTGAGCAGGTCGACCCGGTCGAACAGGTCCATCTCCACGTTCCGGACCTTCGTGGAGTGCCCGAAGACGTTCTGCCCGTGCCGCAGCGGGATCACCGGCAGGTCCCGGGCCAGCAGGTCCTCGGCCTGCTGGTACCGGCGGATCGCCGCCTCCCCGGTGGTCGCGCGGGTCCCCTCGGCGAGCAGCCGGTCGAACTCCGGGTTGGCGTACCCGTAGTAGTTGGCCGAGCCGGTGCTGCCGTACAGCGGGCCCAGGTAGTTCTCCATCGACGGGTGGTCCATCACCCAGCCCATCCGGAACAGCCCGACGTGTTCCCGCCGGTCGACGGCGGTCAGCAGGTCCGCGAAGCGGGGCACCGCGCTGGCCACGCACTCGACGCCCAGGTTCGCGGTGAGCTGCGCGCAGGTCGCCCCGATCCAGGCCGCGTGCCCGCCGTCGGTGTTGTACGACAGCTCGATCCGGGCCGGGCCGCCGGCCTCCTCGTACAGCTTCCGGGCCGCCGCCGGGTCGTACCGGCCGGCTTCCCCGATGGTGTCCGCCCGGTAGCCGGCGACCACCGGCGACACGAACGAGCGGGCCGGCGGCTCCGAGCCCTTGAAGACCGACTCGCTGATCCCGTTCCGGTCGATGGCCATCGAGATGGCCCGCCGCACCCGGGGGTCGGCGAACTCCGCCTCGAAGGTGGGGAACGCCAGCACCTCCAGCGACGAGGCGGGACTCCGCTTGAACCGGTCGCCGAGGTCGTCCCCGGCGCTGCCGAGCCGTTCGGTCGGGATGTTCTTGATCACGTCCAGGTTGTCGGAGAGGACGTCCGCGTACGCGGCGCTGGGCTGCTGGTAGATCCGGAAGTCGACGCCGGCCACCCGGGGCTGCCGGCCGGGGAAGGCGTCGTACCGTTCGACGGTGATGCTGGCGTCGTGCTGCCAGCTGCCCTTCATCCGGAACGGCCCCTGCCCGATCGGGGCCTGCTCGTATCCGGGGTCGAGCACGCCCGGCGCGGTGAACGCCGCCTTCGGCAGCGGGTAGAACGCGGTGTAGCCGAGCATGCTGCGGAAGTCGGCGTACGGCTCACCGAGCGTCACGGTGAAGGTCAGGTCGTCGACCCGGGCCAGCCCGCGCAGCGTCCGGGCCTTCGGCCGCTCGCCCTGCAACTGGGCGTACCCGAGGATCTTCTCGAAGAAGTAGCTGCTGTTCTGCTCGTTCGGCCCGTACGCGCCGTAGTTCCACGCGTCGAGGTAGTTGTCGGCGGTGACCGGCTCACCGTTGTGGAAGGTGTAGCCGTCCTTGAGCCGTACCGTCCAGACCCGGTTGTCGGCCGAGGTGACCGACTCGGCGGCCACCTCGTACGGCCGGTTCTGCGCGTCGTAGTCGACCAGCGGGCTGAACAGCGCGCTGAGCACCTGGGACCCGCTGGTCTCGACGGTGTGCGTCGGGACCAGGTGCTGCGGCTCGGCGATCTCGATACGTACCGTTCCGTCGGGGTCGGCCCGGCCGGCGGTGTCCGCGTCGCCGCAGGCGGTCAGCGCCAGAGCCAGCACCAGCGGGACGGTCCAGGCGGTCAGCCCGCGTACCTGCATTGCGTCTCCTCGTCGTTCGCGCCCGCGTTCGGTGGCCGTCGGTGTCGCCCGCGTCCCGTGGACGTCGTTCGCGCCCGGGTCTGGTGGACCCGGGCGCGTGGGGGAACCTAGGCCATCCGACCTGCGAACGTGACGGAGGGTGAGCAATGCCACGTCCCGTGCCCGGTCCGGTGCCGGGGCGTCACCGCAGGTCAGCGCCGGGTGGCGCGGGTCGGCGGAACGGCGGCTGCCGGGCGTGAGACGATCGGGACGTGACGGCGACGATCCTGGACGGCAAGGCGACCGCGGCGGAGATCAAGGACGAGCTGCGGGTACGGGTCAAGGCACTGGCGGAGCGGGGCATCACCCCCGGGCTGGGCACGGTCCTGGTCGGGGCGGACCCGGGCTCCCAGGCGTACGTCAACGGCAAGCACCGGGACTGCGCCGAGGTGGGCATCGCCTCGATCCGGCGTGAGCTGCCCGCCGACGCCACCCAGGAGCAGGTGGACGCGGTGCTCGCCGAGCTGAACGCCGACCCGGGCTGCCACGGCTACATCGTGCAGCTTCCGCTGCCGGGCCACCTGGACACCCAGCGGGCGCTGGAGCTGATCGACCCGGACAAGGACGCCGACGGCCTGCACCCGGTCAACCTGGGCCGCCTGGTGCTCGGCTACGACGGCCCGCTGCCCTGCACCCCGCGCGGCATCGTGGAGCTGCTGCGCCGGCACGACGTGCCGCTGCGCGGCGCGAACGTGGCCGTGGTGGGCCGGGGCAACACGGTCGGCCGGCCGCTCGGTCTGCTGCTCACCCGGCGCAGCGAGAACGCCACCGTCACGCTCTGCCACACCGGCACCCTCGACCTGGCCTCGCACACCCGCGCCGCCGACATCGTGATCGTGGCCGCCGGGGTGCCGGGGCTGCTCACCGCCGACATGGTCGGCCCCGGCGCGACCGTGGTCGACGTGGGCATCACCCGGGTGATCGGCGCGGACGGCAAGGGCCGCTACACGGGCGACGTCGACCCGGAGGTGGCCGAGGTGGCCGGCAAGGTGGTGCCGATGCCCGGCGGGGTGGGCCCGATGACCCGGGCGATGCTGCTGACCAACGTGGTGGAGCGCGCCGAGCGGTAGCGGTCCCGGCCGACGGGGCCACAGAGGAGGACGGGCCGCGCGGGCCGGGCGGTGGCTCCGGCCCGGGAACGGCCCGTCCCGGCCCGGTCGCGCGGTCGGTGCCGACTACGTCATATGCGTCCGCCCTCGCCCTGCTCGGTGTCACCATGACTGATACGGTCCGGAAAACCGACTGGTAGCAGGGAGTGGGACGACCATGGGTAAGAAGGTCACTGTCGTCGGGGCCGGCTTCTACGGCTCCACCACCGCACAGCGCCTGGCCGAGTACGACGTCTTCGACACCGTCGTGATCACCGACATCGTGGAGGGCAAGCCCGCGGGTCTGGCCCTGGACCTCAACCAGTCGCGGGCGATCGAGGGCTTCGAGACCAAGGTCGTCGGCGTCACCACCGGCCCGAACGGCGAGGGCTACGAGGCCATCGAGGGCTCCGACGTGGTCGTGATCACCGCCGGCCTGCCCCGTAAGCCGGGCATGAGCCGGATGGACCTGCTGGAGACCAACGCCAAGATCGTCCGGCAGGTCTCCGAGAACGTCGCCAAGTTCGCCCCGAACGCCGTGGTGATCGTGGTGTCCAACCCGCTGGACGAGATGACCGCGCTGGCCCAGCTCGCCACCCAGTTCCCGAAGAACCGGGTGCTCGGCCAGGCCGGCATGCTGGACAGCGCCCGGTTCAGCAACTTCGTCGCCGAGGCGCTCGGCGTACCGGTGAAGTCGGTGCGGACCCTCACCCTCGGCTCGCACGGCGACACCATGGTCCCGGTGCCGTCCCGCAGCACGGTGGACGGCAAGCCGCTGCGCGACGTCATGCCGGCCGAGCAGATCGAGGACCTGGTGGTCAAGACCCGCAACGGCGGGGCCGAGGTGGTCGCCCTGCTCAAGACGGGTTCGGCGTACTACGCCCCGTCGGCCGCCGCGGCCCGGATGGCGAAGGCCGTCGCCGAGGACTCCGGCGAGGTCATGCCGGTCTGCGCCTGGGTCGACGGCGAGTACGGCATCTCCGGCGTCTACCTGGGGGTCGAGGCCGAGCTGGGCGCGGAGGGTGTCAAGCGGGTCGTGGCGACCGACCTGGACGCCGACGAGCTGGCCAGCCTGAAGGAGGCCGCCGAGGCGGTCCGCGCCAAGCAGAGTGACGTCGCCAACATGTGACATCCCGGTCCACCGGGTATTCAGGGCCCGCCGCCACGGATCTCCGTGGCGGCGGGCCCTGCTCCGCTTCGCCGATCGCGAGGCCCGGGTGGGGCGCGCCGCGCCATGGCAGTACGCTCGTACTGCTTGAGCATGTCCCCCGAGAGGAGCGCCGGCCGATGGCGAAGATCAAGGTTAACAACCCGGTCGTGGAACTCGACGGCGACGAGATGACCCGGATCATCTGGAAGCAGATCCGAGAGCAGCTGATCCTGCCCTACCTCGACGTCGACCTGCACTACTACGACCTGTCGATCCAGTACCGCGACGAGACCGACGACCAGGTGACCATCGACGCCGCCAACGCCATCAAGGAGCACGGCGTCGGTGTCAAGTGCGCCACCATCACCCCCGACGAGGCCCGGGTCGAGGAGTTCGGCCTGAAGAAGATGTGGCGCTCGCCCAACGGCACCATCCGGAACATCCTCGGTGGCGTCGTCTTCCGTGAGCCGATCATCATGTCCAACGTGCCGCGGCTGGTACCCGGCTGGACCAAGCCGATCATCATCGGCCGGCACGCGCACGGCGACCAGTACAAGGCCACCGACTTCGTGGTACCCGGCCCCGGCACGGTCACCATCACCTACACCCCGGCCGACGGCGGCGAGCCGATGGAGATGGAGGTCGCCAACTTCCCCGGCGGCGGCATCGCCATGGGCATGTACAACTTCGACGAGTCGATCCGGGACTTCGCCCGCGCCTCGTTCCGGTACGGCCTGGACCGCAACTACCCGGTCTACATGTCGACCAAGAACACCATCCTCAAGGCGTACGACGGCCGGTTCAAGGACATCTTCGCCGAGGTGTTCGAGAACGAGTTCAAGGCCGAGTTCGACGCCGCCGGCCTCACCTACGAGCACCGGCTGATCGACGACATGGTCGCCGCCGCGCTCAAGTGGGAGGGCGGGTACGTCTGGGCGTGCAAGAACTACGACGGTGACGTGCAGTCCGACACCGTCGCGCAGGGCTTCGGCTCGCTCGGCCTGATGACCTCGGTGCTGCTCTCCCCGGACGGCCGCACCGTCGAGGCGGAGGCCGCGCACGGCACCGTCACCCGGCACTACCGGCAGTGGCAGAAGGGCGAGAAGACCTCCACCAACCCGATCGCCTCGATCTACGCGTGGACCCGGGGCCTGGCCCACCGGGGCAAGCTGGACGGCACCCCGGCGGTCACCGAGTTCGCCAACACCCTGGAGCAGGTCATCGTCGACACCGTCGAGGGCGGCCAGATGACCAAGGACCTGGCGCTGCTCATCGGCCGGGACGCCCCGTGGCTGACCACCGACGAGTTCATGAACGTGCTGGACGAGAACCTGGCCCGCAAGCTCGGCGCCTGACGTACTCCGCGAGCAGGGGCCCCGGGGCGACCCGGGGCCCCTGCTGTGTCGGCGCGGGCCGCGTCACCTCCGCCCGGCGCGCCTCGTTGAACCGTGCGGACGGTGATGCCAGTCCCGTCCAGGGAGGTTGACCTGACGTCGCCCGCCATGTGTGGACGCCGGTCAGCCAGCCTTCCCGGCTGTCGCGTGCAGCCAGCCGTCCCTTCCCAGCGGGGGGCCCTGTCCCGGGCCCCCCGCGCCCTGCGTCCCGCTAGCCGGCGCGGAGCAGGTCGGCGGCGCGTTCCGGGGCGATGTCGTTGATGAAGACGTCCATCCCCGACTCCGAGCCGGCCAGGTACTTCAGCTTGTCGGCCGCCCGCCGGATGCTGAACAGTTGCAGATGCAGGTGACCCAGCTCCCGGTCGATCCGCACCGGCGCCTGGTGCCAGGCCGCGATGTACGGCATCGGCAGGTCGAACAGCGCGTCGAAGCGCCGCAGCAGGTCCAGGTAGAGCGGGCCGAAGGCGTCCCGTTCGGCGTCGCCGAGCGCCGGCAGGTCCGGCGCCGGCCGGTGCGGGGCGACGTGCACCTCGAACGGCCAGCGGGCCGCCGCCGGCACGTACGCCGTCCAGTGTTCGTTGGCCGCGACCACCCGGTCCCCGGCGGCCCGTTCGGCGGCGAGCACGTCGGCGTAGAGGTTGCCGCCGGTGCGGTCGTGGTGCCGTCGGGCGGCGGCGAGCATCTTGCGGGTCCGGGGCGTGACGAACGGGTACGCGTAGACCTGACCGTGCGGGTGGTGCAGGGTGACGCCGATCTCGACGCCCCGGTTCTCGAAACAGAACACCTGCTCGACGCCGGGCAGCGCGCTCAGCGCGGCGGTCCGGTCGGCGAGCGCGTCGACGACGGTACGGACCCGGCCCGGCGGCAGGCTGGCGAACGCGGCATGGTGGTCGTCGGTGAAGCAGACCACCTCGCACCGGCCCAGCCCGGGACGGATCTCGGTGAACGGGGTGACCGCCGCCGGCTCGTCGGCGATCCGCTGGCTCAGCGCCGGGAAGCGGTTCTCGAAGACGGCCACGTCGTAGCTGGCCGCCGGGATCTCGCTGAGCCGGTCGGCGGTGGACGGGCAGAGCGGGCACTGGTCGGCCGGCGGGAGGAAGGTCCGGGTCTGGCGGTGCACGGCGACCGCCACCCACTCGTCCAGCAGCGGGTCGTAGCGCAGCTGCGAGGCGGGCGGGGGAGGGGGCAGTTCCCGCCGGTCCGGTGCGTCCCGGACGGCGTCGTCCTGTTCGTCGAAGTAGATCAGCTCGCGGCCGTCGGCCAGTTTGGTGACCGTACGCTTCATGCCGGTGTCCCTTCCGTCGCCGTCGCGGTTCCCGCCCGGCCGCCCGCCGACCGGGCCACGACGATCAGCTCGCCCACCTGTTCGCCCAGCACCCGGCGGCCCTCCTCGGGCAGCCGGTCGTCGACGACCACCACGTCGGCCCGGCTCAGTTCCCCGATGGAACAGAGCCCGACCAGGCCCCACTTGGTGTGGTCGGCGAGCACCACCAGCCGGTCGGCGGCGGCCATCAGCGCCCGGTTGGTCTCCGCCTCCATCAGGTTCGGGGTGGTGAAGCCGGCCCGTTCGCTGATCCCGTGCACGCCGAGGAAGAGCAGGTCCATGTGCAGGGAGTGGATGGCGGCGACGGCGAGCGGCCCGACCAGCGCGTCGGACGGGGTGCGCACCCCGCCGGTCAGGATCACCGTCTGGTCGGACCGGCCGCCGCCGTGGAAGACCTCGGCGACCCGCAACGAGTTGGTCACCACGGTCAGCCCGGGTACGTCGACCAGCCGGCGGGCCAGCTCGGCGGTGGTGGTGCCGGCGGAGAGCGCGACGGCCGCGCCGGGGCGGACCAGTCGGGCGGCGTGCGCGGCGACGGCGGCCTTCTCGGCGAGCTGCCGGACCGATTTCGCGTCGAAGCCGGGTTCGTCGGCGGCCGAGGGGCCGGTCACGGTCGCCCCGCCGTGCACCTTCGCCAGCAGACCCTGGGCGTGCAGGGCGTCCAGGTCGCGGCGGATGGTCATGTCGGAGACGCCGAACTCGGCGGCCAGTTCGGTGACCCGGACGCCGCCGGTGGCCCGGACCCGGTCCAGGATGGCCGCCTGTCGCTGCCGCGCCAGCATCTCCGCCCCCCACTCCCCGATAACTCCGACGCTGTCGAACGTGTTCCAACAAAGATGAACACTAGCGCGGGCGGGCCGGCCAGGGGAAGACGACGGCCGGCCCCGCCCTCCAGGACGTGACCGGCCGTGACGTTCGACCCGACGGATCAGGCGGGCTGGAGCCGGGGTTCCACCCAACCGGACTCGGTCAGCAGCCCCAGCACCCGCTGCACCCCCTCCTCGATCGAGATCTTCGAGGTGTCCAGCACCAGATCCGCGTCGGTCGGCTCCTCGTACGGGTCGTCGATGCCGGTCATGCCGGTCAGCAGGCCGGCGCGGGCCCGCGCGTACAGGCCCTTGCGGTCCCGCTGTTCGCAGACCTCCAGCGGGGTGGCGACGTGCACCAGCACGAACCCGGCCCCGGCCGCCTCGGCCATCTGCCGGGCGTTCGCCCGCGCCTGGGCGTACGGGGCGATCGGGCAGCAGATCGCCAACCCCCGGTGCCGGGCGATCTCGGCGGCCACCCAGCCGATCCGTCGGACGTTGAGGTCCCGGTCGGCCCGGCTGAACGTCAGCCCGGCGGAGAGTTCCCGGCGCACCACGTCCCCGTCGAGCAGGGTGATGGTCCGGTCCCCGGCCTCGCGCAGCGCGTCGGCCAGCCCGGACGCGATCGTCGACTTGCCGGACCCGGAGAGCCCGGTCAGGAAGACCACCACGCCCCGGTGCCGGCGCGGCGGCCTCGCCCGGGTCAGCTCCTTCGCCACCGCCGGCGGGGTGTGCCACTCGGGCAGCGGGAAACCCCGGTCCAGGTGGTCGTCGATCTCCTCGGGGGTGAGCGCCAACCGCCGGTTACGGGGCGGGATGTCGTCCCGCCAGCGCCACTGCCCGTCCCGGTTGTCGTAGGCCAGCTCCCGGGGGACCACCACCTTCAGCCCGGCGCCGGAGAGCGTCTCCCCGGCGGAGAGCAGGTGGGTCACCCCGTACGCGGCGGAGACCCGGGCGCGCAGCAGCGCGTCGCTGATCTCGTCCCGTCGCCGGGCCATCGGCACGGTGACCAGGGTGGCCGGGGGCATCCGGTCCCGGGCGGCGAAGATCGTCCGGACCAGCGCCTCGGGCGCCAGCCCGCCGGTGGCGTCCTCACCGACCGGGATCATCACCAGCAGGTGCGCGCCGAGCGTGCGGGTGGTGTGCGCGATGTGGGCGAGCTGCGGCCGGTGCAGCGGCCGGTCGGCGATCACGCCGAGCACCCGCCCCGGTGGCAGCAGCGCCCGGATCTCCTCCGGGGAACGGCGCAACCGCTGGAACGGCGCGTGCCCGCCGTCGCCGAGCCGCTTCACCGGGCCACCCAGCCCGGCCATGCCGTCCCGGGTCGGCCAGACGTCCTGCACGTCCAGCGCGGCCAGCGGGGCACCCTCACCGTCGGTGAGCACCAGCACCCGGGCCTCCGGGTCGCCCGGCCGCAGCCCCTCGGCCACCGCCGCCGGCACCTGGAGCGTCACCGGCACCGGCCACGACGTCCCGTCGGCGAGCCGTCCGCGCCGGCTCAACGAGGTGAGGTCGGCGCGGGTCAGGAACCCCTCCAGCGGCGCGTACGCCCCGCTCACCAGCAGCTCCAGGTCGGCCAGCTCACCCGGACGCGGTGTGTACACCGGCGCGTCCCGGAGCACGTCGTCGGGCAGCACCCAGCCCTTGCTCATCACACCCCCCACTCGCTGACCGGCACACAGTTTCGCAGCCGACCGGCGATCGGTCGAGAGTGCCACCCTACGATCGTCGCCGATCGATCAGCCGGCGGCGTCCAGCGGGGCCGCCCCGAACGACACCGAGAACCGCTTGCACCAGACGGAGACGCTGGTCAGCGTGCTGAGGTCGACGTCCGGTGGGATCGGGTACGCCTGGTCGCCCCGGTTCCCCTTCAACCGGCCGAGTTCGATCCATCGGCCGTCGTCGAAGACCCGCCAGCCGGCCACCCCGGAGCGGACCGGCTGGTCGGTCAGCCACACCCGCAGGTCCGGCCCGTTCGAGGTGTCCAGGCCGACCAGCTCCAACCGGTGCGTACCATCCGGCAACCGGACGATCCGGGCGTCCCCCGAGGTCGCGTGCTCGTGGGTGACGAAGCTGCCCCGGCGTACCAGGACCGGCCCGGTGGAGGCGGCGGACGGCGACCCGCCCGGAGTGGCCGCGCCCGACGGAGCCGGGCCCGACGGCGCGGCGGTGCCGGCCATGCCCGACGGCGACGGCGCGGCCGTGCCGACCGCGGAGAGCGACTCGGCAACCTCGGTGTCGGTGACCAGCTTCCACGGCTGGAACCAGTACAGGCCGAACGCCGCCCCGGCGGCCAGGACGGTGACGGCGACCCAGGTCGCCGGGGTACGCAACAGACGAGCGAACATGATCGAAGTCTGCGGCACCGGGCCGCCGGACGGCAGCCGTCCCGGCGTTACGAAAGGCTTACCGGTGTTCCCCTAATGGGAGCGCCCCCAGGATCAGGGGCGCGCCCGATGTCCCAGGGTGACCGGGCTCCCTAGGCTGAACGGCGTGACACTGCTCGCGACCGAGTCGCTGACCAAGACCTACGGTGGACGGGTCACGGCACTGGCCGACCTGACCGTCGCGGTCGAACCGGGGATCATCGGGCTGGTCGGTGCCAACGGCGCCGGCAAGTCCACCCTCATCAAGATCCTGCTGGGCCTGCTCGCCCCGACCAGCGGTCGGGTCCGGGTCCTCGGCCTCGACCCCACCACCGACCCCGCCGGCGTCCGCGCCCGGGTCGGCTACATGCCCGAACACGACGCCCTGCCGCCCGACCTCTCCGCCGCCGAACTGGTTACCCACCTGGCCCGGATCAGCGGGCTGCCGCGCACCGTGGCCCGCGAACGGGCCTCCGAGGCGCTGCGCCACGTCGGCCTTTACGAGGAGCGGTACCGGCCGGTGGGCGGCTACTCCACCGGCATGAAACAGCGGGTGAAGCTGGCCCAGGCCCTGGTGCACGACCCCGACCTGCTGCTGCTCGACGAACCCACCAACGGCCTCGACCCGGCCGGCCGGGACGCCATGCTCAACCTGGTGCACCGGATCGGCACCGAGTTCGGCATCTCCGTGGTGGTCTGCTCCCACCTGCTCGGCGAGGTCGAGCGGATCTGCGACACCCTGGTCGCCATCGACGGCGGGCGGCTGCTGCGCGCCGACCGGATCTCCGCGATGACCTCCGCCACCGACGTGCTCGCCGTCGAGGTGAGCGAGGGCACCGAGCAGCTCGCCGCCCGGCTCGCCGCGCTCGACCTGCCGGTGGGGCGGGACGGCCGGATGCTGCTCGTCCCGCTCGCCGACGAGCGCACCTACGACCTGATCATCGGCGCGGTCGCCGAGCTGGACCTGCCGCTGCACCGGCTCGACCAGCGCCGGCACCGGGTGGCCGAACTCTTCGCTCCGAGGGAGCCGAGCCATGCCTGACCCGTCCAGCCGCCCGGCGGCGGCACCCACCGGTGTCATCCACGACATCGGCTACCAGCGGTACACCGGCCCCCGGCTCGGCCGGTGGCAGGTCTTCGGCGCGCTCTACGGGCACGGCCTGCGGACCGCCTTCGGGTTGGGCCGCAGCGCCAAGGCCAAGATCTTCCCCTGGCTGATCGTCGCCATCGTGGTGCTGGTGGCCGCCGGGGCGACCGCGGTCCGCGCCCAGATCGGCGAGGTGGTGCTCACGTACGCCCAGTTCGCCGACGCGATGAGCTGGCTGGTCATCTTCTTCGTCGCGGTGGTCGCGCCCGAACTGGTCTCCCGGGACCTGCGCAGCGGGGTGCTGCCGCTGTACTTCTCCCGGCCGCTGCCCCGCGCCGACTACCCGCTGGCCAAGCTGGCCGCCCTGGTCAGCGCGCTGTGGCTGCTGCTCGGCGCGCCGCAGCTGCTGATGTTCCTGGGGGCCGCGTTCAGCACCGGCGACGGCTGGCGGGGCACCTGGAACGAACTGCTCGACCTGCTGCCGGGCCTGCTGTACGCCGGGCTGTGGGCGGTGGTGTTCGCCTCGATCGGGCTGCTGGTCGCCTCGCTCACCGGCAAGCGGGCGTTCGCCGCCGGTGGCGTGGTGGCGGTGTTCCTGATGACCACCCCGATCGTCGGCACCCTGTCGGTGATGCCCTCGACGACGGTCAACGAGCTGGCCCTGCTCGGCTCGCCGTCCACCATCGTCCAGGCGGTCGGCACCTGGGCGCTCGGTGACCTGCTGATCGCGCCCGGCAGCGGCGACGCGGGCAACCAGATCGGCGGCTTCGGCCCGCTGTACGCGCTCGCCGCCCTCGGCCTGGTCGTCGTCTCGGTCGTGCTGCTGCTGGCCCGGTACCGGAAGGTGGCCTCCTGATGAGCGACCTGACCCTGACCGGCGTCTCCCGCTGGTACGGCAACGTGGTGGCGGTCAACGACGTCAGCATGACCCTCGGCCCGGGGGTGACCGGCCTGCTCGGCCCGAACGGCGCCGGCAAGACCACCCTGCTGCACATGATGGCCGGCTTCCTCGCCCCGAGCCGGGGCACGGTCACCCTGGACGGCGAGCCCACCTGGCGCAACCCGGGTGTCTACCGCCGGCTGGGCCTGGTCAGCGAACGCGAGGCGGTGCAGACCTTCCTCACCGCGTACGAGTTCGTGCTGGCCAGCGCGAAGCTGCACAAGCTGCCCGACCCGGCGGCGGCGACCCGCCGGGCGATCGACCTGGTCGAGATGGAGGACGCCCAGAACCGGCGGATCGGCACCTACTCCAAGGGCATGCGGCAGCGCACCCGGGTGGCCGCCGCGCTGGTCCACGACCCGCAGGTGCTGCTGCTCGACGAGCCGTTCAACGGCATGGACCCGCGTCAGCGGCTGCACATGATGGGGCTGCTGCACCGGCTCGGCGACGCCGGCCGGACCATCCTGTTCAGCTCGCACATCCTGGAGGAGGTCGAGCAGGTCTCCGGCACCGTGCAGGTGATGGTGGCCGGCCGGCTGGCCGCCTCCGGTGACTTCCGGACCATCCGCCGGCTGATGACCAACCGGCCGCACGTGTTCGCCGTGCAGTCCACCGACGACCGGGCCCTGGCCGTCGCGCTGATGGCCGAGCCCTCGGTCAACGGGGTCGAACTGGACCGCTCCGGCCTGACCGTGCGGGCCGGCGACTACGGCGCGTTCACCCGGGCGCTGCCCCGCATCGCGCTGAAGGAGGGCATCCGGGTCCGCCGGCTGCTGCCCGAGGACGAGTCCCTGGAGAGCGTCTTCTCCTACCTCGTGGAGGCCTGACATGTCCACCGTCACCTGGATCACCGCCCGGGGGCTGTTCGGTCGCCGCCGGTTCCTGATGCTCGTCCCGCTGCCGGCGATCCTGGTCGCCCTGGCGGTGCTCTCCCGCGCCCTCGGCGTCGACCCCGCCCAGTGGGGGCCGCCGGTGCTGGTCGGGCTCGGCCTGGCCGTGGTGCTGCCGGTGGTCGCCCTGATCGTCGGCACCGGCGTGCTCGGCGCGGAGATCGACGACGGCACCATCGTGCACGTGCTGACCAAGCCGCTGCCGCGCTGGCAGATCGTGCTGCCGAAGCTGGCGGTGGCGTTCGGGGTCAGCACGCTCACCGTCGCGCTGCCGCTGTACGTCGCGGGCGTGCTGGCCCACTCGGTACGCCTCGGCCTGGCCCTCGCCCTCGCCTCGGCGGTCGGCGCGCTGGCGTACTCGGCGTTCTTCGTGGCGCTCAGCCTGGTCACCCGCCGGCCGGTGCTGCTCGGCCTGGTCTACGTGCTGATCTGGGAGGGGCTGCTGGGCAACTTCGTCTCCGGTACGAAGGTGCTCTCCATCCAGCAGTACGTGATCACGCTGGCCGACCGGATCGCCCCGACCGGGCTGCTCGCCACCGACGTCTCGGTGCCGGTGTCGGTGGTGATGTCCATCCTGGTCAGCCTGGGCTTCACCGCCCTGGCGATCCAGCGCCTGCGGTCCTTCTCGGTCACCGGCGAGACGAGCTGAGCCCGGGGTCCTTCCCGCCCGCGTCGGCCGGGCGGGAAGGACCGTCGCCCGTCCTCAGAAGGCGCAGGCGATGACGAGCTCCGGTGTCCGGTCGGGCAGCTGGTCCAGCCGGTCGATCCGGCCGGCGGCGCGCAGGTCGTCGGCGACCAGGGTGAGCTGGTCGAGGACGGCGGCCGGGGCGAGCGCCTCGGCCAGCGGCACTGCGGTCCTCATGGACAGCTTCCGTTCGGACTTGGCCCGGCGGACCTGGCTGAGCGCGTCACCGGCCAGGCGGAGCAGCGCCGGATCGGCGGTGCCCCGGATCGCCCGGTCCACCTCGTACGTGGTGGGCCAGGGCGCGCGGTGCACCGAGCCGTACCGCCACCACGACCACACCTCCTCGGTCACGTACGGCAGCACCGGGGCGAACAGCCGCAACTGCGCCGACAGCGCGGTGGCCAGCGCCGCCCGCGCCGAGTCGGCCCCCGGCCCGGTGCCGTACGCGCGTTCCTTGACCAGCTCGATGTAGTCGTCGCAGAACCGCCAGAAGAACGCCTCGGCCGCCTGTAGGGCCGCCGTGTGGTCGTACCCGTCGAAGGCGGCGGTGGCCGCCCCGACCACGGTGGACAGTTCGGCGAGCATCGCGGTGTCCAGCGGTTCGGTCGCCGGGGCGCGCAGCGCGTCGGCGGCACCCAGCCCGAGGGCGAACTTCGACGCGTTGAGCAGTTTGGTGGCGAGCCGCCGGCCGATCCGGATCTGGGCCGGGTCGAAGGCCAGGTCCATGCCGGGTTTGCCGCTGGCCGCCCAGTACCGGACCGCGTCCGAGCCGTGCTGCTCCAGCAGCGCCATCGGGGTGACCACGTTCCCCTTGGACTTGGACATCTTCTTCCGGTCCGGGTCGAGGATCCAGCCGGACAGCACGGTGTCCCGCCAGGGCAGCACGCCGTGTTCCAGGTGGGCGCGGACCACGGTGGAGAACAGCCAGGTCCGGATGATCTCCTGGCCCTGCGGGCGCAGGTCCATCGGGAAGACCCGGGCGAACAGGTCCGGGTCGGTCTCCCAGCCGCCGACGATCTGCGGGGTCAGCGACGACGTCGCCCAGGTGTCCAGTACGTCCGGATCGGCGATGAAACCGCCCGGTCGGCCGCGTTGCGCCTCGTCGAAGCCGGGCGGCGGCTCACTGGACGGGTCGACCGGGAGCGCCGACTCCGGTGGTGTGAGAGGCTGGGCGTGGTCCGGCTCGCCAGCGTCGTCGAGCCGGTACCAGACCGGCACCGGCACCCCGAAGAACCGCTGCCGGCTGACCAGCCAGTCACCGGTCACGCCGCCCACCCAGTGCTCGTAGCGGTGGCGCATGTGCCCCGGCACCCAGTTCAGCTCCCCGCCCCGGGCCAGCAGTTCGGCGCGCAGCCCCGCGTCCCGGCCACCGTTGCGCAGATACCACTGCCGGGTCGAGACGATCTCCAACGGCCGGTCGCCGCGCTCGTAGAACTTCACCGGGTGGGTGATCGGACGCGGCTCGCCGACCAGGTCACCCGCGTCGGCCAGCAACCCCACCACGGTCCGCCGGGCCGCGTTGACGCCCTGCCCGGCCAGCGGCGCGTACCGGTCCGCCGGCACCCCGGCCGGCGGTTCGGGCAGCAGCCGGCCGTCCCGGCCGATCACCACCCGGGTCTCCAGGGCCAGTTCCCGCCACCAGGTCACGTCGGTCAGGTCACCGAACGTGCAGACCATCGCGATGCCGGTGCCCTTGGCCGGGTCCGCCAGCGGGTGCGCGCGCACCGGCACCGCCACCCCGAACACCGGGGTACGCACCGACGTGCCGACCAGGTCGGCGTACCGGTCGTCGTCGGGGTGGCAGACCAGCGCCACGCAGGCCGGCAGCAGCTCCGGCCGGGTGGTGTCGATCAGCACCTCCCGCCCGTCCGGTCCGGTGAACCGCAGCCGGTGGTACGCGCCGGGGCGTTCCCGGTCCTCCAGTTCGGCCTGCGCCACGGCGGTGCCGAACCCCACGTCCCACAGGGTCGGGGCCTCCGCCTGGTACGCCTCGCCGCGCGCCAGGTTCCGCAGGAACGCCCGCTGCGAGGCGGTCCGGGCCGCCGACCCGATCGTGGTGTACGTCAGCGACCAGTCCACCGACAGCCCGAGCCGCCGCCACAGCGCCTCGAAGACCTGCTCGTCCTCGGCGGTCAACGTCGCGCACAGCTCGACGAAGTTGCGCCGGGAGATCGGCGTCGGGTCGGCACGGGCGGCGTCGTCGACCGGGGCAGCCGGCGGCGTCCACGCCGGGTCGTACGGCAGCGACGGGTCGCAGCGCACCCCGTACACGTTCTGCACCCGACGTTCGGTGGGCAGGCCGTTGTCGTCCCAGCCCATCGGGTAGAACACCGTCCGGCCGCGCATCCGCTGGAACCGGGCCACCGTGTCGGTGTGCGTGTACGAGAAGACGTGACCCATGTGCAGTTCGCCGGATACGGTCGGCGGCGGGGTGTCGATCGCGTACACGTCCGACCTACGACCATCCGGGCTCGGCGCGTCTGCCGCCGCGCCACGACCCCGGACGGTCGCCTTCGAGCGGTCGAACGCGTACGTGTCCTCCTCCTGCCAGCGGCGCGCCCAGGTCTCCTCGATGCCGTCCAGGGTGGGACGCTCGGGGACTCCGGCGCGGGCCGTCCTCGCCGTATCAGTCATCGGGCAAGAGTAGATCCGGTCCGGGCCGTCCCGCCCGTCGATAACGGCCGGGCCGGACCGTACCGCGCTGGCGGTGACGGCCCGGCCCGGCGCCGGCGGATTCACCTCTGAAACCGGGTCACTGGGTCAGCTCGGCGACCTCCTCGGCACTGAGCCGCAGCTCAGCGGAGCCGCCGGTGGGCGCCAGCGAGCGGGCCGCCGCGGCCGGGGCCGCCGCAGCCGCCGCCGGGTTCGGCGGACGCCGCCAGTGCCAGTCGGTACGGGCCTGGTATGCGGCCACCACCGACAACAGCCGGTCCTCGCCGTACGGCAGGCCGCCCAGGATGGTGCCGATCGGCACCCCGGCGGTGGTGAACCCGATCGGGAAGCCGATCTCCGGCAGGCCGAGGATGTCGAACGGCACCGGCCCGGTCTGCACCACCACGTCGCACTTGTCGAACAACTGGTCCAGGACCCGTTCCATCAGCAGCAGCTTGGCCCGCTGCCCGGTGACGAACTCGTTCGCGCCGAGCAGCGCGCCCTGCAACCAGCTCGTCACCGACACCCCGAAGCCGCGCAGGTCGGTCCGCAGGTACGGCATGAACGGCTCGCTGCGCTCGGGCAGCCGGACGTTGTTGAAGGCGTTCCCGGTCAGCAGCGCCCAGTCGTCCGGCAGTGGCACGTCCACCACGGTCGCGCCGCTGATCCCGGCCAGCGTGTCCAGGTACGCCCGGCGGGCCAGCGCGGTCGCCGAGGTGCCGTCGGTGAACCCGGGCAGCACCCCGATCCGGGTCTTCCAGCGCAGCTTCCTCCCGCCGCTGACCGGGGTGGCCGCACTGATCAGGTCGGGCACCTTCGGCAGCCCCTGGGTACGCGGGTCGGCCGGGTCCTCGCCGGCCATCGCGGTCAGCATGATCGCCGCGTCCTTGGCGTCGCGGGCCAGCGGGCCGGGATGGTCCCGGGTGTAGCTGAGCGGGATGATCCCGGCCAGCGACACCCGGCCCATGGTCGGCTTCAGGCCGGTCAGGTTCTGCGCGTTGGACGGCGCGGTGATCGACCCACCGGTCTGGGTGCCGGTGCCGCTGGTGGCCAGCCGGCCGGCCACGGCGGTGGCGGTGCCGGTGGACGAGCCACCCGGATCGGTGCTCCGGTTCTCCGGCGTCCAGGCGTTGACCGTGGTGACCACCCCGGCCGGCGTGGTCGCCCGGGTGGTCGCCAACGGCCCCATCTGCGTCTTGCCCAGCACGATCGCCCCGCTGGCGACCAGCTTCGCCACCGCCGTCGCGTCGTACGGCGGCACGAAGTCCTGGAACAGGTACGAGTTGGCGGTGGTGCGTACCCCGGCGGTCCAGTAGTTGTCCTTGATGGCCAGCGGGATGCCGTGCAGCGCGCCCCGCCGGGGCCGCTTGGCGGCGGCCCGGGCCGCCGCGACCGCCGCCTCGGCGAGCACCAGGTTGAACGCCTGGTAGGTGCCCTCGTACGCGCTGATCCGGGCCAGGTACGCCTCGACCAGCTTCTCCGGGGTGAGCTTGCCGGCCCGGATCAGCCAGGCCGCCTCGGCGATGGTCAGTTCGGTCGGGTCGGCCACCGCCTCCGGCCGGGGCGCGACGTACGCGTCCCCGTCGTTCAGCGCGGGATTGAACCTGACGGCGGGCGCCGCCTTCGGGGTGGCCTGGGCCAGACCGGGCAGGGCCACCGTCGCGCCGACCGCCGAGGCGGCGGCGATGGCGGCGGTACGGGACAGGAAGGCGCGCCGGTCGATGGACCGGTCCAGCGGCTGGGGAAGGTTCACCGGTCCCGCCATTCTGTGCTGATCGAGGGGTAGAGCATCGGCGCGGGCTGCTGGGAGAGGGCCATCGCCACGGCCGGGTCGGTGCCGGCCGGTGCGGGCAACTGGTACGCGGCCAGCGCGGTGACCGTGGACCGGACGAACGACCGCAGCGAGGCCAGCACCGAGTCCCGGCCCGGGGAACCGGTGACCGGGTCGGCGGTGGTGCCGGCGGGAAGCTGGTCGAGGTCGATACCGAGCGAGGCGAGCCGGGCCCGGATGAAGGTGTCGAGTTCGGCGTCGGTGGGCGGGGTGGGTGCCATCGTGCTCCTCTGAGCTGCGAAAACGTGGCCTCACTCTCGGGTTTCGCGATGTCTGGCCGGTCACCTGACCGTGACCAGCTTGTGAACCGGCAAACGTCGATACACCCGCTCCGACCAGGGCGTTCGTCGGGGGACAGCGGACGGACGCCGACCGTGACAGCATCGGTGCGGTCCGCGACGGGGGAGGTTGGCATGGACGACCCGACCACATCGGACGCCGCCGCCCCGGCCCGTCGGCCGCCTTCCCCGGCCCGTCGATCGGCAGCCCCGGTGCGTCGGCCGGCGGCGGCCACCCTGACCGGGGCGCTGGCCACCGCCACCGTCGGCCTGATCTTCGCGACCGTGCTGCCGTACCTGCTGCTGCCGACCGTCTTCGGCGACCTGGTGCCGACCGTGCCGTTACGGTCCGGGGTGCTCGCCCCGGTCGCGCTGGCCGTCGCGGCGGCGGCAGCCGTCGCGGTGCGCCGGGTGGATGGCTGGTGGCTCGCCCTGGCCGGGCTGCTGCTCGTGGTGACCGCCGACCGGTCGGCCGCCCTGCCGGTGGTGACGTCGGTCGACGCGCCGTCGCCGCTGGGAACGCTGGCCTTCCTGGCGGTGGCGGTCGGCACCGGGCTGACGCTCGGCGGCGTCCTGCTCGCGGTCGGCACGGCGTCCGGCCCGGTCCGGGCGGCACTGGCCGGCGGGCTCGCGGTCGGCGTGCTGGCCGGGCCGGCGTACGCGGCCCTGCTGACTCCCGCCCCGACGGGGCTCTCCCCGGAGCTGTACTGGGTGGCGCTAGCGGCCACCGGCCTGACCGCGGTGCTGGCGCCCCGGGACCGTGGCAGGCTGGCCGCGCTGCTGACGGACCGGAGAAGGCTGGCCGCGGTGCTGGCGCCCCGGGACCGTGACGGGTCGGCCCCGCCTTCGCCGACCGGGGGTCCGCGCCGCCGGCCGGACAGCGTGCCCACGCCGGCGGCCACAGCCCTACGGCGGGGGCCGGTCATCGCGGTCACCGTCGCCGGGCTGATCGTCCTCGGTGGACTGCTGGTCCGGTGGTGGGTGATCCGGGAGTTCCGGGTCAGCCCGGACGGGCTGGCCGGGCCGCGCCGGGAGGCGGCGGTCGAGTCCTTCGCGCACTACTCGGCGGTCGCGGTCGCGGTGGTCGCCGGGCTGCTGCTGCTCGGGTACGCCCACCGCGCGTTCGGGATCGTCGGTGCCCGCTGGGTGGCGCTCGGGTTCGCGGTCGCACCGGTCCGCCTGGTCGGCTGGCACCTCGACGTGACCGCCGTACCGGGACGGGTGCTGCTGGTGGCGGTGACCGGGTTGGCGGCCGTGGTGGTCGGGGTGACCCTGGCCCGGCAGGTGGCCGGACTGCTGCCCTGGGACGCCCTCGGGGTCGCCGTGGCCGCCGTCGCGCTGCCGCTGGCGGCTCCCGTTGTCCGCGCCGAACTGCCGTCCGCGGCCACCGTCGGGCCGGTGCTGGTCGCCCTCGGGACGGGCCTGGCAGTCGGCTTCGGCCTCACTCACGCCGCCGCGGCCGGACCCCCCGCACCACAACCCATCCCCACCCCACCCCACCGGACCACCACCCCGGACCAGCCCACCTCACCCCACCACGAGACCACCGGCCCGGACCGGGGCCGGCTCGCCGGTGTCGCCGTGCTCGGCTTCGCCACCTGGGCGCTCACCGCGCAGGCCCTGGCACCGGTGGCGGTACGCCCCGCCGGTCCCACGGACCTGTCGTTCACCCTCCCGCTGCTGGCGCTGGCCGGAGCCGTGACCCTGGTCCTGCTGTTCGCCCTCACCCGCCTGGTCGCCCGCCTCGACCAGCCCTCCGCGCGCCCCTGACCTGGTTTCCTGGCAGCTCAGCAACACGACACGCCGGAAGCGGTCCACCACAACCGTCCAGAACCCCGTTTATCCACCCGGGCGACCGTCCATTCCGCCTCCCGCCGGGTCGCCGTCAGGCCAGTGACGCCAGCCACTGCCGGTGCAGCGCGGCGTACCGGCCGTCGCCGGAGAGCAGCTCGGTCGGGGAGCCGTCCTCGACGATCCCGCCCCGGTCCAGCACCAGCACCCGGTCGGCGATCCGTACCGTGGAGAGCCGGTGGGCGATCACCAACGCGGTCCGGGCCCGCAGGACGGTGCCGAGCGCGTGCTGCACCACCCGCTCGGTCGGCACGTCCAGGCACGAGGTGGCCTCGTCGAGGATCAGCACCGCCGGGTCGGCCAGGAAGGCCCGTGCGAACGCGACCAGCTGCCGCTGCCCGGCGGAGAGCCGGCCGCCCCGGCGGTGTACCTGGGTGGCGTACCCGTCGGGTAGGGCGGCGACGAAGTCGTGTGCGCCGACCGCGCGGGCCGCCGCCTCGACCGCCGCGTCGTCGGCGTCGGGCCGCCCGAACCGGATGTTCTCCGCCACCGTGCCGGTGAACAGGTGGTTCTCCTGGGTGACCAGCACCACCGCCCGGCGCAGGTCGACGTCGGCGACCTGCCGTAGGTCGATCCCGTCCAGGCTGACCGTGCCGGTGGCCGGGTCGTGGAAGCGGGCGAGCAGCTTGGCGACCGTCGACTTGCCGGCCCCGGTCGGCCCGACCAGGGCGACGGTCTGCCCGGCCGGCACGTCGAGGTCCAGCCCGGTGAGGACCGGCGCGCCCGGCCGGTAGCCGAAGGTGACCGCCCGGAACCGTACCGCGCCCCGGGGGCCGCCCGACGGCAGCGGCCGGGGCTGCTCCGGTTCCGGCACGTCGGTTCGTTCGTCCAGGACGCCGGCCAGTTTCTCCAGGCCCGCCGTGGCGGACTGCAACGAGTTGAAGAACTGGCTCAGCTCCTGCATCGGCTCGAAGAACCGGCGCAGGTAGAGCAGGAACGCGGCGAGCACACCCAGTTCCATGCCGCCGCCGAGCACCCGCCAGCCCCCGTACGTCAGCACGACCGCCACGGTGACGTTGCCGACCAGCTTGATGCCGGGCGAGTAGACCGCGATCAGCTGGAACGCCCGGACGCTGGACCGCCGGTAGTCGTCGTTCACCGCCGCGAAGATGCGCTGGTTGCGTCCCTCCCGGCGGTACGCCTGCACGGCCCGGATGCCGCGCAACGTCTCCACGAAGTGGACGATCACCAGGGCCACCGCCTCCCGGGTCTGCCGGTAGGCGGTCGCCGACGCGCGGGCGAACCAGCGGGACAGCCAGAGCAGCAGCGGGAACGCCAGCAGGGTCACCGCGGCCAGCGGCAGGTCCAGCCAGAGCAGCACCCCGGCGACCGACAGGATGGACAGCCCGGCCAGCACGAGGCTGTCGACACCCCCGTCGAGGAGTTCCGCGATCGAGTCCAGGTCGCTGGTGAGCCGGGAGACCATCCGTCCCGAGGTGTACCGCTCGTGGAAGGCGACGGAGAGGCGCAGGAAGTGCGCGTACACCCGCTGGCGCAGCTCGAGCAGGACGGCCTGGCCGATCCGCGCGGAGAGGGTGAGGAAGCCGCGCCGGGCGGCGTACTCGACCCCGGCCGCGACCGCGAAGCCCGCCGCGACGGCGACCAGCGGTCCGGCGTCGCCGGCACGCAGCGGCTCGATCGCCCGGTCGATGCCGAACATCACCAGGTACGGTCCGGCCAGCCCGGCCGCGTTCTGGGCGAGCAACAGCCCGGCGGCCAGCGCGAGCCGACCCCGGTGCGGACGCAGCAGGTCGGCCAGGAGGGTCCGGCTGCGTGCCCGGAGCCGGGCCACCGCCTGCGGGTTGCTCTCCTCCGCCCGGCTCCGGCCGGCGGCCGGGTCGGCGGCGACGCCCTGCCACCGCCCCAGGTCCACCCGGTCCGCACCGCTCACCACCGCACCCCCCGCTTCGCGCCGCTCACACCGCCATCCGGGGTGGCCGACGAGCGACCGGACCCTCCGCTTCGCGCCGTTCACCACCGCATCCCCCGCTTCGTGCCGGTCATGGCCGCGCCCCCCACTCGGCGCCGCTCGTGACCGTGCCCCGCTGCACGGGCACGGCGACGGCGGTGGCCGGCGGGTCCGGGCAGGTCGGCGGGTCCGGGCAGAGCAGCGTCCGGTACGCCGGCTCGCTGCCGAGCAGTTCGGAGTGGGTGCCGACGGCGGTGATCCGGCCCCGGTCCAGCAGGGCGACCCGGTCGGCCAGCGCGACGGTGGACGGGCGGTGCGCCACGATCAGCGCGGTGGTGTCCCGGAGTACCCGGCGCAGCGCCGCCTCCACCAGCGCCTCGGTGTGCACGTCCAACGCGGAGAGCGGATCGTCCAGCACCAGCACGGCCGGTCGGCCCAACACCGCCCGGGCCAGGGCGAGCCGCTGCCGCTGCCCGCCGGAGAGGGACAGCCCCTGCTCACCGACCCGGGTGGCGAGCCCCCACGGCAGGTCGTACGCGAAGTCGGCCTGGGCCAGCGCGAGCGCGGCGACCACCTCGTCCCGGTCGGCGTCCGGTCGGCCGAGGGTGAGGTTCTCCCACACCGACATGGAGAACAGGGTCGGCTCCTCGAAGGCCACCCCGACCAGCCGGCGCAGCGTGGCCAGCCGCAGGTCCCGCAGGTCGTGCCCGTCCAGGGTGATCCGGCCCGTCCCCACCTCGTGCAGTCGGGGGACCAGCGAGAGCAGGGTGCTCTTGCCGGAGCCGGTCGCGCCGACCAGGGCGAGTGTCTCGCCCGGCTCGACGGCCAGCTCGACGCCCCGCAGCACCGGCGCGCCGGCCCCGGGGTAGCCGAAACCGACCTGTTCGAAGCACAGTCGCCCGCGTACCCGACCACGGTGCAGCGTCACCGCGTGCGGCCGGTCGACGATCGTCGGCGGGGTGTCCAGCACCTCCTGGATCCGGTCGGCGGCGGTGGCCGCCTCCTGCCCGTTGGCGATGATCCAGCCCAGCGAGTTGACCGGCCAGATCAGCATCAGTTGCAGGCTGACGAAGGCGACCAGCTCGCCGATGCTGAGGGTGCCCCGGGCGGCGGCGGCCACCCCGGTCACCAGCACCACCCCGAGGGTCAGGTTCGGCACCAGGTCGAACAGGGCCGAGGTACGGGCCAGCAGCCGGCCCTTGTCGACGGCGGTGTCGTGCAGGGCGCGGGCGCCGACGCCGAACCGGGCGACCAGCTCCGGTGCCCGACCGAACGCCCGGGTGGTGCGGATGCCCTGCGCGGACTCCTCGACCAGCGTGGCGACCTCACCCTGCTGCTCGCGCATCCGCCGGGCGGCGACGTGGTAGGACCGGGCGAACCGCCGGCTGACCAGGAACAGCGGCACCGCGCTGGCCGCGACCAGCAGCCCGAGCGGCGGGTGCAGCCGGACCAGCAGCACCACCACGGCCAGGCAGGTGGCCAGGTTGAGGATCAGGAAGAGCAGCCCGAAGGAGAGGAACCGGCGGATCATCGACAGGTCGCCGGTGGCGCGGGCGATGAGCTGCCCGGACTGCCACCGGTCGTGGCAGCCGGCCGGCAGCCGTTGCAGGTGGGCGTAGAGGTCGGCGCGGATGGCCGCCTCCATGCCGACCGACGAGGACGTCTGTGTCCACCGCCGGACGAAGATCAGCACCGCCTCGACCAGGCCGAGCAGCAGCACCAGCCCGCCGAGCTGCCACAGCCCGACCGGGTCGCGCCGGGCCACCGGGCCGTCCACCACCCGCTGCACCAGCAGCGGCACGGCGAGCCCGGCGGCGGTGGCCGTCAGGCCCGCGACCAGCAGCCAGCAGAACTCGCGGGCGTACGGGCGCAGGTAGCGGCGCAACCGCCACAGGTTGTGTAGTGGATCTCCCCGGGTGGGGGGAGCGCTGGCACGGTCCGCCGCCACCCCCCGACGGTATCGGCTAACGTCACTTTCTTGGCGGCCGTTCTACGGTCAACTTGCCGTCAACGGCCGTTCATGACCGAGAAGCCACTTCTTCACGTCCAGCCCCCACCGGTAGCCGCCCAGACTCCCGTCGGTACGTAGCACCCGGTGGCAGGGGACGAACAGCGCGGCGGCGTTGCGCGCGCAGGCCGCTGCGGCGGCCCGGACCGCCGCCGGCCGGCCGGCGAGCGCGGCGAAGGCGGTGTACGTGACCGGGTCACCCGGCTTGACGTCGCGCAGCACCTGCCAGGCGTGCGCCATGAACATTCCGTCGGTGTGCTGGCGTACCGGCACCGCGTCGATGGCGGTGAGGTCGCCGGCCAGGTACGCGGCCACCGCCCCGGTCACCGCCCCCAGCTCGGCCCGCTCCCGTAGTGGTTCGCGCAGGGTCGGGTGGGTCAGTGCCAGCAACGCCGGGGCGTCGGTGCCGAACCCGGCCGCCCGTACCGCCCCGTCCGTGTCGACGAGGACGGTGAACGGTCCGGCCGGGGTGTCCGTCGTGGCGTAATCGATCATGCTGCTGCTCTCCAGAGTCGGATCACCGCGTACGAGCGCCAGGGCCGCCAGCGCTGTGCGTACGCGTCGAGTTCTTTCGGGTCGTCGGGGAGGCCGAGGGCGCGCGCGCCCCGGCGGACCGCCAGGTCGGTGGGGAGGAAGACGTCCGGGTCACCGAGCCCGCGCATGGCGACGTAGCCGGCGGTCCACTCGCCGATGCCGGGCAGTGTGAGCAGCTGCCGGCGGGTCTCCGCCGGGTCCCCGCCCGGTGCGAGGTCCAGCCGGCCGTCGACGACCGCCCGGGCCAGCGCCCGGATCGTCTCCCGCCGTCGGGCCGGCATCCCGCCCGCCGTCCCGTCCACCGCGTGCAGCACCTCCGCCGCCCCGGGAAACCCCCGCAACCCGTCCCCGGCGGGAGGACCACCGGTGGGCGGGGTGAGGAGGTGGATCAGGGTGGTGCGGGCGGCGGTGACCGAGACCTGCTGGCCGACCACGGCCCGGACGGCCGTCTCGAAGCCGTCGATCGCCCGGGGCAGGCGGACGCCCGGCTCGGCGTCGACCACCGCGGCCAGGGCCGGATCGGCGCCCAACGTCTGGTCGACGGCGACCGGGTCGGCGTCCAGGTCGAGCAGGCGGCGGCAGCGGGCCACCGCCGGGGCCAGGTCCCGCAGGTCCGCCAGGCGGAACGTGGCGGCCACGTGCCCGGTCGCCGGGGTCAGCGCCACCTCGCCGGGGCCGTGCGGCAGGCACAACCCCCGGCGGTACGTCCCGTCGCGCACCTCCTCGACCCCGGGCAACGCCCGCAGCGTGAGGAACTCCAGCAGGGACGCGGCGTGCCACGGCGGCCGGTACGCCAGCCGTACCGTGATCGTTCCGGGCCCGCCCGCCGCCGGCCCCCGCCCCCGGGCGGCCCGCAGCTCGGACGGGGTGCGCGCGAAGACCTCGCGGACCGTGTCGTTGAACTGCCGGACGCTGCCGAAGCCGGCGGCGAAGGCGATCTCCGCCAGCCCCAGCCCGGTCGTCTCGATCAGCAGCCGGGCGGTCTGCGCCCGCTGGGCCCGGGCCAGCGCCAACGGGCCGGCACCCAGCTCGGCGTGCAGCATCCGGTGCAGGTGCCGGTCGGTGTAGCCGAGCCGGGCGGCGAGCCCGGGAACCCCGTCCCGGTCCACCACCCCGTCGGCGATCAGCCGCATCGCCCGCCCCACCACGTCGGCGCGGACGTCCCACTCCGGTGAGCCGGGCGCGGCGTCCGGCCGGCACCGGCGGCAGGCGCGCAGTCCGGCGCCCTGGGCGGCGGCGGCCGACGGGAAGAACCGGACGTTGTGCCGTTTCGGGGTCACCGCCGGACAGGACGGCCGGCAGTAGATCCCGGTCGAGGTCACGCCGGTGTAGAACCAGCCGTCGAACCGCTGGTCACGGCTGTCGACCGCCCGGTAGCACCGTTCGAAGTCCAACTCCACGCCTCCGATCCTGCCCGGTGAACGGCCCGTCCGGCTCGCGGGAATCGGACCTGGCCGCACGGCGGGGTGGGGAGCCTCGGCGGCGGAAGTGTCGGAGGGGGCGGGTACCGTCCCGGGGCCAAGTCAAGAAGGGGTGCGTCGATGGGAAGCGTGGCCGGGCCGGAGCGGGTGGGGGCGCGGTCCGCGCCCGCCGGGCTGGATCGGACCGTGGTGCAGGGTTTCTACGACCGGATGCGGGCGGTCGGGCCGGCCGCCGTGGGGGCGATCGAGCGGGACCGCGCCGCCGCCCCGGGCCGGGAGTTCGGGGCGACCGCCTGTGGCCGGCTGGTCCGGTCGCTGGACGCCGCCGGGCTGCGGGCGTTGGGCATGTGGGCACACCACTGGTGCCTGCGGTTCTACGACGACGACATCCGGGTGGGTCGCCGGCTGGTCGGGGAGATCGCCGCCCGGGCCGGCCTCGGCTGGACGCCGGACGAGGTGCGCTGGATGCTCGGCGAGTCGTACGCGGCACCGCCGGCCGCCGGGGACCGGTTCGCCCTGCCGCTGGCCGCCGCGAGCGAACTGCCGCCCGGTGCGCTGCCGGAGTTCGACCCGGCGGTGGGGGCGGGGTTCGGGGCGGACGGGGTGCTGCGGTCCGGGGGTGTGCGGTGGTCCGCCGGTACGGCAGGATGATCGCCGACCCCGACCGGAGGGAAGGCCCGTGCCTGCCAGCGAACCCACCATACTCGCCACCAGCATCGGTTTCTTCAGCCGCCGTCGCGGCCCGTGGGACTGGCGTCCCGGGCCGATCTTCGACCTGGCGGCGGAGCTGGCCCAGGCCGGGCCGGAGCCGAGGATCTGCTACCTCGGGCAGGCCGAGGGGGACCAGCCGACCACCCTCACCGCCCTGTACGGGGCGTTCGCCGGCACCCGGTTCCGGCTGTCCCACCTGAACCTGTTCCCGATGCCGAACGTCGAGGACATCCGCGCCCACCTGCTCGCCCAGGACGTCGTCTGGGTCGGCGGCGGCAGCGTCGCCAACCTGGTCGCGGTGTGGCGGGTGCACGGGCTCGACGAGATCCTGCGGGAGTGCTGGGAGGCCGGCGTGGTGCTGGGCGGGGTGTCCGCCGGGTCGCTCTGCTGGCACGTCGGCGGCACCACGGACAGCTTCGGTCCCACGCTGCGTCCGTTCACCGCCGGGTTGGGGCTGCTGCCGTACGGCAACGGGGTGCACTACAACAGTGAGGCGCAGCGCCGGCCGCTGATCCACAAGCTGGTGGGTGCCGGCACCATCCCGACGGCGCACTGCACCGACGACGGCGTGGGGCTGGTCTACCGGGGGACCACGCTGGTCGAGGCGGTCGCGGACCGGGAGGGCGTGTCGGCGTACGAGGTGCGCCGGGGCGAGGACGGCACGGTCACCGAGACCCCGATCCCCACCCGCCTGCTGAGCTGACCGCGACCCGCCCGGCCCGCCACCACCCGACGGTGGCGGCCGGCGGGCACCGGCTGACGGCAGCGGCGTAAGCTGGCTCGTCGTGAGTCTGACCATCGGGATCGTCGGCCTGCCCAACGTCGGCAAGAGCACCCTGTTCAACGCGTTGACCAAGAACGACGTGCTGGCGGCGAACTACCCGTTCGCCACCATCGAGCCGAACGTCGGCGTGGTCGGGCTGCCCGACGACCGGCTGGACAAGCTGGCCGAGATCTTCAGCTCGCAGAAGGTGCTGCCCGCGCCGGTGTCGTTCGTCGACATCGCCGGCCTGGTCCGGGGCGCGTCGAAGGGGCAGGGCCGGGGCAACGCGTTCCTGGCGAACATCCGGGACGCCTCGGCGATCTGCCAGGTGGTGCGGGCCTTCTCCGACCCGAACGTGGTGCACGTCGATGGCAAGGTCTCCCCGGCCGACGACATCGAGACGATCAACACCGAGCTGATCCTGGCCGACCTGCAGACCCTGGAGAAGGCGCTGCCGCGACTGGAGAAGGAGGCCAAGCTCCGCAAGGACCGGGCCGCCGCCGTCGAGGCCGCGAAGAAGGCCGCCGAGGTCCTCGACGGCGGCACCACGCTGTACGCGGGCGCGAAGGCCGCCGGCATCGAGCTGGAGCACCTGCGTGAGCTGCACCTGCTCACCACCAAGCCGTTCCTGTACGTCTTCAACGTCGACGAGGCGGAGTTGGCGAACGCCGCGTTCCTGGACGAGCTGCGCGCCCTGGTCGCCCCGGCCGAGGCGGTCTTCATGGACGCCAAAATCGAATCCGAGTTGGTGGACCTGCCCGAGGCGGAGGCCCGCGAGCTGCTGGAGTCGATCGGGCAGTCCGAGCCGGGGCTGGACCAGCTCGTCCGGGTCGGCTTCCGCACGCTCGGCCTCCAGACGTACCTGACGGCGGGGCCGAAGGAGGCGCGGGCCTGGACCGTGCCGGTCGGCGCGACCGCCCCCGAGGCCGCCGGGGTGATCCACTCCGACTTCCAGCGCGGCTTCATCAAGGCCGAGGTGGTCTCCTACGACGACCTGGTCGCGGCCGGCTCGATGGCGGCGGCGAAGGCGGCCGGCAAGGTCCGCATCGAGGGCAAGGAGTACGTCATGCAGGACGGCGACGTGGTGGAGTTCCGCTTTAACGTGTGACGTTATTAACGTCCTGCTTCCCGGGTCGTCCGGCCGGCCCTGAGGAAGCTTGCGATCCTCGACGCCGCAGTGACTCTTGATGATCTTCGTGTCCCGCCCGGCAATCGTCTGGAGGCGCTCAGAGGCGACCGGGTCGGCCACACAGCATCCGGATCAACGACCAGTGGCGGATCTGCTTCGTCTGGACCGACACTGGTCCCGAGGACGTCGAGATCGTGGACTACCACTGAGAGGTGGTGAACGAGGTGGGAAAGTTGGCCCCGATCCATCCGGGCGAGGTGCTCATGGAGGACTTCATCACGCCGCTCGGGATCACCCAGCACAAGGTGGCGGTGGACATCGGCGTCCCGCCGCGGCGGATCAACGAGATCGTCCACGGCAAGCGGCGTATCACGGCTGGCACCGCCCTCCGTCTCGCACGCTACTTCGGCACGACGGACCTGTTCTGGATCAACCTGCAGAACCGGTACGACCTCGAGATCGAGAAGGACGCACTCGGCGACGCGCTCGACAGCATCCGGCCGCTCCGCGCGGCGTGAACACCGGCGATGGTCGGTTCCATCGATGGTCGGCAACTGTCGTGGTGGAGTTCCGCTTCGACGTCTGAATGGCGGGACTCGCGGCGGTAACACCGTGGTATGGTCGTTAGATGGCGAGGACGAAGAAGGTCACGATCACGCTGCCGGCAGAGTTGCTGGAGAGCATGAAGACACACACCGACAACGTCTCCGGCTACCTCACCGAACTGGCCGAGCGGGCGGAGCGGCGCAGGCTCCTCCGCGAGGAGTTGGATAGCTACCAGGGCGAGTTCGGGGCGTTCACTGACGAGGAGATGGCCGAGGCTCGGGCGCTCCTGTACGGAGCCGAGGAGATCGGACGCGCGGCGTGAGCCTGGAGTCGCTGGTGCTCGACTCGCAAGGCTTCGCGATGTGGATCGAACGGGATCGCACGGTGATGCGACTGCTGGAGCAGGCAGAGCGCGATGGCGTCGATCTTGCCATGTCGGCCGCCACGATCATCGAGGTCTCCCACTCCGGTGTGGACGTCGCCAGGCTGACCTGGCTGCTGTCCCGGGTCCGAGTGGAGGCGGTGACGAAGGAAAGCGCCCGTCGTAGTGTGGGGCTGTTGAAAGCGGCGGGGCTGCACGGGCACCGGTACGCCATTGATGCCATGGTCGCCGAGGTGGCGTTGCGGCTACCCGCGCCGGTGGCCGTGCTGACATCCGATGTCGATGACATCGTCAAGCTGTGCGGGCAGCGGGTTCGGACCATCGGGCTGTAGACCGGGCCCGCTCCCGCAGCCGGCGTCCGTCGGCTCCCGGTCACCGTTGTCCTGCCGCTCGGCTCAAGATCCAGGCCGTCGCCAGCGCCTAGCAATCTTCACGCCGGGTATGCGCCGACGCTGGTCTACGGTAGGGCTGGCCCTACCCCGGTAGTAGGCCCAGCCGGCTGGGACGGGCCCCGCCACCGCCATAGCGTGACGCCATGACCACGAACCTGCCGGCGGCGCTGCGCCGGCCCCGATACCTGATCTCCTGGTGGCCGTGGCGGGCACTGGCCTACGCCGGCACCACCGTGCCGGTCGCGGCGGTCCTGACGTCCGGCCTGCTCGTCGTGGTGGCCCCGGCGGTGGCGGTGGTCAACGCGGCCCGGCAGGGCCGGCCGGTCGAACTGCCCGTCGTCGTCTTCCTCACCCTCGCCGGGCTGGCCCTGCTCGCCGCCGCCCCGCTGGTCAGCGCCCCGGTCGCCGCGTTCGAACGCTGGCGGCTGGGCCTGGTCGACGCCCGCCCGCTGCCGCCCGCCCGACGCCTGATCGCCGGGGACCTGCTGGCCGGCCTCGCCGCCCGGTACACCAGCGCCGCCGCCTGGCGGGAGGTCGCCTACGCGGGCTGGCTGGGTGCCGTGGTGCCGGTCGCGTACTGGACGTTCCTGGTGCTGGTGCTGCTCGACCTGACCCTGGTCGCCAGTCCCTGGCTGGTGACCGGCAGCGACGACATGATCCTGGTGTGGACGACGGTGGGGACGCCCCGCGAGGCGGTGCCGTACGCGATCGGGGCAGCCCTGTTCGTGCCCGTGCTCTGCTACCTGGCCGGGCTGCTCGCCGCCGGCCAGGCCACCGTCGCCCGCTGGCTGCTCAGCGGACCGCCGGCCGACCCGTCGGCACTGCGCGAGGTCACCCGCTCCCGGGCCCGGCTGGTCGACGCGTACGAGGCGGAACGCCGCCGGATCGAACGGGACGTGCACGACGGCGCACAGCCCCGACTGACCAGCCTCAGCGTCCAACTCGGGCTGGCCCGCCTCGACGTACCGGACGACTCGCCGGCCGCCGGCCCCCTCGCCATGGCCCACGAGCAGGCCAAGGAGCTGATGGTGACGCTCCGGCGGATCGCGCAGGGCATCCGCCCTCAGCAGCTCACCGAACTGGGCCTGGCCGGGGCCGCCCGCCAGTTGGCCGGCGAGACCGCCATCCCGGTCACCGTGCACGCCGACCTGCCCCGACCGCTGCCGGAACCGGTGGAGACCACCGCCTACTACGTGCTGTCCGAGGCGTTGAACAACGTCGCGCTGCACGCCGACGCGACCCGCGCCGACGTCCGGCTCACCCAGACCGACCAGCGCCTCGTCGTCGAGGTCGAGGACGACGGCCGGGGCGGCGCGGACCCGGTCCGGGGCACCGGGCTGACCGGCCTCGCCGACCGGGTCGCCGCGGCGGACGGACGCCTGCTGCTGTCCAGCCCCGACGGCGGCCCCACCCTGGTCCGGGTGGAACTACCGTGCCCGTCGTGACCCGTGCCGAGACCGACGCCGAGACCCTCGCCGAGACCGACGCCGAGACCCCCGTCCCGACCCGCGTCGTGCTCGCCGAGGACGAGGTCCTCCTCCGGGAGGGCCTCGTCGCCCTGCTGACCCGGTTCGGCTTCGAGGTCGTCGCCGCCGTCGGCTCGGCCCCGGCCCTGCGGGACGCCGTCGGGGCGTACCGACCGGACCTGCTGGTCACCGACATCCGGATGCCGCCGGACCACCGCGACGACGGGCTGCGCGCCGCGGTCGCCCTGCGCGCCCACCACCCCACGCTCGCCGTCGTCGTGCTCAGCCAGTACGTGCAGTCCGAGTACGCCTCGGCGCTGCTGGACAGCGGCGACGGCCGGCGCGTCGGCTACCTGCTCAAGGACCGGGTCGCCGACGTGGCCGAGTTCGCCGCCACGCTGCGCCGGGTGGTCGGCGGCGGCACCGCCGTCGACCCCGACGTGGTCCGGCACCTGCTGCGCCGTACGCGGGACCCGCTGGCCACCCTGACCGCCCGGGAACGTACCGTCCTCGCGCTGCTCGCCGAGGGCCACTCCAACGCGGCGATCGCCGCGAAGCTGCACGTCACGGAGGCGGCGGTCGGCAAGCACGTCGGCAACATCCTCGCCAAACTCGACCTGCCCCCCAGCGACGACACCAACCGCCGGGTACTGGCCGTGCTGGCGTACCTGCGCGGCACCCCCACCTGACCGGCGTACGTCCCGGCGCGGTAACGCTTCGCGGGGTCGGAACCAAGTAGTGGTGGGTACCAGACGCCGCTTCGAGGAGTGCCATGACCGGACGGTTGACCGACCCGGAGGTGTTCACCGCCTTCTACCGCGCCCACGTCGACGCGGTGCTGCGCTTCGTCACCCGCCGGGTCGACGACCCGCACACCGCGGCGGACGTCACCGCCGAGGTGTTCCGCGCGGTCATCGAGTCGGCGGCGTCGTACCGGCCGAAACGCGGCGGTGAGGTCGCCTGGCTGTACGGCATCGCCCGCAACTGCGTCGCCAGCCACGCCCGGTCGCGGGCCCGGGAGGCGGCCCGACAGCAGCGGCTGGCCGGCCGCCGCCACCTCGACGAGGACGACATCGGCCGGCTGGAGCAGCAGATCGACGCGGCCCGTGCCGCCCGCCGGCTGCATCCAAGGCTGGAGTTCCTGCCCGAGGAGGAACGGGCGGTACTGGAACTCGTCGCCCTGGACGACCTCACCGTCTCGGCGGCGGCCGCGGTCCTGGGCATCCGCCCCGGCACCGCCCGGGTGCGGCTGTTCCGGGCCCGCCGGGCCCTGCGGGCCGCCGGCGCCACACCGTCCACCCTCGACTCGATCCCCGTGGAGACGCCATGACCGACACCGACCGGCCCACCGACCCGAACCGGTTCGAGGACCGGCTGCTCCAGGAACTGCTCACCGAGCTGCCGCCGGCCGCCGACCCCGGGCCGGCCCGGCCGCCCGGTCGACGCCGGGCGCTGCTGGCCGGTGCCGGGGGCCTCACCGCCGCCGTCGCCGCCCTGCTCGCCGGCACGCTGGTCGGCAACACCGGCCACCCCGCGTACGCGATCGAGTCGGAACCGGACGGCCGCCTCGCCGTCGTCCTGTACAGCATCACCGCCGCCGACGTGGCGAAGGCCGAAGCGGACCTCCAGCAGCGCGGCGTACGCATCGAACTGGTCGCGGACCCGGCCTGCCTGGACGTGCTCACCGCGCCCCGGCTGCCCTCCCCGCCGCACCCCCTGCCGTCGGGACCACCGTCGGTGCGGGACTACCCGGAGTTCCACGCGTTCGCCCCGGTGACCGGGAACCCCGGCGACCGCCGTAACCCGATCACCGGCGAGCCGCTGGGGCCGCAGGAGCGGGCCTTCACGGTACGCCCGGACCTGATCCCCGCCGGCGAGGTGCTCTGGGTCGCCCTGGCGGGTGCCGAGGCTGAGGGGGCGACGCTGGTGAAGGTGTCCGGGTTCGCCCCGGTCGGTGCCCCGCAGCCGAACCTGTGCGGCTGATCTGTCGTACGGTCCGCCTACGCTTCCGGCCGTGCACACGGACCTGCCCCGCCTGCTCGCGGCCCTTCCACCGGAGGCGCTGCCACCCGGTCGCCTGGTCACGCCGGAGGTCGGCGGACCACCGGCGTACTGGCTGAGCGACGCCCCGGCCGAGGCGTACCGGTGGACGCAGTTGCGGCGCAACCACCCGGAGACCGGCCTGTGGCCGCTGCTGCTGACCGGTCTGCGGAGTGACGAGGACCGGCCCTGGGTGGTCGGCGAGGTGTCACCCACCCGGCGGTCGGCACCGGAGCGACACGATCCGGCAGAGCTGTTGGCCCAGTGGTGGCACGACGGCGTGACCGACGAGGACGAGGACGACGCCGAGCTGGGCGAGGCCACCGCCCCGTTCGGCCGGCGCTGGCCCGGCCTGGCCGCCCCCGGCGAGCCGCAGGAGCCGCCCGGTGACAGCGCCGACGGCTTGGTGGACTTCCTCGCCCACGAGCCGGAGTTCTTCGGGGAGGCGCGACTCGGGCTCGTCGCGGCGACCCGCAGCGCGGACACCCTGGCCGTGGTCGGCTGGAGCGGCTCCGCGAACCACATCTGCAACGCCGGCCAGCTCTCGGCGGTGCTGCGGAGCTGGGAGCAGCGGTACGGCGCGCAGGTGGTGGCGGTCGGCTTCGACACCCTGCACCTCAGTGTGGCCGCGCCACCGACCACGACCGAGCACGCCGTGCGGGTCGCCGCCGAGCACCACGCCTTCTGCCCGGACAATGTCCACCAGGGCAGCGGTTCGCTGGCCGCGTACGCGGAGGAGATCCGGGGTTCGAACTCCTGGTCGTTCTGGTGGGACTGACGTCAGAAACCGACTACCTGCGCGCCACCCGGGTCGGGTACGACGCCATCGCCGCCGGCTACGCCGAACAGTTCCGCGACGAACTGGCCGGTAGAGGGCCGGGACCACTTACAGGCCCAGCTCGGTACGCAGGTCAGCCAATGCGATCGGCTCGTCGCCCGCGTCGACGCGGGCAAGTGCCTGCCGCGCGGCGGCCACATCTTCGGCGTCTTCCGGACGCTCGATCACCTCTGCCACCTCGACGGGCGCGATAACGGATGCGGCATCTTGGGGTGTCGCCCTTTGCTGAGAACCCAAGATGCCGCAATCTGCGCCGAACCTCGCCTGGTAGTCGACGGGCAACAGTTGGGTCTCGACTGCTCGGGCGTACCGCTGGAGCGTGGAGAGCCGAGGATCGCCACCGGCTCGTTCGAATGCCGCCACGGCGGACCGCGTGGTGTCCATCCGGCGGGCCACCTCGGTCTGTGAGAGGCCGAGTCAACCGAGCGACGATATCGCCTGCGCTCACTAAACCTACCGATCGGTAGGTAGCCCTTCTCGCCGAAGCGACTGGGCCGATCCCGTCGAGATCGAGACGATCGGCCGTCATCGGCATCCGCTGACGCTACCGGATCGGGCACGCAGCGTAATCGGGCGAGGACGTCGTCAATCGGACGTGGGACGGATGATCTGCGCCTTGTCGGCGGGTAGCACCTGCACGTCGCCGGCGGCGTCGCGGATCTCCAGGACCGGCACGCCCTCGTCGAGGTCCATCTCGCGCCGCTCATGGCTCGACGGCATTCGGGCGATCGCCGACCCGCCCGGCGTGAGTTCCACCTCGTCGCGCTGCGGGACCTCCCGCACCCACGTGCCACGCCCTCGGCTCGTGCTCACTAGTCCCTCGGAGCGCAGGATCGCCACGGCCATCCGGACGCTTTCCCGGCCGATGCCGTGCTCCTGGCTGAGCCTGGTCTCGCTTGCCAGGACCGAGCCGGGCGGCACCTTGCCGGATTCGATCTGCTCGCGCAGCAGGTCAGCGAGCTGGATGTAGACCGGCGTGTGCGAGCGGGGATCGATCCTCATGCCCCTGAAGACTTATGGCCCTATGGGGACAACTAAACCCGCCCATGTCCCCCTGTCAAACGTGCCCCTGTCGCCCGAGTGTTGCGCCCCTGTCCCCATGTTTTTAGTCTCGCAGTCACGACTTGTGCTCGGGCGGGAACCCCGAGACGACGGCAGTCGACGGCTTTGCCCGTACGAGTCGGAGGCCAGCCCTGCTGTCGTACCGCTGATTGGAGCTGCGGTGGTGGGGCCGGGGTGGTCCACCCGTGCGCGGCGGGCGGGTGGACCACCCCTTCCAGTTCCCCTCCCAGGAAGGCGGCAGGTATGCGGTTCCTCTCCCGGCTGATCAGGCTCACAGGGCTGAACCGGCCCGACCAGCCGACAGCCGGCCAGGGTGCACCCGGCAGCAGGTACCGGTCGGTGACGTACGTGCCGTTGCGGCCCTGGCAGGTGCGGCGGCGACGGTTCCGCAGCGTCGGCCTGCTGCCGCCCGCGCATCAACGAGAAGGCGTACCGCCCGCACAGCAACGAACCGGCGTACCGCCCGAACGACCAGGCGTACCGTCCGTGCGTCAACGAGCGGGCGTACCGCTGATGGCCGGGCGGTTCGTGATCCACCTGCCGGTGGTGGCCCCGGACCTGGCCGGCGCGGTCCGGTTGGCCCGGGTGGTGGCCCGCTGGGCGACCGTGCTGTCCCAGCTCGACCCGGGGGAGACCACCGTGTCGTACGAGGACGAGCAGGGCGTACGGCACCGGGTGTTCTGTGACGCCAGGATGGCCGGCGGCGGCGCTGCCTGCTGCGGGCCGGCCACGACGGACCGTGTACGCGGCGGCTGCTGCGGTGAGCGGGCCGCCGGACGGCTGGTCCACCGTGGTCGACTGCCCGACCTGTGCCGGGCTGCCCTGCCGGGACTGTGTCCGCTGCCGCCGCGCTGGCCGCCCTCGGCCCGCACCTGTCCGGGGACCGCTGACCGTGGCCGGGACGGGTGACCGCGATCGGAGCAGGTGACCGTGATCGGGGCGGGTGACCTGCGGATCGGCGGTCAGGATTCCGACAGGCCGGGCCCCGGTCGCCCGGGTTCCTCGTTGAGGCAGGTGAATGAGGATGCTGGCTGGGGGCGCCATGGGTGCGGGTGTGCTGGTCGTGGCGATCGTGGCGGTTGCCGGGCTGCTCGCTCCGGCCACCGCAGCGGTGCCGGCCGCTGCGACGACGGCGGCGGTGACGACGATCGACGGGTACGCCCGGGACGGCTACCGGCCGCTCGGCGTGGCGGAGGCCGACCTGCCGTACCGGGACGAGGCACCCGCCCCCCGGTACGACAGCGGGCCGCACGACGAGGACGGGGTGCGGCTGTTCCTGTGGCAGGGCCAGCTCTACGACCACCCGGTGGCGCAGGCGGGCTACGGATTCGACAACCTGGTCAGCTACCGGAACACCGGGGACCGGTTCTTCCTGGACCGGGCCATCGCGCAGGCCCGGCGCAACCTGGACCGCCGGGTGGTCTCCCGGGACGCCTGGTGGTACCCGTACCCCTTCGAGTTCTCCCGGTGCGACGGGGGAACGATCCAGGCCCCCTGGTACAGCGCGATGGCCCAGGGGCAGCTGCTGAGTCTCTTCGTCTGGCTCTACGAGCTGACCGGCGACCCGGAATGGCGGCTCGCCGCCGACCGGACGTTCGCCAGTCTCGACCTGGCTCCCCAGCTCGGTGTGCCCTGGGTGAGCTGGGTCGACCCGTCCGGCCAGCTCTGGTTGGAGGAGTACCCGACCAGCGGCACCGTCCAGGGCGAACGGGTGTTCAACGGCCAGATCCTCGCCCTGTTCGGCGTCTACGACTACTGGCGGATCACCCGGGCCCCAGCCGCCGTGGCACTGTTCGACGGGGCGGCCACCACGATGCGCCGGTACGTACCGACCGACCAGCGGCTACCGCAGTGGCTCAGCAGGTACTCGATCGGGTGCCCGTACAGCTATGCCAACTACCACCCGCTGCACGTCACGCTGCTGCTGAAGCTGTACTCGTCGACCGGCGCACCCGTCTTCGCCCGGTACGCCGACCTGCTCCGGGACGACTATCCGCCGCCCGCGGTGGCCGGCACGGTCCGGTTCGCTCCCGGTACCCACGTCGGTTACCGCTTCGACCCGGCCGGCCGGGTCGTCGAGCAGCGGAGCGTGGTCCTGTCCCGGATCTCGTCCGCCGCCGCCGACCAGCGCATCCGGGTGTACGGGCGGGGAATCCACTACCGGATGACCAACGGCGTGTTCGCCGGCTACCTGGTGGCGGAGGCGTACGGCGAGCGGGAACTGCTCGGTGTGACGGCACGCCACGACTACACGCCGTCCCGGCTGCTCACCGTGCAGGCCGGCAGCTACACCGGGTACCGGTACGACGGTTCGGGCCAGGTGGTCGGGGAGCGGACGGTGATTTTCTCCCGGCCGTCGACGGCCCCGGTGGGTGCCAGCGCCTGGATCGACGGCCGGCTCTGCTACCTGCCGACCGCCGGGGCGTTCGCCGGGTACTGGCTGCCGCATACGCCGGGCGTGGCGGTCGCCGGCACGCCCGGACCGACCCCGGAAGCGACCGGGGTGACCGGGTCGGCCGCTGCAACGACGGTCCGACAACGGCCCGGCTCAGGGGCGGCGTAGCGCATCCTCGACGCCGGTCTCGGGGCGGCCGAGGTGTACCGGGTCGCGGCCGGAGAGCACGTCCACGGCGGCCTTCACGGCGGCCAGTTTCTCCCGGCTGGAGCTGATCCGCCAGGTCCGGTCGTACGCCTTCGCGGTCTCGTCGCCGACCCCGTACGCGTCGACGCCGAGTTGCCGGCACACGGTCACCGCGCGGGGCAGGTGGAACGTCTGGGTGACCACGGTGGCCCGGTCCACCCCGAAGACCCGCTTCGCGCGGGCACACGAGTCGTACGTGTCGAAGCCGGCATGGTCGAGCACCACCTTGTCGGCGGGTACGCCCCGGTCGACCAGCCAGCGGCGCATCGCGGCCGGCTCGTTGTAGTCGTGGTTCATGTTGTCGCCGGAGACCAGGATCGCGGAGACCTTGCCGGTGGCGAGCAGGGTACGGGCGATCTCCAGCCGGCCGGTGAGGAACGGCGACGGGGTGCCGTCCGGGTACACCTTGGTGCCCAGCACCAGCGCCACCGGGGCCTGCGGTACGTCCTCGGCGGTGAAGACGCGTCCCTCGGCACCGCTGCGTACCCAGGCCACGCTGGCGACCGTACCGGCGGTCAGCAGCACCGCCCCGACGGCACCGGCCAGGACGGCCCAGCGTAGCCAGCGTGGGACCGCCCCGAACGTCACCTGCCACACCCTGCGCACCCAGCCCAGCCCCTGCCGCATGGTGCCCAGTATCCCAGCCCCGGCCACGGTCCGATCTTGGCGCGACCTGCCGGCGGTGCGCGGCGGCCCGGGACCCGGACCGCCGCGGCGGCGGCGTCGACCCGGAGGTGAGCAGCGCCGCCGGTCGGCGCGGGACGCGGCACCGCCATGGGGGACGGGCCGCGTCCCGCGAGGTTCAGTGCCCGGTGGTCGGCGTCAGGCACCGGGCCAGTCGGGCCAGGCCGTCCTGGCCGTGGCCGGCGGTGACGGCGCGGTCGATGACCCGGCGGGCGGCCCGCAGTACGCCGGTGTCGAGGCCGTGCGTCTCGGCGACCTCGATCACATGGTTGATGCCCGAGCTGGCCGAGGCGATGGTGGACCGGTCGCCGGGGAAGTGGCCCGCGTCGAGTTGCTCGGCGAACCGGCCGGCCATCTCCCCGAGCATGCCGCCCATCCCGCTGGCGTACCTGGCGAACGCGGCCGGGGCGAGGCCCTCGGCCGAGGCCAGCGCGAGGGCGTGGGTCAGGCCGCTGACCGTCGTGGCGAACAGGTCGAGCAGCGCCACGTCGTACGCCGCCGCGCTGCCCGGGTCGGTGCCGAGGTAGGTGGGCTGGCCGCCGAGCGCGGTCAGGGCCGGCAGGCTGGTGTCGAAGGCCGAGCGGGAACCCGAACAGAGGATCGTGGCCGCCGGGGTGCCGATCGTCGGGGTCGGGGTGAGGATCGCCCCGGCCAGCAGGTCCACCCCCTGGTCGTCCGCCCACCGGGCCAGGTGCCGTGCCGTGTCCGGGCGCCCGCTGGTGAGGTCGACCAGCGTACGGCCGGTCCAGTTGTCGTGCCGGGCCAGGACGGACCGCACCGCCTCCGGGTCGAGCAGGCAGACGATCAGCAGCCGGGCCTGCCGTACCGCCGCCGGGACGGTCGGCGCGGCGGTGGCGCCCCGCGCGACGAGTGGCTCGGCGCGGGCCGGGGAACGGTTCCAGACGATGGTGGGGACGCCTGCCGCGAGAAGGGCACCGGCCAGCGCCTGTCCCATCGGACCGAGGCCGAGCACCGCCACCGGGGTACGTGGATCGGGTTCGTGTTCGCTCATGCCGGCGACGGTAGACCTTGACGTTGACGTCAAAGTCAAGTCTGCGGTCTGCTGTACCGATGCGGATCGGGGAGTTGGCGCAGCGGACCGGAGTGAGCCCGCGGGCGCTGCGCTACTACGAGAGCCAGGGCCTGCTGCGGCCCCGACGTCGGGCGAGCGGCTACCGCGAGTACGACGCCAGCGCGTTGCTCACCGTGCGGCACATCCGGCTGCTGCTCTCGGCCGGGCTCGGTACGACGGCGATCGCCGAGATCCTGCCCTGCGTCCCGGACGACCGGACGGTGCTCGCCCCCACCTGCCCGGAACTCCTCGACGGACTCGCCGAGGAGCGGGCGCGGATCAGCGCGCAGATCGAGCGGCTCACTGCGGCCCGGGGCATCCTCGACGCCCTGATCGCCACCGGTGCTGATGTCGGTGCTGGTGCCGGTGCCGGTGCTGATGTCGGTGCCCGCCCGGCCACCGCGACGGCGGGTGAGCAGCGGAACCCCACCTCGTAGGGGCGCGGGCCGACGTGGCTCGCCCCGCCCCGGCGGCCGGGGCGGGGCATTCACGCCACCCCCCGGCCGCCGGTCGTGCCGCTGTGAGCGCGTTCCCGGCGGCCGGGCGTGCTGTCGTGAGCGCGTTCCCGGCCGCCGGTCGGGCCGCTCCTGCCTACGGCTTGCGGTAGACGGAGACGTGCGTCCGACTGTCGGTGTCGAACGGCGTCCGGCCCCAGTCGACGTACCGCTCGGCGAGCCGGAGGCCGGCCTGCTCCGCGAGTTCGTCGATCTGCTGCGGCCAGAGGTACCGCATCGCGAACGGATGCAGGTGGACGCCGTCGGCGTCGAACCGGATGGTCTGCCGGACGAACGTCTGTGCCGCCCGGTCGTACTGGTGCAGCCGGATGGTGGCCGAGTCCTCGGTCACCTCCCGCATCCGGACCTGTTCGTCCCGGTGGAAGTCGGCCGGGTCCGGCACGAACGCCTCCACGACGAACGCGCCGCCGGGCGCGAGGACCCGGGCGACGTTGCGGAAGCAGTCCGCCTGCCGCTCGGCGCGGACCAGGTTGAACAGCGTGTTGAACACCAGGTACGCCAGCCGGTACGGGCCGGCCACCGGCACGTCCGCCATGTCGCCGATGGTGACCGGGACGCGGTCGCCGCCGGGCTTGGCGCGCATCTTCGCCACCATTTCCGGGGACGCCTCGACGCCCTCGACCGGGATGCCCCGGTCGGCGAGCGGCAGGGCGACCCGACCGGTGCCGATGGCGAGTTCCAGGACCGGGCCGCCGTCGGCCAGGTCGGCCAGTTCAGCCAGGTCGGCGAGGAAGTCGACGGCCGGGGCCGGGTCCGGGTTGCCGCCGGGGCCGTCGTAGGCGTCGGCCCAGAGTCGGCCGAACAGCCCGGGATCGTCGAAGATCGACATCAGCGACCTCCCGGGGTGGTGCGGTCAGTGGCGCGGGGCAGCGCCGGAACTGCGGGAGTGCACGTACTCACGAAGCCTCGATTCCGTGGGTTGGCTGGTTCCTACCGGGACGGACCTCGGCGCGTGACTCATGATCGGCTCCCTTCGTTCGGCGTCCCCCTCAGCCAACCGGCCCCGGCGGGCACCCGGCAACCCATTTGTCTCAGCTGATGTAGTGCAGGATCACGTTGTGCACGTGGTGGGTCTTGTCCGACCCCCGGAACTCGACCTCGTAGGTGTGCGTGCCGACGTGGATCGCGATCGCCCCGGTGGAGAAGAACTGCCCACCCCACGACTTGTTGCTGACCACACTCACGCTGGTGATCTTCGAGTACGGGATGCTGGTGATCGCGAACCGCTTGCCCACGAAGGAACGGTCCTGGATGATCACGCGCCGGTCGGTCAGGCCGATGAACCCGGTGCCGGTACCGATGGCGTCGTAGACGGCGATGATCTGCTCGCCCTGGAGCAGACCACTCTGGATCTGGTTGTACTGCTCTTTCCGGTCGTACGTCGCGTTCGCCATGAATTCCACGCTAGGCGGGGTGTGCCACCTCCGCCGAGTCGGACGTTCGTCCCGGCCGACTCGGCGGCACGGCCCGCGACCGGGCGCTCGTCCCGCCCGTCGGGTCGGAAGCGCGTCCCGCGACCGGGCGCTCGTTCCGCCGACGGAAGCGGGGAGCAGGGCCGCCACCGGCGTGCCGTCCTGCTCCCCGTACCCCGGCGGTCCGTGCCGCGTGACCGCTCAACCGGTGGTGGCGCGGAACACTAGCCGCAGGACGTCCGCCAGCGGTGGGACCGGAAGGAGTACGAGATGTCGTACATCGCGTACCCCTGCTGGAGACAGCCGTACACGCCGCCGTAGTTCGCGCCCGCGTAGACCACGACACCCCAGTAGCTGCTGCTCGTCCCACGGTTGAACAGCGACCGCACAGGCTGGTTGTCCGCCCATGAGCACTGGATGCTCCCGCTGTACCAGTCCGCGTCGGCGCCGGACCAGGTGCAGCGCGAGCCGGTCGCCTCCGGGCCGCTCCAGACGCACAGGCTGCCGCTCGGGCAGTCGTACCAGCCGGCGGCGCTGACGTCGCCCTCCGGCACGCGGACGGCCGTCCCGGGAGCGGTCGGCCCCTGCGCCGAGGTGACCCGGCTGACGCCTTCGTCGGTGGCCTGGGCCGCCACGGGAGCGCCCGCGAACAGCAGTGCTCCCGTCAGGGCGAGTGCGGCGGCTATCCTGCTGAGAGTCCTCACGATTCCTCCTACGGTCGAGTGAGGCCATGGAGGTGGCGGTTGTGCAAGAACCGCCACCTCCCCGTCTCCGCGCCGACACGGCCGTGACAACGCGGGTACCCGACGGTATCCGTGAAGGAAGTTCGCAAATGTAAGCCCGGCGACCGTCGACGTATCGCCAAGGTGACTCTCAGGAACCGGTCAGGAACCGGTGACCGTCCGGTAGGCGTCCTCTATCCGGGCGGCCAACAGGACCTCGCCCTCGCTGAGCGGCTCGTCGCCCCGGTGTCCCACGCAGATCTGGGTGCGGTCGGCGGAGCGGCTGATCTCGGGACGCAGGTGCAGGGCGTCCGCCACCACCTTGACCCGCTCGGTCAGCGCGGCGTGCTGGGAGTCGTCGATGACCAGCGTCCGCCGGATCTGTTCGCCGTCCCGGGTCCACCCGGAGAGCAGGGTGAGCGCGTCGCTGAGGTAGTCACCCTTGGCCCGACTGCGGAACAGAGCGCGCATCACCGCACCTCCCAGGCGTCGTCGCCGGCTTGTGGCCAAATCGTCGCCATCCCGTGTCCTTGTTGGTCGTCCCAGTTTGTCGTCGCATGGAGGGTGTGTCCACGCCCACACTTCCCTGTCTTACTGGCCTAGCGGTCGGCCGAGGTACCCAAACCGCCGATTGATCTGGCACGCTGGTCAGCCGTGCGGACCGAACGGATTACCGATGGTGGCCAGAGCGAACGCCGCGAGCCGAAGGTCGTCGTCGGCGCGGCGATCGTCTCCGGTGGGCGGGTGCTGGCCTGCGCCCGGTCCGCCCCGCCCGAGGTCGCCGGCCGGTGGGAGTTCCCCGGCGGCAAGGTCGAACCGGGGGAGACCGAGACCGCGGCCCTGGCCCGCGAGTGCGTCGAGGAACTCGCCGTACGGGTCGAGGTCGGCGACCGGGTCGGCCCGGACGTCCGGATGGCGCACGGCCGCTCCCTGCTCCGGGTGTACGCGGCGCGGATCCTCGGCGGCGACCAGCCGCAGGCGCTGGAGCACGCCGAGCTGCGCTGGCTGACCGCCGACGAACTCGACACCGTCACCTGGCTTCCCGCCGACGTTCCCATCGTCGCCGCGCTCCGTCCTCTCCTCGAACGTCCCTGACCGACCCGGCCTGACGGGCTCCCGCCACGTCGTCCCACCCCACCGCGACGGGACCGGGAACGTGTCACACCTGTGGCCGGCGGGTTACATCCGTTACCGCGTGCCAACGCGGACGGGGTCGTGCGGCTTCCGCCGCACGACCCCCGTCGTCGTGTCGATGCCCTGCTCAGTGCTGCTTCTTCTCGTCCTGCTCCGGGTGCGCGTAGTTGAGATGCTCGGCCGGGAGCGGGAACGTCACGTCGTCACCGAACGGCGACGGCGCGGCGGCCCGGTCGAAGGTGAGTTCGCTCAACGGCAGCTTGCCCCGGTCGTCGACCGCCGGCAGGGTCGGCCTGGGCACCTCACGGTTCCAGTTCAGGCCGCGCTGCGCCTGCGCCTCGGCCCCTGGATCGTGCGAGCCACCGGCGTGCGAGTGCAGCCCGTGGTGCACACCGAGCTGCGGCTTCGTGACGGTCCCGGTGGACTCGTCCTGGCCCCGACGGAAGATCTTGCTACCAAGCCACACCAGGGGATCATACTTCCGATCGACGACCCTTTCCTTCATCGGGATGATGCCGTTGTCGGTGATCTTGATGTGCTCGGGGCAGACCTCGGTGCAGCACTTCGTGATGTTGCAGAAGCCCAGACCCTGCTCGGCCTGCGCGTACTCCTTGCGGTCGGACTTCGTGTCGAGCGGGTGCATGTCCAGCTCGGCCGCCCGGATGAAGTACCGCGGACCGGCGAACGCGTGCTTGTTCTCCTCGTGGTCCCGGATCACGTGGCAGGTGTTCTGGCACAGGAAGCACTCGATGCACTTGCGGAACTCCTGCGAGCGTTCCACGTCCACCTGCTGCATCCGGTACTCGCCCGGGGCCAGGTCCTCCGGCGGCGCGAAGGCCGGCGTCTCCCGGGCCTTCTCGTAGTTGAACGACACGTCGGTGACCAGGTCCCGGATGATCGGGAAGGTCCGCAGTGGGGTGACCGTGACGGTCTCGTTCTCCTCGAACGTCGACATCCGGGTCATGCAGCCCAGCTTGGGCATGCCGTTGATCTCCATCGAGCAGGACCCGCACTTGCCGGCCTTGCAGTTCCACCGGCAGGCCAGGTCCGGGGCCTCGGTGGCCTGGAGCCGGTGGATGATGTCGAGGACGACCTCGCCCTCGTTCACCTCGACCGTGTAGTCCTGCAGGTCGCCGCCGTTCTCGTCGCCCCGCCAGATCCGGAATTGGCGCTTGCTGCCCGGCTTGCCGGGCGCCGGAGTGTTCGCGTTACCCATTTCCTCAGCGCTCCTGTTCAGCTTCGGCGTCGGCGACGAGGGCGTCGAAGTCGGCCAGCTCCTCGTCGGTCAGGTACTTCGCCAACTCCGCCCGGTCGAACAGGCCGATCAGCTCGGCCCGCATCTTCGGCAGCGGCTTGTGCTCCAGGCGGACCGTGTCGCCGTCCAGCGAGCAGACCAGGTTGACCCGGCGCCACGTCGGGTCCATCTTCGGGAAGTCCTCCCGGGTGTGCCCGCCGCGCGACTCCTGCCGCTCCAACGCCGCCTTCGCGGTGCACTCCGAGACCACCAGCATGTTGCGCAGGTCCAGCGCCAGGTGCCAACCCGGGTTGTACCGCCGGCCACCGGCCGCGCTGACCTTCGCCACCCGCTCCCGCAGCTCGGCCAGCCGGACCAGCGCGTCGGCCAGCTCACCCTCGCGCCGGATGATGCCGACCAGGTCGCCCATCACCGCCTGGAGGTCCTGCTGGAGGGTGTACGGGTTCTCGCCGGTGTCCCGCTGGAGCGGGGCCAGCGCGGTCTCCACCGCCGCCTCCACCGCGTCCACCGGCACCTTCGGCCGGGCGGTCAGCCCGTCGGCGTACGTGGCCGCGTGCCCGCCCGCCCGCTTACCGAAGACCAGCAGGTCGGACAGGGAGTTCCCGCCGAGCCGGTTCGAGCCGTGCATACCGCCGGAGACCTCACCGGCGGCGTACAGGCCCCGCACGTTGCCGTACGCGGCCCCGGAGTCCGGGTCCACCTCGACGCCACCCATCACGTAGTGGCAGGTCGGCCCGACCTCCATCGGCTCCTTGGTGATGTCGACGTCGGCCAGCTCCTTGAACTGGTGGTACATCGACGGGAGACGACGGCGGATCTCCTCGGCCGGCAGCCGGGAGGCGATGTCCAGGTAGACGCCGCCGGCCGGGGTGCCGCGACCGGCCTTGACCTCGCTGTTGATCGCGCGGGCCACCTCGTCGCGGGGCAGCAGCTCCGGGGGACGCCGGTTGTTGTCCGGGTCCTTGTACCAGCGGTCCGCCTCGGCCTCGTTGTCCGCGTACTGCTTGCGGAACACGTCCGGCACGTAGTCGAACATGAACCGCTTGCCCTCGGAGTTCTTCAGGACGCCACCGTCACCCCGCACCGACTCGGTGACCAGGATGCCCTTCACCGAGGGCGGCCAGACCATGCCGGTCGGGTGGAACTGGAGGAACTCCATGTTGATCAGGGTGCCGCCGGCGCGCAGCGCCAGCGCGTGCCCGTCCCCGGTGTACTCCCACGAGTTCGAGGTGACCTTGTACGACCGGCCGACGCCGCCGGTGGCGAGCACCACCGCCGGGGCCTCGAACAGCACGAACTCGCCGGACTCCCGGTAGTAGCCGAACGCGCCGGCCACCCGGTCGCCGTCCAGCAGCAGCTCGGTGATGGTGGTCTCGGCGAAGACCTTGATCCGGGCCTCGTAGTTCCCGAACTCCTTCTTGTCCTCCTGCTGGAGGGAGACGATCTTCTGCTGGAGGGTACGGATCAGCTCCAGGCCGGTCCGGTCACCGACGTGCGCCAGCCGCGGGTACTCGTGTCCGCCGAAGTTCCGCTGCGAGATCTTGCCGTCCTTCGTACGGTCGAAGAGCGCACCGTACGTCTCCAGCTCCCAGATCCGCTGCGGCGACTCCTTCGCGTGCAGCTCGGCCATCCGGAAGTTGTTCAGGAACTTGCCGCCCCGCATGGTGTCCCGGAAGTGCACCTGCCAGTTGTCCCGGCTGTTCACGTTCCCCATCGCGGCGGCGGCCCCGCCCTCGGCCATCACCGTGTGCGCCTTGCCGAACAGCGACTTGGAGATGATGGCGGTCTTCTTGCCGGCCAGCCGGGCCTCGATCGCCGCCCGCAGGCCGGCGCCGCCAGCCCCGATCACGACGACGTCGTAGTGGTGTCGTTCGATTCGCGTAGTCATCTGTGTCCGGGCCCTTTAGTTGATGAACCGCAGGTCGCTGAACCAGCCGGCGGCCAGCGCCATCACGTAGAAGTCGGTCAGCGCCAGCGTGCCGAGGGTGATCCAGGCGAGCTGCATGTGCCGGACGTTCAACCACGAGATGCCCGTCCAGGCGCGGTAGCGGACCGGGTGCTTGGAGAAGTGCTTCAGCTTGCCGCCGATGATGTGCCGGCAGGAGTGGCAGGAGAGCGTGTACGCCCACAGCATGATCACGTTGACCAGCAGGACGATGTTGCCCAGCCCGAAGCCGAAGCCCTTCGGCGAGTGGAAGGCGAGGATCGCGTCCCAGGTGTTGATCAGCGAGATGATCGCGGCGGCGTAGAAGGCGTACCGGTGCAGGTTCTGGCCCAGCAGCGGGAAGCGGGTCTCACCCGAGTACGTCTTGTGCCCGTCCGGCACGGCGCAGGCCGGCGGCGACAGCCAGAACGACCGGTAGTACGCCTTGCGGTAGTAGTAGCAGGTCAACCGGAACAGCAGCAGGAACGGCAGGGTCATCGCGGCGTCCGGGATGATCCACCAGCCGGGCAGGAACTGCCCGAAGTGCGACGCCTCCGGCACGCACCGGTCGGTCACACACGGTGAGTAGAACGGGGTCAGGTAGTGGTACTCGTCGACCCAGTACCACTTGTGCATGAAGACCCGCACCGTCGCGTACGTGACCCACGCGCCGAGGCCGATGACCGTGATCAGCGGCGCCAACCACCAGCGGTCGGTACGCAACGTCTTCGCCGCGATGGCGGCGCGCGCTCGCGCACCCCGCGGCCTCGTTGCCGTTGAAGTCATTCCAGTTGTCTCCCTGACGGGGCCCTCGCGGGCACGGATCATCTTCCGGCCGGGCACGCGGGCCGGCACACCGCCCCCGCAGCCACGTCCCCCTGCGCACACAAGGCCACGCCGGGGCGTACCGACGCAGCTAAGTGACACACGTTACGCCGCTCGGTACGAGCCGTTCGCGCAGGGAGTGTCGCGTGTGAGCCGTCCCATGGAAAGCCGGACCCCGCCCTTCCCCCACGGATGTTAAGAACCTCACCCCCACCCCGCCCTCCCGCCCGCCCTCCGCCCGTCCCTCGCCCCGTTGATCATGAAGTTGTTGTCCGCGACACGCCGTGTGAGTGACAACAACTTCATGATCAAGGGTGCGGGGGACGGGCGCGGGGCGGGAGGGGAGGAGGGGGAGGGGGGAGGGGAGGTGGGGGAGGGGGGTTAGCCGGAGGCGTTGCCGGTGAAGTTCCAACTGGCCAGGTGGAGGGGGGGAGTGCTCCACCAGACCGGCTCGGTGCGGGCCGGCTGGCGGACCGGGACGCGGCCCAGGCCGAGCACCGCGCCGGGGGCGAGCGCCCTCGGGTACGCCTGGGTGAACCGGAGGTTCCGTACCGCCCGGGTGACCACCCCGTCCTCGACCAGCCACACCCCGTTACGGGTCAGCCCGGTCACCGTCAACGCCTTCGGGTCCAGCACCCGCGTGTACCAGAGGTCGCTGACCAGCAGGCCCCGGCGCACGCCGGCGACCAGCGCGGCGGTGTCCGGGTCGGCCACCGGCCCGGTGACCTCGCCCCCGGCGCGCTCCGGCCCCGTGGTGTGCGCGTGCGCGGTGGCCGGGAGCAGTCGGATGTTCACCGGGAACGGCCCGAAGGTGGGCGACTCCCCGCTGGCGTGCCCGGTCGACGTGCCGCCCACCGCGGCGGCGGTCCGCCGGTCGTGTGCCACCCCGGTGGTCGTACCGGCCGTCACCAGGGGCAGCGCGCCGCGCGGGGTGCCCTCGATGTCGAACGGCAGCCCGCTGCCGGCGAGCGGGTCGTCCACCAGGGTCACCGCCGGGTCGAACTGCGCCGCGCCGAGCTCGGCGAAGGACTTGCGCTCCGCGTACGCCTTGCCGTTGAAGCCCCAGTACGAGAGATTCTGCAGCAGGTCGGCCACGGCGGCCGGCTCGAAGACCACCTCGTACCGCCCCGGCGGCAACTCGACCGGGTCGACGCCGGCCCGTGCCTTCGCCGCCGCCTGCGCCCCCAGGACCGCCCCGTCCAGGTCGGCGAGGCGGTCGGCGGCCAGCCGCGCCACCCCGTCGACCCCGCCGGTACGGGCGATGCCGTCCATGGCCGCCTCGACCATCCGGCCGTACGCGGTGTGCCCGGCGGTGTTGGCGAACGCCGCGAACTCCTGCGAGGTGCGGCAGAAGCCGGCCGTCTCCAGCCCACCGGCCGCGTCCACGAAGGCGCGGACCCGGGCGGCCCGCTCGTCCGGCTCCGCGTACGCGGTCGCCTCGTCGGCGGCCGGGGCGGACGGCATCGGGGTGGGCGGGGTCAGTCCCGGCCAGGCCGGGTCGGGCGGGCAGAGCCGGGCCGCCACCAACGTCCGCTCGACCAGCTCCCGCAGGCCGTCCGGGCTGGTCAGGCTGCCGCTGCCGGTGGCCGTACGGCCGTCGACGTGCACCCGCAGCCGGACCTCGACACTCGACCCGGCGACGTTCTGGTGGATGAACGAGTTGGCGAACCGGGTCAGCGCCAGGTCCTTCCGGGAGACCGTGGCCTCGGCGTGCGCGCCCGGGCCGGCCGACCGGCGGACCAGCTCCACCACCTGTTCGGCGAGTTCCCGCTCGGTCATGCCGGCACCCCCGCCCGTCCGCCCAGCTCCGGCCCTGGTCACGCTGAACCCGCTTTCGTTCGCGGCTGCGGGACTCCGCTCCGCTGCGTTCCTCGCGCTCACGCGGAGCCTTTCTTCGTTCGCGGCTGCGGGACTCCGCTTCGCTGCGTTCCTCGCGCTCACGCGGACACCCCCACCCGGACGTTGCGGAAGCGGGCCGGCGCGGCCGGGTGACCGGTGTGCCCGACCTGGCCCGGCTGGCCCTTGCCGCAGTTCGGCGTGCCCCACGGCACGATCTCCGAGGAGAGCATGTCCATCGAGCGCCAGAACAGCGGGCCGATGCCGGTGTAGGTCGGGTTGCGCAGCATCCGCCCCCGGCGACCGTTCTTGATCTCCCAGCCGATCTCGCAGCCGAACTGGAAGTTGAGCCGCCGGTCGTCGATCGACCAGGACCGGTTGATGTCCATCAGCACCCCGTCGTCGGTGGCGGCGATGATCTCCTCCAGGGTGTGCGGCCCCGGCTCCAGACCGACGTTGGTCATCCGGACCATCGGCAGCCGCCCCCACCCGTCGGCGCGGACACTGCCGCCGTAGTCGAGGCCGGCGACGGCGGCCGAATCCCGGCCGGCGAGCACCCCGACCCAGCGTCCGGCGCGGACCGCGTCCCGGGCGACCGCCGGGGAACCCTCGTCGTCGAAGCCGAAGCTGCCCAGCGCGCCGGGGATGGTCGGGTCGATGGTGACGTTCATCAGCTCGGAGCCGTAGCGCAGCGAGCCGAGCTGGGCGAGATCCAGCCAGGAGGTGCCGGCGAACGCGGCCTCCCAGCCGAGGATCCGGTCCAGCTCGATGGCGTGCCCGACCGACTCGTGGATCTGCAACGCCAACTGCTCGCCGCCGAGGATCAGGTCGGTCTCGCCGGCCGGGCAGACCGGCGCGGTGAGCAGTGCCCGGGACTCCTCGGCCATCCGGGCGGCGTGCGTGGTCAGGTCGAGCGAGTCGACCAGCTCCCAGCCGGTGGTGCCGTACTGGCCGCGGTAGCTGGGCCAGGAGCGGCGCTGGGTCTCGCCGTCGCCGATCGAGGTGGCCGAGATGCCCGCCCCGCACTCACGGACGTGCTGGTCGATCCGGTGGCCCTCGCTGGAGACGAACCACTTCGTGGTGTCCCACACCTGGTAGAGCCCCTCGGCCAGGTCGGCCCCGTGGGCCCGCATCGTCCCGGTCGCCTCGACCAGCAGGTCACCCTTGGTGCTCAGCGAGACGCCGAGCGGGTCGACCGCGCAGGAGGAGGCCCAGCTGGCGGTGACGGCGGGGGAGGCGACCAGCTCCACCGGCGGGCCGGGCACCCGCGCGCTCGCGGCGGCGATCCGCGCGGCACGCCGGCCGGCGTCGCGGGCGGCGGCGTCCGACAGGTCCGGTACGGCGTAGAAGCCCCAGCTCGACCCGACCAGGGCGCGTACCCCGAGCCCGAGGTCGGAGTCCTGGGCCAGTTCCTCGATCTCGCCGTTACGGGCCGACATCGACTCGTAGCGGCGGTGCATCACCCGGACGTCGGCGTACCGCGCCCCGGCGTCCAGCGCGGCCTGTACGGCGGCGGTCGCCACGTCGAACTCGGTCATGGGCCATGACCCTAGGCGACCCCACCGACGCTTGTCAGTCCAGCAACGTCTCCGGGCGGATCGTGGCGCGCACCGGCTCGGTCAGCTCCAGCACCTCGCCCGGTGCGGCGGCGGCCACCTCGACGTAGTGCCCGTCGGGCCGCCGCCGGTGCAGCTGGACGACGAGGGTGTCCTGCTCGACCAGGAGGTACCACTCGATGCCGGCCGCGGCGTAGTAGTGCATCTTCAGCACCCGGTCGGTGGCGGCGTTGCCGGGCGAGACGATCTCGCAGACCAGCCGTACGTCCCACCCGTCGACGAACGGGTACTTCAGGTCGATCGGGTCGGTGACGACCAGGTCGGGGATGGGGATGCGGTCCTGTCGGAGCCGGACGTTCACCGCGTCCAGCAGTTCCAGCCCGGCCGCCTGGGCACCAGGTTCGAGGGCGCTGCCGAGCCGGCGGGCGATGCGCTGGTGGCGTGGGGTGGGGGCTGGGGTCACGTGGAGGCTCCCGTCGAAGAGTTCGACGCGCTGCTGCGTCTCGCCGAGGGCGAGGTACTCCTCCTCCAGCCACGGTCCGTCGTGGTCGAACACCGCTGCGGTCATGGGCACCTCCACCTCGAGCCGACGGGCATCCTCTCCTGGTCGCCGACCCCCATCGTCGCACCTCAGGTGCGTTGGAGGTCCCCGACCGGCCGCACCCCGCCGGGCCGCGCCGCTCGGCGGACCCGAGGGGTGTCCCGGCGGGCCGATGCCGACTCGTTACGGGATCGACCGCTGACAGGACGGTGGCTTGTAGCTTATTTTCGCCATCTGGGTTGTGCTGCAAGTTCTCTTCGTCCAGGCAGGGGAGGCGGTCGGTCGTGAAGAGACCCGAGTCGATGCCGGCCGACAGGCCGGGCGATGGGCGCGACGCGCCCGCAGAGCGTACCGCAACTGATCCGTACCTGCGGGTGACTGATCTGCGGGTGCGGTTCGACACCGCTGATGGTGTGGTGCGGGCGGTGGACGGGGTGTCGTTCGCGGTGGAGCGGGGTCGGACGTTGGGGATCGTGGGGGAGTCGGGTTCGGGGAAGAGTGTGACGTCGTTGGCGGTGTTGGGTCTGCATGATCCGCGTCGGGCGACGGTCAGCGGTGAGATCACCCTCGGTGGCCGGCAGATCGTCGGTCTGCCCGAGGAGACGGTCCGCCGGCTGCGCGGACGGGACATGGCGATGGTGTTCCAGGATCCGTTGTCGGCGTTGCATCCGTACTACACCGTGGGGCGGCAGGTCGCGGAGGCGTACCGGGTGCACCACTCCGGGGCGGGGCGACGGGAGGCCCACGCGCGGGCGGTGGACATGCTCGGCCGGGTCGGTATCCCGCAGCCGGGGCGGCGGTTCGACCAGTACCCGCATGAGTTCTCGGGTGGGATGCGGCAGCGGGTGATGATCGCGATGGCGTTGGTCAACGATCCGGAGTTGTTGATCGCGGATGAGCCGACGACGGCTCTTGATGTGACGGTGCAGGCGCAGATTCTGGATCTCCTCGCTGATCTTCAGGCGGAGTTCGGGTCGGCGATCGTGTTGATCACGCATGACCTGGGTGTGGTGTCGCAGGTGGCTGACGAGGTGTTGGTGATGTACGGCGGCCGGGTGGTGGAGCACGGCACGGTGACTGAGGTGCTGCGCTCACCGGGGCATCCGTACACGTGGGGGTTGTTGGGGAGTGTGCCGTCGTTGCGGGGGGACGCGGGCGCGGAGTTGACGCCGATCGCGGGTAATCCGCCGAGTTTGATCGACCTGCCGGCGGGGTGTGCGTTCCATCCCCGCTGCCGGTGGGCCGAACGTACGGAGGGTCGGTCCCGGACGGTGGTGCCGGAACTGGTGCCGGTGGGTGGAGGGTCGGCGCACCGGGTGGCCTGCCACCTGCCGGCGGCGGAGCGGTCCCGGATCCGGGCCGACGAGGTAGGGGTGGCCCGGTGAGCGTGCCAGTCGGCTCCGCCGACCCGCTGCTGACGGTCAGTGGTCTGACGAAGCATTTCCCGGTGCGGGACGGGTTCCGGCGTTCGGGTGTGGTGCGGGCGGTCGACGGTGTGGACTTCACCGTCGGGTCGGGGGAGACCCTGGGTCTGGTCGGGGAGTCCGGGTGTGGGAAGTCGACCACGGGTCGGATGCTGGTGCGGTTGTTGACCCCGACCGCTGGGACGGTGACGTTCGCGGGTCGGGACATCACCCGGGCCCGTGGTGGGGAGTTGCGGCGGTTGCGGCAGGACCTGCAGATCATCTTCCAGGACCCGTACGCGTCGTTGAATCCGCGGCACACGGTGGGGCGGATCGTGGCGATGCCGTTGGAGGTGAACGGGATCCGGCCGACCGGTGGGGTGCGTAACCGGGTACGGGAGTTGCTGGAACTGGTGGGGTTGAACCCGGAGCACTACAACCGGTATCCGCACGAGTTCTCCGGTGGGCAGCGGCAGCGGATCGGGATCGCGCGGGCTCTGGCGTTGGAGCCGAAGTTGATCGTGGCGGACGAGCCGGTGTCGGCGTTGGACGTGTCGATCCAGGCGCAGGTGATCAACCTGTTGCGGCGGTTGCAGCGGGATCTGGGGTTGGCGTTCGTGTTCGTGGCGCACGATCTGGCGGTGGTGCGGCACGTGTCGCAGCGGGTGGCGGTGATGTACCTGGGACGGATCGTGGAGATCGGGGACCGGGTCGACATCTACCAGCGTCCGCAGCATCCGTACACGCGGGCGTTGTTGTCGGCGGTGCCGGACGTGACCGGGGTGGGTACGGGCGGGCGGATCCGGTTGACCGGGGACGTGCCGACGCCCCTGGACCCGCCGTCGGGGTGCCGGTTCCGGACCCGCTGCTGGAAGGCCACCGACCGGTGCGCCACCGAAACCCCCGCCCTGGTGCCCCGCGACGGCGGCAACCAGTCCACCGCCTGCCACTACCCGGAAACCGGGCCGCTGACCTCGGCCGGTGACGTGGTGGCCGTACCGAACGGGGTGTCCTGATGAGCCTGTCCCCGGTGGAGGGCGAGGTCCGCGCGGACCTCGACCCGGCTGCGGCCGAAGGCCCGGCGGACCGCCAGGTCGTCGGCCGGTCGCCGGGGCAGTTGGCCTGGGCGCGGCTGCGCCGGGACCGGACGGCGGTGGTCAGTGGCGTCGTGCTGCTGGTGCTGATGGCGGTCGCGCTCGCCGCGCCGTTGATCTCGAAGCTGTACGGGGTCGGCCCGAACGAGCAGTTCCAGGAGCTGCTGGACGGCAACGGGATGCCGCTCGGCTACGTCGGCGGGGTCAGCGGCGACCACTGGTTCGGCCTGGAGCCCCGGCTGGGCCGGGACATCTTCATCCGGATGGTGTACGGGCTGCGCACCTCGCTGTTCATCGCGTTCGCCGCCGCCGTGGTGACCACCACCATCGGGGTGGTCACCGGCATCCTCGCCGGCTACCTGGGCGGGATCGTCGACACGGTGATCAGCTGGATCACCGACGTGGCGCTGGCCCTGCCGTTCCTGATCTTCGCGTTGGCCGTGGTGCCGACGGTGGCGCTGCGCTTCTACGGGCCGCGCGAGGAGGTGCCGGCCTGGTTCCAGGTGGCCGTGCTGATCGGGGTCTTCGCCGCGTTCAGCTGGACCAGCACCGCCCGGCTGGTCCGGGGGCAGGTGATCTCGCTGCGCGAACGGGAGTTCGTGGAGGCGGCGCGGGCCAGCGGGGCCGGGCTCGGGCACATGGTGTTCCGGCAGCTCCTGCCGAACCTGTGGGCGCCGATCCTGGTGGCGTTCTCGCTCGCGGTGCCGCAGTACATCACCGGTGAGGCGGCGCTGTCGTTCCTCGGCATCGGCATCCTCGAACCCACCGCCGACTTCGGCCGGATGATCTTCCAGAGCATCCCGTACCTGCAGACCGACCCGGCGTACGTCTTCTTCCCGGGCATCACGATCTTCGCGCTGGTGCTCGCGTTCAACCTGTTCGGTGACGCGCTGCGTGACGCGCTCGACCCGAAGTCGTCCCGGTAGGAGCCCTGTCCCCATGACGCGATTCGTGGTACGTCGGCTGCTCAGCGCCGTGCTCACCCTGTTCGTGGTGAGCGTGCTCAGCTTCCTGATGTTCTTCGCCCTGCCCAAGGACCCGGTCAGCGGCATGTGCCCGAAGAACTGCAACGCCGAACGGCTGGAGCGGGTCCGCGAGGAACTGGGCCTGCGGGACCCGCTGGTCGAGCAGTACGCCAACTACATGACGGGCATCGTCACCGGCCGGGACCTGGGCAGCGCGCAGGGCGGCCACTGCGACGCGCCCTGTCTCGGCTGGTCGTACGTGAACAACGAGGCGGTCACCGACACCCTGGTCCGGGTGCTGCCGGTGACGTTGAGCATCGTGTTCCCGGCGGCGGTGCTGTGGCTGCTGGTCGGGGTCGGGCTGGGCATGGTCTCCGCGCTGCGCCGGGGCACCTGGCTGGACAAGGCGGCCATCGGCTTCTCGCTGACCGGGGCGTCGATGCAGCTGTACTTCGTCGGCGCGGTGCTGCTGCTGATCTTCACGTACCAGCTCCGGATCACCCCGGTGCCCGGCTACACGTCGATCCTCGACGACCCGGTGAAGTGGGCCAGCGGGCTGGTGCTGGCCTGGGTGTCGCTGGCGTTCCTGTTCTCCGCGATCTACGCCCGGCTGTCCCGGGCGCAGATGCTGGAGACGCTGTCCGAGGACTTCGTGCGTACCGCGCGGGCCAAGGGCCTGGCGAAACGCACCGTGTACGGGCGGCACGCGCTGCGCGCCGCGATCACCCCGGTGGTCACCATCGCCGGCCTGGACGTGGGCAGCGCGCTCGGCGGCACGGTGATCACCGAGACCACCTTCGGCATCCAGGGGCTGGGGCGGACCGCCATCGACGCGGTACGCGCCGGGGACCTGCCGACGATCATGGCGACCGTACTGATCTCGGCGGTGTTCATCGTGGTCGCGAACATCGTCGTCGACCTGCTCTACGCCGCCATCGATCCCCGGGTGCGGCTGCGCTGAGCACCACCGGTTTGTCACATGTCACATCATCAGGGAGGAGGCGCGGGATGCGCCTGAAGAGGGCAGCCGCCGCCGGCGGAGCGCTCGCACTGCTCGCGGCGCTGGGCGCGTGCAGCGAGAACAAGGGCACCGACACGACCACCGACGTCGACCGGGTACAGAGCGGATCGATCGCCACCGACCCGAAGGAGTCGATGGGACCGGCCGCCGAGGTGCCCGGCGCGGCGAAGGGCGGCACCTTCCGGGTGCTCCGGGAGACCAAGATCTCGCACCTGGACCCGCAGCGGGTCTACTCGTTCGCCGGGCTGATGAACGCGCCGCTCTACAGCCGGTCCCTGACCACCTTCAAGGACGACGGCTCCGGGAAGGTCACCCTGGTCGGCGACCTGGCGACCACCCCCGGCAAGGACGTGAACTCCGACTGCAAGGTCTGGGAGTTCACCGTCAAGGACGGGGTGAAGTTCGAGGACGGCAGCCCGATCACCGCCAAGGAGATCGCCTACGGCATCGCCCGCTCCTTCGACCCCGACCTGACCGGCGGCCCCACCTACCTCCAGGAGTGGCTCGCCGACACCCCGCAGTACGACACCAAGTGGGACTTCAAGACCAACAAGACCTCGCTCCCGCCCGGCCTGACCACCCCGGACGACAAGACGCTGCGCTTCGAGTTCGCCAAGCCGCACTGCGACCTGCCGTTCGCCGCCTCGCTGCCGTACACCGCGCCGCTGAAGCCGGAGAAGGACACCGGGGTCAACCTGGACAACCAGCCGTTCTCCTCCGGACCGTACAAGATCACCAAGAACAACGCCGGTGTCGAGCTGGTGATGGAACGCAACGAGCACTGGGACCCGAACACCGACCCGGTGCGGCACGCGTACCCGGACCGGATCGTCTGGAACTTCGGCCCGGACCCGGAGGCGGGCGCCAACCGGGTGATCGCCGACAACGGCGACGACCAGGCCGCGCTGGCCTGGAACGGGGTCCCCTCCGCGCTGGTCGCCCGGGTCACCGGGGACGCCGGCCTCAAGCCGCGCTCGGTGCAGGGCCCCACCCCGAGCCTCTGGCGGCTGACCATCAACACCAGCCGGGTCACCGACCTGGCGGTACGTCAGGCGCTCAACTACGCCATCGACCGGGACGGCTTCGTCAAGGCGTACGGCGGTGAGGCGTCCGCCCGCCCGGTCACCAGCCTGCTGCCGCCGTCGACCATCGGCTTCCAGAAGCACGACGTCTACCCGGCCGGGCCGAACGGCAACGTCGAGAAGGCCAAGGAACTGCTCGCCGGCAAGACCCCCGAACTGGTCCTCGGCATCAGCGACGACTCCACCGAACTCGCCACCCAGCTCAAGGGCAACCTGGAGAAGGCCGGCTTCAAGATCACGGTGAAGACCATCCCGGCCGACGCCAAGCTCGACGAGGTCGGCAAGAAGGGCAACCCCTGGGACCTGTACACCGACCAGTGGGCCGCCGACTGGCCCAGCGGCGCGGCGATCCTGCCGGTGCTCTTCGACGGCCGCACCATCAAGGCTGAGAACAACAGCAACACCTCGTACGTCAACAGCGACGCCATCAACGCCGAGTTCGACCGGGTGCTCGCGCTGCCCGTCGCCGAGCAGGGCGCGGAGTGGGCCAAGCTCGACGAGCGGATCATGAAGGAGCTGGCCCCGGCCGTGCCGCTGTTCGTGGAGAACGGCTACTACCTGCACGGCTCCAAGGTCGGCGGGATCTTCATCTCCAGCATCTTCGGCTACCCGTCGTTCGTGAACGTGCACGTCAAGCAGTAGGCGTACGTACCGGGGTCCCCCGCGTCGACGGGGGACCCCGGCTCACAGCCGGATCGGGCTCCCCGCCGGATCGGGCTCCGGGCTCACAGCCAGATCTGGAGGAAGTCCAGCTCCAGGCGGAGCAGCCGCTCGGCGGTACCGCCGGCCGCCAGGTGCGTCGCCCCGGTCAACGGCAGCACCGAATGCGGCCTACCGGACGCCAGCAGCGCCGCCGACAACCGCAGCGTGTGCGCGGCCACCACGTTGTCGTCGGCCAGCCCGTGCACCAGCAGCAACGGCCGCCGGTCGTCCTCACCGGCCGGCGGCTCGGCGGCCAGCTCGACCAGGCTGTGGTGGTCGTAGACGTCCGTCCCCTCGTCCGGCAGACCCAGGTAACGCTCGGTGTACGCGGTGTCGTACAGGTTCCAGTCGGTCACCGGGGCACCCGCGATGCCGCACCGGAACCGCTCCGGGTGCCGCAGCACCGCCAACGCGGCCAGCCAGCCCCCGAACGACCAGCCGCGCACCGCCACCCGGCCGGTGTCCAGGTCGGGATGCTTCTCGGCGAGGGCGTCCAGCGCGTCGAGCTGGTCGGTCAGCACCACGTCGGCCATCCGCCGGTGGATCGCCTTCTCGAACGACGGGGCCACCCCCGGGGTGCCCCGGTTGTCCACGGTCACCACCGCGAACCCGGCGTCGGCCCACCACTGCCGCTCCAGCCAGGCCGCCCGCGCCGCCACCACCTCCTGGTGACCGGGGCCGCCGTACACGTCCAGCAGCACCGGCAACCGCCGCCCGGCGACGTGGTTGCCCGGGTACAGCACCGCCGCCGGCAGCCGCCGGTCGGTCACCCGCTCCAGCACCGGCCGGGGCGCGTACGGCGGGGTCGCCGCATGCGACCGCAGCGTCGCGACCTCCTCGTCGCCCCGGCGCACCGACCAGCGCACCCCCGGATGGTCCAGCGAGGCGTACCCGACGACCAGCACGTCCCCGCCCACCGCTGCGGTGTGCCAACCGGCGTCCGAGGTGATCCGCCGTACGTCCACCCCGCCGCCGATCACCGTCCGGATCCGGAACAGGTGCCGCTGGCTCGGCTCGCCGTCGCTGCCCTCCACCACCAGGTCCGCCGGGCCGGTGCCGGCCGGCAGCCGCCCCACCACCCGACGCACGTACAGCGAGGGCGGGGTGAGCAGGGTGCCGTCGGCGAACAGGCACCGCGCGTCGTACCCGTCGTGGGCCAGCTCCCCGCCGACCAGCACCCGCCCGTCCGGCAGGTGCGCCGGGGTGCCCGGGATCGGGTCCACCCAGCGCGGGTCGGCCAGCTCGGCGTGCACCTGGGTCTCCCCGGTACGCGGGTCCACCGCCAGCACCAGGCCGTGCTGCTGCGACCGGCGCAGCACGGTGATCAGCGGGCCGCCCTCCGCCCAGTCCACCGAGACCAGGTACGGGTAGGTCTCCCGGTCCCAGTGCACGTCCACCCAGCCGCCGTCGAGGTCGAGCAGGTGCAGGGTGACCTCGGCGTTCGGCCCGCCGGCCGCCGGGTACGCGACGCTGTCCGGCGGGCTGGTCGGGTCGGCCGGGTCATGCAGGTGCCAGCGCGGCAGCCGGGACTCGTCGACCCGGGCGGCCAGGATCGACCGGCCGTCCGGCGCCCACCAGTAGCCCCGGAACCGGTCGAACTCCTCGGCCGCGACGTGCTCGGCCAGCCCCCAGGTGACCCCGGAGTCCTCCCCGGCCAGCAGCAGGTCCGTCCCGTCCGGCTCGATCACCCGCAGCTCGCCCCGGCGGGTGTGCTCACCGGCGTCCGTCACGTACGCCAGCCGCTGCCCGGTCGGGTCCGGCCGGGGATCGATCGCCGGGCCGGCGGTGGTCACCTCGACCACGTCGCCGTCGACCAGGTCGGCCCGGAACAACCGGCCGGCCAGCGGAAACGCCGCCACCCGGGCGGCCGGGTCGGTCGCGTACGAGCCGATGCCCCCGGCGCTCAGCCGCAGCCGTTCGCGCAGCACCCGCTCGGCCGCCGGCAGCCCGGCGTCCGGGTCGTCGCCGAGCAGCGTCGCCGCGTCGGCGACCAGCCGTTCCTCGCCGGTGGCCAGGTCGAGCAGCCAGAGCGCGTCGGCCGGGTCCTGCGGACCGTCCGAACGCAGGAACACCACCCGGGATCCGTCGTCGGCCACGGTGACGGCGCGCGGCGCCCCGTGGCTGAACCGACGGGTACGGGCGGCCAGCTCGGGATAGTCCACACGCCAGATCGTAGAGCCGTACCGGGGGTGATGTGGCCGACCTGAGCGGACGCGTCGGATCCGACGGCCCCGGCCGCGACGGATAGAGTGACCGCGTGACGACGCTGCCCGACCGACGGCTCCTGCTGGTCCACGCCCACCCTGACGACGAGTCGATCGGCACCGGGTCGACGATGGCGCACTACGCCGCGACCGGTGCCCACGTCACCCTGGTGACCTGCACGCTGGGCGAGGAGGGTGAGATCCACGTGCCGGCGTTCGCCCAGCTCGCCGCCGCCGAGGCCGACCAGCTCGGCGGGTACCGGATCGCCGAGCTGGCCGCCGCCTGCGCCGCCCTCGGCGTCACCGACCACCGGTTCCTCGGCGGCGCGGGCCGCTACCGCGACTCCGGCATGATGGGCCTGGCCACCAACGAACACCCCCGGGCCTTCTGGCAGGCCGACCTCGACGAGGCCGCCGGGCACCTGCTGGAGATCATGCGCGAGGTACGCCCCCAGGTGCTGGTCACGTACGACGAGAACGGCTTCTACGGCCACCCGGACCACATCCAGGCGCACCGGGTGGCGATGCGTGCCGTGGAACTGGCCCGGGCCGAGGGCTTCGCGCCCGCCAAGGTCTACTGGACGGCGATGCCGCTGAGCGTGCTGGAAGCCGGCATGACCCACTTCGCCGGCTCGTCGGACAACCCCTTCGCCGAGCTCACCGACGTCTCCGAGCTGCCCTTCGGCACCCCCGACGCGGAGATCGCCGCCCGGATCGACGCCACCGACCAGCACGTGGCCAAGGAGGCCGCGATGCGCGCGCACGCCACCCAGATCCCGGACAACTCGTGGCTGTACTCGATCGCCGGCAACTTCGGCAACGAGTTCATGGGCGTGGAGTACTACACCCTCGCGGTCGGCGAGAAGGGGCCCGGCAGCGGCCCGTACGGCTGGGAGGACGACCTCTTCGCCGGGCTCGACCCCACCGCGTCGGAGCCCGCGTCGGCCGGGTCGGCCGGGCTGCGGTGACCCTGCCCGCCGCGCCGATGTCGGTAGCCCCGCCGCAGGCCGACCCGCCACCGTCGCCGGGGCGGTTGGTCCGGCTGCTCGATCTCGCGCTGCGGGTGGCCGGGGGCGCGATCGCCGTGTTCGGTGGCGTGCTGACCGCCGTCCTGGAGCTGGTGCTCGCCGGGCTCCGGGTGGGTGGGCAGCTGATCGGGGTGTCGGTGCTGGTGGCGATCGTGGCGAACGTGGCGTTGAGCTGGTTCGCGCACGCCGCCGTGGGGCGACGCTGGGCGGTGGTGCTGCCCGCGCTGCCCTGGTTCGCCATGATGGTCGTCGCGGCGGGCCGGACGGACGAGGGTGACCTGCTGCTGGTCGGCGACAACTGGGTCGGGCTGGCGATGATCGTGGCCGGCGCGATGACCTTCGCGGTGATGGGTTTCCGCCTGATCATCGCCCCGGTGCCGCCACCGGCCCCGGTGACCCGGCCCGACGACGACACCGGGTCCCGGCCGGGCGGGTGACGCCGGCCCGGACCGGGTGGTAGATATTCCTGCCAGGAGGCCCGCCGTCGGGGCGGGCGGTACGGCGGGAGGCATGCGATGCGGGACCAGTGGCGGTCCATCGGTGTGCTGGCGGGCGCGTTGTTCGCGGTCAACGTGGTCGCTCGGCTGGTGACCCGGTTCGCCTTCGACGACGATGAGGCCGCCTTCGGTCGGGTCTCGTTGATCATGTTCCTGGTGATCGGGCTGATCCTGGCGGTGGTGGTGTTCACCTGGTCCCGGCGTGCCCCGGTGGCCCGGTGGGGTGCCGACATCGCCGCCGCGGTGGGCGTCGCGCTGCTGCTGACCGTCCTGGTCGGGCCGCTGCTGGTCGGCGACAACCCGTTCGGCGGCGGGGCGGGCACGTTCTTCGGCCAGCTCGGGCTCTACCTGCTGGCGACCGCCGCCGGCATCCTGGTCGGGTACCTGATCGCCACCGCCCTCGGCCTGGATTACCGCTCCCAGCAGCTCAAGCGGTACGCCGAGGTGAAGACCACCAAACCCCGCCGGGTGGTCCGCCGCTGACGGCAGGCGGCGTCAGCCCGGGGCGACCCGGGTGAGGTACGTGTGGTGGGTGGTGAAGCCGAGCCCCCGGTAGAGGGTGACGGCGGGCGTGTTGCGCTGCTCCACCTGGAGGAACGCGTCGGTGGCCCCGGATTCCGCCGCCCACTCGGCGAGGGCGCGGATCACCGTCCGGGCCAGGCCGCGCCGCTGCGCCGACGGCACCACCTCGATCAGGCTCAGCCCGAGCCAGCGTCCCTGCCCGGTGACGGTGCCCCGGCCCACCGCGACCAGCGTGCCGTCCACGTACACCCCGGCGAAGCGGAGCTGGTCCACGGCGGTGAGCACGTGCCGGGCGGAGTCGGGCAGGCCGCCCTTGCGCCCGGCGGCGATGGTCAGCCACTCCGGCGACGGGGCGGTGGTCAGCTCGGCTCCGGGGGCCGCCGGGTCGGGTGGCGGCCCGGCGGCGCGCAGCTTCGCCAACGGCACGGTCTGCACCAGCACCAGCGGCCGGGCGCTCCAGCCCCGGGCGTCCAGCTCGGCCCCGACCGGAGTGGCCAGCGGCAACGGCGTGTTGATCATCGCCGGCTGGCCCCGGTCGGCGTACCAGCGCTCGACGGCGTCCACGGCGGCCGGCAGCGGACGGTCCGGGTCGCCCACCGGCAGCGCCGAGTTCGCCCGCCCGGTCCAGCCGTCGGCCGCACGCAGCAGCCAGTCGCCGAGCCGCCCGCGTACCGGTGCCGGCCAGGCCGCGTCGGCGGCGTGTTCCAGGGCGACCATGGCGGCGGCGGTCGGCCGGCTCGCCGGCGGGACCCGCTTGGCCCGGTGCACCTCGGCCCGGGGCACCTGGAGCCGTCCACGGTCGGTGGCGAGAGTGATGTGGGTCTCGCTCAGCTCGACCAACTCGCCCAGAGCGTCGGAGAACAGCGGGCGGCCCTCACGAATCCCCACAATCCGCCGGACCACGATCCGATGTCCCACATCCTGCTGTCGGAGCACGATCGACCCCCTCCCCGGCGAGATACTAGGCTCTTACCGTCGCGGAGGATCGCGACGCGTCTTGCGGAGGAGATGACCGGTGACCTACATCATCGCCGAGCCGTGCGTGGATGTGCTCGACAAGGCATGCATCGAGGAGTGCCCGGTCGACTGCATCTACGAGGGCAATCGGATGCTCTACATCCACCCCGACGAGTGCGTCGACTGCGGTGCCTGTGAGCCGGTCTGCCCGGTGGAGGCGATCTTCTACGAGGACGACGTGCCGGAGCAGTGGAAGGACTACACCGGGGCGAACTACGAGTTCTTCGAGGAGCTCGGCTCGCCGGGTGGTGCCTCGAAGATCGGCAAGGTGGAGAAGGACGCCACCTTCGTGGCCGCCCAGCCACCACGCGGAGAGGGCCACTGAACCGGCCCACGCCGGTCTCGTCGCGGCTACCCGAGTTCACCTGGGACACCCTGGACGCCGCGGCCACCCTGGCCGCGGCGCACCCGGACGGGTTGATCAACCTGTCCATGGGTACCCCGGTCGACCCGGTGCCCCCGGTGATCCGGCGGGCCCTGGCCGACGCGTCCGACGCGCCCGGCTACCCGCTGACCGCCGGCACCCCGGCCCTACGGGCCGCGATCACCGACTGGGTGGCGCGTACCTGCCGGACCGGCGCCGGCGGGTACGGCGTGCTGCCCACGATCGGCTCCAAGGAGCTGGTCGCCTGGCTGCCCACCCTGCTCGGCATCGGCCCGGGTGACGTGGTCGTCGTGCCGTCCGTCTGCTACCCCACCTATTCCGACGGGGTGCGGCTGGTCGGGGCCACCGAGGTACGCACCGACTCGCTGACCGCGGTCGGGCCGACCTCCCGGGTCCGCCTGGTCTGGATCAACTCGCCGGCGAACCCGACCGGCCGGGTGCTGCCCGCCGCCCACCTGCGCAAGGTGGTCGACTGGGCCCGCGAGCGGGGTGCCGTGGTCGCCAGCGACGAGTGCTACCTGCCGCTGGGCTGGTCCACCGACACCGAACCGGTGTCGGTGCTGTCGCCCGAGGTCTGCGGCGGCTCGTACGACGGGGTGCTCGCGGTGCACTCGCTCTCCAAGCGCTCCAACCTGGCCGGGTATCGTGCCGGGCTGGTCGCCGGGGATCCGGCCCTGGTCGCCGAGCTGCTCAAGCTGCGCAAACACGCCGGCATGATCGTCCCGGCCCCGGTACAGGCGGCGATGGTCGCCGCGCTGACCGACGACCGGCACGCCGACGAGCAGCGGGAACGCTACCGGGCCCGGCGGGAGAAGCTGCTCGCCGCGTTCACCGCCGCCGGGTTCACCGTCGACCACTCCGAGGCGGGCCTCTACCTGTGGCTGACCCGGGACGGCGAGGAGTGCTGGCGGACCGTGGACTGGCTGGCCCGTCGGGGCATCCTGGCCGCCGCCGGCGCGCTCTACGGTCCGGGTGGCAGCCACCACGTCCGGGTGGCGCTCACCGCCTCCGACGAGCAGGTCGCCGCGGTACCCGCCCGGCTCGCCCAGCCGTAGGGGGCCTTCCGCCCCGGGTGGCGGAAGGCCCCCTCCCGGCTCACTCGTCGATCGAACGCAGCACGGCGAGCAGGTTGTCCCGGCTGTGCTTCTCCAGCAGCTCGCTGCCGTAGAGCTCCTGGACGGCGACGGTACGGCCGTCGTGCAGGGTCAGCTCGGCCTTCAACGGCACCTGCCGGCGGACCGTCGCCGCGACGATCTCCTCGTACGGCAGGAAGGTGTGCGCGGCGGCGATCTGCTCCACCGGGGCCGACCCGACCAGCTTGCGCAGCCGCTTCTGCCCGTTGCCGGCGCGGCCCGGCTTGCCGACCAGCACCAGCCCCCGGTCCAGGATCAGCACGTCGTGCTGCACCCCGTCGACCTTCACGTTGGCGATCGCGCCGACCAGGTCGGCGTCGCGGGCGGTGACCCGGGACTGCACCACGGTGACCCGCCCCGGGTCGACGCCGAACGCGCTGAGCCGGGCCAGCGCCTCGTCCAGGGTCTGCGGGGCGACGGCCAGCTTGGCGGTCTCCGCGAGATCCACCGGCTCACCGGCCGGGCCGACCAGCCGGGCCGGACCGCTCCACGAGTGCTCCCACCGGGCCGCCCCGGCCCGGACCACGGCGTTCTCGAACAGGATCTCCATCGGCTCGGCGAACCGCAGCGCGGCCTCCCGGCGGGTGGCGTCGGTGAAGAACCGCTCGGCGAACTCACCCAGCCGGTTCGACCGGACCAGGTCCAGCACGGTCGCCAGGGACGGCTCCGGGGTGCCGGCGAACCGGCCGGCGGCCCGGAAGATCCGGTCGGCCTGCCGCTGCACCATGGCGGCCACCGCCGCCGCGGTGAACTCCGGCCAGGGCAGCCGCTGCCGCCGGCCGTGCTCGACGACGATCTGCTGGAGCTGCCGGCCCGCGCCCGCGGGATCGGCGAGCAGGTGCGCGGCCGGTCGCGGGTCCGGGTCGACGGTGCCGGCCGGGGCGTCCCGCATCGCGGCGATCCGCACGCCGATCGGCGGGTGGGTGTCCCAGGGGGACCGCTCCTCGTCCGGCGGGGCCTCGCGCAGCGCGACGAGTTCCTGCTCCCGGGCGGCGCAGAACTCGGCGAAGCCGCCGAACAGGTCGTCCGGGGCGAGGTCGGCGCTCCAGCCCGGCTCGACGTACCGGCGCATGTAGAAACCCCACGCCGCGTCCAGCGCGGGCAGCGCCCGCAACGCGGAGGCCGCCGCCTCCGGGCCGGCCAGCAGCACCGACGAGCGGTCCGCCTCCAGCTCCTGGCGGCGTGACGCGGCGTTGTCCACCCGCAGGTAGAGCTTGGCGTACGCGGTGAAGACCCAGCCGATCGGGTTGCGTCCGCTGATCCGGCCGACGGTGCCGAGGATGGCCAGCCGCCCCCGGTACGCCACCCCGCCCAGCCGGGTGTGCTGCCCGGAGTAGTGGCCCAGCTCGTGCGCGAGCACCGAGCGGATCTGGTCGGTCCGCATGGTCTGGAGCAGCGGAAGTCCGACGTAGAGGATGCGCCGGCCGGGCAGCAGGCCGAGCAGCTTGGCGTCCTCGGCGACGGCGGCGTTGACGCCCGGCACGATCCGGATCTCGTCGGGCGGGCGGGTACCGACGGCGGCGGCCAGCTCCCGGACGGCGGCCCACAGCTGCGGTGCCTCCCGGTCACCGACGGTCAGCCCCGGCTCGGGTTCGTTCCGGGTGCGGACGGCCCGCCACAGCGCGACCACCACCGCGCCCAGCGCGACCAGCAGCGGGAGGGTCAACTTGGCGGTGACGAGGCCGTTGGAGACGCCCAGCAGCCACCAGCCGAACGCGCCGACGGCGGCCAGTTGGAGCAGCGCGACGACGTAGAAGCCGATCAACATGAGCACCGAGGCGAGCGCCCGGTACGTCGCGGACATGTGGAGTTCCTTCCCCCGTGGCCCGCCCGAACGGCGAGCGGCGCAGGGACGGTACGACGTGGATCTTCGTACGACAACCCTCTTCCGGTCCGATCGACCGGACCCTACGATCGGCGCTCGACACGGGGGAGGTACCGGACATGTGGCCGTTCCGACGGGCCCGGAAGCACGACGACGTCCCGACGCTGCGGGTCGACCCGGCGATGGGTGAGCCGACCGCACGGGAGCTGATCACGGCGCTGGAGCGGCGGGACTGGCGGACCGCCCGGGACCTGCTCACCCCGGTCACCGACCCGGACGACCACGCGTTCCACGTCTCGGTCGCCGCCGACGTGCCGGGCGTGCAGGAGTGGATCCGGGAGTGGGTCGAGGCGGAACCCCGCTCGACGCTCCCGCTGCTGGTGCAGGGGGCGCACGCGGTCTACTGGGCGTGGGAGGCCCGGGGCGCGCAGGCCGCCTCCCGGACCAGCCAGGAGCAGTTCCGGGAGTTCTGGCGACGGTTGAAGTTCGCCGAGAACTGCCTGGACGAGGTGGCCGCCCGGGACCCGGACGACACCACCGCCCGCGCCTTCCTGGTCACCTCCGCGCGGGGCCGGCAGGTGGACCGGGCCGAGGCCGACCGCCGGTTCGGCGAGGTGGTCGAGCGGCACCCGGGGCACCGGATCGCGCACGAGCAGATGCTCCAGTACCGCTGCGCGAAGTGGTCCGGCAGCCACGAGGAGGCGCTGGAGTTCGCCCGCACCGCATCGGCCGGGGCACCGGCCGGTACGCCGTTGGGACAGCTCGTGTCAGCCGCGCACCTGGAGGTGTGGCTCCGGCTCCCGGCCGGCGAGGACGACGAGTACCTGCGCTCCGACGAGGTGGTGGCCGAGCTGAACGCCGCCGCCGACCACTCCGTCCGGCACCCGGACCACCGTCCCCGGCCGGGTTGGCCGACCCTGCACAACTCGTTCGCCATGGCCTTCACGTTGGCCGGGGACCACGACTCGGCGGCCGGGCAGTTCGCGGTGATCGGTGACAGGGTCACCAACTGGCCCTGGCAGTACCTGTCCGGCGGAACCGTCACCGCCTTCACCAGATGGCGGCGGGTGGTCACCGAGCACACCGACTGATCCGGGTCGGTGGTGGTGGGTCGGGGCCGGCGGGTCCCGGTGGCCGGACTCCGCACGTCACCGGTCGGTACGCCGTCGGCCGGGGCGATATCCTCGGCGCCGAACGGGGTCAGCCTCGACCCGCACCGAGCGGAACGCCGAGGTGGGCAGATGGTGGCAAGCTCTGGTACGCGGGTCCGGGCGGCGGTGGTCGGCACCGGCCTGATCGGTGGCTCGATCCTGCTCCGGCTGCACCGGGCCGGCCTCGACGTGACCGGCTGGGACCCGGATCCGGCGACCCGCCTGGCGGCCCGCGACGCCGGGGTGCCCGCTCCGGACGAGCTGACCGCAGCGGTCGCCGGCCGGTACGTGGTGTTCCTCTGCGGGCCGCTGCCCACCCTGCCGGAGACCCTGCTGACCGTCGCGGCGGCGACCGGCGGGGAGTGCGTCCTCACCGACGTGGGGAGCACCAAGGGCGGGCTGGCCGCGTTCGCCGCCGCCCACGGGCTGACCCACCGTTTCGTACCCGGGCACCCGATGGCCGGCACCGACCGGGCCGGGCTCGGCGCTGCCGAACCTGATCTCCTCACCGGGGCGGCCTGGGTGCTCTGCCCCTCGGCGGGCCCCGGCCTGCCCGCGTTCCGGTGGCTGACCGGGCTGCTCGGCGAGGTGTTCCAGGCCCGGGTGGTGCCGATGGCGGCGGACCGGCACGACGCGGTGGCCGCGCTCGCCTCGCACGTGCCGCACCTGCTGGCCGGGGCCCTGGCCGGGGCGGTGGACCGGTCCGCGCTGCGCGACGCGGTGCTGGCGCTGGCCGCCGGGAGTTTCCGGGACGGTACCCGGGTGGCGGGCACCCCGCCGGAGCGGACCGCGAACATGCTGCTCGGCAACCGGGAGCACGTGCTGCGGGAACTGGCCGGCGTCCGGTCCTTCCTGGACGAGCTGGCCGGCGCGCTGGCCGACGCCGACGCCGGGGCGCTCACCGCCGGCTACCGGGACGCCCGCGCCACCCGGACCGCCCTGACCGGCCGGGCCTTCACCGAGATCCACCGCAGCTTCCCGGCCGACACCGGCAGCGACCACGGCGACGGTGGCGATCACGGGACCGGCGGCGATCACGGTGACGGTGGTCGGGACGGCGGTGGTCCGGGCGCCGACGGTGGTCGGGAGGAACTCGACTTCCTGCTCGGGATCGGCGCGGCCGGCGGTCATCTCAGCCGGTGCCGGATCAGCGGGACGGCGGTCGAGTACACCGCGCACAAGCCGGCGGGGGAGATGGAGCGCGGCTAGGGTGAGCACATGGTGGACGGACCGGTGGTGGCGGTACGCGGCGAGGCGTACCGGGAGGTGGCTCCCGAGATCGCCCGCTTCGCGGTGACCGCGATGGCCCGCGACAAGGACCGCGAGGCGACGCTGACCAGGCTGGCCGAGCGGGCCGCCGCGATCCGGGTGCTGCTCGACGGGTACGGCCCGGCGGTGGACCGTCGGGAGAGCGGTGAGCTGCGGGTCCGTCCCGAGTTGAAGCGGTCCGGCGAGCGGGTCGTGGCGTACCACGGCAGCGTCACCACCACGGTCACCGTCACCGACTTCACGGTGCTCGGTGAGCTGATGCTCCGCCTGGCCGACCAGGACCAGGTCGCCGTCGCCGGCCCCTGGTGGTCCCTGCGTCCGGACAGCCCGGTGCACCGGGAGGCCCGGCAGGCCGCCATCGCGGAGGCGATCCAGCGGGCCCGGGAGTACGCCGAGGCGCTGGGTGCCCGGGTGACCGCTCTGCTCGAACTCTCCGACACCGGGCTGGCCGCCCAGCCGATGACGTTCCGGGCGGCCGGTTACGCCGGCAGGGGCGGGGGCGGTGCGGCTCCGGAGATCGACCTCGACCCGCAGCAGCAGACCGTGCAGGCCGCCGTCGAGGCCCGGTTCGCGATCAGCGAGCCGGTCCTGGACTGATGGCCGACGCCCCGCCGCCCGGTCCGGTGCCGCCAGCCGGTCCGGTGCCGCCCGGTGACCCGGCGTCGTCGGGCGGTCCGGTGCCGGCCCGGGAGTGCACGGTCGGGGAGCTGGTGGCGCGGGCCCGGGAGCTGGCCGCCGCCGGCCCACGCCAGCTGCTCGGCATCGCCGGCGCGCCGGGGGCCGGCAAGTCCACGCTCGCCGAGCGGATCGTGGCCGAGGTCGGCGAGACCGCCCGGCTGGTGCCGATGGACGGCTTCCACCTGGCCCAGGCCGAGCTGCTCCGGCAGGGCCGGGCCGACCGCAAGGGCGCGGTGGACACCTTCGACGCGTACGGCTACGTGTCCCTGCTGCGTCGGTTGCACCGGCTGGAACCGACCGCCGTGTACGCTCCCGCCTTCCACCGGGACATCGAGGAGCCGGTGGCCGGGTCGATCGCGGTGCCGCCCTGGGTCACGCTGGTGGTGACCGAGGGCAACTACCTCCTCCTCCCCGACGACCCGTGGGACGAGGTCCGCACCCTGCTGCACGACGCCTGGTTCCTCGACCTCGACGTCGAGCTGCGGCTGCGCCGGCTCACCGCCCGGCACGAGGCGTACGGGCGGTCGCCGGCCGAGGCCCGCCGCTGGGCGTACGGCTCGGACGAGGCCAACGCGGCGCTGGTGGCCGGTACCGCCGCACGCGCCGACCTGGTGGTCCGCCTGACCGACCCGACCCAGGTCTGACGGCCCGGCCGACCCGGTCCAGGTCTGACGGCCGGTCAGCCGACCCCCTGTCGGGGTGACGGGACGTCCGGCCGGAGCAGCCCGGCCACCCGGTCCCGTTCGGCGAGGAACTCGGCGGATTCCGGGTACCCGCTGTGGTTGCGGATCGGCGGGTCGGTGACCTCCCCGCCGGTGGGGTGCAGCCCCTCCGGGTCCTGGACGGCCAGCTCCCGTCGAGCCGCGGTCACCGGCCAGCCCAGCGGGTCGGTCTCCCGCCAGAAGTTCGTCCAGGCGGTCCGGCCGGACCGGTCGGTGAGCGCGTCGGCCAGCACCGGCAGCCGCTGCGGCCCGAAGTACGCGGGGAAGACCCGTCCGTACAGTCGGGCGAGCTGGCAGCCGTACGAGAAGAACCACACCCGGCGTCGCCACCGGGCCGGCAACTGGAAGATCATGGCGGCGCAGATGACCGTGCCCTGGCTGTGCCCGGAGAGGATCACTCCGGACACCCCGCGCGGGTCGTCCTCGGGCAGGGCGAGCAGCCCGGCGACCCGGGTCTGCAACTCCGGTACGGCCCGTTCGGCGTAGCTCGGTGGGGCGAGCGGGTGGGCGGCCCGGGGCCAGAAGGTGCCGATGTCCCAGAGCACCCCGACCGACCGGCGGGCCGTGTCGTTGCGGTAGACCAGCAGGCCGAGCGCGGCGATCAGCGCGGGCAGCCAGCCGAGCAGCTTGTCCCCGCTGTCGGCGGCCCCCCGGACCAGGACGCCCCAGCCGGTGCCCGGGGCCGGGTGCGGCTGGGCGTGGGAGAGGGCGGCGGCGCAGCCCAGCGCGGCGAGGACGGCGACGACCGTCGCGCACCGGCCGGTGAGCCGGACCGCGTGTTCCCCGACGAGCCGGTGCAGCGCCCGGAAGGTGCTCACGTCCCGGCACCGGCGTACGTCGTGGGCGGAGAGCCGGCGACCGGTCGCCACCAGGCGTTCGTACTCCCGGTGCCGAAGTCCGGTGAAGATCAGCCCGGCCCGGACGGCGGTGGCGAGGACGACCAGCAGGGCGACGGCGAAGACCAGCCCGGCCCACCGCACCGGGACCGGGGCTGCCACCGTGACCCGGTCGCCGGAGTTGAGCCGGTTGCTGACCCAGTAGAGGACGCCGGCGCAGTAGGCCATGCCGAGCAGCCAGCCGAGGCCGGCGATCAGGGCCGGTCCCCGGCCGCCCCAGGCCAGTGCGGCGTGCCGGTCCCGGGGTGGCACGTCCGGCGCCGGGCGGCGCAGGAGGAGCCCGACGGCGGCCAGGCCGATCGCCGGGGGCACCAGCATCCAGATGTCGAGCCGGTCCGGTGGGGCGGGCAACGCGGGCAGCCAGCCGGCGACCCAGGCGACCCCGACCAGCAGGGCCAGCCCCGCGCCGGCCGGGGGGACCAGCGCCCACCGGCCGGTGCGGGACACCGCGCCGATCGCGATGAGCAGGAGGAACTGGCCGACCGCCCACCAGGCGATGATCCAGTCGTACCCGGGCAGGGAGCGGTCGGTGCCGCAGCCGGGTGTGTCGAGGCGGACCGCGCAGCCGGTCGGTGGCCGCAGGTCGGCCAGCGGTACGCCGGCCGGCCCGTCGGGCAGCAGCAGGAGCAGGAAGGTGCCGCCCAGCCCGGCCAGGGTGCTCACCACCACCAGCACGCTGTACGGGCCGAGCGGGGTGTGCCCGCCGCGCCGGGTCAGGTACGGCTGCCCGAGCGCCACCACGGCCACCAGCACCGGCAGTACCAGCAGGGCCACCGTGGACCAGGCCAGCGCGGCGCGTGGACCCTGCGGCGGGTCCATGGCGAGCACCGCGCCGAGTGGTACCGCCGCCGCGGTGACCGTCCCGCAGCACAGGTGCAGGACGGCGGCCCGCCGGAGTTGTCCCTCGCCGCACCAGAAGGTGGGGTCCTGCAACGGGTTCGCCAGCGGCACCCCGACCGGTGGTCCGCTGGGCCCGGCGGGCATCTCCGCCTCGTACTGGTAGGTGCGCCAGGTGAGCAGGCCGACCAGCGCGATCAGGCCGAGCGGCAGCAGCAGCCCGGCGGCGAGGGCGTGCGCGCCCTCGCTCCACCAGCCGTGCCCGAGGAACTCCCAGGGGCCGGGTACCCGGCGCAGGCAGGCGAGGTCCACGCACTGCCAGCCGATCAGGTCCACGCCGATGCCGGTGGCGGCGAGGACCAGGGTGCCGGTGAGGCTCAGGCAGAACAGCCGGATCAGCCAGGCGGCGATGCCGGAGCGGCTGGCCCACCGTTCCCGGTTCGGGTCGGCGGGGATCTCCGGTCGGGCGTGCAGGGCCACGTTGGCGAGGGTGAACGGCAGCAGCAGCGTCCAGAGTGCGCGTTCGACGTCCCGCGCGGTCCGCGCGCCGGAGGTCAACTGCCCCCAGCTGTACGCCTCCACGGTGACCGGCTCGTCGGTGGTGGCCCGGTCGTCGGTGGTGGCCCGGTCGGTGGCGGGGGACCGGTCGTCAGCGGCGGGGGCCGGGCGGTCGGCGGGGCGGGGGCCGGTGGGCGGCGGCCCGGGGCAGCGGTAGAAGCCGGTGACCTCGTCGCCGGCGACCAGCCACGGTTGCGGGGCCGGTTCGCCCGGTTCGGGGCGCAGGCCCAGGAGTTGGTCAGGTGGCGTGTTCGACACGCCGTGGACGCGCAGTTCGAGTACCCGACTGGCCATCGCTGCCTCCCGGTGACCGTATCACTACCCAGAGTGCTCTCGATCTGCCGGTCGCGGCCAGTCTTTTCGGGGTTGTTTTCGCAGCTCAGTCGGGAAGTCTTCGGATCAGGTCAGGGAGCGGACGACGCGGGCGGGGTTACCGACCGCCACCACGTTCGCCGGCAGGTCCCGGGTCACCACGGCCCCGGCGCCGACGACCGTGTTGTCGCCGATGGTGACTCCGGCGAGGACGATCACGCCGCCGCCGAGCCAGACATTGTCCCCGAGGACGATCGGGGCGGCGGCCTCCCACTTGTCCCGCCTGGGCTCCGGCTCGACCGGGTGGGTGGCGGTGAGCAGTTGGACGTTCGGCCCCAGTTGCGCGTCCGCGCCGATGGTGATCGGGGCGACGTCCAGGAAGACCGCGTTGAAGTTGACGAAGCCGCGCGGCCCGATGGTGATCCGGCTGCCGTAGTCGCAGTGGAACGGCGGCCGGACCCAGGTGCCCTCGCCGACCTCGCCGAGCAGGTCCCGCAGGGCGGCGAGCCGGCCCTCGGGGTCGTCGGCGCGGCTGCCGTTGAACCGTTCCATCAGCATGGCGGCCCGGTCCAGTTCGGCGAGGATCTCCGGATCGTCGGCCTGGTACAGCTCTCCGGCGAGCATGCGGTCCCTCATCGACGTCACCGCTCGTTGACAATCCTCCCCGCCCTAAGGACGGGGATTCCCTGGGTCGCCCCAGGGGGTTCCTGCTTCGTCGACGGCCGCCCCGTGCGGGCTTGCGCCCGTTGGGGTCTTACGCCGTCTCCACAGGCGATCACGGAGAGCCCCTCCGCGAGGATCGTGCGGGCCGCGTTGACGTCCCGGTCGTGAGTCTGCCCGCACCGGCAGGTCCACACCCGGACGTGCAACGGCATCCGCTCGGCGAGGCACGACACGCGGAGCAGAGTTTGGACGACGGGAACCAGCGGTCCACGACGACGAGGGTCCGGCCGTACCAGTGGGCTTTGTACTCGAGCATGGTGCGGAACTGCCGCCAGGCGGCGTCGCTGATGGCGCGGGCCAGGCGGTGGTTGCCGAGCAGGTTGCGGACGGTGAGGTCCTCGATCACGATCACTTGGTCCTCGATCACGATCACTTGGTTCTCGTGAACGAGTCGAGTGGTGAGTTTGTGCAGGTGATCGCGGCGACGGTCGGCGATGCGGGCGTGGACCCGGGCTACCGTGAGTCGGGCCTTGGCCCGGTTGGCGGAGCCTTTCTCCTTCCTGGCGAGGTTCCGTTGCGCTCTGGTCAGGGCGGCCCGGTCCCGGCGTTCGTGCTTCGGGTTGGTGATCTTCTCTCCGGTGGAGAGGGTGAGCAGACTGTCCAGGCCGGCGTCGATCCCCACCTGCCCGGTCGCCGGCGGCACGTCGATGACGTCCTCGCAGAGCAGGGACACGAACCAGCGTCCGGCCGCGTCCTGGGACACGGTCACCGTGGACGGGGCCGCCCCTTGGGGCAGCGGCCTGGACCACACGATGTCCAGGGGTTCGGTCATCTTGGCCAGGGTGAGCCGGCCGTCACGGTAGCGGAAGGCGCTGGTGGTGTACTCCGCGCAGCGGCGGGACTTCTTCCTGCTCTTGAACGTCGGATACTTCGCGCGTTTCGCCCAGAAGTTGGTGAACGCGGCCTGCAGGTGCCGCAGTGTCTGCTGCAACGGCACCGACGACACCTCGTTGAGGAAGCCCAGCTCGTCGGTTTTCTTCCAGGCAGTTAGCATCGCCGACGTGGCCGCGTAGCTGACCCGTTCCTGACGCACCGTCCACGCCTCGGTGCGGGCCTGCAACGCCATGTTGTAGACCAGGCGCACACACCCGAACGTGCGGGCAAGCTCGGCGGCCTGTCCGTCGGTCGGGTAGAAGCGGTACCTGAACGCCCGCTTCACCGCCCTCGACACGACCCACAGCCTAGCGAGCCAGCCGGCGATCCTCACGGTGACACGCGGGTGGACACCGGTCCGTCTTGCCGGCGGATCGGCGTCGCCTGCCCTGCTCCGCAGGGGATCCGTTTCCTCACCGGCCTGAAGGCCGCAGTATCCACGGAAGGAATCTGACCACGCGCCGGGCGGGTGAAAGGTTGCCCTAGCTTTCCCGATTTTTCGGTCATATTGCTGACCTTCCGGCTACGTCCCGTGTGGAAGCGTGGCGGTGCCCTGTCGTCGTCATCGGCGTCGATGAGAACCCTCATGGGAGGTTGCATGTCAGGAACAGGGAGATCCAGGGTAGGGCTGCTCATGGGCCTGGTGCTGGGCGTGTCCACCGCGGTCGTACCCGGTGCGTCGCCCGCCCAGGCCCTCGTCCCCGGCACCACCGGGACACCGGCCATCGGCCCCGGGCCGACCGCGGCCGCCGCCCGGCCGGTCACCGTCACGCTGCTCACCGGCGACCGGGTCACCGTCGCCGCGGACGGCGCGGTCAGTGTGCGCCCCGGTCCGGGGCGGGCCGACATCACGTTCGTCACCCGACGGGTCCGCGACCACGTCGTCGTGCTGCCCCGGGACGCGGTGCCGCTGGTCCGGGCCGGCCGGGTCGACCAGCGGCTGTTCGACGTCACCGAGCTGGCCGCCCTCGGGTACGACGACGCGCGGCGGGACACCCTGCCGCTGCTGCTGCGGTACCGGGGCGACGCGAAGCCGGGCGGCCCGTCCGCCGCCGGCACCAGGGTCACCCGGCAGTTGCCCGCCATCGGCGGCGCGGCGGTCACTGCCCCGAAGGACCGGGCCACCACCGTGTGGACGGCCCTCACCACGGGCACGCCCGACGCCCGGGTCGACACGGCGGGGGGTGTCGACCGGATCTGGCTGGACGGGAAGCGCCGGATCAACCTCGACCGGAGCGTGGCCCAGATCGGCGCGCCGGCGGCGTACCGGGCCGGCCTGACCGGGCGGGGCGTGAAGGTGGCGGTGCTCGACACCGGCGTCGACACCACCCATCCGGACCTGGTCGGCCGGGTGGCCGGGAGCCGCAACTTCAGCGAGGACACCGACCCGGACGACACCGTGGGGCACGGCACCCACGTCGCCGCCACCATCGGTGGCAGCGGGGCCGCCGACGGGGGTAGGTACCGCGGCGTCGCGCCGGACGCCACCCTGCTCTCCGGCAAGGTGTGCGAGAGCCAGTTCTGTACCGACTCGGCGATCCTGGCCGGTATGCAGTGGGCCGCCGTCGACCAGGACGCGACGGTGATCAACATGAGTCTGGGTGGCTACGACGGTCCGGGGACCGACCCGCTGGAGGAGGCGGTCGACACGTTGACCGCGCAGACCGGGGCGCTGTTCGTGATCTCCGCCGGCAACGACGGTTCGGACGCCTCGGTCGGCTCGCCGGGCAGCGCCGACGCCGCGCTGACCGTGGGCGCGGTCGACCGGGACGACAACCTCGCCGACTTCTCCAGCCGGGGGCCACGTCGGTACGACGACGCGGTCAAGCCTGACATCACCGCCCCCGGGGTGGACATCGTGGCGGCGAAGGCGACCAAGGGGCAGATCGGCACCCCGGTCGGTGACCGGTACGTGATCCTCTCCGGCACCTCGATGGCCGCCCCGCACGTGGCCGGCGCGGTGGCGCTGCTGGCCCAGCAGCATCCGGACGCCGCCGCCGGGCAGCTCAAGGCCCTGGCCATGAACTCGGCGAAGGCGCATCCCGAGCAGACCGTCTTCCAGCAGGGCGCCGGCCGGGTCGACGTGGCCGCCGCCATCGGCCAGCGGATCACCAGCGACCCGCCCAGCGTCTCGTTCGGCCGCACCGAATGGCCGCACGACGACGACACCCCGGTCGGCCGGAAGGTCACGTACCACAACTCCGGTTCCGACCCGGTGACCCTGCGCCTGGCGGTGGAGGCCACCGGCCCCGACGGCGAACCCTCCCCGGCCGGCATGTTCCGGCTCGGCGCGGACCAGGTGACCGTCCCGGCCAACGGTCGGGTGGAGGTCGCGGTCACCGCCGACACGGCGGTGACCGGCCCGGACGGGTACCACACCGGCCGGCTGGTGGCCCGCGCCGACGGCACGACCGTGACGACCCCGCTGGCCGTGCACCGGGAGGTGGAGAGCTACGACGTGACCGTCGAGACGCTCGACCGGTCCGGGGCCCGGACCGGCGACCACTACGCCTCCCTGTACGGGCTGGACCAGTACCGGGCGGTGGACGTCCAGGGCCCCGACGGGCTGGACGTCGTCCGGCTGCCCAAGGGGCGGTACGGACTGGTCAGTGGGGTGTTCGAGACCGAGGGGAGCGGGCTTGCCCTGCTCGCCCAGCCGGAACTGACCGTCGACCGCGACGTCCGGGTCACCGTGGACGCGCGGCGTACCGGGCCGGTCCGGATGTCGGTGCCGGAGAAGTCCGCCGTACCGGCGATGGTGGACGTCTCCGTGCAGTTCACCGGGGTCGACGCCGACTACGGGTCCGGCTTCTGGGTGGACGGGTTCGACGGTCTGCGCACCGGCCGGATCGGCGGGGCCGGCACGCCGGACGGGTTCGTCGGGCTGATCAGCAGCCAGTGGGTGCAGGACGGGGCGGCGGCCAGCCCGTACCTCTACGCGGTGAGCGAGCGGTGGCTCGGCACGATGCCGACCGGGTTCGTCCGGGACTACCGCAAGCGTGACCTGGCCACCGTGCACCAGCGATTGCACGGCGACACCGGGGTGGACTCCTACCGGGCGCTCTTCCCCGAGTGGGAGGGGGTCTTCTTCTCGTCGGCCGCCGGGGTGTCCGCACCGCTGCCCGGCAGCCGGGTCGAGTACGTCAACGCCCATCCGGAACTGCGCTGGTGGTCGCTCCTGGAGACCGGCGAACTCCAGGACGACGGGTGGCTGGAGACGCAGACGATGCTGTACTCCGACGAGATCGCCTACCGGGCCGGCCGGGTCTACCGGGACGAGTGGAACGGCGCGCCGTTCGGCCCGGCCCTGCCGCAGATGCGCAGGCCCGGCGACGGCGTGTACCGGTACGGGGACCTGCTCCTCGTGTACGTGCCCACGTACAGCGACGCGCAGGGACACCCCGGGTTCTCGCTGGCGGACAACACGGTCCGCCTCTACCGGGACGGCAAGCTGGTCGGGGAGAACCCGTACGGCGAGTTCGAGGTCCCGCCGGAGGAGGCCGAGTACCGGGCGGAGCTGGTCTCCCGCCGGGACTTCACCGACCTGAGCACCGAGGTGATCGCCAACTGGACCTTCCGGTCCGGGCACGCGGACGGCGAGGAACTGGTGCCGCAGCCGGTGCTGGCGGTCCGTTTCGCCCCCCGGTTGGACGCGAACAGCGCCGCCCCGGCCGGTCGGGCCTTCACCATTCCGGTGACGGTGCAGCGGCAGCCCGGCACCCCGGCGGCCCCGGTGACCGCGCTGACCGTGGACGTGTCGTACGACGGGGGCAAGACCTGGCAACCGGCCCACCTGCGGAAGCAGGGCGACGGCTGGGTCGCCACCGTCCGACACCCGGCCGGCACCGGCTGGGCGACGCTACGGGCCAGCGCCGCCGCCAGCGACGGCAGCCGGGTCGGTCAGCAGATCACCCAGGCGTACCGGCTGCGGTGAGCCGGGTCGTCCCGGCCGGTGGCAGGGGTCACCGGCCGGGACGCCCTGCTGACGCCCGGGGACACCACCAGCCCCACGCGAGCGGCCCGCGCCCCTTCCGGGGTGCGGGCCGCTCGTGCGTCCGTCGGCGTTCAGTCGTCGGCGTGCCGCGCGTGTCCGTCGGCGTACGACGGTTGTCCGTCGGCGTTCAGTCGTTGGCGTGCAGCGCGGCGTTCAGGGTGATGCCCTGGCCGGTGCGGGGGCGGGCCTCCAGCGTGCCGGTGACCGAGTTGCGCAGGAACAGCAGCCCGTCGACGCCGGACAGCTCGCGGGCCTTGACCACCCGCCCGTCCGGCAGGGTGATCTTCGACGCGGCGGTGACGTAGCAGCCCGCCTCGACCACGCAGTCGTCGCCGAGCGAGATGCCCACCCCGGCGTTCGCGCCGATCAGGCTCCGTTCGCCGATGCGGACCCGGTCGGTGCCGCCGCCGGAGAGGGTACCCATGATCGACGCCCCGCCGCCGATGTCCGAACCGTCGCCGACCACCACACCCTGCACGATCCGGCCCTCCACCATCGAGGTGCCCAGCGTGCCGGCGTTGAAGTTGACGAAGCCCTCGTGCATGACCGTGGTGCCGGGGGCCAGGTGCGCGCCGAGCCGCACCCGGTCCGCGTCGGCGATCCGCACCCCGGACGGCACCACGTAGTCGGTCATCCGGGGGAACTTGTCCACCCCGTACACGGCCAGGTGGCGGCCGGCGGCCCGCTCGATCACCCGCAGCTCGTCCACCCGCTCCGGCGGGCACGGCCCGGCCGACGTCCAGGCCACGTTCGGCAGCTTGCCGAAGATGCCGTCCAGGTTCAGCTCGTTCGGCCGCACCAGGCGGTGCGAGAGCAGGTGCAGGCGCAGGTACGCGTCGGCGGTGTCCTTGATCGGGTCGTCCAGCGCGCCGATCACGGTGACCACCTCGACGGTACGCAGACCGGGCAGCGCCCGCTCGCCGACCGCCCCCGGCGGCAGGTCCAGCACGTCCGCCTGCTCCTCGCCGGGGACCAGCGGCAGCTCGCCCAGACCCAGCTTGCCGGTCGGGTACCAGGTGTCGAGGACCTGGTCACCGGCGGTCACGGTGGCCACGCCGATACCCCAGGCAGACTGTGCGGACGTCACGGTTTCACCCTTCGTTCACGACCACGGGGCGGAACAGCTCACTCCCGGCCCCTACAGCCCTGACGGTACCGTGCGAACCATGGAGAACCCGCTGACCCCCGAGGTCCTCGCCGATCCGGTGGCGTTGACCCGTGCCCTGGTCGACATCGAGTCCGTGTCCCTGAACGAGAAGGCGATCGCCGACTGTGTCGAGCAGGTGCTGCGGGCGGTGCCGCACCTGACCACCCACCGGTACGGCAACACGGTGATGGCCCGCACCGACCTGGGACGCGCACAGCGGGTGGTGCTCGCCGGGCACCTGGACACCGTGCCGTTGAACGGGAACTTCCCGTCCAGCATGCGCGGCGACCTGATGTACGGCTGCGGCACCTCGGACATGAAGTCCGGCGTGGCGTACGCGTTGCACCTGGCGGTGACCCTGCCCGACCCCCGGTACGACGTGACGTACTTCTTCTACGAGGGCGAGGAGATCGAGCAGAAGTACAACGGCCTGAACCTGGTGGCGGAGGCGCACCCGGAGTGGCTGGAGGCGGACTTCGCGGTGCTGCTCGAACCGACGTACGGCATCGTGGAGGCCGGCTGCCAGGGCACGATGCGGGCGGTGGTCACCACGGTCGGCGAGCGGGCCCACTCGGCCCGCTCCTGGCACGGGGTGAACGCCATCCACGGCGCGGGCGAGGTGTTGCGCCGGCTGGCGGCGTACGAGGCCCGCCGGGTGACCCTGGACGGCTGCGCCTACCGGGAGGGGATGAACGCCGTCCGGATCCACGGTGGGGTGGCCGGGAACGTGGTCCCGGACCGGTGCGAGATCGAGGTCAACTACCGGTTCGCGCCGGACCGCGACCCGGCCCAGGCCGAAGCGCACCTGCGGGAGGTCTTCGACGGGTACGCGCTGACCGTGACCGACGTGGCCGCCGGTGCGCTGCCCGGCCTGGACGCTCCGGCCGCGCAGGAGTTCCTGGCCGCCGTCGGTGCCGCCCCGATCGGCAAGCTGGGCTGGACGGACGTGGCCCGGTTCGCGGCGATGGGCATCCCGGCGCTGAACTTCGGCCCCGGTGACCCGAACCTGGCCCACCACAAGGACGAGCACGTCGAGATCTCGAAGATCCGCGACGGCGCGGCGACCCTGCACCGCTGGCTGGCCCCGGCCTGACCGGGACCGGGGGCGGGCGACCGGCCGGACCGGTCACCCACCCCCGGCCGGTCGGTCAGCCGTTGCTCAGTACGGGCGCGTCGGTCTCCGACCGCGCCTCGGTCTCGACGGTCGGTTCGATGGGCCGCATCATGCGGGCCCGGCGCCGCTCGGCCACCACGTCCCGGATCCGCCGCTGCATCTGTCGCCGGATCCGGATCCTCTCGTTGCTGCTGATCACGCTGCTCCTCCCCCGAAGGCGCGTCAGGGCTTCCCCCCGTGTGTGAATACTAGGACGCACGTGCGACCGAATTCGTTGCGTTCCGCGGATGTCGGATCGCCGACCGGGCAGAAACCGGCCGCCGCCCGGCGCGGTGGTTCCCGCCTCCGGTGTCGAGCGGGCCGGCGGACCGGTCGGTCGACCCTCCCGACCCTCCCGACCTGCGCCGGGAGCCTCCACTACGGTGGCTGCATGAGCCAGAGCGACGGACGCGGCACCAGCCCGGGGCAGGAACGGCACCGGGGGGCGGTCACGCTGCGCCGCAAGGCCCTGCCGAGCAGCACCGCCGACGAGCGGCTGCTCGACTCGCGCGGCCGGGCGGACTGGAAGACCAAGGACGCCTGGCGGGCGCTGCGCATCCTCTCCGAGTTCGTCGAGGGGTTCGACACCCTGGCCGACCTGCCCCCGGCGGTGAGTGTCTTCGGTTCGGCCCGCAGCAAACCGGACAGCCCCGAGTGTCTGCTGGCCGAACAGCTCGGCGCGGCCCTGGCCCGCGCCGGCTACGCGGTGATCACCGGTGGCGGGCCGGGGGTGATGGAGGCGGCGAACCGGGGTGCCAGCGAGGCCGGTGGCCTCTCCGTGGGCCTCGGCATCGAACTTCCCTTCGAACAGGGCCTCAACGACTGGGTCGATCTCGCCATCGACTTCCGTTACTTCTTCGCCCGTAAGACCATGTTCGTCAAGTACGCGCAGGCGTTCGTGGTGCTGCCCGGTGGGTTCGGCACCATGGACGAGCTGTTCGAGGCGCTCACCCTGGTGCAGACCGGCAAGGTGACCCGGTTCCCGGTGGTGCTGATGGGCACCGACTACTGGCGGGGACTGCTGGACTGGCTGCGGGACACCATGGCCGCCGACGGCAAGATCGGCCCGGTGGACCTGGAACTGATCTGCCTCACCGACGACGTGGACGCGGCGGTCCGGCACATCGTGGAGGCCGAGGCGCAGCTCTCCGCCGAGCAGGAGGCGGTACGCGAGCAGGCCGTCGCCCGTACCGCCGCCGACCAGCAGGCCGCCGCCTCGCACGGGGAGCACTGACCGGGTGGCCGCGATCGGGGTGTTCTGCGCGTCCTCCCGTACGCTCGACCAGCGCTGGCTGGACCTCGCCTTCGACACCGGCGCGGAGCTGGCCCGGCGCGGGCACACGCTGGTCAGCGGCGGCGGGTGCGTCGGCATGATGGGAGCGCTGACCGACGGCGCGCGGTCGGCCGGCGGCCGTACGGTCGGGGTGATCCCGCAGGCGCTGGTCGACCTGGAGGTCGCCGACCTGGCCTCCGACGAGCTGGTGGTCACCGACTCGATGGCCGCCCGCAAGACCGTCATGATGGACCGGTCGGACGCCTTCCTCACCCTTCCCGGCGGCCTGGGCACCCTGGACGAGCTGTTCGAGGTGTGGACCACCGCCACCCTGGCGATGCACACCAAGCCGATGGTCCTGCTCGACACGGACGGCTTCTACCGTCCTCTGCTGGACTGGCTGACCACCCTCACCGACCAGCAGTTCATCAAGCCCGCCGGCCAGTCCCTCCTGCTGATCGCCGAAACCCTCCCGGCGGCCCTCACCCTCCTCACCCCACCCTCCACCCTGCACTGAGAGGGAGCGTCGCGGCGCGCGTTGACCATGAAGTTGTTGTCACCGGCCCGGCGTGTCGCGGACAACAACTTCATGATCAACGGTGCCGGGGGTGGGTGGGTGCCGGGAGTGGGGTGGGTCGGGGGTTGGGGTGGGTGTCGGGGGCGCGTGGTGTGATGGTCGGATGCAGACGTACCGGTTGGTGCGTCGGGTCGGTGGGCTGACCTCGGGGAACGGGGCGGCTCCCGGTTCGACGGGGGGAGTGGGTGGGGCGGGAGCGGACCGGGCGGCGGGCGGCTCGGGGGGAACGGGCGTGGTGGGGGCGGACGGTGTGCCGGGGGGAACGGGTGTAGGCGGCGCGGAGGCGGACGGTGCGTCGGGGGGAACGGGGGCGGGCCGGGGCGGGGACGGAGTCCGGGCGGAGCGAGGCGGGGACGGAGTCGGGGCGGCGGGCGGGGCGGAGCGAGTCGGGGTGGTGGGTGGCCGGGTGGCCGATCCGCGGCAGGCCGAGGTGGTGGCGCACACCGACGGGCCGATGCTGGTGCTGGGCGGCCCCGGAACGGGCAAGACCGACACCATGGTCGAGGCGGTCGCTGCCCGGGTGGCCGAGGGCGTCGACCCGGAACGCGTCCTGGTGCTCACCTTCGGCCGCCGGGCCGCCACCGCGCTGCGCCACCGGATCGAGGCGCGGATCGCCGTCGGTAACCGGGTGGTCCGCGAGCCGCTCGTGCGGACCTTCCCGGCGTACGCGTTCGGCCTGCTCCGGCGGGCCGCCGCCGAGCGGGGCGAGCCCTCCCCGCGGCTGCTCACCGGCCCGGAACAGGATCTGATCATCCGGGAACTGCTGGACGTGGTGGGGGACGACCCCGAGGACGATCCGGTGGGCTGGCCGGAGGAACTGCGGCCGGCACTGCGTACCCGGGCCTTCGCCGGACAGCTCCGGGACCTGCTGATGCGGGCCGCCGAACGCGGGGTGGGTCCGGCGGAACTGGCCCGGCTCGGCGAGCGGCTGGGACGCGCCGACTGGCCGGCCGCCGCCCGGTTCCTCCGCGAGTACGTCTCGGTGCTCGCGCTGCGCGACGTCAGCAACCGGGGTTCGGTCGCGTACGACCCGGCGGAACTGGTCCGGGCCGCCACCGGGCTGCTGCTGGACGACCCGGAGCTGCTCGAGGCGGAACGCCGTCGCCTCGCCCACGTGTACGTCGACGAACTGGCCGACACCGACCCGGCCCAGCTCGACCTGCTCGCCGTGGTGACCGGCGGCGGCAAGTCCCTGGTCGCCTTCGGTGACCCGGACTCCTCCACGTACGCCTTCCGGGGCACCGATCCGACCGGGGTGACGGCCTTCCCGCACCGGTTCCGGACCGCCTCCGGGGCACCGGCGGCCCAGGTGGTGCTGACCACCTCGTACCGGGCCGGGGCGGAGCTGCTCGCCGCCGCCGGCCGGGTGGCCCGGCGACTGCGTGGGCCGGTGACCCACCGGCGGCTGACGCCGCTGCCGGACGCCCCGGCGGGAACGGTGGAGGTGCGGACGTTCCGCTCGGCGACCAGCGAGTCGGCGTACCTGGCCCACGCGTTGCGGGAGGCGCACCTGCTCGGCGGGGTGCCGTGGTCCCGGATGGCGGTGCTGGTCCGGTCGACCACCCGGCAACTGCCCACCCTGCGCCGGGCGCTGCACACCGCCGGGGTCCCGACCGTGGTGCACGGCGAGGACCTGCCGCTGCACCTGCAACCGGCGGTGGCCCCGCTGCTGCTTTTGCTGCGCTGCTCCCTCGAACCGGACCGGCTGGACGAGGAGTCCGCGGTCGCGCTGCTGCACTCGCCGCTGGGCGGCGCCGACCCGCTGGCCGAACGGCGGCTACGACAGGGGCTGCGGGCGCTCGCCCTGGCCGTCGGCGACCGGCGGCCCTCCGGGGAACTGCTCGTGGACGTGCTGCGTGACCCGGCCGGGCTGGCCGGGGTGGACCGGCAGTGGGCCCAGCCGGCCCGGACGGTGGCCGCGCTGCTCGCCACCGCCCGGGAGACGGCGGCCCGGCCGGACGCCACGGTCGAGGACGTCCTCTGGGCGGTGTGGCAGGCCAGCGGGCTGGCCGAACGCTGGTCCGCGGCGATCGGGGGGCGGGGCGACGCCAGGGAGGGCGAGACCGCCCGGCGCTGGCGGGCCGACGCGGCCGACCGGGACCTGGACGCCGTACTGGTGCTGTTCGACGCGGCGGCCCGGTTCGTCGACCGGTTGCCCGGCGCGCGTACCGAGGTCTTCCTCGACCACGTGCTGGGGCAGGACCTGCCGGCCGACACCATCGCACCGAGCGCCGACCGGGGGGAGGCGGTCCGCCTGCTCACCGCGCACGCCGCGAAGGGACTGGAGTGGGACGTGGTGGCGGTCGCCGGGGTGCAGGAGGGCGTCTGGCCGGACCTGCGGCTGCGCGGCAGTCTGCTCGGCTCCGAGCGGCTGGTCGACGTACTGGCCGGGCGGGGTGAGGGCGCGGGGGTGACCGCCGCCCTGGTGGGGCAGACGTCGGCCCTGCTCGACGAGGAGCGTCGGCTCTTCTACGTGGCGGTCACCCGGGCCCGGCACCGGCTGCTGGTCAGCGCGGTCGCCTCGGCGTCGGTCGGCGGTGACGACCACGAGGAGCAGCCGAGCCGGTTCCTGCACGAACTCGCCGCCGCTGGGCCACCCCGCACCGGTGGCGGCGACACTCCGGACGGTGGAAGTGGGCCGGACGGTGGAAGTGGGCCGGACGGCGACACTCCGGGCGGCGGCGATGAGTCGGGTGGTGACGGGCCGGGCGGTGGTGACGGGCCGGGGGTGGGGACCGGGTGGGGGCAGGGGCTGCCGGTGGGGCGGCCACCCCGGGGACTGACCCTGCCGGCGCTGGTCGCGGAGCTGCGTACCGCGGTGGCCGACCCGGCGGCCCCGCCGACCCGGAAGCGCGCGGCGGCGGCCCAACTGGCCCGGCTGGCCGCCGCCGGGGTGCCCGGCGCGCACCCGGACGACTGGTGGGGGTTGCGCGGGCTCTCCGACGACCGGCCCCTGGTCGACGAGGGCGAACCGGTCCGGGTGACCCCGTCCGGGATGGAGAGCGCGTTGCGGTGCAGTCTGCGCTGGCTGCTGGAACGGCACGGCGGCAGCGCCCCGGCCAGTACCGCGCAGGGCGTCGGCAACCTGGTGCACGCCGCCGCGATGCTCGCCGAGGACGCCAGCGTCGACCGGGCGAAGCTGATCGAGTACGTCAACGCGCGGTTCGACGCGATCGAGTTGGCCGCCCGGTGGATGGCCGGCCCGGAACAGGCCCGCGCCCAGGCCATGGTGGACAAACTGCTCCGCTGGCTGGCCGGGAACCCGCGTCGGCTGCTCGCCATCGAGCACGAGTTCGCCGTCCGGCTGGACGACCCGAACCGCCCCGTCGACCTGGTGGGCCGGGTGGACCGGCTGGAGGTCGACGAGGACGGTCGACTGGTGGTGGTGGACCTGAAGACCGGCAAGTCCACCGCGGTGGGTCGGGAACTGGCCGAGCACCCCCAGTTGGGCGCGTACCAGGCGGCGGTCGAGGCGGGGGCGTTCGCCGAGTACGGCGCGGAGTCCGGCGGCGCTGCCCTGGTGCAGCTCGGCACCACCGCCAAGGAGGCGAAGGAGCAGACCCAGCCACCGGTCGGCGAGGGGCCGGAGGCCGGGTGGGCGACCGCGCTGGTCCGGCGGACCGCCGATACGATGGCCGCCGCCACCTTCGCCGCCGTCGCCAACTCGCGGTGCCGGGTCTGCCCGGTCCGGACGAGTTGCCCGGTCTCCGGCAAGGGGCGTCAGGTGGTGGAACCGCCGACCGTCCGGCCGCCGGAGGAACCGTGAGCGTGCGAGGCGAAGTGACGCCGTGACCCAGCCCGCGCTGTTCGGCGCCACCACCGCACCGACCCCGCGTACCGCCGACGCCGGCCCCCGGTACACGCCGGTTGAGCTGGCGAAGCTGCTCCAGCGGCCGGCACCCACCCGGGAGCAGGCGGCCATCATCGCCGGGCCGGTCGAGCCGCTGCTGGTGGTGGCGGGCGCGGGCTCCGGCAAGACCGAGACGATGGCCGCCCGGGTGGTCTGGCTGGTCGCCAACCAGCACGTCCGGCCGGAACAGATCCTCGGCCTCACCTTCACCCGCAAGGCCGCCGGTGAGCTGGCCCACCGGGTACGCACCCGGCTCGACCAGCTGATCCGCCGGCTCGGCCGGCCCGGTCGGGATCCGGCCGACGATCCGCTGGCCGGTGAGCCGACCGTCGCCACCTACCACTCGTACGCGGCCCGGATCGTCACCGAGCACGGGCTGCGCGCCGGCTACGAACCCTCCACCCGGCTGCTCACCGAGGCGTCCCGCTGGCAGTTGGTGGACCTGCTGGTCCGCAACCACGACGGTGACCTGTCCGAGCTGCAACGGATGCCCAGCACGGTCACCGACGCGGTGCTGGCGCTCGCCGCCGAGCTGGACGAGCACCTGGTCGACCCGGACGACCTGTCCGCCTGGACCGGCCGGTTCTTCCACGAGGTGCAGTCCCGCCCCGGCAAGGTGTACGCGGACGTGCGCAAGGCGCTCGCCGTGCAGCAGACCCGGCTGCGGCTGCTTCCGCTGGTCCGGGCGTACGCCGAGCGCAAGGCGGACTTCGAGGCGATGGACTTCGCCGACCAGCTGGCCCGCGCCGCCCGGGTGGCCCGGGACCATCCGGAGGTCGGCCGGATCGAACGGGACCGGTACCGGGTGGTGCTGCTGGACGAGTACCAGGACACCAGCCACGCGCAGGTGGTGCTGCTGCACTCGCTGTTCGGCGGCGGCCATCCGGTCACCGCGGTCGGTGACCCCTGCCAGTCGATCTACGGGTGGCGGGGGGCGAGCGCCGGCACCCTGGAACGTTTCCCGGAGCAGTTCACCCGGGCCGACGGCGGGCCGGCCCGGGTGCTGGGGCTCACCACCAGTTGGCGTAACCGCCCGGAGATCCTGGCGGTGGCGAACGCGCTGGCGACTCCGTTGCGGGCGGCCGGGGCGCGGGTGCCGGAGCTGCGCGCCGCGCTGACCGTCGCCGACCCGATCCCGCACCGCACCCCGGGCGGGCTGGCCGGCGGCACCGTGCACTGTGCGCTGCTGCCCACGTACGCCGACGAGGCGGAGTGGATCGCCGACAGCGTGCTGAACGCGTGGCGCGGGGCGGCCCGGATGCCGGGCGCGCTGCCCGAGCACATTCCGGTGCCGCAGCGCCCCACCACCGCCGTGCTGGTCCGGGTACGCAGCCAGATCCCGGCGATCGAGTCGGCGCTGCGGGCCCGGGGGCTGCCGGTCGACGTGGTCGGCCTGGGCGGGCTGCTGGACACCCCGGAGGTCCGGGACGTGGTGTGCACGCTGCGGGTGCTCGCCGACCCGACCGACGGGGCGGCGCTGCTTCGGCTGCTCACCGGGGCCCGTTGGCGGATCGGTCCCCGGGACCTGGTGGCCCTGCACCGGCGGGCCCGGCAACTCGCCACCGCCCGGCGGAAGCTGGGGGCCGCCGGTGAGGTGCCGGAGGGCGTGGACGTCCTGGACGAGGCGACCCTGGTCGAGGCGCTGGCCGACCTCGGGCCGGCGCAGACGTACTCGGCGGAGGGGTACACCCGGCTCCGGGCGTACGCGGACGAGCTGGCCCTGCTCCGGTACCGGCTGGACCAGTCCCTGCCGGAGCTGGTCGCGGACGTCGAACGGACCATCGGCCTGGACGTGGAGGTGGCCGTGCGGGCCGGTCGGGACGGCACCGGCGACGCCGGTCTGGCCCGGGGCCACCTGGACGCCCTCGGCGACGTGGCGGCCCGGTTCGGCGGGGAGACGCCGGGCGCGACGCTGGCCGGTTTCCTGGCCTTCCTGGCCGCCGCCGAGGACGAGGAACGCGGGTTGACCCCCGGCGAGGTCGAGGTGGTGGAGGGCGCGGTGCAGGTGCTCACCGCGCACGCCGCCAAGGGGCTGGAGTGGGACGTGGTGGCGGTCGCCGGGCTGACCCGGGGCGGGTGGCCGGGCCAGGTCCGCTCCTCCGACCACTATCTGGGCGGGCTGGGTGTGCTGCCCTTCCCGCTGCGCGGGGACGCCGACGGCCTGCCGGACCTGGCCCTGGCCGGGGCGGACGACCAGCGTGCGGTGGCCCGGGCGCTGGCCGACTTCGTCGACGACTGGCGGGCGCACGACGAGCGGGAGGAACGGCGGCTGGCGTACGTGGCGGTGACCCGGCCCCGGCGGCTGCTGCTCTGCTCCGGCTACTGGTGGGGGGAGGGGACGAAACGTCCGCGCGGTCCCTCGGTGTTCCTGCGTGAGGTGCACGACGCCTGCCTGGACGCGGGCGACGGGCAGGTGGTGGACGTCTGGTCGCCGGAGCCGGCCGGCGACGCGGTCAACCCGACCACCGAGGTGGTGTTGCGTGCCGAGTGGCCGGCCGATCCGCTGGGGGTACGCCGGCCGGTGCTGGCCGAGGCGGCGGCCCTGGTCCGGCAGCTCCTGATCACCGACGGGCCGGTCCCGGCCGCAGCCGCCGGCCCGGACGACGCCACCGGCCCGGCTGCGGCGGCCGGCGGTGCGGAGCAGGAGCCGGCGGTGGACGACGCCGACGACGATCCGGAGGTGGCCCGTTGGCGGCGGGAGACCGACCTGCTGTTGGCCGAGCGGGCCGAGGCGTTGCGCGGGGCCGGTCCGGTCGAGGTGATCCTGCCCACCCACCTGTCGGTCTCCCAGCTCGTCACGCTGCGCCGGGACCCGGCGGAACTGGCCCGTACGCTGCGCCGGCCGTTGCCCACCCCACCCAACCCGTACGCCCGCCGGGGCACCGCCTTCCACACCTGGCTGGAGCAGCGGTACGGGGTGGACCGGCTGCTCGACGTGGACGAGTTGCCCGGTGCCGCCGACGCCGACGCCGCCCCGGACACCGAACTGCTCGCCCTCCAGGCGCGCTTCCTGGCCAGCGAGTGGGCCGACCGGGTGCCGGTGGAGGTGGAGGTGCCGTTCGCCACGGTGATCGCGCAGGTGGTGGTCCGGGGCCGGATGGACGCGGTCTTCGCCCGCCCCGGCTGCCGGTACGACGTGGTCGACTGGAAGACCGGCCGGCAGCCGACCGGGGTGGAGGCCGACGCGGCGGCGGTGCAGTTGGCCGTCTACCGGCTGGCCTGGGCGGAGCTGGCCGGGGTGCCGGTGGAGCACGTCGGGGCGGCGTTCCACTACGTCCGGGACGGGGTGACCGTCCGCCCGACGGACCTGCTGGACGTCGACGGGTTGACCGCGCTGGTGGCCGGGGCGACGGCGGAGCCGGCGGACGGGACGCCCCGGGGAGTGTCGCCGGCAGGGGATCCGTGATAGCTTGGCTGGGTTGCAGTTTTGGTTACCAGAGACTCTGTGTGCGCCTGGTGGATTGTGGCCCCAGGCGCGCTTTGTTGTGTCCGGAGTTCTCCGGGCGGGGCGACCAGCAGCGACAAGCGGGCCGCGCACGCGGCGCGCTCCCATCGTGACCGCAACAGGTGCGGACACGACGTTCCGTCAAGGAGACGAAACAAATGGCAATTGGCACCGTCAAGTGGTTCAACGCCGACAAGGGCTTCGGCTTCATCACCCCGGACGGCGGCGGCGCGGACGTCTTCGCCCACTTCTCGGCGATCCAGACCTCCGGCTACCGCAGCCTGGACGAGAACCAGCGGGTCGAGTTCGAGGTGACCCAGGGCCAGAAGGGCCCGCAGGCGGAGAACATCCGTCCGCTCTGATCCTTCGGGATCCCGGTAACACCCATCGCACCCGCAACGGGTGTGGTGACGCGACCGGCCTGCAGCGCACACCGCGCGGGCCGGTCGCGTACCCCCTTCGGTTCGTGCTTGTGACCACCGGCTGCCCGCTGCGGCGACGCCTCCGGTGACAGCGCCGCTGGCCGGCGCCCTCCCTCGACACGTGCCGCGTCGAGGAAGGCTTTGCCATGACCACTGTCCTACCGTCGTTCGCCGACATCGGCCTGCGCCCCGAACTGCTCGCCGAACTCGCCGTGCAGGGCATCGACCGGCCGTTCCCGATCCAGGCGGCGACCCTGCCCGACTCGCTCGCCGGGCGGGACGTGCTCGGCCGGGGCCGGACCGGCTCCGGCAAGACCCTGGCCTTCGGGTTGCCGGTGCTGCACCGTACCGCCGGTCGCCGGGCCCGCGCCGGCCGTCCGCTGGCCCTCGTCCTGGTGCCCACCCGCGAACTGGCCCAGCAGGTCACCGACGCGCTCACCCCGTACGCCCGGGCGCTCGGGCTGCGCTGCGCGACCGTGGTCGGCGGGCTGTCCCTGCAACGCCAGGCGGACGCCCTGCGGGCCGGGGCCGAACTGGTGGTCGCCACCCCGGGCCGGCTGCACGACCTGATCAACCGGGGGGACGCCCGGCTGGACCAGGTGGCGGTCACCGTGCTGGACGAGGCCGACCAGATGGCCGACATGGGCTTCCTGCCGCAGGTCACCAAGCTGCTGGAGCAGGTCGCCCCGGACGGGCAGCGGATGCTCTTCTCCGCCACCCTGGACGGCGGCGTCGACCGGCTGGTCCGTCGCTTCCTGACCAGCCCGGTCTCGCACTCGGTCGACCCGGGCACCGCTACGGTGACCGCGATGACCCACCACGTGCTGCACGTGGACGCGGCCGACAAGCCCGCCGCGCTCACCCAGATCGCCGCCCGCGAGGGCCGCACCATCCTGTTCATGGGTACGAAGCACCGGGCCGACCGGCTGGCCCGGCAACTGCTCGCCAAGGGGGTACGCGCGGCGGCCCTGCACGGCGGCAAGTCGCAGCCGCAGCGCACCCGGATCCTGGAGCAGTTCCGTACCGGGCAGGTGACCACGCTGGTCGCCACCGACGTGGCGGCCCGGGGCATCCACGTGGACGGGCTGGACCTGGTGGTGAACGTGGACCCGCCGACCGAGGCGAAGGACTACCTGCACCGGGGCGGCCGGACCGCCCGGGCCGGCGAGTCCGGCACCGTGGTCACCCTGGTCCTGCCCGAGCAGCGGCGGGACGTCTCCCGGCTGATGGTCGTCGCGGGCATCACGCCGCACTCGGTCCAGGTACGCCCCGGTGACGAGGCCCTGGTACGGGTGACGGGTGCCCGGGAGCCGTCCGGCGTACCGGTGACCATCACCCCGCCGCCGGCTCCGGCCGCCCGGAGCACGTCCGGCGGCAGGTCCGGTGGCGGTGCCCCGGCCGCCGGTGGTGGCCGTGCCCCGCACCGTTCCTCGGGCCGCCCGCGCCGTCCGCGTCGCCCCCGCACCGTCTGACGGTCCTGCTCCGGGCCGGCCGGCCCATCCGGCCCTGATCCGGTGTCCGGCCGGCCCGATCTGTTCGGTGGCGCGTACCGGGCCGTTCGCCGGTCGGCATCGGCCGCACGGTCCGGGCTCGTTCGTTCCCGCCGTGCCGAACGAGCCGATGTCGGACCGGGACGGTAGGTTCCCTCACGTCACCATCGGACACGTCGCTGAGTCGGGGATCAGCAACGGCTGAGTCCGTTGGCCGACAGCGCCACGCGGCCGGGGGGCTGATCGTGTGCGTCAGGGGGGAGCGGGTCGGTGGGGGCCGACCCGCCTGACGAAACCGGGCCGATGGGGATCGGCCCGGTCGGGAGGGATTGCGATGGGGGTTCAGGCTGGAGCCGTACGCGAACTGCTGGTGGTGCTGGTGATGGCCGGGATCGGCCTGCTGCTCGCGCTACTGGCGGCGTTCGGTCCCTGGCATCCCGGGGCGGGCGACCGGCCGCCGGCCGTGGTGGTCGAGCTGCACAGCCCGGTACGGCCGGCGGACGGTCGAACGGTAGCCAACCCGGTCAACTGACCGGGGTCTCCCGGCCGGGGGCGGTCGACCGGCGTTCGGGGGTGAGCAGGTCGGCCAGCGTGGTCCGGTCGACCACCTGGGTGATCGCCCCCTGCACGGCGAGCCAGACGTCCCGTAGGCCGGTGGCGACGCCCTGGTAGCCGGCGACGTCCGCAGGCAGCCCGCGGACGGTGGTCAGGGTGCCGCCGACGGCGCGCAGCACGTCGCCGATGGTGATCTGGTCGGGTGGGCGGGTCAGGGTGTAGCCACCCTCCGTGCCGCGATGGCTGAGCAGCAGGTCGGCCCGGCGCAGGTCGAGCAGGATCCCGTGCAGCACGCTCAGCGGGATCTGCTGCGCCTCGGCCAGGACGGCGGCCTTGACCAGCTCGCCACCGCCGGTGTCGGCGATGGCGAGCACGGCACGGAGGGCGTAGTCGGCGCGGGCGGATACGTGCACGTGTCAGGTGCCCGCCTGGTCGAGGACGCCCCAGCGGCGGCGGATCGCCTTGTCGGCCGCGCCGAACGCGGCGTCGACGACCAGGCCGACGATCAGGATGACGATCATCGTGGCGAGCAGCCAGGGCGCGTCGGACAGCTCCCGGGAGTAGGTCAGCTGCGCGCCCAGCGAGGTCTGCGAGATACCCACCACGATCAGCTCCCCGGCCATCAGGCTGCGCCAGGAGAACGCCCAGCCCTGCTTGAGCCCGGCGACGATGGCCGGCAGCGCGGCCGGCGCGATCACGTACCGGTACAGGTTGAGCCCCCGGGCCCCGAGGTTGCGGCCGGCGCGCAGCAGCAGCGGCGGTACGTAGTCGACGCCGGCGATCACGCCGTTGGCGATGGACGGGGCGGCCCCGAGCACCACCACGAAGAAGATGGCCTTCTCGCTCAGCTCGAACAGCAGGATGGCCAGCGGGAACCAGGCGATCGACGGCATGGTCTGCAACGCCGTGATCATCGAGCCGATGGCCGCCCGGAGCACCGTGGAGCGGGCCACCGCCAGGCCGACCAGCAGGCCCACCGCGACCGAGAAGACGTACCCGACGGCGGCCCGGCGCAGCGTGGTCGCCATGCCGTCCCAGAGTTGCGGGCCGCTGGCCTGGCGGAGCAGTTCCTGGCCGACGGTGACCGGGCCGGGCAGCGAGTACTCGGGTTTCCAGCCGGTCCAGACCACCACCTGCCAGGCGCCGATGGCGATGGCGAGGGCGGCCAGCTTCGGCCAGGTGGCCGACCAGAGCCGGCTGGCCCGGGAGGCGGCCTTCTCCTGCCCGGCGATCTCCAGCGCGTCCAGGCCGGAGATCTCGGCGTCGGTCCGCTGGTCGCTGGTGAGGGTGTCACCGGCCATGGCGGCCCACCTCCGTACGGAGTCGGTCGGTGACCTCGGCGGCGATCGAGGCGACCTCGGGGGAGTCGATGCGCCGGGGCCGGGGCACGTCGACCCGGGTGGACCAGATGATCCGGCCGGGCCGGCTGGAGAGCAGGATGATCCGGTCGGCCAGCCGGGCCGCCTCGCGGACGTTGTGCGTCACGAAGATCACGGTGAGCTTCCGCTCGGACCAGATCCGTTCCAGCTCGTCGTGGAGGATGTCCCGGGTCATCGCGTCGAGCGCGCCGAACGGTTCGTCCATCAGCAGCACCGGGGTCTCCAGGGCGAGGGTGCGGGCCAGCGCGACCCGCTGCCGCATGCCGCCGGAGAGTTCGTGCGGGCGCTTGCGGCCGAAGTCGGCCAGGTGCACGGTGCGCAGCAGTTCGGCGACGCGGTCCCGGCGCTGGGACCGGGACAGGCCGCGCAGCTTCAGCGGCACCTCGACGTTGCCCTCCACGGTCAGCCAGGGGAAGAGGGCGGATTCCTGGAACATCAGCCCCGGGTTGACCCCGGGACCGAGGTCGATCTCGCCGCCGCTGACCCGGTCCAGGCCGGCGACCAGGTTGAGCAGGGTGCTCTTGCCGCAGCCGGACGCGCCGACGAGGCAGACGAACTCGCCCGGTTCGACGTCCAGGCTGACCCCGTCCAGGGCGAGGACGGCGCCGTCGCCGCGCCCGTACACCTTGGTCACGCCGCGCAGCGCGACCGCACCGGTCGCGCTGCGCGGGGTCGTCGTGGTCGACGTCACGGCTGGGTTACCTCGGGCTTGCCCTGGGCCTTGAGCACCTCGTTGAGGTACGTCAGGTCGTACAGCCCCTTGAGGTCGACCGGCTGGGTCAGCTCGACCGCGACGGCGTGGTCCAGCCCGGTCTTCAGCGACGAGGCGATCGGGTCGTTGGTGAACTCCAGGGTCGGCCACGCCTGCTTGATCAGCTTCAGGTCCAGCGGCTTGCCGGTGATCTTGCCGAGGTGGTCGGAGATGGCCTGCTGCGCCTCGTCCGGCTTGGTGTTGACGAAGTCGCTGGCGGCCACCTGCGCCTCGACCAGCTTCTTCACCACGTCCGGGTGTTCCTTCAGGAACTTGGTGCTGACGATCAGGTTGGTGATGACGAACTTGCGGTCCGGCCACAGGTCCCGCTCGTCGACCAGCACCTTGCCGCCGGCGTTGACCAGCCGGGAGACGAACGGCTCGGGCACCCACGCGCCGTCGATCGCACCGCTGCTGAAGGTCTCGACGGTCTGCGCGTTCTCCTGCGGGACGATCTTGACGTCGCCGCCGCCCTCCTTGGTGGTGGCGATGCCCTTCTCCTTGAGCCAGAACCGCAGCGCGACGTCCTGGGTGTTGCCGAGCTGCGGGGTGGCGATCTTCTTGCCCTTGAGCTGCTCGACCGAGGTGATCTCGGGCTTGACGACCAGCGCCACGCCGCCGGAGGCCGCGCCGGAGATGACCCGGACCGCCTCGCCCTTGCTCTTGGAGTGGGCGTTGACCGTCGGGTTCGGACCGATGTACGTGGCGTCCAGCGCGCCGGAGAAGATCGCCTCGATGGCGGCCGGGCCGGCGTTGAACGTCTTGGTCTCCAGCTTGACGTCCGAGCCGAGCTTCTCCTCGAAGATGCCCTTCTCGACGCCGACCACGGCCGGGGCGTGGGTGATGTTGGGGAAGTAGCCGAGACGCAGCGTCGTCGGCCCGGAGGAGCCACCGGCCGCGCCCGCGTCGTCCTCGCCGCCGCAGGCGGCCAGGGTCGCCAGTCCGACGAGCGTCACGGCTGCCAGGGACAACGCCCGACGGTAGGGGTGCCGTCTCATCCTCATCATCCAATCCTCTTTATTCCTACTTGGTTGGTAGGAAGAGTGGACTAGGGTCCGCGCAGCGTCAAGCGCCGACCGGATCGCGGGAAAGCGACATCAGGGCTATCCCGCTTTTCCTATCTCTTTGGTAGGTTAAGCGGACGCGGAACGGGCCCGCCCGGCGGTGACCCCGCCGGGGGACGACGGCCGTCCCGACGACCCCCACGACGACGAGGGAGCGCGGCACGATGACCTTCCACTGGTTCCTGCCCACCTCCGGCGACGGCCACCACGTCGGGGCCGCCACCGTCACCGCCGGCGCGGCCCGGCACGACCGGGCCGCCACCGTGGACTACCTCGCCCGGGTCGGCCGGGCCGCCGAGGAGTCCGGGTTCTCCGCCGCGCTCACCCCGGTCGGCTCCGGCTGCCCCGACCCGTGGATCGTCTGCGCCGCCGTCGCCCAGCACACCGCACGGCTCGGCCTGCTGGTCGCCGTCCGCGCCGGATTCGCCCTGCCCACGCTGATCGCCCAGCAGGCCGAGGCGTTCCAGGCGGTCTCCGGCGGCCGGCTGGCCCTCAACATCGTCACCGGCGGCGACCCCGCCGAGCAGCGCGCCTACGGCGACTTCCTCGACCACGACGCGCGCTACGCCCGCACCGACGAGTTCCTCCAGGTGCTCCGCCGGTCCTGGCGGGGCGCGCCGTTCGACTTCACCGGCGCGCACTACCAGGTGGCCGGCGGCGGGCTGACCACGCCGCTGGCCGACCCGCCGCCGGTCTACTTCGGCGGGGCCTCCCCGGCCGCCGAGGCGGTCGCCGCCCGGCACGCCGACGTGTACCTGATGTGGGGCGAGCCGCCGGCCGCCGTCGAAGCCCGGGTCACCCGGATCCGCCGGCTCGCCGCCGAACACGACCGCACCCTGCGCACCGGCATCCGGCTGCACGTCATCGCCCGGCCCACCGCCGCCGAAGCCTGGGCCGAGGCGGACCGGCTGCTGGCCGGGATGAGCCCGGAGCGGATCGCCGCCGCCCAGGCCCGGTTCGCCCGGATGGACTCGGTCGGCCAGGCCCGGATGACCGCGCTCAACGGCGGCCGGGCCGACGGGCTCACCGTCGCGCCGAACCTCTGGGCCGGCGTCGGCCTGGTCCGCGAGGGCGCGGGCACCGCGCTGGTCGGCAGCTACGCCGAGGTCGCCGCCCGGATCGACGAGTACGCCGACCTCGGCGTCGACGAGTTCGTCCTCTCCGGTTGGCCGCACCTGGAGGAGGCCCGGCGGATCGGCACCGAGGTGCTGCCCCTGGTGTCGCCACTGGTCGCGGCCGGCCGCCCCGGCGGTGGGGTCGGGCGCGCGGAGGTGCCGACGCGCTAGGGTCGACGGGTGGCGGCGCGGAGATCCAGAATTCCAGCGACGAAGTACCCGGTGGAACGCTTCACCCTCGACAACGGCCTGCGGGTGGTGCTCACCCCCGACCGCAGCGCACCGGTCATCGGGGTGGCCGTCGTCTACGACGTCGGCATCCGGTCCGAACCGGAAGGGCGCACCGGCTTCGCCCACCTCTTCGAGCACCTGATGTTCCAGGGCTCGGAGAACCTGGAGAAGCTGGCGCACTTCCGGCACGTGCAGGGCGCGGGTGGCACCTTCAACGGCTCCACCCACCTGGACTACACCGACTACTTCGAGACCCTGCCGAGCAACGCGCTGGAACGGGCCCTGTTCCTGGAGGCCGACCGGATGCGCGGCCCCCGGCTGACCGAGGAGAACCTGCGCAACCAGGTCGACGTGGTCAAGGAGGAGATCCGGGTCAACGTGCTGAACCGCCCGTACGGCGGTTTCCCCTGGCTGACCCTCTCCCCGGTCATGTTCGACACCTACCCGAACGCGCACGACGGGTACGGCTCCTTCGACGACCTGGAGTCCGCCACCGTCGACGAGGCGGTCGACTTCTTCCGCCGCTACTACGCCTGCGGCAACGCGGTGCTGGCGGTCAGCGGGGACGTCGACGTCGCCGAGGCCACCGAGCTGATCCGGCGGCACTTCGGCGACGTGGAGGCCCGACCGGCCCCGGTGCGCCCCGACTTCGGCGAACCCGACCTGACCGCCGAGCGCCGCCAGTCGTACACCGACCGGCTGGCCCCCATGCCGGCGGTGGCGAGCGCCTGGCGGGTGCCCGACCCGATCACCGACTTCACCACCTACCTGGCCTACGTGGTGCTCGCCGAGGTGCTCACCGACGGGGACGCGTCCCGGCTGGTCGAACGGCTGGTGCAGCGGGAGCGGACGGTCACCAGCATCGGCGGGTACCTCGGCTTCATGGGCGACCCGTTCGACGTCCGTGACCCGACCGCCCTGGTGCTCCAGACCCACCTGCCGCCCGGCGGCGACGTGGACAAGGTCCTGCGCACCGTCGACGAGGAGCTGGACCGGCTCGCCACCGACGGCCTGACCGACGGCGAACTGGCCCGTACCCAGGCCCGGATGGCGACCCACCTGCTGCGGGACACCGACGCGGTGCTCGGCCGGGCGCTGCGGATGGCCGTCCTGGAACAGCAGCGCGGCGAGCCCGGCCTGCTCAACGACCTGCCCCGGCTGGTCGGTGAGGTGACCGAGGAGCAGGTCCGCGCCGCCGCCGCCACCCTGCGGCCGGAGCGCCGCGCGTCGATCGAGGTCATTCCCGGAGGTGCCCGGTGACCACCCCGACCCTGCCCGCGCGGCGGGAACTGCCGCCGCTCGGCCCGATCACCCGGCTGAAGCTGCCCCGGCAGGCCGAACGGACGCTGCCCAACGGCCTCACCGTGATCGTGGTACGCCGGCCGGCGGTGCCGCTGGTCGAGGTACGGCTGGGGGTGCCGTTCGGGCGGGCCCACCTGGCCCGGGGCGCGCTGCTCGCGCAGACCCTGCTCGCCGGCACCGAGCGGATGTCGGCGCTGCGGATCGCCGCCGAGTTGCAGAAGGTGGGCGGCGGGCTGTCCGCCGGGGTCGACCCGGACCGGCTGATGCTGTCCGGGGTGGGCCTGGTCACCGGCCTGGACCGGATGCTGGAGATCATGGCCGACGTGCTGACCGGGGCGACGTACCCGGCCGACGAGGTCGCCACCGAACGGGCCCACCTGGTCGACCGGATCGAGATGGCCCAGAGCCAGCCGTCCCACCTGGCCCGGGTCGCGCTGCTGCGGCGGATCTACGGCCGCCACCCGTACGCCGTGCAGACCCCCCAGCCGGACCAGGTGCGCGCGGTCCGGCCGGCGGCGCTGCGTACCCTGCACGCCGAGCGGGTGCACCCGAACGGCGCGGTGCTGGTCCTGGTCGGCGACGTCCAGCCGGACCGGGCGCTGGACGCGGTCGAACGGGCGCTCGGCGGGTGGCGGGGCGACGGCCGGGAGGTGACCCTGCCGCCCACGCCGCCGCTGGAGCCGGGCCCGATCCGCCTGGTCGACCGGCCCGGGTCGGTGCAGTCGTCGCTGCGGATCGCCCTGCCGGCGGTCGGGCGCACCCACCCCGACCACGCCGCCCTGCAACTGGCGAACCTGGTCTTCGGCGGCTACTTCTCCTCCCGCTGGGTGGAGAACATCCGCGAGGACAAGGGCTACACGTACGGCCCGCACGCGATGGTGGAGCACTCGGCGGCCGGCTCGGTGCTGGTGGCCGGGGCCGACGTCGCCACCGAGGTCACCGGCCCGGCGCTGCTGGAGACGGTGTACGAGCTGGGTCGGCTGGCCTCGCTGCCGCCGGGGGAGGAGGAGTTGGAGCAGGCCCGCCGGTACGCCCTGGGCAGCCTCCAGCTCGGCATGTCCACCCAGGCCGGGCTCGCCTCGCTGACCAGCGCGTACGCCGGCAGCGGGCTGCGCCTGGACTTCCTCGCCGAGCACGCCGCCCGGTTGGCGAAGGCGACCGTCGAGGACGTCGCCGAGGCGGCGGCCCGGTACCTCGCACCCGCGCGGGCGGCCACTGTGGTGCTCGGTGACGCCGAGCGGATCGGTCCCGGTCTGGCGGTGCTCGCCCCGGTGGAGTCGGAACCGGCGTCGACATGAGCGGTACCGGCAGCGGTGGCTCCGCTGCGGCGGGCGACCGGGAGGCGGTCGGCGACGACCGCCTGCGGACCACGACGGCCCGGCTTCCGGAGCCGGGACCGGCGTACCCGTCCGGTCGTACCGACCCGCTGCCGCCGCTGGCCCGGGGCACCCTCGACCGGGCGGCGCACCGCCGGTCCGACCCGGACTGGCTGGCGGCGGCCTGGCAGCGGGCCCGGGTGCTGGTGGTGGACGTGGCGGGTGGGGGCCGGACGCTGGTGGTGGCCGACCGCACCCCGCCGGTACTGCGGCTGCTCGACCCGGTCGACGTGCCGGACGTGCCCCCGATGTTCCTCGGCGTCGACCCCGACGGGGTGCCGGTGTTCGCGGTGGACGCCGCTCTGCCGTCGGTGCCCGGTGCCCGGTCCGCCGGGGTACGGGAGATCGGGCATCTGCTCGACGACCGGGACGGCGGCCTGCTCGTCACCGCGTTGGCCCTGGCGAACTGGCATCTGCGGCACGGGTACTCGGCGGCCACCGGCGACCCGACCAGCCCGGACGAGGGCGGCTGGTCGAGGATCGACGCGCACGGCAGCCGGATGTGGCCCCGGACCGACCCGGCGATGATCGTCCTGGTGCACGACGGGGTTCCCGGGCCGGACGGCCGCTGCCTGCTCGGCAGCAACGTCGGCTGGCCGGCGGCGCCGGGCGGGCGGCGTTTCTCCTGCCTGGCCGGTTTCGTCGAGCCGGGCGAGTCGGCCGAGGCGGCGGTGGCCCGGGAGGTGGCCGAGGAGGTCGGGGTCACCGTGTCCGGGATCGGGTACGCCGGCAGCCAGCCGTGGCCGTTCCCGGGCTCGCTGATGCTGGGTTTCCTGGCCCGTGCCGATCCGGGGCAGCCGCTGCGGCTCGACCCGGTGGAGATCTCCGAGGCCCGGTGGTTCTCCCGCAGGGAGATCGCCGAGGCGCTCGCCGGCGGGGCGGTGGACGTGGGCGACGGTGCCCGGCTGTTGCTGCCGCCGCCGTTGTCGATCGCGCACTTCCTGCTGGACCGGTGGTTGACCCTGCCGGCCTGACCGCCGTCCCGGCCGTCCGGTCACTCCCGATCAGCACTCCGCCCGCGACCGTCGTTCCCCGACCGTGGTCCCCCGGACCCGACGGGCGTTGCCGGGTGGCGTCCCGGCCCGTGACCGTCGTTGCCGCGACGGTCACGGGCCGGGATCCGGCACCGTCGGGGTCGGCACTGCGCGGAGCGCGCGGCGGGGGAGGCCGGTCCGACCGGGACGGGCGTCGGTGTGGTCTCCGACGGCGTCCGGTGGGCCGGGTGGCGACGCGGTCGTCAGCGTCGTCCACTCTGACCGCGTCACCCGCCCGGACCACTGCTGTGGTCAGCACCACCCACCGGCCGGTCGGCCGGCGGTGAGCTGGAAGTTTCACGTGACTCTCGGCGTCATGTTACGCCGAGGCTTCGGCTCGGCAAGGAAAACCGGCAGGTCGGCACAGCGTATGGCTGATCGGTCGATGCCCGGTCGGCCGGCGGGTGATCGGGTACGGACGGCAGGGCCGCCGGTCCATGACTGGATGCCGGCGGCCCGTACGCGGTGCGGGTGCTCAGTGCAGGTCGAACTCCCCGCCGCGGGTGCCGGCGATGAAGTCCGCCCACGGTGTCCGGTCGAAGAAGAGCACCGGCCCGCTGCGGTCCTTGCTGTCCCGTAGCGCCACCGCCGCCGGGCCGGTACGCAGCGGCGCGACCTCGACGCAGTTGGACGTCTGGCTGCGCGAGCTGGTGCGCCACGCGGCGTCCGCCAGGTGCTCGACTGTGCCGGACGGGGTGTGGTGGATCTGGTTCATGGCTCTGCTCCTGGTCGGTGAACTCCGATGGGGGCGAGTGGCCCGCCAGCTACGGCACGGTGGAGACCGTCACCGCTCCGTCAGTCGTTCGGTTCGGCTGCGGCGTTGGGCCGGCGCCGTTGGCGACCCGTACGCCGCCGTGGCGGGTGCCGCCGCCTCGGTCGCCCGTTCCGCCGCGTCGATCAGCCAGGACAGGGAGTCCGATGGGGAGCGTGCCGCCGCGCACAGCCACTCGAAGACCATTTTATAGCGGTTCAGTGCTTTTGCCGCGTGTGACACGACGTCCGTGAAGCCGCCCTCGATCGCCAGGGTCTCCGGGTCCGCCGGGTCGGGGAAGCGGTAGAGCGAGAACGCGGTCGGGGGGAGGTACCACTCGCCGATGCTGGCGTCCCGGGGCAACACGTGGATCGTCACGTTCGGCGCCACGGCCAGCTCGCACAGCCTGGCGAGCTGCTCCCGGATCACCTCCGGCGGCCCGGCCCGACGACTCAGCGCACCCTCCTCCAGCACCGCTGTGTAGCGGGGCGCGTCGGCCGGCTGCAACAGCGCCTGCCGGGCCAGCCGGGCGTTGACCTCGGTCTCCACGGTCTGCGGGTCGGCGTCCTCATCGGCCAGTTGCGCGGAGACGATCCGGACCCGGGCGTACGCGGCGGTCTGGAGCAAACCCGGCACCAGGACCGGGCTGTACTCGCAGATCTCCGCACAGCCCGCCTCCAACTCGGCGTAGCTCCGTTGGTGTTCGGTCATCGCCCCGTACGATCTGAGCCAGGCTCGCATGTCGCCGGCCTCTAGGGTGATCGCGGTCAGTTCGGCGCGGATCGCGTCGTCCGCTCCGTAGAGGTCCAGCAGGTCGGAGACGTCCTGCGGGTCGGGGCGACTGCGGCCGTTCTCCAACCGGGACAGCTTGGACGCCGAGGCCCAGCCGACCCGTTCGATGACCTGTTCACCGGTGAGGCCGGACGCCTCACGCAGGCTGCGTAGTTCGGTGCCGAGCCGGCGTCGCCGCAGGATCGGGCTGGGTACGGCAGGAGGCACGGGTGTCCTCTTCTCCGTCGGGCCGCCGCAGACGCGACGGTAACTGTATGAAACTAGCCCCCCACGGCCAGTATGGACGGCGCGGCCGGCCCCCGACGCCCCCCGCCGGGCGTGTCTCGAAAAAGGAGGACCGGAACGGCGCCGACCAGCCCCGCGACCCGGTCGGGGATCCCCTGATCGGACACTTCCACCCCTTCGCCGGAAGGACCCTGATGCACACCGTCCTGCGCCGTCCCGACTTCCGACTCCTCTTCGGCGCGTTGTTGGCGAGCATGACCGCCGAGTCGATCCTGGTGCTCGCCCTGGCCATCTGGGTGAAGGACCTGACCGGCTCCGACGGGATGGCCGGCGCGGTGATCTTCGCGGTGGTCGCGCCGAAGACCCTCGCGCCGCTGATCGGCTGGGTCGTCGACCGGTACCGTCGCCGGCCCTTCTTCATCGCGGCCAACATCGTCGCCGCCGCGCTGCTCATCCCGCTGCTGACCGTCCGGACCGCCGCCGACGTGTGGGTGGTCTACCTGGTCGGCGCCTGCTACGGACTCTCCTCCATCGCGCTCAACGCCGCGCTCAGCGGGCTGATCCGCCACCTGGTCCCGGTCGGGCTGCTGGCCGAGGCGAACGCCGCCCGGCAGACCGTGCGGCAGGGGCTACGGCTGGGCGGACCACTCGTCGGGGCGGCCCTCTACGCCGCCGCCGGCGGCTGGGCGCTCACCGCGATCGGCATCGTCGGGTTCGTCACCGCCGCGGCCGTGGCCGGGCTGCTCCAGGTGGCCGAACCCGGTCCGGCGTCCCGGCTGGCCCGTACCCCGGCCGAACTGGGCGCCGGGTTACGACACCTGGCCGGCGAACCGGCGCTGCGCCGGGCCCTGCTCGGGTACGGGCTGGCCTCGCTGGTGATCGGCTTCACCGAGGCGCTGCTGTTCGCGTACGTCGAACGGGGCCTGGAACGCCCGACCGCCTTCGTCGGCGTCCTGTTCAGCGTGCAGGGGGTGGGCGGGCTGGTCGGCGCGCTGGTCTCCTCGACCGTGGTGCGCCGGGTCGGCGAGGTGGGCGCGCTCGCCGCCGGGGTGGGGCTGTTCGGGGCGGCGGCGCTCACCCTGACGTACCCGAGTCTGTGGCTCGCCGTGACCGCGCTGCTGCTGGCCGGGCTGTCCCTGCCGCTGACCACGGTCGGCCTGCACACGCTGGTCCAGCGGCGGACCGCGCCGGGGCTGATGGGCCGGGCCACCGCGGCCTCGGACGCCCTGGTCAGCGCGCCCCAGGCGGTCTCGATCGGCACCGGGGCGCTGCTGGTCGCGGTGCTGGACTACCGGCTGCTGTTCCTCTTCGTCGGGGTGGTGACCCTGGCCGCCGCCGGCTACCTGTGGCGGGGCCGTCGGTTCTCCCCGCCGCCGGGACGGCTGCCGGCCGTGCCCGCCCAGCGGCGGCCCCCGACCGGCCCCCGGGCCGACCACGAGGTCGTCGCCTCGACCCGCCGGGACGGGTGACGACCTCGTGGCCGACCGTCGTTCAGGCGCTGGGCAGGCTGGCGAGGTGCTGCTTGACCTGGGTGATGGAGGGGTTGGTCAGCGCGGAGCCGTCGGCGAAGCGCAGCGTCGGGACCGTCTGGTTGCCGCCGTTGACCTGCATCACGAACTCGGCCGCCGCCCGGTCCTGCTCGATGTCGACCACCTGGTACGCGATCCCCTCCCGGTCGAGCTGGGACTTCAGCCGGTGGCAGTAGCCGCACCACGGGGTGGAATACATCGTCAACATGGGTCAGATCCTCCATCGGTCATGCGTCGCGCGTCGGGCGGCTTCGATTCCGCCAGGCTATCCGCTGCAACGCCCGGGGAAGCTGGGATGATTCCTCGCTGTGGCGGTGTACTCGGCGGATCAGGTGCTGGCCGGGCTGGACCCTGAGCAACGGTCGGCGGTGACCGCGCCCGCCGGGCCGGTCTGCGTGCTGGCCGGCGCGGGCACCGGGAAGACCCGGGCGATCACCTCCCGGATCGCCCACCGGGCGCTGACCGGCGCGATCTCCCCCCGGCACGTGCTGGCGGTGACCTTCACCGCGCGGGCCGCCGCCGAGCTGCGGCACCGGCTCACCCAGCTCGGCGCGGGCGGCGTGCAGGCCCGCACGTTCCACGCCGCCGCCCTGCGCCAGGTGCGCTACTTCGCGCCCCGGCTGCTGCGCGGGCGGGCCATGCCGGAGCTGCTGGACAGCAAGGTCCGGCTGGTCACCCTGGCCGCCGCCCGGGTCGGCCTGCGGACCGACCGGGCGGCCGCCCGGGACCTGGCCGGCGAGATCGAGTGGGCGAAGTCGTCGCTGGTCGAGCCGGGGGAGTACGTGGTGGCGGCGGCGAAGGCGCTGCGCGAGACCCCGCACGAGCCGGCCCGGGTGGCCGAGGTGTTCGCCACGTACGAGACGGTCAAACGGGCCGGCGGGGTGATCGACTTCGAGGACGTGCTGCGCGCCGCGGTCTGGGGCATCGAGGAACACCCGGACGTCGCCGAGCAGGTCCGCGCCCAGTACCGGCACTTCGTGGTCGACGAGTACCAGGACGTCAACCCGTTGCAGCAGCGGCTGCTGGAAGCCTGGCTCGGCGGCCGGGACGACCTGACCGTGGTCGGCGACGCCAGCCAGACCATCTACTCGTTCACCGGGGCCACCTCGGCGTACCTGGTGGACTTCCCGCGCCGGCACCGGGACGCCACCGTGGTCCGACTGGTCCGCGACTACCGCTCCACGCCCCAGGTGGTGGGGCTGGCGAACGCGGTGATCGGCCAGGCCCGGGGCACCGAGGCCCGGCTCCGGCTGGAACTGGTCGGGCAGCGCCCGGCCGGCCCGGAACCGGATCTGCGGATCTTCACCGACGAGCCGGCCGAGGCCACCGCGGTCGCCGCGCGCTGCCGGCAGCTCGTCGCCGCCGGCACCCCGCCCCGGGAGATCGCCGTGCTGTTCCGCACCAACGCGCAGTCCGAGGCGTACGAGAAGGCGCTCGCCGAGGCCGAGGTGCCGTACGTGGTGCAGGGCGCGGAGCGGTTCTTCGAACGGCCCGAGGTACGGCAGGCGATGGTGGCGCTGCGGTCCGCCACCCGCTCGATCCCCGGGGAGACCCCGCTGCCGGCCGCCGTGGTGGAGGCGCTGGCCGCGGTCGCCTGGACCCCGGACGCGCCCCCGGCCGGCGGGGCGGCCCGGGAACGCTGGGAGGCCCTCGCCGCCCTGCTCCAGCTCGCCGAGGAGTACGCGGCCACCCCGACCGTGGTGCCGATCGGCGAGGCGGCGGCGGTCGAGCGGCCGGTCACCCTGGCCGACTTCACCGACGAGCTGCACCGGCGGGCCGCCCAGCAGCACGTGCCCACGGTCGACGGGGTCACCCTGGCCTCCCTGCACTCCGCGAAGGGCCTGGAGTGGGACGCCGTCTTCCTGGTCGGGCTCGCCGAGGGGACGCTGCCCACCGGCTACGCGAAGACCGCCGAGCAGGTGGAGGAGGAACGGCGGCTGCTCTACGTCGGGATCACCCGGGCCCGGGAGTGGCTGTGGCTGTCGTACGCCTCGGCCCGGTCCCCGGGCGGGCGGCCCCGGCGGCCGTCGCGGTTCCTGCCGCAGTTCGACCGCTCCGGCGGCGGCACCGAGCGGGCCGGGGCCGGGGCCGGCCCGGTCCAGCGGGGCGAGCGACGGCGACGCAACCTGGTGGTCTCCTGCCGGGTCTGCGGGGCGACCCTGCTCGCCGGGGTCGACCGCAAGCTCGGCCGCTGCCCGACCTGCCCGTCCGACCTCGACGACGAGCTGCTGGAGCGGCTGCGGGACTGGCGGCAGCGGGTGGCCGGGGCGCAGAAGGTCCCCGCGTACGTGGTGTTCACCGACGCGACCCTGACCGCGCTGGCCGAGCGGCGACCCGGTCGCCCCGAGGAATTGATCGCCATCGCCGGTATCGGCCCCCGCAAGCTGGGCCTCTACGGCGAGTCCGTGCTGGCCCTGGTGGGTGGCGCGGCGGTGGACGACGTCTGCTCAGAGAAAAGTTTGGAAAACCCGTCGTAATTCGTTTGCCCTCCCCTGGTAGCGAGGAATAGCCTCAGGACACACCTCGCGAGCCGAGCCATCTTGGCTGCTCACGAGGGTGAGACCGAGCCGATCACGAGAGAACGTCAAGGAGGTGGCCCCGATGGAGACCTACATCTACGAGCGTCCGGCGGTGCTGCCGAATGGCGTCGCTCCGTTGTCGGCTGTCCGGGTCGCCCCGGTCGCCGGGCTCCCGATTCCGCAGGTGCACCAGCTCCAGGATCAGGCCGAGCTGATCCTGGCCGCCGCGCCGAACGGAATCGAGGGGACCAGTGGCTTCACGGGCAAGGGCGTCGACACCACCACCGCCATGAAGCGGCGGCTGGACGTCCGCGGTGTTCCACCTCGAGGGAGACCGGTCTGATCTCATCAGACCACCGGCTCACCTCGAGGCCGCGGAACCCGCTACCGGGATCCGCGGCCTCAGTTTTTGTCCCGCCGAGTTTTGTCGGAAACACGATCCACGAGATCGATGTGAGAGAGAGGTGACCGGGCGATGAGTCTGGCGTTGGCTCCCCTCGACGCGAACGTCGAGTTGGAGGCGAACCTGCCCTGCCGGAAGTTCGACCCCGACCTGTGGTTCTCCGACTCGCCCACCGAGCTGGAGCTGGCCAAGTCGCTCTGCGGGGACTGCCCGCTGCGTGTCGAGTGCCTGGCCGGTGCGGTCGAGCGGGCCGAGCCCTGGGGCGTCTGGGGCGGCGAGATCTTCGAGCGTGGCGCGGTCGTCCCGCGCAAGCGGCCCCGGGGCCGCCCGCGCAAGGAGGACGTCGCCCGGGACGCCGCCCTGCGGGTCGAGGCCGAGGCGCGACTGGCGGCCAGTGGGCTGGCCACGTCCCGCAACACGGTCCGGCTGGCGGCCTGACATGAACCCGAACCACGGCAACCCCGGTGCCGCCCCGGCACCGACCACGAACCTGCACGTCCTGAACGGAGTCACCGCGATGCAACTACTCCACGAAGCGTTGTCCCGGGCCCGAATGCCCCGGCCTCAGGCCGGTCGCAGCACCACGAGCACTGAGGCAACCCGATCCGCCCGTACCGTCGCCATGGCCAGCCGCAACCGGTCGGCCCGCGAACTGGGCGCACTGTAACCGGGCCCCTCCGCACGGCCCCGTGCGGAGGAGGGCCCACCCGACACCGACGAGCAGGACGGGCGCACCCGGAGATCCGGGTGCGCCCGTCCGCGTGTGTCAGGCCACCGGGGCGAAGCCGGGCAGCCAGCGTTCCAGGATGGCCCGGTAGGGGGCCTTCGCCTCCAACTGGCAGAGCACCCCGATCGAGCCGAGCGTCACCCGGTGGATGAGCAGGTACGACGGGGGCAGGTTGAGCTGCCGGCTCAGCTGGTAGGCCGGCGACCGAGGGCTGGCCAGCCGGGTCGCCTCGGCCCGCAGCCAGGCCCGGGTGAACTGGAACTCGTCGGCCGCGACCGGCTCCAGCATCGGGCGGACGAAATCCAGCACCGCCTGCGCGTCGATCGGCTCGTTGGCCGGGACGAAGCCCTCGGCCCGCAGGCCCGCCACCACGGCGTCGGCCTCGCCGCGCAGGGCCAGCCCGGCCAGCCGGCCGATCGGCTCGGGCGTACCCTCCGGCAGCCGGGCCACCGCGCCGAAGTCGATCACGCCGAGCCGCCCGTCGGGGAGGATCCGGAAGTTGCCCGGGTGCGGGTCGGCGTGCAGCAGCCCGGCCCGCGCCGGTGCGGAGAGGTGCAGGGTGGCCATCAGGCGGCCGGCCTCGTCGCGCTGCTCCGGGGTGCCCTCCCGGATGATCTCCGCCAGCGGGGTGCCCTCCACCCAGTCGGTGACCAGCACCCGGGGCGCGGCGTCGACCACCGCCGGGATGAAGATCTCCGGGTCGTCCGCGTACGCCGCCGCGAAGGCCCGCTGCGACTCGGCCTCCAGCTCGTAGTCGAGTTCCTCGGTGATGCGTTCGCGCAGCTCGGCGAGGAGCGGCTTGACGTCCAGGCCGGGCTGGATCGCCCGGAACATCCCACCCAGCCGGGAGAGCTGCTTCAGGTCGGCCAGCAGCGCGTCGCCGGCCCCCGGATACTGGATCTTGACGGCGACCGGGCGTCCGGTCGGCGTCCTGCGCCGGCCGGTGGGCCGCTCCCGCCAGACCGCCCGGTGGACCTGACCGATGCTGGCGGCCGCGGCCGGGGTGTCGTCGAACTCCAGGAACCGGTCCCGCCAGTCCGGGCCGAGCTGCTCGGCGAGCACCTTGTGCACCGTCGCCGCGGGCAGCGGCGGAGCCGCCTCCTGCAACTTGGTCAACGCCTGCCGGTACGGCGCGGCGACCTCCTCGGGCAGGGCGGCCTCGAACACCGACAGCGCCTGGCCGAACTTCATCGCACCACCCTTGAGCTGCCCCAGCACGCTGAAGAGCTGCTCGGCGGTGCGCTGCTGGATCTCGGCGGAGATCACCTCGGAGGCGAGCCCGGTGACGCGCTTTCCCATGCCGAGGACGGTCCGTCCGGCGAAGCCGAGCGGCAGTGCGGCGAGCTTGGCGGTCCGGGACACGGCCCGGCGCGGGATATCGGTCACCCGGCCATTGTTACCGACTCGACGGCACCCCTGCTGCTCCGTGGCCGGGCCGGGACCGGTACGGGCGGCCGTCGTCCGGCCCGAAGGCAGTCGCAACCGGGATGGGGCGCCCAGACCCGCCGCCGGAACCGGCCGGCCCCGCTGATCTCGACGGCCGCGCCGACCGTCTCCGGCGTACCGCCGTCGAGGTGACCGAGCGCCTCGGCTGTGGCGAAGGCGACAGCGGCGAGCAGGGTGGCGACGCCACAGGCCCGGGCCCTGTCGTCGCCGGCGAGCTGCGCGGCGAGCCCCGGCCAGGCCGGGTCCCGGTCGACCCGGTGCAGGTCGACGCAGTTGAGGCAGGGACCGGCCGGTGGGCGCACCAGCGGACCGATCACCGGTACGCCGTCGCGCAGCCCGACCAGCAGGTGCGGCTGACGGCGGCGGGCGTACCCGGCGGCGAGCAGACCGGCCGGGCGGTCGAAGCCCACCTGGACGACCAGTTCGGCGCGGCGGCGGCGGACCGGCCTGGTCAGCGTGCCCGGCGCGGTGCGGGCGATGACGTCCGCCACCGCGTCGGCGGTGTGTCGGCCGATGTCGGTGGGGAGGAACCCGGTACCGCCCAGATCGGCCGGGCGGACCCGGCCGCGCAGGTCGGGATCGACGTGCCCGACGCCGGCCTGCGCCAGCGCGGCGGCCACCGGCCCACCGAGCCGGCCGCTCCCGGTGACCACCACCCGGGCGGCCCGGCGACGCCGGAGCACCTGGGCCGGGGTGGCGGGCAGCTGGGCCGCGCCGAGCGCCAGCGCGTCCGCCTCGTCGGCGAGCCGGGCCCGGTCCGGTTCGGCCAGCCCGGTCGGCACCAGCGTGTGCGCGGGCACCACCAGCCCGGCGGCCCGTAATGCCGCCAGCAGGCTCCGTGCGTCGTCCCGGTCGACGTGCAGGCGGGTGGCGTGGTCGACGACGTGGCGTTCGCTGTGCGTGCCGTCCAGCAGGTCGAGCAGGCGGACGGCACGCGGGTTGGCGACCTCCAGCAGGACCGCCCGGTCGGGGTCGAGACCGAGTTGCAGCGTGTGCCGGTCCCGCCAGAGCCGGGTGAGGCCGGGCAGCAGGGTCGGACGGAGAAGTGTGGCACGGGTCATGGTGACCAATGGTTACCGTGTCCAGACGATCCGTCGATCGTTGTCCACAGCCCGGTGCGGCGTTCTCCAGGGTTATCCACAGCCGATCGGGAGTTGTCCACAACTGGCCGGTAACATCTTTCCGTCACCGGACGGTCACGGGCGGGCAGGGTGACGCTCGGTCACCCCACCCGCCCGCGTCCGGATCAGACCTTCGCCTTGCCGAGAATCCGGTTCACTGTTGTGCCACACACCGGGCACTTGCCCTTGGCCATGTTCATGCCGGTCTTCGAGACCTCGACCTTGCCCTCGAAGTCACGCTTCTCCTTGCACTTGACGCAGTAACCGTTGTAGGTCTGGGCCTGGTCGGCCACGGTGCCCTCCTCGTCTCGTCCGCCGGTCATGTCGGCCGGCGGTGCCCGGCGGCGGGCCTCGCGGGCTCCGGCGCTGGGTCTTGCTGCGCGGTCACTCGCGTGACCGCTGGTCCGGCGGACCCTACCCAGGTGCGGGTGGTTCCATGTCAGAGATCCATCGACACTGTGAGCTAGTCGACGTCGAGAGTGTGCCTGCCGAATTACGTGGGATAAGTCAGTTTGGCGGGGACACGCCGGGTGAACCCGCCGATAGGCCCCTCCGGACACCCCCCGCGCTGCGTCCGGAGAGAAGATCACCTACCGTGGGACGGAGGGTCGCGCGCCCCAGCCGTGACACCCGCCGGCCGCCACCGAGGGTGATCGGAGGGCCCGCGCGGGGCGCCGCAAACATTTTTTCCGGACGGCACGCCACCAACCTGGAGTTTCCGGGCGCGTGTCGGTGGGTTGACCCTTGCGGACCCCTGGTCAGAACGCATTAGCTTTCCCATGTGGCAGGAACCCGAGGCTGCGCGGGCCAGTGATGGCAGGCGCGCGGAAGCCGGTCGTCGAGGTGCGACGCAGTCAGCGTCGGCGACGTACGGTGTCCGCGTACCGGGACGGTGAACGGGTGGTCGTCCTGATCCCGGACCAGTTCTCCCGGGCCGAGGAGACCGAGTGGGTGGACCGGATGCTCGCCCGGCTCGCCGCCCGTGAGGGCCGCCTGGCCCGCACCGACGCCGAGCTGCTCCAACGCGCCACCCGGCTGATCGGCCTGTACCTGCCGGAGTACGGCCGGCAGGCCGTCCCGACCAGCGTGCGGTGGGTGACCAACCAGAACGGCCGCTGGGGATCCTGTACGCCCGCCGACCGGACCATCCGGATCTCCCACCGCCTCCAGGACATGCCCGACTGGGTGATCGACTACGTGCTCCTGCACGAGCTGGCCCACCTCATCGTGCCCAGCCACAACGCGTCGTTCTGGGCCCTGGTCTGCCGCTACCCCAAGGCCGAACGCGCCCGCGGCTACCTGGAAGGCGTCGCCTCCGTATCCGCCGTCCCCCTCCCCGACTAACCCCCCCAGCCCCCTCCCCTCCCCTCCCCTGCCTCCCCCTCCCTCCCCCGCCCACTCGCCCCGTTGATCATGAAGTTGTTGTCGCCCGATCCGCGTGTCGCGGACAACAACTTCATGATCAACGGGCGTGGAGAGAGAGGGGGGACCGGGGGCGGGATGGAGGGGGAGGGGTTGCCAGGGGAGAGGGGGAGGGGGTGGGCGGGGTTGGGTGGTTAGGGTCGGGGGGTGACCCGACGAGTGGTGGTGGCGTTGCTCGCGCCGGTGGCCTGGTCGCCGCCGGGCATCGACCCGGGGGACTGGCGGCACGCGCTGGCCGAGGACGTGGTGGACCTGCTCGCCACCCTCCAGGAAGTGGAGACGGCGGTGGCGGTGACCCACGCGGACCGGACACTGGCCGAGGCGGTGGTCTGGCCGGGCACCCCGGTGATCGAGGTGCCGACGCCCACGGTCAACGCGGTCCTCGGCGCGCTGGCCGGCTACGACCAGGCCGCCGTGATCGCCCCGGACGCCCCCGACCTGCCCGGTCTCACCGTCGGTAAGCTGCTGCGCCCGCTGACCAGCCGGCCCCTCGCGGCGGCCCCGGTGGAGGGGGCCGGCCCCGGGCTGCTCGGGTTCGCGGCCCGCCTCCCGGCTCCGGGCTGGCTGCCTGCGATCGACCTGGACACCGCCACGCCCGCGCTGGTCCGGGCCGCCGCGCCCAGCCCGGCCGATCTGGCGGTCACCGCCGCCTGGCACCGGTTACGCGGGCCGGCCGACCTCGCCGCCCTGGACCCGGCCGTGGAAGGCTGGGAGGCGACCCGGGCGCTGCTCTCCGGGGCGCGGCCGGGTCACTGACGGACGGGCTGCCCTCCGTGTCGCCAACGATCTGGGGCGGGGCGCTGACGGGCCGGAGCTGAGGCCGTCCTACTGGCCAGGTGGCTGCGGGTGTGGGGCTCGGTCGGGCCAGGGTCGCCGCCGGTCGACTGGCCGGGCCGGGCCGGCGGCCGGGTCAAGCTGAGCCCGGTCTGAGACCGTCGGTCTGAGCCCGGCCCGTCGACGCGCAGCGGCCGGCCACCCGGTGGCCCGGGGAGCCGGCCGCTATCCGGTCGGAAGGTGGGACCGGTCAGGAGCGGTCGGTACCGTCGTCGGGGCGGCGCTCGCCCGGCGGCTGCTCCTCGGGGCCACCCGGCGCGGTGAAGTCGAACTCGTCCAGCTCACCGAAGTCGAGCTGGGAGCGGGCGAAGCCCTCCGGGTCGGCGAACTCCTCGCCGGAGGGGAGCAGGTCGGGGTGCCCCCAGAGGGCGTCCCGGCCGGCGATCCCGCGGTGCTCGGTGAGCGCCGCCCACAGCGCCGCCGCCTCGCGCAGCCGACGGGGACGCAGCTCGAGCCCGACCAGGGCGGCGAAGGTCTGCTCGGCCGGACCGCCGGCCGCCCGCCGCCGCCGGAACGCCTCGCCCAGCGCGACCACGTTCGGCAACCGGCCGCCGGCGGCCTCGTCCACCACGTGGCAGACCCAGCCCTCGACCAGCGCGAGGGCGGTCTCCAGCCGGGCCAGGGACGCCTTCTGCGCCGGGGTGTCCTCCGGCGTGAAGATGCCCTCCAGGGCGATCGCCTGCATCGACTCCGGGTCGGTCGGGTCGACCCGCCCCATCGCCTCCTCGATCGCCTCCCGGTTGACCCGGATACCGGCGGCGTACGTCTCGACGCTGCTCAGCACGTGCCCGCGCAGCCACGGCACGTGCTGGAAGAGCCGCTGGTGGGCGGCCTCACGTAGGGCGACGTAGAGGCGTACCTCGTCCTCGGGCAGCTCCAGGCCGGTGCCGTACTGCTTGATGTTGGCCGGGATCAGCGCGGCCGTGCCGGCCGGGCCGAGCGGCAGGCCGATGTCGCCCGCGGAGAGCACCTCGGCGGCGAGCGACCCGAGTGCCTGGCCGAGCTGCCCGCCGAAGAGCGCCCCACCGAGGGTGGCGACCATCGACTGCATCGGGCCGAGCTGGGCCCGCGCCTCCGGCGGGACCAGGTCGCCCATCGCGCCGACCATCCGGCTGGCCACCGGGTCGCAGAGCTTGCGCCAGACGTCGAGGGTCTTGAAGATCCACTCGTTGCGGTTCCAGGCGACCGGGGTCTGGATGCCGGACGGCCACGACGAGGCGGGCTCCAGCCACAGGTCGGCCAGGCGCAACGCCTCCTCCACGGCGTGTCGCTCGAACGGCGTGACGGCCGGGTCCCCGGCGGCGGCGAGCTGACTGGCCGCCACCTGACGGGCCAGGTCCCAGTTGACCGGACCGCTGCCCGGCGCCGAGAGCAGGTGCTGCAACTGGGTCATGAACTGCTGCATCTGCGCGGGGTCGTTGGGGTCTGGTGGTTGCCCACCCGGGAGCGCGAAGCCGAACGGAATATCAGGCACGCGTTCTACGGTACGCGGGCTCCGCCGCTGGTCGCCGCTACCGGAGTTGCGCTGAGGGCGAAGTCGCGGCACGGACCGGAGCCGGCCGGGCGACCCCGGGCCGCCACGACACGCGCATCAGGCGACGGGCCGCCCGGCCGGGGCCGCCACGGCACGCGCATCAGGCGACGGGCCGACCCGGCCGGGGCCGGTACGACGGGCGCGTTCGTCCGGCTACGACGCGCGCGTTCGTCCGGGCCGGGCGGTCCGGGTCCGGTCGGTACGCTCTGCCGCATGAGACGACGCGGTGTCACGGTCCTGCTCGGTGCTCTGCTCACCACACTGCTCAGCATCGGGGTGCTGGCCGCGCCGATCCCGTACGTGGTGCTCGGCCCCGGCCCCACCGTCGACACCCTCGGCAGGGAGAACGGTGAGGAGATCATCAAGGTCTCCGGTCGGGAGACCTCCACCTCCGCCGGGCAGCTCCGGCTGACCACGGTGGGGGTGCAGCCGTCGGTGAAGCTGCGCTCGGCGCTGGCCGGCTGGTTCTCGCCCGACCGGGCGGTGGTGCCCCGGGAGCTGGTCTACCCGCCCGGCCAGAGCCGTGAGCAGGTCGAGGAGCGCAACGCCGAGGAGTTCACCGCGTCGCAGACCAGCGCCGAGACGGCCGCCCTGCGCGAGCTGGGCTACCCGGTGCAGGTGGTGGTCTCCGGGGTCACCCCGGACGGCCCGTCGGCCGGCGCGCTCCAGGTGGGCGACCTGCTCACCTCGGTGGACGGCAAGCCGGTGACCAGTGCGTCCAGCCTGACCGGGCTGATCCGGGCCCGGCCGGCCGGCTCCGCGCTGACGATCGGGTACACCCGCGCGGGCTCGGCCGGCACGGCCACCGTCACCAGCCGGGAGTCCGACGGTCGGCCGCGCGTCGGGATCGAGGTCGAGCAGCGGCAGCCGCACCCGTTCACCCTGGAGATCGACCTCGGCGACATCGGTGGGCCGAGCGCGGGGCTGATGTTCGCCCTCGGCATCGTGGACAAGCTCGAACCGGCCGACCTCACCGGCGGCAAGATCATCGCGGGTACCGGCACCATCGACGACGAGGGACAGGTGGGCCCGATCGGCGGCATCGCGCAGAAACTGGTCGGCGCGAAGGAGGCCGGGGCGGCGGTGTTCCTGGTGCCGGAGGCGAACTGCGCCGAGGCGGTCCGCAACGCCCAACCCGACCTTCCGCTGCTCAAGGTGGGCAGTCTGGACGACGCGTTGACCGCGTTGGAGCAGGTACGCACCGGGGGCGAGCCCGCCCGCTGCTGAACCGTGACGCCTCCGGCGCGGCACCTTGACCGTACGTGTTCAGGAATACCACGTACTCTTGTGGCCTGGTCGGAGCCGGTCGAGCGTGCGGAGCCAAAACAGTGGTCAGTCGTAGCACCCCCCTGCCGAGGATGAGCCGACGCGGACGCGTCACGATCGGTGTCCTGATCGGGGTGTTCGTCCTCTTCACCCTGTTGGGCTGGGGGGTGCAGGCCTGGACGGACTGGCTCTGGTTCGACGAGGTCGACTACACCCAGGTCTTCACCGGTGTCCTGATCACCCGGACGCTGCTCTTCCTGGCCGTCGGGCTCGGCATGGCGGCGGTGGTCGGCGGGAACCTGTGGCTGGCCCACCGGCTGCGGCCCGGCCTGCGTCCGCACTCCGCCGAGCAGGCCACCCTGGAGCGGTACCGGATGGTGCTCGGCCCCCGGATCGGCACCTGGGTCCTGGTCGCCAGCGCGGTGGTCGGGCTGTTCGCCGGCCTCTCCGCGCAGAGCCGGTGGAGCCAGTGGCTGCTCTTCCGCAACGGCGGGGACTTCGGCGTGAAGGACCCCGAGTTCGGGGTGGACGTCGGTTTCTACGTCTTCCAGCTGCCGTTCCTGCGGTACCTGCTCGGGGTGGGCTTCACCGCGGTGGTGCTGGCCGTGATCGGGGCGCTGGCCGTGCACTACGTCTTCGGCGGGGTGCGTCTGCAGGGCGTCGGCGACCGGATGACCAACGCCGCGCGGGCCCACCTGACCACGCTGGTCGCGGTCTTCGTCCTGCTCAAGGCGGTCGCGTACGTGCTGGACCGGCGGGCGATGCTGCTGGAGTACAACGACAGCGCCAAGCTCTACGGCGCCGGGTACGCCGACGTCAACGCGCTGCTGCCGGCGAAGGAGATCCTCGCCTACATCTCGATCGTGGTGGCCATCGCGATCATCGTCTTCTCCAACGCGGTGATGCGGAACCTGGTCTGGCCGGGCATCTCGCTGGCCCTGCTCGGGGTGAGCGCGGTGGCGATCGGCGGCATCTACCCCTGGGCGGTGCAGACCTTCGAGGTCAAGCCGAGCGCCCGGGACAAGGAGGCCCCGTACATCCAGCGCAGCATCGACGCCACCCGGACCGCGTTCGGCCTGGCCGACACGAAGGTCAGCCCGTACGGGGCGAACAACCTGACCCCGCCGGCCACCCTGGCCACCGACGAGGCGGTGGTGCCGAACGCCCGACTGCTCGACCCGCAGCTGGTCTCCGAGACGTACACCCAGTTGCAGCAGGTCCGGGGCTTCTACGATTTCGGGCCGAAGCTCGACATCGACCGCTACACGGTCAACGGGGAGACCCGGGACTACGTGGTCGGCATGCGCGAGATCAACTACGGCGAGCTGACCGACCAGCAGAACAACTGGATCAACCGGCACACCGTGTACACCCACGGGTTCGGGCTGGTCGGCGCGCCGGCCAACCAGGTGGTCTGCGGCGGCCAGCCGTACTTCGTCTCCGGCTTCCTCGGCGAGCGCGAGCAGGAGCGCTGCTCGGCGCAGACCGACCAGATCCCCACCGAGCAGCCCCGGATCTACTACGGCGAGCGGATGGGCCCGAACGACTACGCCATCGTCGGGCAGGCCAACCCGGAGCGGAACGCCGAGTTCGACCGGCCCACCCCGACCACCGGCGGCGAGCAGTACTACACCTACACCGGTGAGGGGGGCGTGTCGGTCGGCTCGTTCACCCGCCGACTGCTCTACGCGATCAAGGAGCAGGAGTCGAACTTCCTGCTCTCCGAGGCGGTCAACGAGAACTCCAAGCTGCTCTACGTCCGGAACCCCCGGGACCGGGTGGAGAAGGTCGCGCCGTTCCTCACCATCGACGGTGACCCGTACCCGGCGGTGGTCGACGGCCGGATCCAGTGGATCGTGGACGCGTACACCACGGCGGCCACCTACCCGTACGCGGAGCGGGTCAACCTGCAGACCGAGACCACCGACGAGTTGACCAACCAGGGCACCTTCCAGCTCGCCCGGGAGAACGTCAACTACATGCGCAACTCGGTCAAGGCCACCGTCGACGCGTACGACGGCACCGTCAAGCTGTACGAGTTCGACGAGGCCGACCCGGTGCTGAAGGCGTGGAACAAGGCGTTCGGCGGCGACCTGGTGGTGCCCCGGGCGGACATCCCGGCCGAGCTGGCCGCGCACTTCCGCTACCCGGCCGACATGTTCAAGGTGCAGCGCAACCTGCTCACCAAGTTCCACGTCACCGACCCGGGCGACTTCTACTCCGGCCAGGACTTCTGGCAGGTGCCGAACGTGCCGGACAACCCGGACGGTGGGCAGAAGCAGCCGCCGTACTACCTCTACACCCAGTTCCCGGAGCAGAGCGAGCCGCGTTTCCAGCTCACCTCGGCGGTCACCCCGAACGGCCGGCAGAACCTCGCCGCGCTGATCTCCGGGTCGTACGTCGACGGCAAACCCCGGCTGGAGGTGCTGGAACTGCCGGACCAGACCCGGGTCTCCGGCCCGGTCCAGGTGCACCAGCAGATGACCAACAACGCGGCCATCCGGCAGCAGCTCAACCTGCTCTCCTCGAACCAGGCCCAGGTGCAGTACGGCAACCTGCTCTCGCTGCCCTTCGACAACGGCATGCTCTACGTCGAGCCGGTCTACGTGAAGAGCAACCAGCAGGACGCGTACCCGCTGCTGCAGAAGGTGCTGCTCTCCTACGGCGACGGCGGCTCGTACGTGGTGCTCGCCAACACCCTCGACGAAGGCATCAAGCAACTCGTCGAGCAGGGCAAGCAGGCCGGTGCCGGCAACCCGCCGCCACCGCCGGCCGGGGACGGCGAGGGTGACGGCGAGACCCCGCCGGCGCCGCCGACCGAGACCCCGCCGATGACCGGCGAGCTGGCCGAGGCCGCCAAGCGGGTGCAGGACGCCATCGCGGAGGTCAAGGCCGCGCAGACGTCCGGCGACTTCGAGCGGTACGGCCGGGCGTTGAAGAGCCTGGACGACGCGATGGCGGCGTTCCAGCGGGCGCAGCAGGCGACGGCTCCCGCGCCGGGCGGCAGTGCGACGCCCACCCCGAGCGGTAGCGCCGCGCCCTCACCGTCGGCTTCAGCAGCCGGCTGACCTGGGCAACTGGTCCGTCGGGCGGGCCCCGGTGTGTGACGATCCGACCGGTCGTCGGGCACCGGGGCCCGCCCGTTTTGCAGCCTCGGGACCGGTTGCGCTAGGGTTAACCAGCCGACGCGGGGTGGAGCAGCTCGGTAGCTCGCTGGGCTCATAACCCAGAGGTCGCAGGTTCAAATCCTGTCCCCGCTACCACGACGAAAGAACCCCCAGGATCTTCTCCTGGGGGTTCTTTCGTGCGTCGGTGGCGCCGTGGCACCAGCCTGTGTCCGGTGGCGAGCGAGTGGAAGCCTCTGCGGCGCAGCCGGCAGTCTCCGTTCGGGGACGTGATCTGCGCGCCGTTATCGGCAGTGCCAGCCCCGGCCAGCCGGTTGCTCGGCGAGCGGCGGTCGTCCCGGCTCGCCGTACCCGAGCCGGAGGTGGTGTACGAGAATGTCCTCTGCGATGTCCTCCCGTCCGGGCCGCAGCGAGGGAAAGTGATCCGGGTGGCCCCCCGTGCGACCGGCCGACCGGAGATGCGTTAGGGTTAACGAGCCGACGCGGGGTGGAGCAGCTCGGTAGCTCGCTGGGCTCATAACCCAGAGGTCGCAGGTTCAAATCCTGTCCCCGCTACCACGGAAACGGCCCTCGGACGATCGTCCGAGGGCCGTTTCGCGTTCCCGGTGTCGTCGTCGGCCCGCCGACACCGTCCTGCGGCTCACCGCACCCGGCAGCGGAGACCGGCGTGCCGTTCTTGCCCGCCTCGGCGAGGATGGGGGGTATGTCTTCCTGGAACAGATGGTGGGGCCGGCTGAGCGCCGTCCTCGGTACGGTGGTGCTCTCCGTGTTCGTGCCGGTCGCCGCGTGGGCGTCCACCGGCCCGGGTGAGCTGGTCGTGGAGGCCGCCCGGCGGCGGTCCCGGGGCGGTGGCTTCGGCCTGATCGGTCTGCTCTGCTGCCTGGTGGTGGTGGCCGTGGTGGTCGTGCTGTTGATCCGGATGACGCGGGGGCGGCGCGGCCCCCGGTGACGGCACGACGGTGCGGCCCGGTGAACACCGGGTGGGCCGCAGTGCGCGACGGCCCACCCGGCCCGCCGCCGGTGCGTCGGACCGGCTGGTTCAGGCGGCCAGGGCGGCGGCGGCCTGGCCCATGAACCGCCAGGTCGCGGCCCGGATCGTCGTCCGGCCCGACTGCACGCTCTCGGCGGTGGCGACCAGCAGGTCGCGCACCCGGGCGTGGCCGGTGGGCGGGGGCGGGGGCGCCGACCCGAACCTGTCGGCGACGCCGAGCTCGAAGGTCGCCGAACGCCGTACCGAGGCGTCCCGGATGGTCGGCTCCACGAACTTGCGGATGTTGAGGTGAGGGCTCAGGCCGCGGTCGTAGCCGAGGACCCGGCCGGCCTCCACGTTGGTGGTCAGGAAGTTGATCACGTCGGCGACGATCTCCGGGTGCCGGGTGCCCCGGAATCCGGCCCAGTACATCGACGCGCGGGCCCACTGCGCGCCGGTCGGGCCGGGGCAGCTCACGATGCCGAGTTCGTCGCGGCTGTAGCGCTGGAGCTCGACGAGCTGGTTCGACCAGGCGAACGAGGCGGCGCTCTGGCCGGTGACCACCAGCTGCCGGGCCAGTTCGCCGCTGTTGGCCTGCTGCACCAGGGCGGCGCTCGGGGTGGCCCGGGCGGTCCGGGCGCGCTGCCACAGCTCGAACCAGTCCATCAGTTCGGGCAGCTCGAACCCGAGCTTACGGCCCTGGTAGAACTCGCTGCCCCGGGAGCGTAGCCAGAGCCAGAGCGCCCGGTGGTCGCCGGACGGGTCCATGGTGCCGGCGACCCGGCCGTCGCTGGCCTCGGTCACCTGCGCCGCCCAGGTGAGGTACTCCGGGTAGGACATCCCGCTGTACGGGGCGGGTTGGTCCAGTCGGCGCAGCAGGTCGCGGTTGAACACCAGCGCGGCGGAGTTCTGCGCGGCGGCCACCGCCATGGTCCGGCCCTCGACCTGGCCGTAGCGGACCAGGCCGGTGGGCAGGCCGCTGAGGTCGAGCCGGCCGTCGGCGACGTACCGGCTCAGGTCGAGCAGGATGTCCCGGCGGGCGTACTCGGTGAGGAAGGTGTCGTCGATCTGGAACAGGTCGGGGACGTTGCCGCCGACCGCCTGGGTGGCGAGCCGTTCGTAGTAGCCGTCGAGCCCCTGCCAGGTGACCCGGAAGGTGACCGCCGGGTTCCGGTCGGAGTAGAGGCGCAGCGCCTGCTCGGTCAGTTGGGCGCGGCGGGCGCTGCCCCACCAGAAGATCGACAATTCGACCGGACCGGTGTCGGTGGGCGTCACCCGCTCGGCCCGGCACCCGGTCAGTCCGCCGGTCGCGGCGGCAGGCAGACCCAGCAGCCCGGCGAGCACCCGGCGTCGGCCCGGGTCGGCACCGGCGCGACGGCGGGGTGGGGGCGGCGCTGCGGACACGGTCGACTCCTGACGGGCCGGATGGGATCGGACCATTCACGCAGGTGGTACGGCGGGGTGTCAACGTCCGGCGGTACGGGACGTGCGGCCCGGAAGGCCAGTGTGATTGACATCAATCTCCAGGCGCTCTAGGGTCCGGATAGAACCGCCAGAAAGCGCTTTCCGGCTGCGGTTCGGGCACCGGTGGCCGACCCGGTCGCGTCCCGGTCCTCCTGCTCCCGGCCGCACGGGCCAACGACGTCCCCGGCATGGCCGGTGGGGAGCGCGGAGCGGTGCGGTGCGGCTGATGGGGGCACGGGGTGCCGCACCGCTTCGTGGTCTACTAGGGCGCGTGGAACTACTGCACTCGGGCAAGGTCCGGGACGTCTACGCCGACGGCGACGACCTGATCCTGGTCGCCTCGGACCGCATCTCCGTCTACGACGTGGTCCTGCCCACCCCCGTCCCGGACAAGGGCCGCCTGCTCACCGCGCTGTCGGTGTGGTGGTTCGAGCAGCTCGCCGACCTCGTGCCGAACCACGTCGTCTCCACCACCGACGTGCCGGCCGAGTTCGCCGGGCGGGCCATCCGGTGCCGGCGGCTGGAGATGGTCCCGGTCGAGTGCGTCGCCCGGGGCTATCTCACCGGCGGCGGCCTGACCGAGTACCAGCGCACCGGCGCGGTCTCCGGCGTCGAGCTGCCCCGGGGCCTGGTGGAGGCGTCCATCCTCCCGGAGCCGATCTTCACCCCGTCGACCAAGGCGCCGCTGGGGGAGCACGACGAGCCGATCACCTACGAACAGGTGGTGGCGAAGGTCGGCGCGGAGACCGCCGAACGACTGCGGCAGCTCACCATCGCCGTGTACTGCCGGGGTGCGGAACTCGCCGCCGACCGGGGCATCATCGTCGCGGACACCAAGATCGAGCTGGGCTGGGCCCCGGACGGCACCCTGGTCCTCGCCGACGAGGTACTCACCTCCGACTCGTCGCGGTTCTGGCCCGCCGAGTCGTACCAGCCCGGCCGCACCCAGTTCTCCTACGACAAGCAGTACGTCCGGGACTGGGCGGCGGGCAGTGGCTGGAACAAGCAGGCCCCGGCCCCCGAGGTGCCGGCCGAGGTGGTCGAGGCGACCCGGGCCCGCTACGTCGACGTCTACGAGAAGCTCACCGGCAACCGCTGGACCTGAACCACCGGTCGCGCCCCGGGGGTGGCGTGGGTCGTGCCGGCACCGGTGGGCGTGCCGGCGCGGTCGCCGGTGGACGAGGGCCGGTCAGTCGGCCCAGTCCAGGGTGCGCTGCACCGCCTTGTGCCACTGGCGCAGTTCCTGCTCCCGCAGCGCCGGGTCCATGGCCGGCGTCCACTGCGCGTCGGACCGCCACTGGGCGCGTAGGGTCGCCAGGTCCGGCCAGAAGCCGACCGCCAGGCCGGCCGCGTACGCGGCACCGAGACAGGTCGTCTCGGTGATCCGGGACCGCACCACCGGCACGTCCAGTACGTCGGCCAGGAACTGCATCAGCAGGCCGTTGGCGGTCATCCCACCGTCGACCCGCAGCCGGCGCAGCGCCACGTCGGAGTCGGCGTTCATGGCGTCCACCACGTCCCGGGTCTGCCAGGCCGACGCCTCCAGCACCGCCCGGGCCAGGTGGCCCTTGGTGATGTAGCCGGTCAGTCCGGCCACCACGCCCCGGGCGTCGGACCGCCAGTACGGGGCGAACAGCCCGGAGAACGCCGGCACCACGTAACAGCCGCCGTTGTCGTCGACGGTGCGGGCCAGCTCCTCCACCTGGGCGGCGGTCGAGATCAGCCCCAGGTTGTCGCGCAGCCACTGCACCAGCGACCCGGTGACCGCGATCGCCCCCTCCAGCGCGTACGCGGCCGGCTGGTCGCCGATCCGGTAGGCGACCGTGGTGAGCAGGCCGTGTTCGGACGGCACCGGGCTCGCCCCGGTGTTCAGCAGCAGGAAACTGCCGGTGCCGTAGGTGCACTTCGCCTCGCCCGGCTGGAAGCAGGTCTGCCCGAACAGGGCGGCCTGCTGGTCGCCGAGCGCACTGGCCACCGGCACCCCGGCCAGCACCCCGGTGGCGGTGCCGTACACCTCGGCCGAGGAGCGGATCTCCGGTAGCACGGCGGCCGGTACGCCGAGCGCGTCGAGCAGCTCCGGGGCCCAGTCCAGGGTGGTCAGGTCCATCAGCAGGGTCCGGCTGGCGTTGGTCACGTCGGTGACGTGCCGGCCGGTGAGCTTCCAGATCAGCCAGCTGTCCATGGTGCCGAACAGCACCTCGCCGGCCTCGGCCCGCGCCCGCAGCCCGTCGACGTTCTCCAGCAGCCAGCGCAGCTTCGGCCCCGCGAAGTAGGTGGCCAACGGCAGGCCGCTGCGGGACCGGAACAGCTCCTCGTCCAGCTCCCGCAGGATCTCCCCGGTCCGGGTGTCCTGCCAGACGATCGCGTTGGCGACCGGGCGGCCGGTGGCCCGGTCCCACACCACGGTGGTCTCCCGCTGGTTGGTGATGCCCACCGCGGCCAGCCCCTCCGGGCCGATGCCGGCCGCCGCCAGCGCCTCCCGGACCGCCCGTTCGACGTTGGCCCAGATCTCCTCGGCGTCGTGCTCCACCCAGCCGGGCCGGGGGAAGACCTGCCGGTGCTCGTGCTGGGCGACGGCGACGATCTCGCCGGCCCGGTCGAAGACGATGCACCGGGAGGAGGTGGTGCCCTGATCGATGGCGGCGACGTGTTCCGGGCTCACCAGCAGCACCGTACCCGGGTCGGGTCGGGTCCGTCAGTCCCCCGGGCCGGCGGGCTGCCGGCTGCCGAGGGCGGCGCTGATGCGTACCGTCGTGCCGGCCGTGCCGGTCTCGACCCGCATGGTGTCGCTGAGTTCCCGGGCCAGCCAGAGCCCCCAGCCGCCGGCGGTGTCCGGGGCCGGTCGGCTCCGGTCGTTGAGCCGCTGGGCGCTGATGCCCCGGCCGTGGTCGGAGACCTCGCAGAGCACGTCGCCGGACTCCTGCCAGAGCCGTAGCCAGCCCCGGCCGCCACCGTGCCGGACCGCGTTGGTGATCAGTTCGTTCACGGCCAGCACGAAGTCGTCCAGGCGCTGCCCGGACAGGCCGGCGGCACGCACACAGGAGGTGACGGAGTGTCGCAGCTCCGTCACCTGGGCCTGGTCGAAGGCTTCGGCGATCAGCAGGGAAGATTCGATGGGCACAACCGTACGCGGTCCGGGGCGTCCGGCGTTCGTCATGGCCTACCGCCACCGGCTTCCAAGAGGGTTTTTCGGGGCTTTTCCACCCTACGTCAGGTTTGCCGTGGCAGCCCGTACCGACCCCGCCGGCCCGCCCGGCCCGTGTGACATCCTGCTGCCCATGTCGACCCCGTCCGGCGGGCTGACGGTCCCGCTCTGGCGGGCCATCGTCGTGTACCGAGTCGCCGCGCTCGCCTACGTCTGCGTGCTGGTGGTACGCGACGCCCACCGGTACGCCCACCCGCTGGCCGCCTGGCCGGTGCTGGCGGTGATGGCCGGCTGGACGGCGTACACCGCGTACGCGTACGCCCGGCCGGCCCGCCGGGACTGGCCGCTGCTCCTGGCGGACCTCGGGGTCGTACTCGGGATCCTGCTGCTCAGCCCGTGGGTGGTCGGTCGCGCGGCGCTCGCCGCCGGGGTGCCCGCCCTCGCCGTGACCTGGCTCGGCGGCCCGGTGCTGGCCTGGGCGGTCTCCGGCGGCCGGCGACGGGGCACGGTGGCCGCCCTGGTGCTCGGCGCGGGTGACCTCGCGGTGCGCGGTCTGACCACCCCGTCCGCGCTCAACGGCACGGTGCTGATGCTGCTCGCCGGCGTGGTCGTCGGGCATGTCGCCCGGTTGGCGGTGACCGCCGAGGAACGGCTCCAGCGGGCGGTCGAGCTGGAGGCGGCGACCCGGGAACGGGAACGCCTGGCCCGGGACATCCACGACTCGGTGCTCCAGGTACTCGCCCTGGTGCAGCGGCGCGGCGCGCACCTCGACGGCGAGGCCGGCGAACTCGCCCGGCTCGCCGGGGAGCAGGAGGCCGCCTTGCGCGCCCTGATCGCCACCGGTCCGGCACCCGCCCGCCGGGCCGGTGCCGCCACCGCCGCACCCGGGGCCGGGGACGACGCCGGCACCCTGGACCTGCGGGCCCTGCTGCACCGGTACGCCAGCCCGGCGGTGTCGCTGGCCGCCCCGGCCACCCCGGTACCCCTGGCGGCGCACCCGGCCCGGGAACTGGCCGCCGCGGTCGCGGCGGCGCTGGACAACGTGGCCCGGCACGGCGGCGGCCGGGCCTGGGTGCTCGTCGAGGACGAGGGGCCGCTGGTGCGGGTGTCGGTCCGGGACGCCGGTCCCGGCATCGCCCCCGGCCGGCTGTCCGAGGCGGCCGCGCAGGGCCGGCTCGGGGTGGCCCAGTCCATCCACGGCCGGCTGGCCGACCTCGGCGGCACCGCCACCATCACCTCCACCCCAGGTGAGGGCACCGAGCTGGAACTGGTCCTGCCGCGCCACTGACTAGGGTGGCCGGGTGAGCGAGGGCGAGGGCGACGCGGGCGGGGCGGTCCGGGTGATGGTGGTCGACGACCACCCGATGTGGCGGGACGGGGTGGCGCGGGACCTCACCGAGGCCGGTCATCTGGTGGTGGCCACCACCGGCGAGGGCCGACAGGCGGTACGGATCGCCGCCGCGGCCCGCCCCGACGTCGTCGTACTGGACCTGCACCTGCCGGACGCCAGCGGGGTCGAGGTGATCCGGGGGCTGCGGGCGGCGCTGCCGACGGTACGGGTGCTGATGCTCTCGGCCAGCGGCGAGGAGCAGGACGTGCTGGAGGCGGTGAAGGCCGGCGCCACCGGGTACCTCCTCAAGTCCGCCGCGGCGGCCGAGTTCCTGGACGCCGTCCGACGGACCGCGCGCGGCGGCGCGGTGTTCACCCCCGGGCTGGCCGGGCTGGTGCTCGGCGAGTACCGCCGGCTGGCCGCGCAGCCGGCGCGGCCCGCCGGAGACGGCGACGCACCCCGGCTCACCGAACGGGAGACCGAGGTGCTGCGCCTGGTGGCGAAGGGACTGTCGTACAAGCAGATCGCCGCCCGGCTGGGCCTGTCGCACCGGACGGTGCAGAACCACGTGCAGAACACGCTGGGCAAACTGCACCTGCACAACCGGGTCGAGCTGACCCGCTACGCGATCGCCCGCGGCCTCGACGACGACTGACTCGACGACGACCGGTCAGCCCGGTCGCGGCGGCACCGCCGACGGCCGGCGGACGCGGCCCCGGGCCCGCCGACCTCCTGGGCCGGTCCGGGCCCTCCGGGCCGCCGACCGGCCGGGTCAGTGCGCCTCCGGCGGGCGGGTCTCGTGGATCGCCAGCTCCTCGGCGCTCGCCCCACCGCCGGCCGCCCCGGCGTCGTACGCGACGGAGTCGCTCTCGGAGTCGGACCGTACCCCCTCGTCCGGTTCCACCAGCCGGCCGACCTGTGCGTCGGAGACCCCGCCCAGCTGGCCGTGGTCGTAGACCGAGACAGGGGAGTGCGGGTCGGAGGTGGGACCGGGATCGATCACGTCGGCGTCGAGCTGGGCCTGCGCGGCGGCCTCCTCGCTGTCCGCCTCGGCCGCGATGTCCGGGTCGACCGGAGCGGCCAGCGGGTCGTCGGCGGCACGTTCGTACTGCTCCCGGTCGAGCTTGTAGTCCAGCGACTCGCCGGTGAGCTGCTCCTCGGCGGTGGCCCCGAACCGGTCCACCGCGACCGGCGTCCGGTCACCGGGCAGTTGCGCCGGCTCCGGGCCGTCCGCCTCACGACCGGTGTCCACGTCGTCGTTGGCGGTGGAGTCGTCGTCGGCGGTGTCGGGCAGGCCCTCCGCCTCGGGGTCGGACAGGGGAGTCGGGTACTCGTCGTCGCGCATGGCTGAGCACTACCCACTGCCCACCCCGGGTAACCGCGTCCGGCATCCGAAAACCGGATCAAACGGTCAGCGGGTCAGCTCGTCCTCGACGTACAGGACCGCCCACACCAGCTTGCCGTCCGGCAGCGGGGTGCTGCCCCAGCGCCGGGCCACCGTGTCGATCAGCAGCAGTCCCCGACCACCGGTGGAGTTCAGCGGGGCGAGACCGGTGAACCGGGGCGTCCGGGACGAGTGGTCGCGTACCGCCAGGCGCAGCGTGCGCTCGTGCGGGGCCAGGCGCACGGTCATCGCGGTCCGGGCGTGCGCCACCACGTTGTTGACCATCTCGGTCACCGCGATGGCCCCCGGCTCCACCAGCTCGGGCAGCCCCCACCGGGTGCAGCCGAGCGCGATCAGGTCCCGGGCCTGGCGGGCGGCGCCCACCGAGGGCGTCAGCTCGACGGCCAGACCGGCCGCCGACGGCCGTCCGGCCAGCGCCAGCGCCGGCTCCGGGCTCGGCCAGACCGGGTCGCCGTCGACCGTCCAACCGCCGGCCGGGTCGCAGACCAGCAGGTCGGCCGCGGGCCAGTCGGCGACCGTCCGGCGTACCTCGGCGAAGACCGTGCGGGCGGCGGGGTCGAGTACCCGGAGCGCGGCGACGTCCACCACCGTCGGACCGGGCCGGTCGGCGAGCCGGACGAGTAGCGCGTCACGGACGCCGGGGACGCCGGAGGCGTCGAGCGCCCCGGTCAGCCGGACCAGGGCGGACGACTCGTCCGTCTCCACCTGGCAGCGCACGTCCGTAGGCATAGTCGCCCTATTGTGCATGCCCTGCTCCGACCGCGCATCCGGCCGGTCCACCGGGCCGTCGGACCACCCGTCCAACCGGCTCACCTGGCCGCCCACAGGTCCCTCCGGTGAGTCATGCGTCCGACCGTACGCGTCGGGGCCGGGCGGCGGGTGAGTGGCATTCTCCGCCCGTACCCGGACCGGCGGTTCCCATGCGCGTGCCCGCGGCCGGATCGCGTCCGTGACCGGATCGTGCCCCGGGGCCGGATCGTGGCCGTGACCGTATCGTGGCCAGGGCCGGATCGTGCCCGGGAGGGGGCGCGCCCGATGGGGGAGCCGGGGCGGCGGTGCCGGGTACGACGGCCGCCGTACCGGACGGGTGGTTTCCCCGGGCCGTTCCGGGGCAGGTACGCCAGGGCCGACGGTGACCGCAACCACCGGCGGCTCCGCCGGTCCGACCGATCCTGATCTGCCAGGTTTTGGCTCCTTCGCACCAGGTTAATGGGACCCTCTGACCGGAGGACCGTAGCTCGTGAACCGCATGGAGGTGACCATGCGCGTCGGCCTTGTCTGCGCGCACGCCGGCCCGACCCGGCGGACCGACGGTCCCGTCGTCGGTACGCACCAGCACATCGCCCGGGTCGCCGCCGAGCTGGCGGTCCGGGGCCACGACGTCCGGGTGTACGAACGGCGGGACGACCCCGACGTCCCGCAGCACGCGTCCCGGGACGGCTACCACCTGGAACTGGTGCCGGTCGGGCCGCCCGCCCCCCTGCCCACCGCCCAACTGGTGCCGTACGTGCCCGAGTTCGGCGGCTGGCTGGCCGACCGCTGGGCCGGCGACTGGCGGCCCGAGGTGGTGCACGGCCACTACTGGGTCGGTGGCCTGGCCGCCGCGCACGCGGTCCGGGAGACCGACATCCCGGTCGTGCAGACCTTCCACTCGCTCGGCGTCGAGCAACTGCGTCACCTCGGCCGCGCGTACGCCGGCCCGGGGGAGCGCATCCCGCTGGAACGGGCGCTGACCCGGGCCGTCGACATGGCGGTGGCCCAGTGCAACGACGAGGTCGACGAGCTGACCCGGATGGGACTGCAACGGGCCTCGGTGGCGATGGTGCCGACCGGCGTGGACACCGAGCAGTTCCATCCGGACGGGGAGGCCGCCCCCCGGGACCAGCGGGCCCGGATCCTCACCGTCGGCGCTCTGGCGCCGTTCAGCGGGCACGAGGACCTGATCCGGGCGATGCGGCTGGTCGGCGACGCGGAACTGGTGATCGCCGGCGGGCCGCCGGCCGACCAGCTCACCGGGCACGCCGAGGCCCGCCGGCTGCGCGCGCTGGCCGAACGGGTCGGCGTCGCCGAGCAGGTGAAACTGGTCGGGGCGGTCCCGCACGACCAGATGGCGACCTGGTACCGGTCGGCCGACGTGGTCGCCTGCACCCCGCACTACGCCTCCGCCGGCCGGGTCTCGCTGGAGGCGATGGCCTGCGGCGTACCGGTGGTCGGGTACGCGATGGGCGGCATCGCCGACGCGGTGGTGGACGAGGTGACCGGCAAGCTGGTGCCGCCCGGGGACGTCCGCGCCCTCGGGGTGACCCTGCGCCGCCTCCTCGCCGACCACGCCGGCCGGTTCGCGTACGGGCACGCGGCGGTGGACCGGGTCCGGTGCAGCTACACCTGGGAACGTACCGCCGGTGCGCTGGAGCGCCTCTACGAGCGGGTGGTGGGCCGGCGCAAGCCGGTCGAGGCGTGACCGGTCAGCTCACCGGAGACGACGGGCCGCAGCGGGTCAGCCGGCACGACGGGCCGTAGCGGGTCAGCCGGCACGGCGGGCCGTAGTGGGTCAGCCGGGACGGCGGGCCGTAGTGGGTCAGCCGGGACGGCGGGCCGTGGCGGGCGGGCGCGGCGGGCGGCGACCTGGTGGTGGTGCTGCGGCTCGGCGTACCGGGTCAGGCCGATCACCGCGACCAGGGTGGCCAGGAACCCGACCGCGGCCAGCCACTCCCGGCCCGGCCAGATCTTGTCGTTGAGCAGCAACAGCCCGACGATCGCGGCGGGCACCGCCCCGGCGGCGTCCATCGCGGCGACCGCCGCCGTGGTCGAACCACGCTGCATCGCCAGGCCGAGCAGGAGCTGCCCGACGATCGAGTGGGCGATCAGCAGGTACAGCAGCGGGTCACGCAGGAACGCCTCCGTCGAGTGCGCCGACGCCAGCGGCCGGGCGGCCACCGCGGCGGCGGAGAAGGCCAGCCCGGCCAGCGAGCCGAGCGCCACCGAACCGGGCGCGCCGTGCAGCCGTACCGCGAAGAAGCCGAGCAGACCGATGACCACCAGGGTCACCGCCAGGGCGACCAGCCCGGCCGGCCCGAGCTGCTTGGACGGGGCCGGCCGGGCGGCCAGCACCAACGCGGTGATCCCGCCGAACAGCAGGCCGAGCAGGGCCACCTCGGCCATCGGCAGTCGCCACTTGAGCACCAGCACCCCGAGCACGGCGGTGACCCCCAGCCCGGCGGCCACGCTCGCCTGCACCAGGAACAGCGGCAGGTCCCGCCGGGCCAGGAAGGCCAGCACGAACCCGGCCACCTGGCAGAACAACCCCACCAGGTAGGTGCGGTGGCAGGCCAGCCGCAGCAGCAGCCCCGGATCGAAGGTGTGGTGCACGGTCGTCCGGGCCGCGGCGACCGACTGGAGCAGGTTGGCGATGCCGTACGCGACGATCATCGCCGCGAGGAAGCACCAACCGGAGGAAGACACTCGGCGAGGATAGATGGTGCCCCGGGTCAACGCTCGGCAGGCCGACCCAGCCGGTCGAGGACGTCGATGTGCAACGGGCCGTTGGTCGCCACCGAACTGCCGTCGCCGGGGGCGGGTGCCCCGGCCAGGTCGGTGAACGTGCCGCCGGCCTCGGTGACGATCGGCACCAGCGCGGCGATGTCCCACAGCGACAGCTCCGGCTCGACCATCACGTCCAGCGCCCCCTCGGCCAGCAGCATGTAGCCGTAGAAGTCGCCGTACGCGCGGCTGCGCCAGGTGTCCCGCATCAGCTGGAGCATCGCGTCCAGCCGCCCGGTGGCCTCCCAGCCGTCCAGCGAGGCGTAGCAGAAGCTGGCGTCGGCGAGCCGGCCCACCCCGGACACCCGGACCGGTTCGCCGTGCGCCGCGTCCGGGCCGGCGTACGCGCCCGCGCCGACCGCCGCCCACCAGCGCCGGCCCAGCGCCGGGGCGGAGACCAGCCCGAGCACCGGCCGGTCGCCCTCCAGCAACGCGATCAGGGTGGCCCAGATCGGCACCCCCCGGACGAAGTTCTTGGTGCCGTCGATCGGGTCCACCACCCAGCGCCGCCCGGTCGGGCCGGTGGCCGGCTGCTCGCCGTACTCCTCGCCGACCAGCCCGTCGGCGGGCCGGTGGGTGGCGAGCAGGGCACGGATCTCCCGCTCCACGGCGGTGTCCGCGTCGGAGACCGGCGTCAGGTCGGGCTTCGCCTCGACCCGCAGGTCGAGGGCGCGGAAACGGGCGGTGGACACCGCGTCGGCCGCGTCGGCGAGCAGGTGGGCGAGGGCGAGGTCGTCGGCGTACCCGGTCATGACCGGAACGGTAGCGACGCCACCGTCACGACCCCTCCAACGGGTCGCCGGGATTCCGCTGGTCGGGCTCGCGCTGGTCGCCCTCACCGGACCGGGAGGCCAGCAGGCGGCGGTACGACGCCAGCCGGCGCGGGTCGGCCTTGCCGGCGGCCACCCAGGCGTCCAGCGCGCAGTCCGGCTCGTCGGCGGTGTGCTCGCAGTTCGCCGGACAGTCGACGGTGGCGTCGACCAGGTCCGGGAAGCCGTGCAGCAGGCTCTCCGCCGAGACGTGCGCCAGCCCGAAGCTGCGTACCCCGGGGGTGTCGACGATCCAGCCCGGGTCGGTCCGGGAACCGGGCACCGGGGGCAGCCGCAGCGCCACCGCGCTGGTCGAGGTGTGCCGGCCCCGGCCGATCGCGCTGACCACGCCGACCGCCCGCTCGGCCGCCGGGACGAGCCGGTTGACCAGCGTCGACTTGCCCACCCCGGAGTGCCCGACCAGCACCGAGACCCGGCCGGCGAGCAGGTCGCGCAGTTCGGTCAGGTCGGAGTCCGGCCGGACCAGCACGTGCGCCAGGTCCAGCTCGGCGTAGTACCCGAGGACGGCCTCCGGGCCGGCCAGGTCGGCCTTGGTGAGGCAGAGCAGCGGTTCGATGTCGGCGTCGTACGCGGCCACCAGACAGCGGTCGATGAACCCGGTACGCGGTGGCGGGTCGGCCAGCGCACTCACGATCACCAACTGGTCGGCGTTGGCGACCACCACCCGTTCCAGCCGTCCTTCGGCGGTGGTCTCGTCGTCGTCGGCGGTCCGCCGCAGCACCGACCGGCGTTCGGCGATCCGGACGATCCGGGCCAGCGCGCCGGGCGCGCCGGAGACGTCACCGACCAGCCCGACCCGGTCGCCGACCACCACCGACTTGCGGCCCAGCTCACGGGCGCGCATCGCGGTGACGGTGGGTACGTCCGGGTCGACGTCGGCGAGCACGCAGGTGTACCGGCCCCGGTCGACGGCGATCACGAAACCGTCCACCGCGTCGGCGTGCCGGGGGCGGGTCCGGGTACGGGGGCGCGACGACTTCCCGGGCCGGACCCGGACGTCGTCCTCGTCGTACTCGCGTCGTCTGGTCGCCAGGACCGCGCCCCCTTGTCCGTCAGCTCTTGCCGGTCACCATCTGCGACCATAGTGCCGGGAACTCGGGCATGGTCTTCGAGGTGCAGCCCACGTCGTCCAGGTCGATGCCGGGCACCACCAGCCCGGTGACCGCGGCGGCGTGCGCCATCCGGTGGTCGTGGTACGTGCGGAACGTCCCGGCGCGCAGCGGCCGGGGCCGGATCTCCAGCCCGTCGTGCGACTCGGTGACGTCCGCGCCGAGCCCGGCGAACTCGCGGGCCAGCGCGGCGATCCGGTCGGTCTCGTGGCCCCGGATGTGGGCGACGCCGGTGAACACCGACGGGGAGTCGGCGAGCATGGCGAGCGCGGTCAGCACCGGGGTCAGCTCGCTGACGTCGGACAGGTCGGCGGTGATGCCGTGCACGCTGCCGGTGCCCCGGACGGTCAGCCCGGCGGTGGAGAGGCTCACCTGCCCGCCCATCTCGTGCAGCAGCGCACGGAGCCGCTCGACCGGCTGGGCGCTGCCGCGCGGCCAGCCCTGGAGGGTCACCTCACCCCCGGTGACCAGCGCGGCGGCGAAGAACGGGACGGCACCGGACAGGTCCGGTTCGATCTCCCAGACCCGGCCGCTGAGCGGACCGGGCTCGACCGTCCAGACGTCCGGCGTACCGTCGTCGACGGCCGCCCCGGCGGCGCGCAGCATCTGCACGGTCATCCGCAGGTGCGGGGCGGACGGCACCGGTGGGCCGACGTGCCGGACCACCACGCCCCGGTCGAAGCGCGGGGCGGCCAGCAGCAGGCCGGAGACGAGCTGACTGGAGGCGGAGGCGTCGATGACCACCTCGCCGCCGGCCACCCGGCCGGTGCCGAGCACGGCCAGCGGCAGGCTCCCCGGCCCGGTGACGTCGATCCGGACGCCGAGCGAGCGCAGCGCCCCGACCAGCGGGCCGAGCGGCCGGGTACGCACGTGCGGGTCGCCGTCGAAGGTCACCCGGCCGTCGGTCAGCCCGGCCACCGGCGGGACGAACCGCATCACCGTGCCGGCCAGCCCCACGTCGACGTGCGCCGGACCGACCAGCGGGTGCGGCCGGACCAGCCACCGGTCGTCGTCGGCGATCGACATGTGCGCGCCCATCGCCCGGAGCGCACCGGCCATCAGCTCGGTGTCCCGGGCGCGCAGCGGCCGGGAGAGGGTGGACGGGCCACTGGCCAGGGCACTCAACACCAGGGCCCGGTTGGTCAGCGACTTGGAGCCCGGTAACCGCAGCGTCGTCGAGACCGGGTCGGTGGCGGTCGGTGCGGTCCACGGCTGTTGCGGCCGGATGGCGGTCAGATTCCCCACGGTGACATTCTGCCGGTTCCGGGGCGCTCGCGGAGAAACCCGTCGCGCCCTCTCCCGGTTGGCGGGACAGCCGCAGGACGCGCGGCGGGTTAGCGTGTCCGCCATGTGCGGCAGGTACGCGACCACCCGGAGCTCCGGGACGCTGAGCCAGCTCTTCGAGGCGTACGACGACACCGACGGCCGGCACCGGCCGGACTGGAACGTCGCGCCGACGAAGCCGGTGCCGGTGGTCCGGGTCGACGACGCCGGCGAGCGGGCGCTGTCGCTGGCCCGGTGGGGGCTGCTGCCGCCGTGGGCGACATCACCCTCGGCCGGGGCCCGCATGATCAACGCCCGGTCGGAGACCGTGGCGACCAGCCGCGCGTACGCCGGCCCGTTCGCCCGTCGCCGCTGCCTGGTCCCGGCCGACGGCTGGTACGAGTGGGCCCGTACCGACGGCGGCAAGCAGCCCTACTTCCTGACCCGGGCCGACGGCGACGTGCTGGCGCTGGCCGGCATCTGGTCGGTGTGGCGGGGCCCGGACGGTCCCTGGCTGACGTGCAGCGTGCTCACCACGGCCGCGACCGGTGCGCTGGCCGGGGTGCACGAGCGGATGCCGGTGCTGCTGCCGCCGACCCGCTGGGAGCCGTGGCTGGCCCCGACCGGGGATCCGTCCGCCCTGCTCGGCGCGGACGAGGAATGGCTGGCCGGGCTGGAGATCCGGCCGGTCGGGGCGGCGGTCGGCAACGTCCGTAACTCCGGGCCGGAACTCACCGCCCGGGTGCCCGATGTGCCGGCACCCCGACGAGCCCGGGAGGATCCGCGATCGACCGCGGAAATGCCGCTGTTCTGAACGTCGTCGGCGTATTGTCGCGTGCTGATTTGCCAGTGTTGCTGACGAATCGTCGGGCACGTGTTGTGCCATCTTTCCGGCAGACTCTTGTCCCCGTGTGTCCAAGTGCGATAGAACACAGCGCCGGTAGTGGGTGTCGATTCGCACGGTGCGAACGGCGACCACCGATCTTGCCGGTCCCACGGGGGAGGTGGGTTTGATGACACGGGCGCGAATGCCCCGCCCGCACGAGGTGGCCGCCGCACGCCGGGATCCGCGACTGTTGCGGGCACTGCGCGAGCGACGGCAGGACGACGCGTGGCGGACCAGAGGAACCTGCCAGAGCGTGGACCCGGAAACGTTCTTTCCGGCGCCCAACGAGCCGGCCGACGCGGCCGTGGCGCTCTGTCGTAGCTGTGACGTGCAGGGATCCTGCCTGGCCTGGGCGCTGGAGGTGGGTGACTGTCACGGCGTGTGGGGCGGCACCACACCCCGGGAACGGCGGGCCATGCTGGTCGCCTGGCGCAACGAGGTACAACCGGATCCGGACGCGGCCGACGAGGCCGGTCCGCCGGTCCGGGACCAGTTGCTGGCCCTGGTCCCGCTCTCCTGAGTCGCGCCGTCGGCACCCTCAGCGGTCCGCTGCGGCCTTCGACGTGTCCGCCGTGGCTCTGAGGGCCGGGGCCCGACATCCAGAGCGTCCTGGCGGACGTGCCGGCGGTTTCTGGGCGGGCCCGGCGGAGGTGTCGGCGGTTTCCCGGCGGGCCCGGCGGACGTGCCGGCCGGGCCGGCGGAAGAATGGCCCGGTGCGGTACCACGCGGAGATCGAGACTCCCCGCGGCCCGGCCCGGGTGGACGTCGACCCGCCGGCCGGGCCGGCGACGAGCCTGCTCGTGCTCGGCCACGGCGCCGGCGGCGGAGTGGACGCACCCGATCTCGTCGCGCTCCGGGACGCGGCGGTCCGCGCCGGGGTGATCGTGGCGCGGGTCACCCAGCCCTACCGGCTCGCCGGGCGACGCGCACCGGCCCCCGCCGGGCACCTGGACGAGGCGTGGAGCGGCGTGCTGGCCGCGCTGCGGGTGCGGCATCCCACCGTCGGTGCGGTGGTGGTCGGTGGACGGTCCAGCGGTGCCCGGGTGGCCTGCCGGACCGCCGGCGCGGTCGGCGCGGTGGGCATCGTCGCCCTGGCGTTCCCGCTGCACCCGCCGAAGCGGCCGGAGCGGTCCCGGGCCGCGGAACTCGACACCGGTCTGCCCACGCTGGTGGTCAACGGCGACCGGGACCCGTTCGGGGTGCCGGCCGCCGGGCCGACCGTCCGGGTGGAGGTCCGCGCGGGCGAGGGACACGACCTGCGTCGGGATCCGGGGCCGGTCGCCGCCCTGGTCGTCGGGTGGCTGTCCGACCACGGTTGGGCCCGCCGCCCCTGACGGCTGTCACCCCTGACGGCTGTCACCCCTGGCGTCCGCCGCCCCGGACGGCTGTCGCCCTTGGCGCCCGCCGCTCGCCTCTGGTGCCCGTCGCTCCTGACGCCGGCCGCCCCGGCCGTCGTCGGCCGGTTGCGGTGACGATGGTCACCGGACGGCGCTTCCGGTGCCGGCGATCACCGTCCGGGCGGGCCGTGACCGGCGCGCGGGGCGGGTCGTTGCATCGATTGGTGCCGTCGGCCGGTTCGGCCGGACGGGACCGCCCTCCCAGGCCCTTCCCGGTCCCAGCGTCACCCCGGTGCCGCCGGGGCCGGGAACGGGGCCGGAATGCGTCACCGGTGCGGCGGCGTTGGAACCCCTGGACGAACAGACCGCGTGAGGGGGTGGCCGGTGCCGACCGGGACACGGAGCCGGGAACAGGACGAACGGGGAGCGCAGCGGCTACGACGCCTGCTGCACGGGCCGGAGTGGCCGGCGACGGGGGAACCGTTCGGACCGGAGGCGGTGAGCACGAGCACACCACGGGAAAGTGAATCTGCGGACAGGTCCGGGCGCGTATTCTCGGCGGGAAAGCATCCGACGCGAGGGGATGTGCGGTTGACCACCGAGAAGACGGACGAGCGCCGGGCGCGCTTCGAGCGTGACGCGCTGCCCTTCGTCGATCAGCTCTACGCTGCCGGGCTGCGGATGACCCGTAACCCGGCGGATGCCGAGGACCTGGTCCAGGAGACGTTCCTGAAGGCGTACGCCGCCTTCCACCAGTTCGAGCAGGGCACCAACCTGAAGGCCTGGCTCTACCGGATCCTGACCAACACCTACATCAACTCCTACCGGAAGCGGCAGCGCCAGCCGATCCAGGCACCGACCGAGGAGATCACCGACTGGCAGCTCGCCGAGGCCGAGTCGCACACCTCCAGCGGGTTGCGTTCGGCCGAGACCGAGGCGCTGGACCGGCTCCCGGACAGCGACGTCAAGGAGGCCCTGCAACAGCTCCCGGAGGAGTTCCGGCTGGCCGTCTACCTGACCGACGTCGAGGGCTTCTCCTACAAGGAGGTCGCGGACATCATGGGTACGCCGATCGGTACCGTGATGTCCCGACTGCACCGTGGTCGACGTAATCTGCGGAAGCTGCTCGAGCGCTATGCGACGGAGCGCGGTTTCTCCGCCGCCCGTTCCTCGGGTGGTTCGACCGCCGCCGCCGGCCGGGAGGTGTGACGTGAGCTGTGGGGAGCCCCACGAGACGGACTGCCGCGAGGTGCTGGCGGAGGTCTACCTCTACCTCGACCTGGAGTGCGAGGAGGAGCGGCAGCGGCTGATCCGGCACCACCTCGACGAGTGCGGCCCGTGCCTGCGGGAGTACGGCATCGAGCAGGAGGTCAAGGCGCTGGTCGCCCGGTGCTGCGGCAACGAGACCGCTCCGGCGCAGTTGCGCGAGCGGCTCCGGGTCCGACTCACTGAGCTGGTCGTCTTCGAGACGACGGAGTCCCGCGAGCTGGCCGACTGAGTACGGCCGGAACGTACCGGTGGCCCGGGTCGAGCCTCGACCCGGGCCACCGGCGTTTCCGGCCCGGGGGCCGGTACCTCGACCGTGTCGGCGGGCCGGGCCCGCCGTCGATCAGGAGTTGGGGCGCTTGCCGTGGTTGGCGCTGCTCTTCTTACGGGCCTTCTTCTTACGGGCCTTCTTCGCCATGGTGACCTCCTCGTCAGAACGTGGTCGGCCGCTACGCGGCCGGTGCCGGTCGCGCACCGGGTCTCTCGGCGTCCGCGGTCCGACCCGCTGATGCTAGTGCCGACGGTCCCCACCCCCACCTGCCGGGGCTGACCTGACGGTCGGTGGCCGCGCCACGGCCCGGCCCGGTGGCCGCGCGGCGGGCCGGTCCGGTGGCGGACCTCCCGGGCGCCGGAGCCGTACCCCGGGAACCGAACCCAGGTCCGCAGACGTGCTCCGGGGGTCGAGTCAGGTCGGCGGACGTGCCCCGACGCGCGGCGTCGGCGTGGTTGGATTACCGTTCGCAGGCAACCCGTGGAGAGGGAGGGCCGTCCGATGGCCGAGGAGATCCGGGCCGAGATGGTGGCGAACGTCTGGAAGGTCGTCGCGTCGACCGGGGACACCGTGTCCGAGGGGGACACCCTGGTGATCCTGGAGTCGATGAAGATGGAGATTCCGGTGGTCGCGGAGTCCGACGGCGTGGTGCAGCAGCTCGCGGTGAACGAGGGTGACGTGGTGCAGGACGGCGACCTGATCGCGGTCATCGGTTGACGTGCTGATCCGTACCGTTCGGCCGGGTGACTTCCCGGCGGTGGCCGAGCTGACCGTCGGCGCGTACGAGGCGGACGGTCAGCTCGGCGACGAGTCCGCCTACGCCGCGGTGCTGGCCGACGTGGCGACCCGGGCCGAGCATGGCGAGGTGCTGGTCGCCGTGGACGAGGTGACCGGCGCGGTGCTCGGTTCGGTGACCTTCACGCTGCCCGGCGGCCGGTACGCCGAGATCTCCCGGCCGGGGGAGGCCGAGTTCCGGATGCTGGCGGTGGCGCCGTCCGCGCAGGGTCGGGGGGTGGGGGAGGCGCTCGTCCGGGCCTGTCTCAGCCGGGCGGCGGAGTGCGGCTGCACGGCGGTGGCGATCTGCGTACGGGACGGTCTCGCCGCGTCGGCCCATCGGCTCTACACCCGGCTCGGGTTCGTCCGGGTACCGGAGCGGGACTGGTCACCGTTGCCCGGGGTGGACCTGCTGGCACTCCGACTGGATCTTCTACGCTCTGTCAACTTGTTGACCGCTATCCGTCAATAAATTGATAGACATCGATGGCTGTGTCAGGCTCGGGGCTGTCCATCGAACAGAACGGAGCTGCCATGCGTACGATCCGTAAGATCCTCGCGGCCACCGCCGTCACCGGTGCGGCCACCGTGTCGCTGCTGGCCGGTGCGGCCCCCGCCAGCGCGGCGGACGCCGGGACGAGCGGGTTCGGCTCGTTCGGGGGCTGGGGGATCGGCTCCACCCCGTCGTTCGCCCTGTGGGCGGCGGAGAGCGACGCCAAGCGGCAGGCCGAACTGGCCGGGTTCAACCCGATCCTGCACTGCTGGGTGGCCAACGCCTACACCACCGAGGTCACCCCGACCTACTACAACGGGCACGTCACGCTCTTCTGCTCCAACTGACGGCGCTCCTGCTCCGGAAGGGGGCGGAGCGGCCGACCGGTGCCGGCGCGGCGAGGTCCCGCCGGTCGGGCGCGCTAGCCTGCCGCCACGGGCGGTTGGCCGGCGGTGACCGGCTGCTGGCCCGCCGCGACCGGCGGCGGGCCGTCCCCGATCGCGGCGAGCAACTCGTCGGCCACCGTCAGGGCGTGCTTCTTGCGCTCGTCGTCGCTGATCCCGGGGGCGCGGAGGGTGAACCAGCTCGTGTGTACGGCGAACAGCGCCAGTGCGGCCCGGAGCTGGTCGGTCGGTGACTCCGCGCCCCGGGCCAGCGCGTCGGCCAGCCGGGCCATCCGCTCCCGTAGGTGCTGACCGGCCGGCAGGCTCTTCAGCGTGGTCTGGTTCTGTTCGAAGAACCGCAGCACCGACGGGTTACCGTGGCCGAACATCTCCTCGGCGTACCGGGCGACCAGTTCACGCCGGGTGGCCAGGGTGGGTGGCCGGGACTCGGCCCAGGCGACCAGCTCGTCCATCACCGTCAGCCGGTCCTCGACGAAGCTGCTGACGATCTCGTCCTTGCTCTTGAAGTGGTAGTAGAGCGCCGCCTTGGTCACCTGGAGGCGTTCGGCGATCTCCCGCAGCGAGGTCTTCTCGTACCCCTGCTCGGTGAAGAGTTCCAGCGCGACCGCCTGGATGCGCTCGCGCGTGCCGCCGGTGCCCTGGCTCACTCCATCCTCCAATTCCCTTGACGAGTTCCGCTGCCCAACTTACCGTCCGGCAAGTAAGATAGCTAGCCGGTCGGCAAGTAAGTCGGTCACGTCTCTCGGGGAGCCCCAATGACCCAGACCCACCAGACCGCGGCGAAACCCAACGTAAGACTCATCCTGGTCGCGCTGATGATCACGATGATGCTCGCGATGCTCGACAACATGATCGTCAGCACCGCGCTGCCACGGATCGTGGGCGAGTTCGGCGGGCTCAACCACTTCACCTGGGTCGTCACCGCGTACGTCCTCGGCACCACCGTCTCCACGCCGATCTGGGGCAAGCTCGGCGACCTGTACGGCCGCAAGGCGGTCTTCCTCAGCTCGGTCGGCATCTTCCTCGTCGCCTCCGCGCTCTGCGGCATGTCCGGCTCGTCGCTGCTCGGCGGCCCGGACGGCGGCATGGTCCAGCTCATCGCCTTCCGGGCGCTCCAGGGCCTCGGGGCCGGCGGCCTGATGGTCGGCGTGATGGCGATCATCGGTGACCTGGTGTCCCCCCGGGAACGGGGCCGCTACCAGGGGCTCTTCGCCGGTGTCATGGCGATCGCGATGGTCGCCGGCCCGCTGGCCGGCGGCTTCATCACCGACCACCTCTCCTGGCGGTGGGCGTTCTACGTCAACCTGCCGCTCGGCGGGCTGGCCCTGATCCTGCTGGTCGCCACCCTGAAGCTGCCGAAGTACCGCACCGAGCACCGGATCGACTGGTGGGGGGCCGCGCTGCTGTCGGTCGGCATCACCGCCGTCGTGCTGATCACCACCTGGGGCGGCACCGAGTACGACTGGCTCTCCCCGCAGATCCTCGGGCTGGCCGGTCTCGCGGTGCTCTCCCTGATCGCGTTCACCCTGGTCGAGCGGCGGGTGACCGAGCCGATCCTGCCGCTGGCGCTGTTCGCCAACCGCAACTTCGCCATCGTTTCGGTGCTGGGCTTCCTGGTCGGCTTCGCGATGTTCGGCGCGATGAGCTTCCTGCCGCTCTACCAGCAGACCGTGCAGGGCGCCTCGGCCACCGAGAGCGGTCTGCTGCTGCTGCCGCTCATGTTCGGCATGCTGGTGGTCTCGCTGGTCGTCGGCCGGGCCATCACCCGCACCGGCCGGTACCGGATCTACCCGATCGTCGGCGGTGTGGTGATGACGGCGGGCCTGGCCCTGCTGGCCCTGCTGGACGCCGACACCAGCCGGACCACGTCCGGGCTCTACATGGTGGTGCTCGGCGCCGGCATGGGCTTCCTCATGCAGACCACCATGCTGATCGCGCAGAACAGCGTGGAACAGCGGGACCTCGGCGCGGCCAGCGGCGCGGCCACCTTCTTCCGGTCCATCGGTGGCTCGTTCGGCATCTCGCTGTTCGGCGCGATCTTCGCCAACCGGCTCGCCGGCAGCCCGGCCGGCGCGGCGGTGGCCGGCGGCGGCGGCGAGCCGGGCGTCAACCCGGTCTCCCTGGAGAACCTGCCCGCCCCGCTGCGCGAGGCGGTGCTGGGCGGCCTGGCCGACGCCATCGGGCACGTCTTCCTCTGGTCGGTGCTGTTCACCGTGGCCGTCCCGTTCCTCGCCTGGTTCATCCGGGAACTGCCGCTGCGCTCCGGCCCGGGCGACCCGGAGCGGCCGTCCGCCGACATTCCGGGCGACCCGTCCGCCGACACCCCGGCCGGCCCGCACCGGCCGTCCGCCGGGACCCCGGCCAGCGGCGTCCCGGCCGCCGAGCCCGACCGCACCCCCAGCCCCACCAGCTGACCGCACCCCGGCCCACCAGCTGACCGTGCCCGCGCCGGCCGGTCAGCGGGTGAGCCGGCGCCACAGCCGGCGGAGCAGACCGGCGCGCGGTGCGGGGTCGGCGACCAGTCGGCAGGCCAACGCCGTGCTGCCCTCGTCCAGGTCCGGGGTGGCGAGGGCCAGATGGGCCAGCGAGACGGCGATCGGCACCGGGCGCTCCCGGGCCACCTCGGCCGCGTCGGCCAGCCGCCCGGCCACCACCCGGGCCACGTCGGGGCGCACCGAGGGGTCCACCCAGGCGGCGGTGACCAGGGCGAACAGCGCACACTCGGTGACCCAGTCCTCCACCCCCCAGACCAGGTCGAGCAGCACCCGGCGGCGGGTCGAGTCGGCCCACGGCTCGTCGGTGCGGTGGTGCAGCAGCCCGAGGCAGGCCCAGACCTGCACGCAGCGGATCCACAGCGCCGGGTCCTGCCCGAGCACCAGCCCCAGCGCCGTCGACGGGGCGGCCGGCGGGTGCACCAACAGGGCCAGCAGGTCGGTGACGTCCAGGGTGGCCAGGCCGACCGCCGCGTCGTACGCGGCCGGCGGGTGCGGCCAGGCCGGATGGGCGAGCTGCCGGATCCGCTCCACCGCGTCGGCGGAGGGCGGGGAGAGCAGCGGTACGGCGGTGCCGTCGGCGTACCGCCAGAGCGGACGGGCGTCGGCCCGGCGGGGTTCGCGCGGGTCGGGGCCGGTCACCCGGTCGACCTCCACCCGCAGCCCGGGGCGGACCACGGCCAGCGCCCGCAGCGCGCTCGGCGACGCCGGGTACGGCAGCCGCAGCGGCCGTTCGCCGGGGCGACGGTCGGTGTCGACGAACCGGCGCAGGGCGTCCACGGCCGGCCCGCCGGCCGGTGTCAGCTGACCGAGCCAGGGCCGGCCCCGGCAGGACTCGGCCAGGTCACCGTGCTCGTGTGAGTCGTCCGGATGGTCCCGGACGAAGTCGGCCAGCGCCACCAGGTGCCCGACCCGGCCGTCGCGCTGGTGCCGGAGCCGGTGGGCGGTGTGCACCGCGCAGTCGAAGGTCGGATCCCGGGCCAGCGCCCGGTCGACCCACTCCAGCGCCTCGTCGAGCCGGCCGTGGTCGGCCAGCGTGCCGGCGATGTCCGCGTACACCGCCAGGTCGTCCGGGTCGTGCTCGACCGCGCGGGCGAGCGCGGCCAGCGCCTCCCGGGTCCGGCCGGCGCTGCGGTACGCGTACCCGAGCCAGACCTCGCCGAGTTTGGACGGCTGCGCGCGTACCCCCTTGGTGGCCCACCGGATCGCCAGGTCGGTCTCGCCGACCCGCCGGGCCAGCGCGGACGCCGCGCCCAGCAGCAGCCCGTGCCCGGCGTGCACGGCGACCGCGTGCCGGGCCAGGGTGAGGTACGGCCGCAGCGGCGCGCGGGCGGCCCGGGGCACCGGATCGGGGACGGCCGCGCAGACCTGCATCAGGATCCGGGCGCCCCGCTCCGGGTCGAGGCGTTCGGCCAGTTCCGGGGCGGTGACCCAGGGCACCCCGGCCCAGTCGGCCTGCGGGGCGTGCCCGGTCGCCGCGGCGAGCAGCTCCAGGCCCTCGCCGGGGCGGCCGGCGGCGGCCAGCAGGTGGGCGCGGGCCACCACGGCTCCGACGAAGACGTGCTGGTCGAGGGGGAACAGGTCGATGCCGCCACCGCTGGCCGCCGCGATCCGGGCCAGCGTCTCGTGCACCTCGGGCATGGTCGGGGCGTACGCGATCGCGCCGGCGACGTGACCGGCGGCGTGCCGCAGGTCGCCCTCCTCCAGCGCGAGTCGGGCCAGCGCAAGCTCACCCTCGGCGGACAGGCGGGGGTCGTCCTCTCCCTCGGACACGGTGCCCCTTCACTCGGCGTGGCTTCCGGGTGCGGCCAGCGTAGGGGATGACGCGCGTCCTGTAACCCCCTGCGCACTCCTGCTCGTTGTGTTGCTGAATCGGCTTCAAAGATGCAAGACTGAGCATCAACCGCGCGAGAATCGCGCAGCAGAAGGGGGTACCGGTGACCCGTCCCGGAGCTGGCATGACCGCCGACATCGAGGAGCAGCCGGCCGGCTACGCCCGGTTGCTCTCCGCCGCGCACACCGGCCCGATCGCCGAGGTCGCCCAGGTGATCGCCCGTCGCCGCCCCCGGCACGTGGTGTTCACCGCCCGGGGCACCTCCGACCACGCCGCGCTCTACGCGGCGTACCTCACCGAGATCCGGCTGGGTGTCCCCGCCGGGCTCGCCTCACCCAGCACCGTCACCGTCTTCGGGGCCCGGCCCGACCTGTCCGACGCGCTGGTCGTCGGGGTCAGCCAGAGCGGCGGCTCACCCGACCTGGTCGAGGTGCTCCGCGTGGCCCGCGAATCCGGCGCGCTCACCCTCGCCGTCACCAACGCCCCGTCCTCGCCGCTGGCCGCGGCCGCCGAGCTGAGCGTCGACATCGCCGCCGGGCACGAGCGGGCCGTCGCCGCCACCAAGACGTACACCGCCGAACTGCTCGCCCTGCTGCTGCTGGTCGAGGGCGTCCGGGCCGGCGACGGCACCCTCCCGGCCGCCGAGCGGGAAGCCCTCGCCGCGCTGCCCGACCTCGCCGCCCGTACCCTCGCCGACCCCACCCCGGCCCAGCTCGCCGCCCGCTACCGGTTCGCCGCCCGGCTGGTCACCACCGGCCGGGGGTACGCGTACCCGACCGCCCGGGAAGCCGCGCTGAAACTGATGGAGACCTCGTACCTGCCGGCGCTCGCCTTCTCCGGGGCCGACCTGCTGCACGGCCCGCTGGCGATGACCGACCCGGACGTACCGGTGCTCGCGGTGGTCGGCTCCGGCCCCGGCGGCCGGTCCATGCGCGAGGTGCTGCCCCGGCTCGGCGAACGCCGCGCCGACGTGGTGGTGGTCGGCTCCGCCGACGTCGACGGGGCGACCCGGATGGCGGTGCCCGAGGTCGACGAGCGGTACGCCCCGCTGCTGGACATCCTGCCGTTGCAGCGGCTGGCGCTGGCCCTCGCCCTGGCCCGGGGCGAGGACCCGGACGCCCCGCGCGGCCTGAAGAAGGTCACCGCGACGATGTGACGCCCGCCGCCGTCCGGTCCGGTCCGCCCCGGCGGCCACCGCGCCGGATGGTCCGTCCGGCGGTCACCCGGGACGACGCCGGCCCGGCGGCCGTCCGCGACGACGGTCGCCCGGCGGCCACCGCAGCGGCCGGTCGGCCGGCGTGGCAGGCTGTCGGGGTGTCCACGCTGCGCGAACTCGCCGAGGAGCACACCCAGCTCCGCCCGGCCGACGTCGACCACCTGCACCGGATCGCCGGTGACTGGCAGCTCCTGTCCGACCTCTCCTTCGCCGACCTGCTGCTCTGGGTGCCCGTCGACGGTGACGAGAGCTTCCTCTGCGTGGCCCAGGTACGCCCCACCACCGCCCCGACCGCCTACCAGGACGACCAGGTGGGGCGGATCGTCGGCGGGCCGGAGGTCGCCCACCTGACCGTCGCGTACAGCCAGGGACGGATCTGGCGGGAGGGCGACCCGGTCTGGTACGGCGACGTCCCGGCGAGGCACGAGGCGATCCCGGTCCGGCTGCGTACCGCCGACGGCGAGGCCGGCGAGGTGATCGCGGTGGTCGGCCGGGACACCAACCTCTCCACCGCCCGTACCCCCAGCCAGCTCGAACTGAACTACCTGACCACCGCCGACGACCTGGCCCAGATGCTCGCCGACGGCACCTTCCCACCGCCCCGGCACCCGGGCGAGACCACCTCCGCCCCCCGGGTCGGGGACGGACTGGTCCGGCTGGACGCCAGCGGCAAGGTCACCTACGCCAGCCCGAACGCCCAGTCGGCGTACCGGCGGCTCGGGTTCGCCGCGCACCTGGTCGGCGAGGACCTGGCCGTACTGCACCGCCGGCTCGCCACCGACCCGCTGGAGGGCACCGACGCGGCCAACGGCATCCTGGCCGCGCTGCGCGGCGAGGCCCCGCCCCGGCGGGAGATCGACGCCCGGGGCGCGACGATGCTCACCCGGGCCCTGCCGCTGATGCCCGCCGGGGTGCCGATCGGCGCGCTGGTGCTGGTCCGCGACATCACCGAGGTACGCCGCCGGGACCGGGCCCTGATCACCAAGGACGCCACCATCCGGGAGATCCACCACCGGGTGAAGAACAACCTCCAGACGGTGGCGGCGCTGCTGCGGCTCCAGGCCCGCCGGGTCGGCATCCCGGCCGCCCGCGCCGCCCTGGAGGAGTCGGTCCGCCGGGTCGCCTCGATCGCGCTGGTACACGAGACGCTCTCCATGTCCAGCGACGAGGCGGTCGAGTTCGACGGCATCGTCGACCGGGTGGCGAGCGCGGCGACCGAGGTGGCGGCCACCGAGTTCCGGGTCCGGATGCGCCGCGAGGGCAGCTTCGGCGTCCTGCCCGCCGAGATCGCCACCTCGCTGGTGATGGTCCTCAACGAGCTGCTGCTCAACGCCGTGGAGCACGGGTTCCCGGCCGGCGAGGGGGAGCCCGCCCCGGCCGCGCCCGAGGTGGTGGTCTCCGCGCACCGGTTCCGCAAGCAGCTGCACGTCACCGTGGCCGACAACGGCCGGGGCCTGCCGGACGGGTTCGACACCGACCAGGGTGCCAACCTGGGGCTCCAGATCGTCCGCGCGTTGGCCACCGGCGAACTGCGGGGCAGCATCGAGCTGCGGAACGCCGCCGGCGGTGGCACCGAGGCGGTGCTGGTCGTCCCGCTCGCCGCCGCCCGTCGCGGATGAACGCGGGCTGTCGCGTCGGCTGAGCGCCCCGCACGGGCTGGGCGGGCGGACGGGCTGGGCGCGCCGCCCGGGCCAGGCCGCACGCGCCGCCCGTGCCGGAGGGCCGCCAGGCACCGCACGGGCCGCGGGCCGCACGGGCCGGGAGGTCAGGACGGGCCGGGAGGTCAGGACGGGCGGGTGAGCAGGGTGACGGTGATCCCCGGCACCGTCCAGCGGTCGGTGGGGGACCAGCCGGCCAGGGCGTCCCGCTTCGCCGCCGGCAATCCGGCCAACGGGTCGGGCGGCCGGCCGGTCGTCGGGTCGGCGGATCGGCGGGCCGGGTCGGCGGGCCGGCCGGCCGTCACCAGCCAGACCCGGTCCACCCCGGCCAGGCAGCGGGCCGGCCGGTCGCACTCCACCGCCCACAGGTCACCCGCCCGGCGCTGGTCGCGTACCGCCAGCGCGTCCCGGGGACGATCGGCCCCGAGGTGGTACGCCAGCCCGAGGTCGAGGAAGAGGAAACCCTGCCGGGGGTGGTACACCACCGCGTCGCCGGGCCGCTGGTGGGCGTCGACGATCCGGGCCGCGCCCCGGTAGTCGACCGGGGCGGAGCGGGGCCAGTCGTGGGTACGCCGCAGGTCCAGCTGGGCGGGCGCGCCGAGCCCGACAGCCAGCCCGACCACCGCGAGCGCGGCCGGCAGGCGTACCGAGGCGAGCAGCGCCCCGGCCGGCAGGCACAGGAACGGGGTGGTGAAGACCAGGTAGCGCGGGACCCAGAGCGGGGTCACCAGCCCGCCGACGAAGAGCAGCCCGGCCGGCAGCGCCACCGCCGCCAGCAGCACCAACCCCCACCGCCCCCGCCCGGCGGCCCCCACCACGGCCAGCCCGACCAGCAGACCGCCGACCGCGGCACTGGCGGTGAGGGCACCCGGCAGGCCGGGCAGCTCACCCAGCCGGGCCGGGTCGACCCAGGCCAACTGGCGGCCCCGCTGCCCCCGGGCGAGCAGGGCCAGCGGGGTGAGCACCAGCGCCGCCGGCAGCAGGGCGAGCAACCAGGCCCGCCGGCGCCGCTGCTGCCACCCCCGCCACTCGGCCCGGCCCGGCACCGGGGTCCCGTCGGGCGGCGTGCTTCCGTCGGGCGGCGGTGTGCCTGCGTCGGGCGGCAGGGTGCGGCCGACCGGCGGCGGCGTGCGTGCGTCGGGCGGCGGCGCGCCGCGCGCCGGCGACGCCGCGACCGCCAGGGCGTGCGCGGCGAGCACGGTCAGCGCGACCAGGTGGGCCAGCCCGAGGGCGGTCACCGCGCCCGAGTACCCCGCCCATCGGGCCGGGCCGGGCCGGCGCAACGCGGCCACCAGCAGCAGGGTGGCGGCCACCGCGAGAAGGGTGGCCAGGGCGTACGGTCGGGCCTCCTGCCCGTACCGGGAGGTGCTGGGCAGCACCGCGAACAGTAGCCCGCCGAGCAGGCCGGCCCGCCGGCCGAACAGCCGTTCCCCGAGTACGGCGGTGAGTCCGGCGGCCGCCGCGACGGCCAGCACGCTGGGCAGCCGCAACGCGGTGACCGAGTCCCCGGCCACCGCCACCCAGCCGTGCAGGAGCAGGTAGTACGGGGCGGTGGTGGCGTCCACGGTGCCGGCGAGCCGGAGCAGGTCGGGCAACGGACGGCTGGCGGCGCTCCAGGTCGCCAGCTCGTCCCGCCACGGCTGGGCGTGTCCCACCCCGGCCCCGGCGACCACCAGGGTCAGCAGCGTCGGCCAGAGCCAGCCGGTACGGCCGACCCGCCGTACCCGCTCCCGCCACCCGCCCGGCACGTCGGGCTCGCCGACCACCTCCGAAGCGTCGCACGGGCCGGCCGCCCGAACTCCGGTGATCGGTTCAGGTCGATCTGCCACCCGGTTGCCGGGTGGTCGTGTGCCGAGGTCGCCGACGGTGGCCCGTGATGTGGGATGGCGCACCGGAACCTTGGCCGGCCTCCGCGCGGTGTGGCAGCATGGTCGCCATGACCGCCGCTGTCGACCGCCGTCTCGTGGCCCGCCGCCACGTCGACTACGGCCGCGTCCGCAGCGCCATCTGTCCGGCCCACTGACGACGCCCGACCGATCCGTCACAGGCGTCCCCTCCGCGCCGGCTTCTCACGACACCGTTGTCTCCCCGCCCGGCCTCCGGGTGGCCGGCGCGTACCGCGCCCGCACCGACGCAACCACCCAGACAACGGAGGACGCCGCGATGGCCGTCAACAGCACCCCGACCCGGCCCGAGCGCCCGGCGGCACCCGCCGCCCGGGCCCCCCGCCGGCCCCGGGGTGAGGGGCAGTGGGCGCTCGGGCACCGGGAGCCGCTCAACCCCAACGAGCGGATCAAGAAGGACGACGATCCGCTGAACGTCCGGGCCCGGATCGAGAACATCTACGCGCACCGCGGCTTCGCCTCGATCGACCCGCAGGACCTGCGCGGCCGGTTCCGCTGGTGGGGTCTCTACACGCAGCGCAAGGCCGGCATCGACGGCGGGCGGACCGCCGTCCTGGAGCCGCACGAGCTGGAGGACGAGTTCTTCATGCTCCGGGTGCGGATCGACGGCGGCCAGCTCACCCTGGCCCAGCTCCGGGTGGTCGCCGACATCTCCCGCGAGTTCGCCCGGGACACCGCCGACATCACCGACCGGCAGAACGTCCAGTACCACTGGATCCGGGTCGAGGACATGCCGGAGATCTGGCGGCGGCTGGAGTCGGTCGGCCTGCAGACCACCGAGGCGTGCGGGGACTGCCCCCGGATCGTGCTCGGCAGCCCGGTCGCCGGGGTGGCGAAGGACGAGCTGCTCGACCCGACCCCGGCGGTCGACGAGATCGTCCGCCGGTACGTCGGCGACAAGGCGTACTCCAACCTGCCGCGCAAGTTCAAGACGTCGATCTCCTGGCTGGTCGACACCCCGTACGAGGCCAACGACATCGCCTTCCTCGGGGTGGACCACCCGGACCACGGCCCCGGCTTCGACCTGTGGGTCGGCGGCGGGCTCTCCACCAACCCGATGCTCGCCAAGCGGCTCGGGGTGTGGGTGCCGCTGGCCGAGGTGCCGGACGTGTGGGCCGGCGTGGTCGGGATCTTCCGCGACTACGGCTACCGCCGGCTGCGCAACCGGGCCCGGCTGAAGTTCCTGGTCGCCGACTGGGGCGTGGAGAAGTTCCGCGAGGTACTGGAGAAGGAGTACCTGGGCCGGACGCTGCTGGACGGTCCCGCCCCGCAGCTGCCGGACCGGCCGGTGGACCACATCGGGGTGCACGAGCAGGCCGACGGCCGGTACTACGTCGGGGCCGCCCCGGTCGTCGGCCGGGTCTCCGGCACCCAGCTCGCCCAGCTCGCCGACGTGGTCGAGGCACACGGCAGCGACCGGGTGCGGCTGACCCCGTACCAGAAACTGCTGGTGCTGGACGTGCCGGCCGAGCGGACCGACTCGCTGACCACGGCGCTGCGCGGCATCGGCCTGGAGGCGCACCCGTCGGCCTGGCGGCGTGGCACCATGGCCTGCACCGGCATCGAGTACTGCAAGCTCGCGATCGTCGAGACCAAGGCCCGGGGCGAGGAACTGGTGGCCCGGCTGGAGGAGCGGCTGCGCGAGTTCGACGCGGACATCTCCATCCACATCAACGGCTGCCCGAACGCCTGCGCCCGCACCCAGGTCGCCGACATCGGGCTCAAGGGCCAGCTCGTGGTGGGTCCGGACGGCCGCCAGGTCGAGGGTTTCCAGGTGCACCTGGGCGGCGGCCTGGGCATGGCGGCGGGGCAGACCGCCGGGTTCGGCCGCAAGCTGCGCGGCCTGAAGACCACCGCCGAGGAACTTCCCGGGTACGTCGAGCGGCTGGCCCGGCGCTACCTGGCCGGCCGTACCGAGGGTGAGACGTTCGCCAACTGGGTGATCCGGGTCGACGAGGAGGAACTCCGATGAGTGAAACCCGTTCGGTGCCGCTGTACTGCCCGTACTGCGGCGAGGAGGACCTGCGGCCGAGCGAGGCCGGGCACGGTGCCTGGGAGTGCCACGCCTGCGTGCGGGTCTTCACGGTGAAGTTCACCGGCCTGCTCTCCCGGGCGGTGACCCGGTGACCGCGCCGGGCGGCCTGGTGTCGGCGGTCGGCCTCGGCCTGGTCGGCTCCGGGCCCGCCCCCGCCGGGCCCGCCGAGCCGGGTCGACGCGACCCGGACGAGCTGCGGGAACTGGCCCGCACCGCCGGCCGGGAACTGGAGGGCGCACCGGCCCTGGAGATCGCCCGCTGGGCGGCGGAGACCTTCGGCGACCGGTTCTGCGTGACCAGCTCGATGGCGGACGCCGTGCTGGCGCACCTGGTGTCCCGGGTCGCCCCCGGGGTCGACGTGGTCTTCCTGGACACCGGCCTGCACTTCCCGGAGACGCTGCGGGTACGCGACGAGGTGGCCCGGACCCTGCCGGTGACCGTGCGCTCGATCCGGCCCCGGCTGACCGTCGGCCAGCAGGACGGCGAGTACGGGCCCCGGCTGTTCAACCGGTCCCCGGACGAGTGCTGCCGGCTGCGCAAGGTGGAGCCGCTGGAGCGGGCACTGGCCCCGTACGACGCCTGGGCGGCCGGGCTGCGTCGGGACGAGTCGCCGACCCGGGCGAACACCCCGGTCGTCGGGTACGACGAGCGGCGGCGCAAGGTGAAGGTCAACCCGATCGCGGCGTGGACCCAGGCCGACGTGGACGCGTACATCGCCCGGCACCGCATCCCGGTCAACGAGCTGTTCCGCCAGGGGTACGGTTCGATCGGCTGCTGGCCCTGCACGCGGCGGACCAAGGCCGGCGAGGACCCCCGGGCCGGCCGCTGGGCGATGTTCGAGAAGACCGAGTGCGGCCTGCACGTCTGACCGCCCCGCACCCGACGGACAGCACCGGCCCGGCCGGTGCCCCGGCGCGCGGCGCGTCGCCGTCCGGTAGGGCGGGGCCATCCGGTGCCCCGGCACGCGCCGCGCGGCCGGAGGGGGCCCGGTCGGCCGGTGTCCCGGCACGCGCCGCGCGGCCGGAGGGGGCCCGGTCATCGGCGGACGATGGTGTGCGGGGGGTGCCGGTGGTCCTGGTCGCGCACGGCAGCCGGGATCCCCGGGCGGCCGAGGCGACCCGGGCCCTGGCCCGTGCCGTGGCGGCGTCCCGGCCGGGTACGCCGGTGTTGCCGAGTTGGCTGGACCACACCGATCCCGCCCCGACCGAGGTGCTGCGGCGGCTGGCCGCCGACGGGCATCCCGGGGCGGTGCTGGTGCCCTTGCTGCTGACCGCCGCGTACCACCGGCGGGTGGACATCCCGGCGGCGGTGGCGGCGGCCCAGGAGACCGGCCCGCGGATGCCGGTCCGGGTGACCGACGTGCTCGGCCCGGTCGGCCCGGTGGTGGACGATGCGCTCCTGGCTGGGCTGCGCCGCCGGTTGACCGAGGCGGAGCCGGGACGGGTGGACGCGTTGGTGCTGGCGGCGGCGGGCACCCGGGACCCGGGGGCGCGTGCCTCGGTGGGGCGGGTGGCTGCGGCCCTGGGGGCGAGCTACGGCGTGCCCTGCCGGGTGGCGTACGCCTCGGCCGCCCCACCGGACGCCGTTGCGGCGGTGGCCCGGCTGCGGGCGGCGGGTGCCCGTCGGGTGGCGGTGGCCGGGTACTTCCTCGCTCCCGGCCTGTTCCACGACGCGGTGACCTCGGCCGCCTACCGGGCCGGTGCGGTCGCCGTCTCGGCACCCCTCACCGACGCGCCCGACCTGGTCGCCCTGATCGCCTCCCGAATCGACCACGCCACCCCCACCCCCCAGCCTGACTGACCCCCCACTCCTCCCCGGGCCAGGCTGACCGCCCTCCCTGACCGCGTTGATCATGAAGTTGTTGTCCGCGACACGGCGTGTCACGGACAACAACTTCATGATCAACGCGAAGGTGGCGGGGGTGGGGGTGGGGGGAAGTGAAGCGCCCCGCCAGGGGGCCTGGCGGGGCGTTCGGTGGTGTGTGGGTCTAGGCGGAGTGAGCGCGCAGCACCCGGAGGCCACCGCGACGCTTCACGGCGCGGCGCTCCTCCTCGCTCATTCCACCCCAGACGCCGGCGTCCTGACCGGACTCCAGTGCCCACTTCAGGCACTCGTCGGTCACGGAGCAACGCCGGCAGACGGCCTTGGCCTGCTCGACCTGCAGCAGGGCCGGACCGGACGTCCCGATCGGGAAGAACAGCTCCGGGTCCTCGTCGCGGCAGGCAGCATGGTGGCGCCAGTCCATGGCGGCAACACTCCTCATTCTGGATGGGTGGCAGTTCTTGCTGTTTCCGTTTTCCTTTATGCATGCGCAGTGCCGAAGTGACGGTTCGCGTTCACGTAATCAGCAGTGCGTAAGCAGGCTGTTAGCTCAGGGGCAGCGGGGAACAGCTCATCACGACAAGCATATCCACGCAATGTCCCGGTAACTCAAGTCCGCTTGTGAATACTTTCACGAACTACCGGAATGTCAAGGGTGACGCTCCGAAAAACTTCTGGGCAGTGAGCAGGCTCACGACCCATTTGCCCGGTTTCCCGGACCGGCCCGGCCGTGCCGCTCCGTAGCCGGGGATCAATATAGTACAGTCCACGGGACATTGCTGACATATCCGGCACCTCACCCTCCTGGCGCGTCGCCCGGCGCACCAACCAAGGGCAGTACCCCAGACTCAGCAGATTACTCTCAGTGCGGCCGGTACGGAGGTGAATCTGACTTTTTCGCGCTCACCAAGGTAGTCGCCGTCGAGTTGGAACGCCTGTGCGCGACTCGCCACCAAGGTGAACTCGGCCACGTCGTGGAGACGGAGGACGTGCCGCCCGTGTGGGTCGGGTTGTCGGGAGAATATCTGCGTCACGGTCCGTGATGTGCTCGCCACCCTTAGCTGACGAAGGGCCATCACGTCAAGACCAAGATCGAAGGATGCCTCGGGATTCGGATTGATCTCCCGCTCGCCGAGGTACGTCCACGGCGCGGTGTTCTGGATGATCACCGTACCGAGTTCGCCTTCCGACTCCTCTCCCGGACGTTCCAAGCGGATCGCCGGATGACGTCGGTCCGAGCCGAGGAAGTACTGATTCACGGCGGCCCGTAGATAAAGCGCCGGAGTGGAGACCCGGCCCCGCTTCCGTGCCATTTCCACGCGGTGCACCACCGCCGCGTCGAGGCCGAAGCCGGCGCAGAAGGTGAAGTAGCGGTCGTCGGCCCGGCCCAGGCCGATCGTCCGGGAGCGGCCCAGTCGGAGCCCTTCGAGGATCATGCTGGCTCCCTCCGGCCATTCCCGGGGAAGCCCGAGGGCCCGGGCGAAGACGTTCGTCGACCCGCCCGGCACGGTGGCGAGCGCCGGCAGTCGATCGGCCGACGTGCCGCCGGTGACGGTGGGCGGCTCGGCCGCCATCAGCCCGTTGACCACCTCGTTGACCGTGCCGTCCCCACCGAGGGTGACCACCAGGTCGACCCCCTCCTCGGCCGCCTCCCGGGCCAGGTCCACGGCGTGCCCCCGGCGGCGGGTGTACCGCACCGACAGGTCCACCTCACTGCGCAACGCCCGGACCAGCACGTCCCGGGCGCGTTCGCTGGTGGTGGTGGCCTTGGGGTTGACTACCAGGACGGCCCGCATGGCCGGACTGTACCCCGATCCTGCGCGGGTATCGTGTCGCCGTGACGATCGACTCCGACCCGGCCCCCAGCCCGCTGAGGTGGGCGGTACTGCTGCTGAGCGGCGAGGCGGTCGCCCTCGGTCTGGTCGCCGCCTGGCTGGTCTACGAGAACCTGACCGCCGAGGCCCTCGACCCGACCTCGGCACTGCTGATCACCGCCTTCGCGGTGGCGGGCGCGCTGGCGCTGTGGGCGCTCGGCCGTGCCCTGGGCCGCCGCCGGGCCGGTGCCCGGGCTCCGGCGATCGTGCTCCAGCTCATGCTGCTGCCGATCGGCTGGTACATGGTCCAGGGCGGACTCGGCTGGCTCGGCGTGCCGCTGATGGCGCTCGGCGTCGCGGTCTGCGGCCTCCTGCTCGCCCCCGCCACCACCCGGGCCCTCGGCCTGCTGGACCACTGAGACCGAGAACCCCACTAGACGATTGAGGCCCACTGGAGCACTGAGACCGAGGCCCCACTGGACCATTGAGGTCCCGGGCCACTGAGGTCCCGGGCCCACTGAGTACCTCTGAAGCCGGTGAGGCCCGGTGAGGCCGGCTGGCGCAGTGGGGCATGCCGAAGGCCGGAGCACGGAGGTAGGGGCTGGCGGCGGGCTGGAGCACGCCGGCCCGCTGGGGCGCCGGGGCCGGCCCGCCCACGGCGATTCGTTGGGGGACCCGGACCACGGAGATCTGGGGGAGCACCCGGACCGCGGAAGTCTGCAGGAGCGCACTCAGCCGTCCCGGGAGGACCGGCAGGCGGAGCGGGACCCGGTCCGGCCGGTGGAACCCGGCGGTCGGTGGGAGTTGGCCCAGTCGGTGGGAAGCTGGCTTGGCCGGCGGGAGGCGGCTGGGGTCAGTGGGAGGCGCGGCGGGTGAGCAGGGAGATGGTCGCCTGCCGGTCGACGGCGGTCGCCGCGGCCGAGGTGGTCAGCGCGGTGAGCACCTTCCAGGCGAACGAGGACTCGGCGGGCAGCTTCGCGCCGCGTACCGTCGGCACGGTCACCTCGACGGTCAGCGCGTCCTCGGTGACGGTGAAGGAGCACTGCAACTCGGCGTCGCGGGTGGCGATCGCCAGCAGCATCGCGCACGCCTCGTCCACCGCGATCCGCAGGTCCTCGATCTCGTCGAGGGCGAACTGGAGACGTGCGGCGAGGCCGGCCGTCGCGGTACGGAGCACGCTGAGGTAGCCGCCGTCCGCGGGCACGGTCAGGTGTACGACGTCCTCGTCGGTCGCCGTCTGCCCGGTCAGTCGAGTCACGCTCATCCCCCCGGTCGCGGACTCTACCCGGTCGGGACCGGAGCCGCTCCGCCAGCGGTACCACGGGCCGTCGGGGACTGTGCCGACGACCCGCCGCCCGCCTGCTCCGCCAGCCGGCGCAGCGCCGCCCCGGCCAGCCGGTACGGCACCCAGTCGTCGATGGTCCGGGCGTCGATCGTCTGATAGAAACCGGCCGCCGGGTTCCAGTCGAGCATCATCCACTCCAGCCGCCGGTAGCCCCGCTCGACGCAGAGCGCGGCGAGGGCCGCCAACAGCGCCCGGCCCGCCCCGGTGCCCCGCGCCGCCGGCCGGACGTACAGGTCCTCCAGGTGGATGCCGTGATTCCCCTCCCAGGTGGAGAAGGTGAGGAACCACAGGGCGAACCCGACCGGCGCGCCCTGCGGGCCGACCGCCACGTGCCCGTACAGCGCCGGTGCCGGACCGAACAACGCCGCCTCGAGCTGGTCGACGGTGAGGTGGCACTGGTCGGCGGCCCGTTCGTAGTCGGCGAGTTCGTGCACCATGGCCACGACGGCCGGTACGTCCTCGGGACGTACCGGCCGGATCGTCGGTGCCTGCGCGCCGAGGGTCACGCCTGCTTGGTCTCCCAGAAGATCTTGGCGATCTCGTCGATCTTCTGGAGCAGCTCGTCGGCCTTCGCCGGGTCGACGGTGCCCTTCGCGCCGGTCGCCCCGGCCAGCTTGGTGGCGTCGTTGAACAGCGTGTGCAGGTTCGGGTACTTCTCGAAGTGCGGGGCCTTGAAGTAGTCGGTCCAGAGCACCCAGAGGTGGTGCTTGACCAGCTCGGAGCGCTGCTCCTTGATGATCAGGGCACGGGTGCGGAACTCCGGGTCGGTGTTCGCCTGGTACTTCTCGCAGATCGCCTTGACCGACTCGGCCTCGATCCGGGCCTGGGCCGGGTCGTAGACGCCACACGGCAGGTCGCAGTGGGCGCTGACGGTCACGCGCGGCGTGAAGATGCGGGGAAGACGCATCGGGATCCTCCATGAGACGTTTGCGATGATCCGAGATGACATTACTCCTGGAGACTGCTCCCCAACGGGGTGGAGGTGAAACCCGGTGACCGGTTTCGAACCTCCCGCACCCCGACTGCCACCCCGACTGCGCGGCCCACTGACCGCCGTACTGGTGACCGGGCCGTCCATGGTCCCGACCCTGCGGCACGGCGACGCGCTGCTGGTCCGGCGCGGTGGCCGGGCCGTCCGGCCGGGGGACATCGTGGTCGCGGTCTTCCGCAGCCGCCCGGACCTGCTCGTGGTCAAGCGCGCGGTGCGCCCCGTCGAGGGCGGCTGGTGGGTCTGTGGGGACAACGCCCTCGGCACCGACGACTCCGGCACGTACGGGGTGGCTGACGTGCTCGGACGGGTCGTCGCCCGGTACTGGCCGCGACCACGGCGCTTCAGTGACCGACGGGTATGACCCTACTCACATTCGAGCCGGGGCGCGGACACTATGCTCGGGCAGTGCCCGGGTGACCCCCGCACCGCGTGCCGCCCGATGCCGCTGACCACGTGGCCCGGCTGGCCGGTCCATCTGCTCGACAGATCCTGGAGTCACCATGTCTTCGCCCTCACCGGATCCCGCTGATCCCGTCTTCCGGCTGCACGCCGGCGGCAAGATGGCCGTCGCGTCGACGGTCCCGCTCACCAGCCGGGAGGACCTCTCCCTCGCGTACACCCCCGGGGTCGCCCGGGTCTGCGAGGCCATCGCCGCCGACCCCGCCCTGGTGGACGACTACACCTGGGTGTCGCACACCGTCGCGGTGGTCACCGACGGTTCGGCCGTACTCGGCCTGGGCAACATCGGCCCCCGCGCCGCGATGCCGGTGATGGAGGGCAAGGCGGTGCTGTTCAAGCAGTTCGGCGGCGTGGACGCCGTGCCGATCTGCCTGGACACCCAGGACGTCGACGAGATCATCCGGACGGTGACCGCGCTCGCGCCGTCGTTCGGCGGGATCAACCTGGAGGACATCAGCGCCCCGCGCTGCTTCGAGATCGAACGTCGGCTCGACGAGGCCCTCGGCATCCCGGTCTTCCACGACGACCAGCACGGCACCGCGATCGTGGTGCTCGCCGCACTGCGCAACGCCGCCCGGCTGCTCAACCGGAAGCTCGGCGACCTGCGGGTGGCGGTCAGCGGCGCGGGCGCGGCCGGCATCGCGGTGACGAAGATGCTGATCGCCGGTGGCGTCAACCCGGACGACGTGGTGGTCTGCGACTCGCGCGGCATCATCACCCGGGACCGGAGCGACCTCACCGAAACCAAGGCCGAGCTGGCGGCCAGCACCAACAGCGCCGGCCGGCACGGCGACATCACCGAGGCGCTGCGCGACGCGGACGTGCTGATCGGCGTCTCCGGCGGGCAGATCCCGGAGGCGGCGGTGGCCGGCATGGCCCCCGGCGGCATCGTCTTCGCGCTGGCCAACCCGACCCCGGAGGTGCACCCCGAGGTGGCCGCCCGGCACGTCGCGGTGGTCGCCACCGGCCGGAGCGACTACCCCAACCAGATCAACAACGTGCTGGCCTTCCCCGGGGTGTTCCGGGGCGCACTGGACGCCCGGGCCACCCGGATCACCGAGAACATGAAGGTGGCGGCAGCCGACGCGATCGCCGGGGTGGTCGCCGAGACCCTCACCCCGGACGCGATCGTGCCGTCCCCGCTCGACCCCCGGGTCGCCCCGGCCGTCGCCGAAGCGGTCGCCGAGGCGGCCCGCGCCGACGGCGTCGCCCGCGCCTGACGTTCCTCGCCGGGCCCTTCCCCCACGCCGCTGCGGTGGTGCGGAAGGGCCCCGGCGTCCGGCCCGGTCCGGCCGGCTGCGGGCGATGGTGGGTGACGGCGGACGCTGCCCGGTGGCGGCCCGCCCTGTTACCGTGCCGACCATGCGTGCCGCCTTTGCCTCCCGGATCGACGACGCCGACCCGCTCGCCGCGCTCACCGTCGGCGAGCAGCCCGAGCCGACCCACTGGGCCGACGACTGGGTGACCGTGCGGGTGCTGGCCAGCTCGCTCAACCACCACGACCTCTGGTCGCTGCGCGGCGTCGGGCTGCCGGCGGACCGGCTACCGATGATCCTCGGCTGCGACGCGGTGGGCGTGGACCCGGACGGTAACGAGGTCGTCGTGTACCCGCTGATCGCCGACCCCGGCGACCCGCGCGGCATCTCGATCCTCTCCGAGCACGCCCCCGGCACGCTCGCCGAGCGGGTGGCCGTACCCCGGTCGAACCTGCTGCCGCTGCCGGCCGGACTCTCCGCCACCGACGCCGCCTGCCTGCCCACCGCCTGGCTCACCGCGTGGCGGATGCTCACCACCAAGGGTCGGGTCGACGAGGCCGACGCCGTCCTGGTGCAGGGTGCCGGCGGCGGGGTCGCCACCGCCGCCGTGGTGCTGGCCGTGGCGATGGGCAAGCGGGTCTACGCGACCAGCCGCGACGCCGGCAAGCGGGACCGGATCGCCGCGCTCGGCGCCACCGCGCTGGAACCCGGCGCGCGGCTGCCGGAACGGGTCGACGTGGTGATCGAGACGGTCGGCGCGGCCACCTTCGACCACTCGTTGAAGTCGGCCGCGCCGCTGGCCCGCATCGTCGTCTCCGGTGCGACCGCAGGCTTCGAGCCGAAGGTCAACCTGCGCCGGATCTTCGCCATGCAGTTGGAGATCCTCGGCACCTCGATGGGTACCCCGGACGACCTGGCCCAGGTGCTGGCCTTCTGCGCCGAGCGGGGGGTGCGCCCGGTGGTGGACAGCGTGTACCCGTTCAGTCGGGTGGCGGACGCGTTCGCCCGGCTGCACTCGGGCCAGGTCTTCGGCAAGGTCGTCGTCGACCACACCAGCTGACCGGCAGCTGCCGGTCAGAGCCGGTCGCCCGCCGGGTAGGCCAGAGCACCAGCCGGTCTCCGGGTATGCGCCGGGCCGGTCGTCGGGTACGCCTGGGCCGATGGCGGGCGGCGTGCGCCCGTCAGAGCCGGTCGTCGAGCACGGCCAGGCCGCCCCGGGCGGCGTCGGCCGGCATCCGACGCTTGGCGGCCTGGTCGCCGTAGAGGGACCAGCGGAGGAACTCGGTGGTGGTGTCGGCCACCACCCGCAGCGCCGCGCCGTCGGTGAGCAGGGCCCGCCCGTGGTCGCCCTGCGGCAGGCTCAGCATCGCCTTGGGCCACGGCACCCGGTCGTAGACGGCCCGGCCGGACGAGTAGTTGACCACCTCGTCCAGCTCGCCGTGCACGAAGAGCTGCGGGGCGGCGGCACCGGCGAACGTGCTGCCCACGCCGAGCGCGGTGCCGGCGAAGACCACCCCGGCGTCGAGCCGCTCGTCGCGGCCGGCGGTGAACAGGCCGATGGTGGTCACCCCGCCGGCCGAGTGCCCGGTCGCGGCCACCCGGTCGGCGGCCAGTCGTCCGCGCAGCACGTCGTCCGGCCGTTCGTCCAGCTTGAGCACCTCGGTCAGCACGTACGAGACGTCGGCCGGCTGGTTGAGCACGTCGAGCGGGTTGACCTGGGAGCCCCGGCCGGTGTTCGGGAAGGTCGGGGCGGCCACCACGAAACCGGCCGCCGCCCAGCGGGTCAGCAGGGTGGCGTAGTCGGCCGGGCGGGCGTTCAACCCGTGACTGAACAGCACCACCGGGAACCGGCCGTCCGCCGCCGGGGCGGACTGTCCGGCCGGCCCGCCGGACGCACCCCGGGCCGGGTACCACAGGGTCACCGGCAGGGGGCGCTCGCCGTCCCGGTTGAGCGGGAGTTGGCGTACGCCGACCGCGAACGTCTGCTCCGGTGCCCGACCCTCCGGGATGCCGGGGCTGGTGGGGCTGGTCGTGGTGGACGGCTCGGCCGCCGGGGACCAGGTGGCCGGCGCGGCGTCCGTCGAGCAGGCCGCCAGCACCGCGGTGAGCAGCGCGGCGACGACGGTGGGAGCACGGCGACGGGACACGCTCTCGATTGTGCCTCGCGGCGGTGACGTCCGGCCCGGCTCGGGCGGTACCCGGTGGGTGGGGCGCCTCACGACGCCGTGCCGCCCGCTCCACGCCGGGTCTACTCACCGGGTCTACTCACCGGGTCGAGACCCCCCTGCCCGGTCCTGCCCGTCGGGTCCTGCCTGTCCGGTCAGACCTGTCGGATCCTGCCCGTCGGGTCCTGCCTGTCCCGGTCCGGCTGTCGGCTCCGCCCGCCCGGCCCGCCCGCCCGTCGGGAGGGGGCGAGGGCGAGGGCGAGGGCGGCGGTGGCTCAGGGGGTGCCGAGGCGGTTCTCGAAGCTGGTCACCCCGGCCCGGGTCGCCCCGGCGGCGATCCGTCGCCCGGCCGCCGCGTCGTCGTAGAGCCGCCAGCGCAGCAGGTCGGTGGTGGCGGCGAGGATCTGTTCGAAACCGGGCCGCCCGGGCGTCAGGTACTCGCCGTGCCCCTGACCGGACAGCGTGAGGAAGGCCCGTGGCCAGTCCGTCCGGTCGTACGCGGCCCGGCCGACGGTCAGCGGTACGACCTGGTCTGCCCCGCCGTGCACGAAGAGCAGGGCGGCCGGCGGCCCGGCGAAACTCCCCGCCATCCCCCCGCCGGCGATGACGATGCCGGCCCGGAGCCGGTCCGGATGCCCCGACGTGAACATCCCGGCGGTGGTGAAGCCGCCCGCCGAGTGTCCGCTGGCCGCGATCCGGGCGGTGTCCAGGTGACCGGCGAACGGGTCGCCGCGGGTGCCGGCGAGGCGGGTCAGGTGGCGGACCACCCGCCAGGCGTCCGCCGGTTGGTTGCGTACGTCGTGCCGGTCGAACCGTTGCGCCCGCAGGTTGGTGTGCGGGTAGGTGGGCGCGGCGACCACGAAACCGGCCGCCGCCCAGCGGGTGGTCAGCGCCGCGTGCAGAGCGGGCAGACTACGCAGCCCGTGACTGTGCAGTACCATGGGGAACCGCCCGGGGGCGACCGTACCGCCGGCGGTCGGGTACCAGACGGTCACCCGCAGCGGCCGGGCCGATCCGGGATCGACGGTGAGCGTCCGCATGCCGACGGCGTACGTCTCCCGGGGCACCGGGCGGGACGACATGGCCGTGCCAGGCGCAGCGGTGACCGACCCGCATCCGGCCAGCAGCACCGTCAGCAGCGCGGCGACCAGACGGGGTAGGGACATGCCCTGAAGGTAGGCGTCGGCGGGCCGCCCCGCTCCCACCTTTCCGGTGTTCGTCACCCCCCACCCGGCCAACCCTTCCCACCGCACACCCCCTTTCCCCAGCCCTGTTGATCATGAAGTTGTTGTGCGCGACACGCGGTGGGGACGACAACAACTTCATGATCAACGGGGCTGGAGGAGAGAGGGTGAGGGCTGGGGGAGGGGGCGGGACTGGGTGGGCGGCGGGGGTGGCGGGGGGTGGTTAGGGTCGGGCCTATGGGTGAGGAGTACGTCGATCGGAGTGGGGACACCGAGGCGTTCCGCGCTTTCGTCCACGCTCCGGAGTTGGCCGCTCAGGGGGACGCGCCGGTGCGTGACGCGTCCCGGCTGCCCCTGATCGGCGCGGTGGTCGTGGCGGCGGTGCTGCTCGCGCTCGCCACCTGGATCGCCCTGGGCTGAACCGGGGCGACACCGGCGGGCAGGGGAGGGAACCGGCCGGCGGGGGACGGAACCGGCGGACGGGCGAGGGAACCGGCGGGCAGGGGAGGAAAGCAGCGGGTGGGAGGCGTGCTAGCACCTTCCGACGTAGCGGCCGGTCTTCTAGCCGGGCGGTGTCGGGCGGGGAACGCTGCCCGCACCGGTGACGGCACTGGCGGTGGCGCGGGCGACGGCGCGGGCCTCCCGGGCGATCTCGCGTTCCTCGTCGGTGCCGACCACGAAGACCGCCACCTCCGAGCCGTCCGGTGAGATACGCCGGTCACCGGTGCCGGTGGTGTTGCGGGCGGGGTCGACGGTGATGCCGAGCCGGTCCAGGCCGGCCAGCGCGGCGGCCCGGACCTCGGCGGCGTGCTCGCCCACCCCGGCGGTGAAGGTGACCGCGTCGACCCGGCCCAGCAGGGCGTAGTACGCCCCCACGTAGCCGGTGATCCGCCGGCAGTAGACGTCGAAGGCGAGGGTGGCGGCCGGGTCGCCGTCGGCGCGGCGGGCCAGCACCTCGCGCATGTCGTTGGCCCCGGTCAGGCCGAGCAGGCCGCTGCGGTGGTTGAGCAGGTCGTCGATCTCGTCCACGCTCAGCCCGCCCTCGCGGCGCAGGTGGAAGATGATGGTCGGGTCCAGGTCGCCGCTGCGGGTACCCATCACCAGGCCCTCCAGCGGAGACATCCCCATCGAGGTGGCGACGCTGCGTCCGCCGGCCACCGCGCAGGCGCTCGCCCCGTTGCCCAGGTGCAGGGTGACGGTGTTCGTGTCGTCGTACGCCCGGCCGAGCAGTTCGGCGGTACGCCGGGAGACGTACGCGTGCGAGGTGCCGTGGAAGCCGTACCGCCGGATGTCGTACCGCCGGGCGGTGTCCCGGTCGATGGCGTAGGTGGCGGCGGCCTCGGGCAGGGTGTGGTGGAACGCGGTGTCGAAGACGGCGACCTGCGGGACGTCCGGCAGCAGCGCCCGGGTCACCTCGATGCCGGCCAGGTTCGCCGGGTTGTGCAGTGGGGCGAGCGGGAACAGCTCGCGGATCGCGGCGAGGACGGCGTCGTCGACCAGGACCGGTTCGGTGAACCGTCGGCCGCCGTGCACCACCCGGTGCCCGACCGCGGTCAGCCCGGTCAGGTCCAGCCCGGCCAGGATCTCCCGGACCGCCGCCTCATGGTCGGCCGGGCCGCCGCCCGGCTCACCGATCCGCTCCACGGTGCCCTTGGCGAGGATCTCGTCCCCGGCGTAGAGGCGGTACTTGACCGACGACGAACCGCAGTTGAGCACCAGTACCCGGTCGGTCACGACGGCTCCCCGGCGGCCTGGATGGCGGTGATCGCCACCGTGTTGACGATGTCGGCGACGGTGGCCCCCCGGGACAGGTCGTTGACCGGCCGGCGTAGGCCCTGCATGACCGGGCCGACCGCGACCGCCCCGGCCGAGCGCTGCACCGCCTTGTACGTGTTGTTGCCGGTGTTGAGGTCGGGGAAGACGAACACCGTGGCCCGTCCGGCGACCGGGCTGTCCGGCAGTTTGGTGGCGGCGACCTTCGCGTCGATCGCCGCGTCGTACTGGATCGGCCCCTCGACCAGCAGGTCGGGCCGACGCTCCCGGACCAGCTCGGTGGCCGCCGCGACCTTCTCCACGTCCGCGCCGGAGCCTGAGCTGCCGGTGGAGTACGACAGCATCGCCACCCGGGGTTCGATGCCGAACCGGGCCGCGGTGTCCGCCGAGGAGATCGCGATGTCGGCGAGCTGGGCGGCGTCCGGGTCGGGGTTGACCGCGCAGTCGCCGTACACCAGGACCCGGTCGGCGAGCAGCATGAAGAAGACGCTGGACGCCACCGAGACCCCCGGCACGGTACGGATGATCTCGAAGGCCGGGCGGATGGTGGCGGCGGTGGTGTGGGTGGCCCCGGAGACCATGCCGTCGGCGTGCCCGGTGTGCACCATCATCGTGCCGAAGTAGTTCGGCTGCGCCACGATGTCGTGGGCCAGGTCGACCGTCATGCCCCGGTGGGCGCGGAGTTTCGCGTACGTCTCGGCGAACCCGTCCCGCAGGTCGCTGGTGGCCGGGTCGAGCAGGTCGGCGTCACCGAGGTCGATGCCGAGTTCCCGGGTCCGGCGGGCGATGTCGTCGGGGCGGCCGAGCAGGGTCAGGTCGGCCACGCCCCGGCGCAGCAGGATCTCCGCCGCCCGCAGGATCCGCTCCTCGGCCCCCTCCGGTAGCACCAACCGCCGCCGCTGGGCCCGCGCCCGGTCGATCAGGTCGTACTCGAACATCATCGGGGTGACCCGCTCCGACCGGCTGACCTCCAGCCGGCGGGCCAGGTCGACGGTGTCCACGTTGGCCTCGAACGCGCCGAGCGCCGCCTCCACCTTGCGCGGGTTGGCCGGGCTGGGCCGGCCCTCGATCCGGTTGGACGCGGAGATCGTGTCGTAGCTGTCGGTGGGCACCGAGAGCACGGCCAGCCCGGTGTTCAGCTTCTCGACCAGGCGCATCGCCCGGGGGTCGGGCCGTTCGCCGAGGGTCAGCACCAGCCCGGCCAGCGAGACCTGCCCGGCCACGTGCGCGGCGCTCGCCGCCACCAGCAGGTCGTCCCGGTCCCCGGGGGTGATCATCAGGCAGCCGTCGGTGAGGTGCTCCAGCAGGGTCGGCACGTGCGCCGCGCCGACCACGTAGTCGAGCACGTCCCGGCCGAGCGCGGCGTCGTCCCCGGCCAGCAGGGTCGCGCCGAGCGCCGTCGCCACCTCGGCCACCGTCGGCGCCGACACGGTCGGCACCTCCGGGATCGCGTACGCCGGGACGGGCAGCTCGGGCAGGGTCATCGGCTCCGGCACCCGGTTGGCGATCACCGCCAGCACCGTCGCGCCCAGGTCGGTCAGATCGTGGTACGCCCCGCGCGCCGCCGCCGCGACGGCTGCCGGCTCCTGCCCGAAGCCGTCCACCACCGGCACCACCACGCTGCCGAACTCGGTCGCCAGCCGGGCGTTGAAGGCCAGCTCACGCGGGTTGCCCGGGTCGCCGGTGTCGTCGAAGTCGCTGCCCACCACCACCATCGCCGGGCAGCGGCGTTCCACCGCCCGGTACCGCTGGACGATCCGGGAGACCAGCTCCTCCCGGCGGCCGTCGCCGACCAGGGTGGCCGCCTCGGCGTACGTGGTGCCGTACAGGTCGTCGACGGGTGGGTCGATCCGGTACCGGTCCCCGAGCAGGGCGAGGATCGGGTCCGGGCCGTTGCCGGCGACCAGCGGCCGGAACGCGCCGATCCGCTCCACCTGCCGGGAGAGGAGTTCGGCGAGGCCGAGCGCGATGGTCGACTTGCCGCCGCCCGAGCCCACGCTGGTGAGGTAGACGCTCCGTGCCACGCCCTCACGCTACAAGATCGCTGCTGGTGCCGCCCGGGTCGTTGGTCCCGGGGCCGGCTAGGGGAGGGCGGGTTCGGCGGGGCGGGGGGTGCCCTCGCGGGGTGGCTGGGCGGCCCGGAAGATCGCGTCGCTGCGGGCCAGCCAGGCCGCGCCGAAGGCGAACACCGCGACGGTCTCGCACCAGAACACCGGCCGTACGGTGTCGCGTACGTCGTCGGGCAGGGCGATGCTCGCCACCGCCAGGCCGATCGCGGCCAGGATGAGGAGACCGCAGCTGCGGTAGAACCGGTTGCCGGGTTTCGGGTCGGGGCGGACGGTCGGGTCGGCCCGGGTGAACAGGACCAGGCAGAAGACCGCCAGCAGCAGGAACAGCGCGCCGGCGGACACCTGGTGCACCACGCCGACGATCCGTTCGGTACGGCTCGGATCGGCCGGCGCGGTGGGGAACAGCGCCACCGCGATGGCCAGCACCCCGGCGATGGTGCTGATCAGGTCGTCGGGGTGCCGGTGACGGTAGCTGATCAGGAACACGCCGATCGCGCACATGCTGCCGACGAAGACGTCCCGCAGCTCAGAGTGGTAGTACCCGCTGAGCGAGTCGAGCAGGGCGGGCCGGCCGACCACGACGCCGTGCCCGACGATCAGGACGATCGGCAGGGCCAGGCCGACGGCGCCGACACCGACCCGGAGCCGGCGTACGGTCACCGCGTCCTGCGGGGGTCTGGGGGATTCGGGGGTCACGGTCGCCTCCCTGGGCCGGGCAGGCGTACGGCCGGCCGGGTCGGCCTGACCGGGGACGCTGCCTCCCAGTGCACCGCCGGTGACGCTGGGTGTCAATCACCCCGCCGGGTGACGCCGGTCCGTCCCCGTTGCCCCCGGTGTCCCCGTTGCCCCCGGTGTCCCCGGTGTCCCCGGGGGCGACGCCGTGCGCCGCCGCCCTCGACTGCGGGGCCCGCGGCGGCCCGCCATCCGGTGGTCGCTCGTCCGGCGGGTGCGGGGCGTGCGGTCAGTCCTCGTCCTCGTCGTCCAGTCGGGCCAGCCAGGTCGCGAAGCGCTCGATCGGGGTCTCGAACTCCGGGTTCAGGTCGACGAAGTCGCGCAGCCGTTCGCCCAGCCACTCGACCGACACGGACTCCTCCCCGCGTCGCTGGACCAGCTCCTCGATGCCACGGTCGGTGAAGTACACGGTGCTCTCCTCGCACATGCCGCTGGGGCAGGCCCACCGGGTCCGGCGGGCGCTGCCCCAGCAGCGGGACGGGTCAGGGACGGGGCAGGGCCGCCTCGATGAGGGCGTGCTGCTCGACGTCGTGCATCTTGGCCGAGCCGACCGCCGGGGCGGCGGCGGCGGGCCGGGAGATCCGGCGCAGCCGGACGTCGGCGAGGTGCTCCAGCAGGTTGAGCGCGACGAAGCTCCACGCGCCCTGGTTGGCCGGTTCCTCCTGCACCCAGGCGTAGTCCTCGGCGTTCGGGTACTCGGCCAGCGCGGCCCGGATCTCCTCCACCGGCAGCGGGTAGAGCTGCTCGAGCCGGATGATCGCGGTGTCGGTGACGCCCCGCTCCTGCCGGGCCTGGAACAGGTCGTAGTAGACCTTGCCCGAGCAGAGCAGCACCCGCTTGACCTGCTCGGGGGCCGGGGCGGCCCCGTCGTGCAGCACCGGCTGGAAGGTGCCGGTGGTGAAGTCCTCCACCGGCGAGATGCACAGCTTGTGCCGCAGCAGCGACTTCGGCGTGAAGACCACGAGCGGCTTGCGCTTGGGCGACAGCGCCTGGCGGCGCAGCAGGTGGAAGTAGTTCGCCGGGGTGGTCGGGATGGACACCCGCATGTTGTCCTCGGCGCACATCTGGAGGAACCGCTCGGGACGACCGGAGGTGTGGTCCGGGCCCTGGCCCTCGTGGCCGTGCGGCAGCAGCAGGGTGACCGCGGAGCGCTGGCCCCACTTCACCTCGCCGGACGAGACGAACTCGTCGATCACCGACTGGGCGCCGTTGACGAAGTCACCGAACTGGGCCTCCCAGCAGACCAGCGCGTTGACGTTCTCCACCGAGTAGCCGTACTCGAAGCCCATCGCCGCGTACTCGCTGAGCAGCGAGTCGTGCACGAAGAACCGGGAGCGTTCGCCGTCGGCGGTGAGCGACTTCAGCGGCAGGTAGTCGTCGCCGGTCTTCGAGTCGACCACGGCGGCGTGCCGCTGCACGAAGGTGCCCCGGCGGGAGTCCTGCCCGGCCAGCCGGACGGTCACCCCGTCGTGCAGCAGCGAACCGAAGGCGATGATCTCGCCGAAGCCCCAGTCGATGCCACCCTCGACGGACATCTTGGCCCGCCGGTCGAGGAGCTGCTGGATCCGCTTGTGCGGGGTGAAACCCTCCGGCAGGTTGACGTGCGCGTCGCCGACGGCCTTGACCACGGCCGCGTCGGTGGCCGTCTCCACCTGCGGCTCCGGCTCGTCCTCGCGGCGCGGCCGGCTGACCTGCTTGGGGGCGGAGGCGGCGTCCCGGGTGGCCTTGAAGACCCGTTCGAGCTGCGCCTGGTAGTCGCGGAGCAGTTCCTCCGCGTCCTCCACGGTGATGTCGCCCCGGCCGATCAGCTCCTCGGTGTAGAGCTTGCGCACCGAACGCTTCGAGTCAATGATCTTGTACATCTGGGGGTTGGACATCGACGGGTCGTCGCCCTCGTTGTGCCCGCGCCGCCGGTAGCAGACCATGTCGATCACGACGTCCTTGTTGAACGCCTGACGGTACTCGAAGGCCAGCCGGGCCACCCGGACCACGGCCTCCGGGTCGTCGCCGTTGACGTGGAAGATCGGCGCCTGGATCATCCGGGCCACGTCGGTGCTGTAGAGGCTGGACCGGCTGTACTCCGGGGCGGTGGTGAAGCCGACCTGGTTGTTGACCACCACGTGCACGGTGCCGCCGGTGCGGTAGCCGCGCAGCTGGGAGAGGTTCAGCGTCTCGGCGACCACGCCCTGGCCGGCGAAGGCGGCGTCCCCGTGCACCGCCAGCGGCAGCACGGTGTAGCCCTCCAGCTTCAGGTCGATCCGGTCCTGCTTGGCCCGGACGATGCCCTCCAGCACCGGGTCGACCGCCTCCAGGTGGGACGGGTTCGCCACCACCGAGACCTTCACCGAGTGCTCGCCGTCCGGGGTGCTGAACTTGCCGTTCTGCCCGAGGTGGTACTTCACGTCGCCGGAACCCTGCGTCGAACGCGGGTCCAGGTGCCCCTCGAACTCGGAGAAGATCTTCTCGTACGGCTTGCCGACCACGTTGGCCAGCACGTTCAGCCGGCCCCGGTGGGCCATGCCGATGACGACCTCGTCCAGCCCGGCCTCGGCGGAGGACTCCAGCACCTCACCGAGGAGCGGGATCAGCGACTCGCCGCCCTCCAGCGAGAAGCGCTTCTGGCCGACGTACTTGGTCTGCAGGAAGGTCTCGAACGCCTCGGCCGCGTTGAGCCGGTTGAGCACGTGCTTCTGCTCGTCGGCGCTGGGCTTCTCGTACTTGCGCTCGATCCGTTCCTGGATCCAGCGCCGCTCCTCCGGGTCCTGGATGTGCATGTACTCGATGCCGATCCGGCGGCAGTACGAGTCCCGCAGCACACCGAGGATGTCCCGCAGCTTCATCCGCTGCCTGCCGGCGAAGCCGTTGACCGGGAACTCGCGGTCCAGGTCCCACAGGGTCAGGCCGTGCTGGAGGACGTCCAGGTCCGGGTGCTTGCGGATCTTGAACTCGAGCGGGTCGGTGTCGGCCATCAGGTGACCGCGCACCCGGTACGCGTGGATCAGCTCGTGTACCCGGGCGGTCTTGTTGACCTGGCCCTCGCTGTTCACCGCCACGTCGCGCATCCAGCGCACCGGCTCGTACGGGATGCGCAGCGAGGTGAAGATCTGGTCGTAGAAGCCGTGCTCGCCCAGCAGCAGCTCGTGCATCACCTTCAGGAACTCGCCGGACTGCGCGCCCTGGATGACCCGGTGGTCGTAGGTGCTGGTCAACGTGATGACCTTGCTGACCGCCAGCTCGGCCAGGGTGGCCTCGCTCATGCCCTGGTACGGCGCCGGGTACTCCATCGCGCCGACCCCGATGATCGCGCTCTGCCCCTGCATGAGGCGCGGCATCGAGTGCACCGTGCCGATGCCGCCCGGGTTGGTCAGTGAGATGGTGGTGCCTGAGTAGTCCTCCATGGTCAGCTCGTTGCGGCGGGCGCGCCGGACCACGTCCTCGTACGCCTGCCAGAACTGCCGGAAGTCCATCTGCTCGCATGCCTTGATGGACGGGACCACCAGGTTGCGGCTGCCGTCCGGCTTGGTCAGGTCGATCGCGATGCCCAGGTTGACGTGCTCCGGGGCGACCAGCGCCGGCTTGCCGTCGACCTGGGCGAAGGAGTTGTTCATCTCCGGGTGCGCGACCAGCGCCCGGACCAGCGCGTACCCGATCAGGTGGGTGAAGCTGACCTTGCCGCCCCGGCCCCGGGCCAGGTGGTTGTTGATCACGATGCGGTTGTCGACCAGCAGCTTCGCCGGCACGGCCCGCACGCTCGTCGCGGTCGGCACGCTCAGCGAGGCGTCCATGTTCTGGACGATCTTCGCCGCCACGCCCCGCAACGGGGTGGTCCGGGCGCCGTCCGGTGCCGGCGTACCGGCGGCGGGCTTGGCCGGGGCGGCCTTGGCGGCCGGCTTGGCCGGCGCGGCCTTGGTCTGGGTGTTCCCGCCGGCTGCGCTGGCGGTCGACGGGGCGGCAGCCGGCTTGGCCGGCGCCGTGCTGGCCTTGCGCTCCGGCGCGGCGGCCCCGTCCTGCGACGCGGCGGCCTTGGCCGGGGGCGTGCCGGCCGGCTTGCCGCCGTCGGGCTGCGCCACCCGGGCGGCCGCTTCCTGCTGCCCGGCCGGCTCGGACTTACCGGTCGGCGCGGACGTCTTGGTCGGCGCGCCGGCTGTGGCACCCGGCGCGGGCCGGTAGTCGGCGAAGAAGTCGTGCCAGGCCGAATCGACGCTGTTGGGGTCGGCGAGGTAGCGCTGGTACATCTCCTCGACGATCCACTCGTTCGGGCCGAAACCCGCCAGTGGGTTCTCCTGCGAAGTCTGCTGGGTCGACACGGCCGGTAATCGCCTCTTTCACGCGGGTTGTGTGTCTCGCGGCGTCCGCGGGCAGTCCCGTGCGGGACGCGGACAGACGCGTCCCAGGCTACGCCGTGCGACTGCCCGGGGCATTTCCGCCTCCGGCCCGTGTCACGTTTCACAGAAGATGGCAGAAATTCACCAACTGCTGCGTAGGTTTCCGCCTACTGATAGTAGCGGCCCGTGTTCGGGGGGCGACGCGCGACCGCAGCCGGCCGCCGAGGCAAGCCGAGGCCGCAACCGCAGCCGGCCGCGCGGCGCCCCCCGATCGGTCAGGAGATGTCCCGCCGGCGGGTGATCATGATGCCGGCCAGACCGGCGGCGACCGCGTACCCCACCAGCACCAGGGCACCGGTCCACCACGGCGGCAGCATCGGTGAGTCGATGCCGCTGATCATCACCTGGGAGGCGACCGCCGGCCAGAGCACCTGCCACTCCAGCACGCTCTCGCTCTTGAGCAGGTTGGACAGCAGCAGGAAGAGCAGGCCGACGACCTGGGTGCCGACCAGGTAGACCACCGAAGCGGTGATCACCGCGCCGAGCTGGTTGGTGATCAGCGTGCCGATACCGACCCCGAGGACCGTCCAGATCGCGTACGCCAGCAGGTTGAGCAGCAGCGCCCGGTGCACCTCCCACTCGCCGAGCTGGGTGCCGTAGTCGTTCAGGGTCAGGAAGACCGCCCCGGCGACCAGGTCGACCACCGTGGTCACCAGCCAGAACACGAAACCGACCGCGGACGCCGCGAGCAGCTTGCTGAAGATCACCGAGGTGCGGCGCGGCGTGCTGAGGAAGGTCGTGGTGGCCGTCTGGTGGAAGAACTCGTTGGTCACCATCAGGATGCCGATCAGCATCACGAAGAGCAGGCCGAAGTACTGGCCGGAGGTGTAGAGGTTGGCCGCCTGCCCGGCCACGTCGTTCTGGGCCGCCGCCTCCTCCGGGCTGAGCCCGACGTTCGTCGCGTCGCCGGAGAGGGCGGTGTGGGCGATCCAGGCGTTGAACGCGAACGCCAGGGCCACCGCCCCGAACGCGCCGATCGCCAGCAGCCACCAGGTGCTGGTGGTACGGATCTTGAGCAGCTCGGATCGGACCAGGTTCATCGGATGCCCGCCTTTCCGGCCGTCAGGTCCAGGAAGACCCGTTCCAGGTCGGGCCGTTCCGGGGTCAGTTCGTGCAGTTCGACCCGGGCGGCCAGGGCGGCCCGGCCGACCGCCGGGGCGTCCGCGCCGGTGACCAGCAGCGCGCCGTGCCCGTCCGGCTCGACCGTCGCCGACAGCTCCCGCAACGCGGTGGTCAGCTCCTCGGCCTGCGGGGTACGCACCCGCACCCGGCCGCCCTGCGCCATCGAGCCGACCACCTCGTCCACCGGCCCCTGCCGCACCAGCCGGCCGGCCGCGATGATCACCACGTCGTCGGCGAGGAGCTGCATCTCGGAGAGCAGGTGGCTGGAGACCAGCACGGTCCGCCCCTGCCGGGCGAGGTCCTTGAGGAACCCGCGCATCCAGCGGATGCCCTCCGGGTCGAGCCCGTTGGCCGGCTCGTCCAGGATCAGCACCCGGGGGTCACCGAGCATCGCGGCGGCGATGCCGAGCCGCTGCTTCATGCCCAGCGAGTACCCCTTGAACTTGCGCGTCGCGGCCGGCGTCAGACCGACCATCGCCAGCGCCTCGTCGGCCCGCTGCCGTGGCAGCCCGGCCGCCGCGCAGATCACCCGCAGGTGGTTGATCCCGGTCCGGCCCTTGTGCGCGCTGGACGCCTCCAGCACCGCGCCGACGTGCCGCAACGGCTGCGTCAGGTCGGCGTACCGTACGCCGCTGATGGTCGCCGTGCCCGAGGTCGGCGTGACCAGGTTCAACAGCATCCGCAACGTGGTGGTCTTGCCGGCGCCGTTCGGGCCGAGGAAGCCGGTCACCCGCCCCGGCGCGACGGTGAACGACAGGTCGTCGACCGCGCGCACGGTGCGATACTGCTTCGTCAGGCCGGACACCACGATCCGGCCCTCGTCGGCGGGGCTCCGCTGCCCGTCAGACATTCTTCTCCTCCCTTGGCGCCCGGTAGCGCCGTCACACAGCGTGACGGGTGCGCGGGGCAAGGTCAATAAAGCTGTACTCCGAGATCCGTCTCCGTCTCAGGCAGGAGCGGATCATCCCCAGGGACGAGACCGGGCCGAGAACGACCGGGCCGGTCGACCGGCCGGAACGGTCAGCCGGGCGGGGCGGGCAGTCCGCCGGGCCGGGTCGAGCCGGCGGGCCGGGGCGGGCGGGTCGGTCGGTCACTCGGGCGGGCGGGCCGGGGCGGGCGGGCCGGCCGGTCGGTCACTCGGGCGGGAGCGCGATCCAGGTGGCGCGGGCGTGCGCCAGCAGCGTGCCGTCCGGGCCGTACAGGCTGGAGTGGACCAGCGCCTTACGTCCCTCGCCGCCGCTTGCCGCACCGGTGACCACGCACACCTCGCCGGGGCGGGGCAGCGCGGCGACCGTCACCGCGATCCGGCCGAGCACGTACGGGCGGCCGGGTGCGATCACCGCCCAGCCGCCGGGGCAGTCCAGCGCAGCCCAGACCGTTGCCGGAACGACCTCGTCCGGTACCCGGAACGGGGCCGCCGTCCGGCCGTCGGGGAGCCGGCCGGGGAAGATCCGCAACCCGTCGGGACGGTCCGGGCCGCAGACGTAGCAGCCCGGGAACGGATGGTCGGTGAAGCCGGGGTACCGGCCGGCGGCGGCCGTCGCGGCGGGCAGATCCACGCCCGGCACGACCGGCGTGAACTCCGTCACCCGGTCGACCTGGGCGATCACCGTCGCGTCCGGACCGTGGATCTCGTACCGGCCCGGGACGGCGGCCGAGGGCACGGCGGCCAGCGGCACCGCCAGCGGTGGCGGTCGCCGTAGGGTCACCTCGACGGCACCACCGGCCGCCCCACCGTCGACGTCACCTGCCCTGACCTCACCGGTCCCGCCGGCACCGGTTGCGGCGTCACCGGACCTGGCGTCACCGGTTTCGGCGTCACCGGCCCTGACCGCACCGGTTGCGGCGGCACCGGACCTGGCGGCGGCGATCTCGGCGGCGGCGGCGAAGACGCCCGCGCTCCAACCACCGTTGCCCGAGCCGGGCGGCCCGTTGAACCGCGCCTCGATGATCATCCGAGCACCCTTCCGGTCGACCCGGGCCGGGCGTCGTCGCCGGGCCTCCCGGCAGCCTGCCACGCGCGTCGGCAGGGATGCGACCGGCGTTCACCGGATCGACACCCGCCGAACCGGTAAGCGGCAACCCCGACCGCCTACACAGTGCTCATGGCCGTTCTGCCCACCGCTGGCGCACCCCTGACGACCAGCGGCTACACCCTGCACATCGCCGATGATCCGGCCGAGGTGGCAGCCGCCCAACGGCTGCGGCACGAGGTCTTCGGCACCGAACTCGGGGCCGTCCTGCGCCCGGCCGCCACCGGCCTGGACGTCGACGACCTCGACCCCTTCTGCGACCACCTGATCGTCCGGGAGGAGCGGACCGGGGCGGTGGTCGGCACGTACCGGCTGCTGCCGCCGGGACGCACCGGCCGGCGTTACGCCGACCAGGAGTTCGACCTGACCGCGCTCGACCCGCTCCGGGACACCCTGGTCGAGGCGGGGCGGACCTGCGTCCACCCTGCCCACCGCTCCGGTGCGGTGATCAACCTGATGTGGGCGGGGATCGCCCGCTACCTGCACCTGCGCGGCTCCCGGTGGCTCGGTGGCTGTGCCTCGGTGCCGGTCGCCGACGGTGGTCGTACCGCCGCCGAGGTGTGGGCGAGGGTGCGGGAGGGACACCTCGCGCCGCCGCCGCTGCGGGTCCGACCGCACCGACCCTGGTTCGCCGAGCCGTCCGCCGCCGGGTCGCTGACCGCCGGGCCGTTCGTAGCCGGTCCGGTGACCGCCGGGTCGTCCGTTGCCGGGTCGGTGACCGTCGGGCCGGCTCCGGTGACCGGTGTCGAGCGGCCGGCGATGCCGCCGTTGCTGCGCGGGTACCTGCGACTGGGTGCCTGGGTGTGCGGTGAACCGGCCTACGACCCGGACTTCGCCGTCGCCGACTTCTACGTGTTGCTCAGCCTGGACCGGATGAACCCGCGTCACCTGCGGCACTTCCTCGGGACGTCCGCGTGAGCACGGTCGGGGCGGACCTGTGGCGGCCGCTCTCCGGGTGCGGCGAGGGCTGCCTACCGGCGGCCGGGCAGGTGCCCGCCGTGCCGGCCGCCCGGCAGGTGGCGCGACTGCTGGCCGTACTCGGAATGCTGCTGGCCGGGGCGGTGCTGGCGGCGGCGTACCCGCTGCTGCCGCCGGACGCCCGGCGGGCCGGCGGTCGGGCCTGGGCACGGGGGACCACCCGGGCGTGCGGTGCGCGGTTGGTGGTGCGGGGCCGGCCGCCGCGCGGGCCGGCGCTGCTGGTCGCCAACCACGTGTCCTGGCTGGACGTGGTGGCGCTGCTGGCGCTCGGCCCGGCCCGGATGGTCGCCAAGCGGGAGGTGCGCGGTTGGCCGCTGGTCGGGCCGATCGCCCGGGCCGCCGGCACCGTCTTCGTCGACCGGTCCCGGCCGCGCGAGCTGCCGGCGACCGTCCGCCGGGTCGCCGACCTGCTGCGTGCCGGCCGCACGGTCGCGGTCTACCCGGAGGGTACGACCTGGTGCGGCAGCGCCGACCCGGCCCACGTACCGCCCCGGCGTGGTTTCCGGGCGGCGATGTTCCAGGCCGCCGTCGACGCCGGTGCGGCCGTGGTGCCGGTCCGGATCAGCTACCGCTGTGCCGGCACCGGGACGCCGACCACCGCCCCCGCGTTCGTCGGCGAGGCGAACCTCTGGCGGTCGGTGCGCCGGGTGCTGGCCGCCCGGGACCTGGTGGTCCAGGTGGCGGTCGGCGCGGCCCTGCACCCCACCCCGGAGGCGGACCGGCGGCGGCTGGCCCGCACCGCCGAGTCCGCGCTGCGGCTGACCCCACTGCGGCGGTAGCCGGCACTCCGCGTCCGTCGCGGCGGTGGCCGGCCCCGCGTCGCTGTCGCGGCGGTGGCCCGCACCCGGGGGTGCTGTGGCAGAGTGGCCGCTGGCCCGCTGCCAAACCGACACCCCGGGCTTTCAGGGTTTTTGCAGGAAGCGTCCAGCGCTGGCGCAGCGACGTCACGGATGATGGCGGGCATGGCCCCTACCCAGACCGAGGCGCGACTGCTCGTCGTCGAGGACGACCCGAACATCCTCGAGCTGCTCTCCGCGAGCCTGCGTTTCGCCGGCTTCGACGTGGCGACGGCGACCAGCGGCAGCGCGGCGCTGAACGCCGCCAAGGACCACCGCCCCGACCTGGTCGTCCTCGACGTGATGCTGCCCGACCTGGACGGCTTCGAGGTGATCCGGATGCTCCGCGAGGGCGGTACCCGGACACCGGTGGTCTTCCTCACCGCCCGGGACGCCACCGACGACAAGATCCGGGGGCTGACCCTGGGCGGCGACGACTACGTCACCAAGCCGTTCAGCCTGGAGGAGCTGACCGCCCGGATCCGGGCGGTGCTGCGGCGTACGGTCACCGGTGAGCACGCCCCGTCCCGGCTCACCTTCGCCGACCTGGAGCTGGACGAGGAGACCCACGAGGTGCACCGGGCGGGCCAGCGGGTGCAGCTCTCACCGACCGAGTTCAAGCTGCTGCGGTACCTGATGCTCAACGCCAACCGGGTGCTGTCGAAGGCGCAGATCCTCGACCACGTGTGGAACTACGACTTCCGGGGCGACGACAACATCGTCGAGTCGTACATCTCGTACCTGCGACGGAAGGTCGACAACACCCAGCCGCGCCTGATCCACACCCTGCGTGGGGTCGGTTACGTGCTCCGCAAGCCGGCGGCGTGAACGCGGTCGACCAGGCGAAGGGGCGACTGCGGTCGGTACCGCTGCGGGTCAAGCTGGTCGCGGCGGTGCTCGCCCTGGTGGCCGCCGCGCTGCTGGTGATCAGCTCGCTGACCACGTTCTTCCTCCGCAGCTACCTGGTCGACCAGGTCGACGCGGAACTGCGGACGTACGGCGACGGCATCACCGCGTGGCTGCCCGAACTCGACCAGGGGTACGTGAAGGCCGCCGCCCCCACCGACTACGTGGTCGCGCTGGCCGACCCGCAGCGCGCGCGGATCGCCGCGTACGACCGGATCAACCTCAGCCTGGACGACCTGCCGACGTTCCCGTCGGACCTGGCCGGTTTCCAGCAGAAGGTCGGGGAGCCGTTCAACGCGCCGGCGCGGGAGAGTTCGATCCGGTGGCGGATGATCTACGTCGAGCTGCCCGACAACCGGGTGCTCGCGGTCGGGCAGAACCTCACCGACGTCGACCGGGCGGTCAAGCAGCTCGTCTGGATCGACATGCTGGTCGGCGGGGCGGTGCTGGTCCTGCTCGCCTCGATCGGGGCGGCGATCGTGCGGACCAGCCTGAAGCCGCTGGTGGAGATCGAACGGACGGCGGCGGCGATCGCCGGTGGTGACCTCACCCGGCGGGTGCCCGACCCGGAGAGCGGACAGGAGTGCCCCAGCTCGGAGCTGGGTCGCCTGTCCCGGGCGTTGAACGCGATGCTCGCCCAGATCGAGGCCGCCTTCCGGGCCCGGGCCGCCTCGGAGGCCGCCGCCCGCTGGGCCGAGGCCGCCGCCCGGGACGCGGCCGAGGCGGCGAAGGCGTCCGAGGCGCGGGCGATCCGGTCCGAGGAACGGATGCGGCAGTTCGTCGCGGACGCCTCGCACGAGCTGCGCACCCCGCTCACCACCATCCGGGGCTTCGCCGAGCTGTACCGGCAGGGCGCGGCCCGGGCCCCCGAGGAGACCGCCGGCCTGCTGCGCCGGATCGAGGACGAGGCGGCCCGGATGGGGCTGCTGGTGGAGGACCTGCTGCTGCTCGCCCGGCTGGACCGGGAACGGCCGCTGTCGTTGGCCCCGGTCGAGCTGCCGGTGCTCGCCGCCGACGCGGTGCAGGCCGCCCGGGTGGTCGCCCCGGACCGCCGGATCGAACTGGACATCACCCCCGGCTCCGGTCCGCTGGTGGTGCAGGGCGACGACGCCCGGCTGCGGCAGATCATCGGGAACCTGATGACCAACGCGCTGACCCACACCCCGCCGGAGGCGTCGGTCACCCTGCGGCTCTGCACCGACGGGGAGCGGACCGCGCTGGTGGAGGTGGCCGACACCGGTCCCGGGCTCTCCCCGGAGCAGGCCGAGCGGGTCTTCGAGCGGTTCTACCGGGCCGACGCGGCCCGTACCCGCCGGGCCGGTGGGGTGACCGGCACCGGTCTCGGCCTGGCCATCGTCGCCGCGCTGGTCGCGGTGCACCAGGGCACCGTCCAGGTGGTGCCCACCCCGGGCGGTGGCGCGACCTTCCAGGTGCGGCTGCCGTTGCTCCCGGTGGGTGAGGGGCAGCCGGCCGGCGACCCGGAGGAGGCGGCCGGGCCGACGGCCCCGCCGGCGGACCCGCCGACGGCCCCGCAGTGATCGACACGCAGTGATTTTCAGGCAACATCCAGGTTGGTTCCAGGCTGAACGCAGTCCACGGGGGCAAGGTAGACACATGACCGAGTACGAGACCGACCCGCAGCGGCGACCGGCCCAGTCCGACGCCGAGCCGGCGCATCCCACCGCCGAGCTGCCCCGCGCCGAGAGCGCGCCGTCGCCGTACGCCCCGGACGCCGCGCCGCCGGCCACCGCGCCGTCGCCGTACGCCCCGTCCTCTGCCACCGCGCCGTCGTCCGCCACCGCGCCGTCGTCGGACGCCCCGTCGCCCGGCACCGGGCCCACCGCGACCGGGCCGTCCGCTCCGACCGGCCCGGCGGACCCCGCCGCTCCGGCTGACCCGTACGCTCCGGCTGGCCCGTACGCCGACCGGGCCGACGACCCCACCGCGATCGTCCGTCCCATCGAGGGCTCCGGGCCCGGCACCCCGTCCGCCCCCACCCCGACCGCCGGCACCCTGTCCGGCCCGTCGACCGGGGCCCCGCAGGGCTGGTCGCCGGCCGGCCCCCCGCCGTCCGCCCCGCCCTACCCGGGTCAGGTGTCCGGGCAGCCCGGCTACCCGCCGCCCGGTGGCCGGTACCCGACCGGCCCCTGGTACCCCGGGAACCAGGGCGGATGGAACGCCGGGTACCCGGGGCAGCAGGGGCCGTTCGGGCCGGTGCCGCCCGGCGGGTCCGGGCCGGTGCCGCCGTGGGCGCAGGGGCCGGGCCAGCGGCCCGGTCCGCAGCCGGGTCGGGTGGCGAAGTTCGCCGCCGCCGGGATCGCCGTGGTGGCCCTGATGTTCGGCTCCGGTGTCGGCGGTGGCGCGCTCGCGCTCGCCCTGGCCGACAACTCCGGCCCCACCCGCACCTACACCGCCGCCCCGGTGATCGACAGCGCCGACCTGCCGAAGATCGCCGCCGCCGTCCAGCCCAGCGTGGTCTCGATCCAGGCCGGCAGCGGCGAGGGCTCGGGCGTCATCCTCACCGCCGACGGCTACGTGCTGACCAACAACCACGTGGTCGCCTCGGCCGGCGGGGACACCGTCCGGGTGGTCTTCGCCGACGGCAAGACCGCCGACGCGGAGATCGTCGGCACCGACCCGAAGACCGACCTGGCGGTGGTGAAGGCGACCGGCGTGTCCGGGCTGAAGGCGGCCAAGCTCGGCGACAGCGACGCGATGCAGGTCGGCGACCAGGTGCTCGCGCTGGGCAGCCCGCTCGGCCTGCAGGGCTCGGTGACCGCCGGCATCCTCAGCGCCCGGGACCGGACCATCCAGGCCGGCAGCCAGCAGCAGCCGGGCGCCGGGGCCAGCTCGATCTCCGGGCTGCTCCAGACCGACGCCCCGATCAACCCGGGCAACTCCGGCGGCGCGCTGGTCAACACCCGGGGCGAGGTGATCGGCATCAACACCGCCATCGCCACCAGCGGGCAGAGCACCGGCAACATCGGGGTGGGCTTCGCCATCCCCAGCAACAAGGCCAAGGACGTCGCCGCGGCCCTCCAGCGGGGCGAGAAGGTCAGCCACGCCTCGCTCGGCGTGAGCGTCACCGTCGCCGAGGACGGCGGGGCGCTGGTCTCGACGGTCACCCCGGGCAGCGCCGCCGAGAAGGCCGGCCTGCGCCAGGGCGACGTGATCGTCAAGTTCGGCGACAAGGCGATCAGCGACTCGAACGACCTGGTGGCGGCCGTCCAGGCGGGCAAGGTCGGCGACCGGGTGCAGATCGAGTACCGCCGGGACGGCGCGACCGCCAACACCACCGCGACGCTCGCCGAAGCGTCCTGACCGAGCCTGTCTCCTCCCGCGACGGCGGGCGGCGGAACCGAGGGGGTCGGTTCCGTCGCCCGCCGTCGCCTCGTCACGTCACCCGGTCCGGGTGAGGCGGCTCACCCGCCGCCGGCCCGGTGCGCCGCCCCTGCACCTGGCCCCGCGCCGCTCGGATGCCCGCACCGGGTGCCGGTCGTGGGCCCGGCCCGGCCCGCCGCTCCGTTTACCCGGGCATGCGGCGGGAAGACGCCCGGCGCGGACCTGACAGGGGGAGGGGCTCATCGTCGTGGACCACTCGTTCGGGGAGCGCGGGGAGCCGTTGCGGATCGCCATGCTGGTGCCGCCGTGGTATCCGGTGCCCCCGTCCGGGTACGGCGGCCTGGAACAGGTGGTCGCCGGCCTGGTCGACGGCCTGATCGCCGGCGGCCACGCGGTCACCCTCTTCGGGGCCGGCGGCTGGCACGGCACCGACGCGGACTACGTCCCGACGGTCGGTGACCTCCAGCACGAGCGGATCGGCGAGTCGCTGCCCGAACTGGCCCACCTGGCGCGGGTGCACCGGTTGCTCAGCCCGGCGGACTTCGACGTGGTCCACGACCACACCACGGTCGGTCCACTGCTGGCGGACCGGCGGACCGTGCCGACCGTCGCCACCGTCCACGGCAACCCGGTCGGTGAGTACGGCGACGTGCTGAGCCTGGTCCACCCGTCGGTGGGGTTGGTCGCCATCTCGCACGCCCAGCGCCGGTCGAACCCGGGCCTGCCCTGGGCCGGGACGGTGCACAACGCGCTGGAGACGGCGGACTTCCCCCGCAAACGCAGCCCCGGTGCCGGCCCGGTGCTCTGGCTGGCCCGGTTCAGCCCGGACAAGGGCCCGGAGGTCGCCATCGCGGCCTGCCGGGCGGCCGGACTGCCACTGGTGCTGGCCGGCAAGTGCACCGAACCGGGGGAGCGCCGCCACTACACCGAGGTGGTCGAGCCGCTGCTCGGGCCGGACGTGCGGGTGCTGGTCAACGCCGACCGGGACACCTGCCTGCGGCTGCTGGCCGAGGCCCGCTGCCTGATCATGCCGATCCAGTGGGATGAACCGTTCGGCATGGTGATGGTGGAGGCGATGGCGACCGGTACGCCGGTGGTCGCGCTCAACCGGGGGGCGGTGCCGGAACTGGTCCGGCCCGGGGTGACCGGGCTGGTCTGCGACCGTCCGGAGGAACTGCCGGCGGCGCTGCGCGAGGTGGACCGGCTGCGGCCGGAGGACTGCGTGGCGCACGTGGCCGAGCACTTCTCCACCGTCGGGATGGCCCGTGGCTACGAGGCCGTCTACCGGCGGTTCGCCGGCCGTCCGACCTCCGCCGGCCGTCCCGCGTCGGCCCGGGTACCGGCCCGCTGACAGCCCTCCCCGGGGGGCCGGCCCGGCCGCTGATTGCCCGCCCAGGTGCCGGGCCGGGCCTGGAGCCCGCCGGCGGACGATCCCGGCCGGGGGCACCCGCGGCCCGCTCAGACCCGGTCGGCTCAGACCCGGGCTGCGGCGAGCCGTTCGAGGGCGGCGTCGAGCTGGCGGGCGTACCCGGGGGTGATCCCGCCCTCGGTGACCCGCCGCGCGACCTTCGCCCGCATCTCCGCCACCGACTCCGCCACGTCGCCCCGCCCGTCGGCTGCCGCCATGGTCAGGTTGCGCAGCAGGTTGTCCAGGTCCAGGCCGACGTCGGAGCGGATCTCGCCGGAGCTGACCCCGGCGTCGATGAGCTGGTCCAGCCGGTTCGCGGCGGCGACCAGCGTCTCCCCGTCGTCGGCGGGTGGGGTCCCGGCCGGGGTGCTCGGCGCGGGGGCCGGGCGACGGGTGGCCGACGCCGACGGGCTGGGCCGGGTGACGGTCGCGGTGGGTTCGGCGACCGCCTCGGTGGTCGGCTGCACCTGCGGGGTGGTGGGCGTCGTCCCGGGGGCTTCGCGCCAGGCCAGGGCACCCGCGACGAGCAGCACCAGCGCCCCGGCGGCCAGGGTGACCGCCCACCGCCGGCGGGCGCTGACCGGGGCGGCCGGCTCCGCGTCCCCGGCCGGCGGCGGGGCGGCGACCGCCACCCGCCCGACCGGCCGCGCCGGCCCGTCGGGCGGTACGGCGGCCGGCGCCTCCGCCTCGCCCGCCGGCAACGGGACCGTCTGGGCGGGAGCCGCCTCGGCGCTGAGCTGCTTGCGGAGCGCCTCGGTGACCTGCCGGGCGGTCGGCCGGTCGGCCGGGTCCCGGGACAGGCAGCGCAGGCAGGTCCGCGCCACGGCCGGCGGCAGCTCCGGCACGTCCGCCAGGGACGGGCTCCGGGTCGTCTCCAACGCGACGCTGAGCTGCTCCCAGGTCTCCGCCGGGTACGGGACCCGCCCGGTCAGCGTCTCGTACAGCAGCACGCCGAGCGAGTAGATGTCGGTGGACGGCTGGGCGGGCGCGCCGTCGAGGCGTTCCGGCGCGACGTACGCGGGGGTGCCGAAGGTGCCGCCGTCCTCGTCGTCGTCCGGGGTGCCGATCCGGGTGGCGATGCCGAAGTCGAGGACCTTCGCGCCGACCGGGGTCATCATCACGTTGGCGGGGGTGATGTCCCGGTGCACGATGCCGAGCCGGTGGGCGGCGGCGAGGGCGTCGGCCACCTGGGCGCCGATCTCCACCGCCTCGGCCCAGGGCAGCGGCCCCTCGGTGAGCCGGTACTCCAGTTCCTCGCCGGTGAGCAGTTCCATCACCACGAACGAGGTGATCGAGCCGTCCGGGGCGATCGCCTCGCCGTAGTCGTGTACCGAGGTCACGTGCGGATGGACCAGTTGGGCGGCGGCGCGGGCCTCCTCGCGGACCATGTCCCGGAACCGGGCGTCGGCGGCGAGCGAGGGGGCGAGCACCTTCACCGCGACGATCCGGTCGAGGACCTCGTCCCGGGCCCGCCAGATCACCGACATGCCGCCGGAGCCGATCCGGTCGACGAGCCGGTACCGGCGGGCCAGCAGGTTGCCGGCGTGCAGCGCCCCCATCTCTGAACGCACCTGCCCTCGGGTCGGAAGCGCTATCAGGTTGCGGGAATGTGTCCGACGTGTCAACGGCTGGCCGGTTTCGCCGACGGTATCCGGTCCGTTGCCGTCAGGGTGCCCCGGTGATTGGCCGTGACCAGCGACGGGCGTCGCCGTGCCAGGATGAACGCCATGGTTGGCGGTCCGGTGGCGTTCGTGCTCGGTGGTGGCGGCGTGCTGGGCGCGGTCGAGGTCGGCATGCTGCGTGCCCTGTTCCGCGCCGGAATCCGTCCCGACCTGGTGCTCGGCACCTCGATCGGCGCGGTCAACGGTGCCCTGGTCGCCGCCGACCCCACCGAGGCGGTCACCGACCGGCTGGTCCGGCTGTGGGCCTCGCCCGAGGCCAGCGAGGTCTACGGTGACTCGGTGGCCCGGCAGTTGCGCCGCTTCGCCGCCCGTACCCACCTGCACTCGCCGCGCCCGCTGCGCAAACTGCTGGAGAACGAGCTGGGCGCGGAGACCACCTTCGCCGACCTGGCGGTCCCGTTCCGGTGCTGCGCGGCCAACATCGAACGGGCCGCCGAACACTGGTTCGGCACCGGGCTGGTGGTGCCCGCGGTGGTCGCCTCGGCGTCGGTACCCGGGCTGCTGCCACCGGCCCAGATCGACGGCCAGCACTACGTGGACGGGGGCATCGTCAACTCGATCCCGATCGGCGAGGCGGTCACCCTGGGCGCGGCCCGGATCTTCGTCCTCCAGGTGGGCCGGATCGAACGGGAGCTGTCCCCGCCCCGCCGGCCCTGGGAGGTCGCCCAGGTCGCGTTCGAGATCGCCCGCCGGCACCGGTTCGCCCGGGAGCTGGCCGCGCTGCCGGCCGGCGTGGAGGTGCACGTCCTGCCGACCGGCGGGCTCGAACCGCGCGAGGACTCCCCGTGGGCGTACCGGGACATGGCCGCGGTGGGCCGGCGGATCAGCCGCGCGTACACCGCCTCCCGGGACTACCTCGCCGCGTTGGACCACTGATGCCGTTGCCCCCGAGGTGGGTCCGGCGGATCCTGCTCGCGCCCGCCGTGGTGTTGCTGGCGTTCACCGTGGTCACCACGCTGCCGGTCTGGCTGCTGGTCGCGGCGGCCCTGTCGCCGTTCGTCCCCGGTCGGCTGCGCCCGCTGCGACTGGTCTGGATCGGCTACGTCTACCTGCTGTGGGACGCCGCCGCGCTGCTCGCGCTGTTCGGGCTGTGGGTCGGCTCCGGGTTCGGCTGGCGGACCCGGTCCCCGGCCTTCCAGCGCGCCCACTACCTGCTCGCCGGCTGGTTCCTGCGGGTGTTGTTCTGGCAGGCCCGGTGGACCCTGCGGTTGAGCATCGACGTGGTCGGCACCGACCCGGACACCGCGCTGCCCGGCCGGCCGGAGCTGGTGCTGTGCCGGCACGCCGGCCCCGGTGACTCGTTCATCCTGATCCACGCGCTGGTCAACTGGTTCTACCGGGAGCCGCGGATCGTCCTCAAGGACACCCTCCAGTGGGATCCGGCCATCGACGTCCTGCTCAACCGGTTGCCGAGCCGGTTCCTCGCCCCCGGGGCGCGCCGCGACGGGAGCGTGACCGACCAGATCGGGCACCTCGCCACCGGCCTGGACGACAACGACGCCTTCGTGATCTTCCCGGAGGGCGGGAACTTCACCCCGCGTCGCCGGCTGCGGGCCATCGCCCGGCTCCGCTCACGCGGCCTGGAGCGGATGGCGCTACGGGCCGAGAAGATGCAGCACGTGCTCGCCCCGCAACCGGGTGGGATGCTCGCCGCCCTGGAGGCGGCCCCCGACGCCGGGGTGATCTTCGTGGCGCACACCGGGCTGGACCGGATGCTGACCGTGGCGGACGTCTGGCGGGAACTGCCGATGGACAAGCGGATCGTGATGCGGTTCTGGTCGGTGCCGCCCGAGGAGATCCCGTCCGGGCGGCAGGAACGCATCGACTGGCTGTTCGACTGGTGGGCGCGGATCGACGGCTGGATCGCGGAGAACCGCGACGGCGTAGCCGACTCCGCCGGTACGGGGCCGGCTCCGGCCGACGGACCGGGCCGCGCCGGACCGGGTCCGGTCGGCGTCGCCGGTGACGGTCCGCTGGTCGTGGCCGACCCCACCGGCGACGAACCGGCTCCGGCCGCCGAACCGGCTCCGGCCGCCGAACCGGCTCCGGCCGCCGAACCGGGCCGCGACGACCCGGTCGGGATCGACCGCGACGGGCCGGTCGGCGCGTAGGGTGCGCTCGTGGAGCACATCTGCGTGGTGACGACCGTGGTGGACGCCCGTTCCGTAGCCGACCTGCTGGCGGCCACCGCGGTCGCCGGCCGGCTGGCGGCCTGCGCCCAGGTCGGCGGTCAGGTGGACAGCACCTACTGGTGGCAGTCCGCGATGGAGACCAGTTCCGAGTGGTCGGTGCAGTTCAAGACCGCCCCGGACCGGGTGGTCGCGCTGGTCGACCAGATCCGGGCCAGCCACCCGTACGAGGTACCGGAGATCCTGGTGACCCGGGTGGAGAGCGGAAACCCCGACTACTCGACCTGGGTACACGACCAGACCCGACTCTGAGTACGCACACTCTGGGCAACGGTTGCCGGCGCAGGTCAGGATGGCCGCGTGCAGATCACCGGTTACCCCTGCCCCGGTTGCGCGGCACCGGCCGACCTGACCGTCGGTTGCCGGTCCTGCGGCCGGGGACCCGACCCGGTCGCCGCCGAGGTGGTCCGCCTCGACGCCGAGATTCCCGTGCTGTCCGCCCGGGTGGAGCAGGCCCGCCGGACGTACCTCGAACTCGGTGCGACGCTGCACACGGCGCAGCGGCGGCGGGCGGAACTGGCGGCGCGGGTGCGCGCGTCCCGGACCGTCCCGCCCCGGCCGGTCCCGCCCCGGGCGCCGGTACCGGCTGGACCGGGCATGGTCGCTCCGACGCCGGCCGGACCGCTGCCGGTCGGGCCGACGTCTGCCGGGCCGGTGCCGGTCGGGTCGTTGCCGGTCGGGCCGGTGGTGGGGGTGCCGCCGGTGGGCGGTCGGCTGCCGGTCGGGCCACCGGTGGGGGTGCCGGTGGTGGCCGGCGGCCGGGAGACCTCGACCCGGACCGTGCAGGGCCTGCTGTTCGTTCTCGGTGGGCTGCTGCTCGGTACGGCGGCGATCGTCTTCACGGCGGTCGCCTGGGCGTCGGTCGGGATCGTGGGCCGGGCGGCGATACTGGCCGGGTTCACCGCGCTGGCGCTCGCCGTGCCACCGGTCGTCGCGCGGCGGGGGCTGCGCGGCACGGCGGAGACCTTCGCCGCCGTCGGATTGCTGCTGGTGCTCCTCGACGGGTACGCCGCGTGGACGGTGGACCTGTTCGGTGTCGCCGGTTGGCCGGGCACCCGGTACGTCGCGCTGGCCGGGGGGGTCAGCGCGGCGGTCGCCGCCGGGTACGGGCTGCTCACCCGGCTGGCAGTGCCCTGGTTCACGGCGTTGATCGTCGTGCAGCCGGTGCTGCCGCTGCTCGCCGTCGAGGCCCGGCCGGACGCCGCCGGCTGGGCGATGGTCCTCGCCGGGGTCGCGCTGCTCGACCTGGCCGTGCTGGGCGTCCTACGCGCCGTGTCCGCGCCCGCCGGCCAGGCGGGGCCGGCTTCCGTGCCGTTCGGAGTGGCGGGGCCGGCCACGGTGCCCGCGCCGGTCGGGCCGGCGGGGCCGGCTTCCGCTGCCGCGCCGGTCGGGCAGGCCGGTGCGGCGGGGCCGCGCGTCCGGCCGGTGACCGGTCCGCTGGGCACCGCCGGCCGGGTCGTCGCCTGGATCGGGTACGCCCTGGCGATGGTCCCGGCCACGGTCTGCGCGCTGGTGGCGTTGGCGCTGGGGGAGGTCGCCGGCACCGCCTACCTGGCCGGGGCGCCGCTGCTGGCGGTGGGGGCGGTCCTGCTCGGGGCGGCGCTGGTGGCCGGCGGTCCGGTGTTCCGGGGGATCGCCGCCGGGCTGCTGGTGGTGCTGGCCGCCGCGGCGGTGCTCCGCCCGGTGGCCGAACTCCGCCCGTCGATGCTGCTGGTCACGGCGGCGCTGGTGGCCCTTGCGTCGGCCGGGTCGGTCCGGCTGCTGCCGGGACGGACGCGGACCGGTCCCCGGGTCGGCGCGTTGGTGGTGGCCGGCGGGACGGCCCAGGTCGCCCTGCTGCTGACCGGCGTGCTGGCCGTCGCCGCGGTGGCCCGGTCCGCCCCGCCGTGGCGGGGCGCGGCGGCCGGTCCGGACCTCTCCTGGGGTTGGCAGCTGCCTGTCGCGGTCCTGCTGACCGCACTGGCGGCGGCCCTGCTGTCGCCCCGGGCGGCCCGCTTCCCGATCGGCCTCGCCAGCGGTGTGGTCACCGTGCTGGCCACCCCGGCCGTCCACCCCGCGCCCTGGCCCGCCGTGCTGACCCTGGACCTGGTCGCCGGGGTGGTGCTGCTGCTGGCGGCGGTGTTCCGGCCGGGTCGGCGCGGATGGCAGCCGGTGCTCACCGCCACCGGGGGCGTACTGCTGACCGGGCACGCCCTGCTCGTCGGGATGGCCGCGCCGGTGGGGGCCGGTGCGGTCCTGGCCGGGCTGCTGCTGACCGGACTGGTGATGGCCGGTCGGGGCCGGCGGCTGACCGGTCCGGGGCGGGAACTGGCCGGCCCGGCGCTGACGGTGGCGGTGCTCGTCGTACCGGCCCTGGTGGTGGTGACACTGATCGGGCTGGACACCCCGGTCCGGTGGCGGCTGCGCGGGCTGGCTCTCGCCGTCGGGCTGCTGCCGGTCGCCCTGGTCGCGGTCCGTCGCCACTGGCCGGACCTGCGGGGGTACGCCGTCGGCGCGCTGGCCGTGGCGCCCCCGCTGGCCGGGCTCGTGCCGCTGGTCGTACCGGCCGGTGAGTCGGTGCCGCTGTACCTCGCGTCGATGGTGCTGGTGGCGGCCGTCGGATCGGTCGTCGGCGCGACCGGCGTACTCCGGATGGTCGGTGCCGGCCTGGCGGCGGTGACCGTGGCGGCGCTCGCCCCGACCTGGTTCCTGGTGCTGGTCGCCCCGTACGGCTGGCTCGGGGACGTCTGGTCCGGCGCTCCGGACGGGGTGGGCCTGCCATCCGGGCTGGCCCCGGTCCGCCTCTCTGCCGGCGTCGCGCTGCTCCTGTTGCTCGCAGCGGTGGCCGTGGCCGCCCGCTCCGGTCCCGACCGCCCCCTGGTGCCCCTGACCGGTGGTCCCGGCCCTGACCGCCCAGCGTTCGCCCCGGCCGGTCGATCCGGTTCCGGCCCTTCGGCCGCGCCCCTCGTCGGTCGATCTGGCGTCGGTCGGTCTGGCCCCGGTCGCTTCGGCCTCGGTGGCTCGGCCGTGCTGGTGGCCGGGCTGCCGCTCGTCGCGCTCGCCGGGCCGGTGCTGGCCGCCGGGGCCGGTGCCCCGTGGCCGGTCATGCCTGGGCTGTCCCTGCTGGTCGGCGTGGCCGTGTTGCTGGCCGCCGCGCTCGTCCCCGCACCGGCACCCGGTGGTTCCCGGGCCGGGTGGCTGGTGCGGCCGGTGCTGGCCTGGACCGGGGTACCACTGGTCGGGGCCGGGCTGGCCGGGCTGGTCCCGACCCGGGCCACCACCCTCGCCGGGCTGGGACTGATGCTGGTCGCGGCGGTGGTCGTCGGGGTGGCCGGGCGGTCCGCAGCCGTCCGTCCGGCCGGCTGGATCGTGGCGACCCTCACGGCGACCGGCTTCGCCCTGACCGCCGCGTCCGCCGGCGACCTACCGCTGCGGACCACCGCGTTCGCCGTCCTCGCGGTGGCGGTACTCGCCCTGGTGACCGCCGCCCGGCTGGCCGGCCGCCGGCCCGGGGAGAGCCTGGTGCTGGACGCGTCCGCCCAGGCTGTCGCGCTGACCGCGTTGCTGCTGACCGTCGGGTCGCTCCGGCACGCCGCCGTGGTCTGCACCCTCTGGGGTGCCGTGGTCGCGCTCCGGTCGCTCCGGCCGGGGGAGTCCATCGGTCGACGGTGGGGCTTCGCGACCATCGCCGGTGCCAGTGAGCTGTTCGGCGGGTGGCTGCTGCTGGCCGCCGGTCAGGTGGCGCTGCTGGAGGCGTACACCCTGCCGGCGGCGGCGCTGGCGGTGCTGGCCGGGGTGGTGGCGATGCGTACCCGGACGGGCCTGACCAGCTGGCCCGCCCTCGGCCCGGGGCTCGCCGCGGCGCTGCTGCCCAGTCTGGTCTCGGTGCTGTTCGCCCCGGACCCGCAGCCATGGCGGCGGCTGCTGCTCGGTGCGGGGGCGCTGCTGGTCGTACTGGCCGGGGCGGTCCGGCGGTGGCAGGCGCCGGTGCTCTCCGGGGCGGCCACGCTGGCCCTGCTCGCGTTGCACGAGGCGATCCGGAGCTGGGATCTGGTACCCCGGTGGATCTTCCTGGCCGTGGGCGGCTTCGCGCTGATCGGGCTGGCCACCACGTACGAGCGGCGGCGGCGGGACCTGGCCCGGCTGCGGTCCCTCGTCGGCCGGCTCGGGTAGCCGGGTCACCTCCGTCCCACCCGTCGCTCGCCGTCACTCGCTGTCGGCACCGTCGGAGGTAGGGTGCTGACCATGGCAGAGGTGCTCACCGCCGAGGCGGTGCGAGACGAGCTGGCCGCACTGGCGGACTGGACGGGCGACCCTGCCGGCATCAGTCGGACCGTCCAGCTCGACAGTTTCCCCGCGGCGATCGCGGTCGTCGACCGGGTCGCCGTGGTGGCCGAGGAGCGGGACCATCACCCCGACATCGACATCCGGTGGCGGACGCTGACCTTCCGCTGTACCACCCACTCCGCCGGTGGAGTCACCCAGCGTGACGTCGACCTGGCCCGGCGGATCGACGAGATCGTCCGGAGCGCGCGATGAGATTCGAGATCAGCAAGGTGCTGGACGCCATCGAGGGACGCGTCTGCACCGACCCCGTCCTGGCCCGGGCCGTGGTCGACCTGGCCGAGGTGATCCGGTACCAGGATCTCGACGCCGGCCGCCCCGCCAGCATGCTGCGGCTCGGCATGGTGATCGACGCGCTGGCCCGCCAGTTGGAGGAGGACAGCGTCCCGGTCTACGCGGTGGTGCACCGGGCGCTGCTCTCCGACGCCGACCTGACCTCCAACGAGCGGATGGTGGTCCGGCGCTGGGCCGACGACGGGCTGGTGGAGGTGCTGGACCAGCCGGGTGACCGGATCCTCGAGGTGGCCGACCTGCTCGGTCTGCCGGTGCTCAGCCGGGCCCGCTTCGACGGGCTGCGGGGCCGCTACCCGTGGGTGGTCGACCAGCCGGGACGGGTGGTCGCACCGGTGCCCGGCCAGGGCGGCCCGACCTTCGTCGCCCACGTCGGCACGGGCACCGTCCCGGTCGCCGGCCAGCCCTCACCGGTCGGCGCCAAGCTGTTGGCCCGGCTGTGGCGCTGCCCCGAGCCGGGCTGTGCCCTGTTCGGCAGCGGCGGTGGCGGCGGCGCCTTCGCCGACCTCGCCCGGGTCGTCGAGCGCAGCCCGGCCGCCCAGCCGCCACCCACCCTGCGCGGTGGCGCGCCCACCTGCCCGCGGCACGGCTCCCGGCTCGGTGACGCCGGAGCCCGGCCCCGCACCGAGGTTCTCGCGGTCCGCATCGGTGGGCTGGTCCGCCGCCGGTTCGTGCTCACTGCCGACCAGCCGGTGCTGGTCGGCCGGGCACCGGACGCCGCCGATGGGATCGTGCTCGGGCAGTGGCTCAACGACGAGGCCCGACGCTGGATCAGCCGCAGCCACGCCAAGTTCGAGTTGCGGGCCGGCACGGTGGTGGTGACCGACGTCAGCACCAACGGCAGCGGCATCCGGCCGGGCGGCTCGATGGCCGAGGCGGAGCGGATCCCGCTGGCCCCGCAGCAGTCCCGGGTACTGGATCCCGGCGACATGCTCGAGCTCTATCCGGGTGTGCAGATCGGCCGCCCCGGCGAGTTGCCGGCCGGCGCCCAGTACACCCCCACCTCGGTGATGGCCGAAGCCCCCACCATGGCCATGCGCCTCCCCCGCCCCTAACCCTCCCTGCCCCCCTCCCTCCCCGCCGCCCGCCCCCTCGGCGCGTTGACCATGAAGTTGTTGTCCTCGGCACCGGCGTGTCGGGGCAACAACTTCATGATCAACCGGGCGGGAGGCGGGAGGGGGCAGGGGGCAGGGGAGGGGGTTAGGGGGTGGGGGTCAGGACGGTGGTGAGTTGGGTGAGGGCGTGGTCGATCTCCTCGGGGGTGATGACCAGGGGCGGGGCGAGGCGGATCGTGGAGCCGTGGGTGTCCTTGGCGAGGACGCCCAGGGCCATCAGCTTCTCGCACGCCTCCCGGCCGGTCATCAACGTCGGGTCGATGTCCAGCCCGGCCCACAGGCCCCGGCCGCGGACGGCCACCAGACCCCGGCCGACCAGCGCGTGCAGGCCGGCGTGCAGCCGTTCGCCCAGCTCGGCGGAGCGGCGCTGGAACTCGCCGGTGGCCAGCAACCGGACCACCTCGGTGGCGACCGCGCAGGCCAGCGGGTTGCCGCCGAAGGTGGAGCCGTGCTGTCCCGGCCGGAGCACACCCAGCACGTCGGTGTTGGCGGCGACCGCCGACACCGGCACGATGCCGCCGCCGAGCGCCTTGCCCAGCAGGTACATGTCGGGCACGACGCCCTCGTGGTCACAGGCGAACGTCGCCCCGGTACGCCCCAGGCCGGACTGGATCTCGTCGGCCAGGAAGAGCACGTTGCGTTCGGTGCAGACCCGGCGTACGCCCGGCAGGTAGCCGGCCGGCGGCACCACCACGCCCTGCTCGCCCTGGATCGGCTCGATCAGCACCGCCACGGTGTGCTCGTCGATCGCGGCGGCCAGCGCGTCCAGGTCGCCGTACGGGACGACGGTGAAGCCGGGGGTGTACGGCCCGAAGTCGTCGCGGGCGTCCGGGTCGGTGGAGAAGCTGACGATGGTGGTGGTCCGGCCGTGGAAGTTGCCCTCGGCGACCACGATGTTCGCCTTGCCGGCCGGTACGCCCTTGACCTGGTAGCCCCACTTGCGGGCCACCTTGATCGCGGTCTCCACCGCCTCCGCGCCGGTGTTCATCGGCAGGACCAGCTCCTTGCCGCAGAGCTGGGCCAGCTCGCGGCAGAAGTCGGCGAACTGGTCGTGGATGAACGCCCGGCTGGTCAGGGTGAGCTTGTCGAGCTGGGCGTGCGCGGCGGCGATCAGCTTCGGGTGCCGGTGACCGAAGTTGAGCGCCGAGTAGCCGGCCAGACAGTCGAGGTACCGCCGGCCGTCCACGTCGGTCAGCCAGGCCCCCTCGGCGGAGGAGACCACCACCGGCAGCGGGTGGTAGTTGTGGGCCGTCCACTGTTCGGCCTCCCGGACCGCCCCCGGCGTCCGCAGCATGTCGTCGACGATCACTTGCCTGCCTTTCCCTGTCGGAGACGCAACGTGCAGCACTTCGGTCCGCCGCCGGCCTTGCGCAGCTCGGACAGGTCGACACCGATGGTCTGGTAGCCCCGGTCGCGCAGTTGCGCGGCGAGGCCGGTGGCCTGGACGGGCAGCACCACGTGCCGGCCGTCGCTGACCGCGTTCAGTCCGAGCACCTCGGCGTCGGCGATGGTGGCGTGCACGGCGTCGGGGAAGAGCCGGCGCAGCGCGGCCTGGCTGCCGGCTGAGAACGCCTCCGGCAGGTAGGCCACGGTCCGCTCGTCGAGCACGGTGAGGGCGGTGTCCAGGTGGTAGAAGCGCGGGTCGACGAGCTGGAGGCTGATCACCGGGTACCCGAAGACCTCCTGCAACTGGGCGTGCGAGGCGTGCGCGGTGCGGAAGCCGGTGCCGGCGAGCAGCAGGTCACCGGCGAGCAGGATGTCGCCCTCGCCCTCGTTGACGTGCTTCGGGTCGGACATCTCGAAGCCGGCGGCCTCGAACCAGGCGCGGTAGGCGGGGGCCTCGTCGGCGCGTTGCGGGTCGCGGAACTGCACCGCCATCGCCCTACCGTCGATCACGGTCCCGCCGTTGGCGGCGAAGACCATGTCCGGCAGGCCGGGCACCGGAGGGATCTCCTCGACGGTGTGGCCCAGCTCGCGGTACACCTGGCGGAGCTGTTCCCACTGCCGGACGGCCAGCTCGGTGTCGACCGGGGCGGTCGGGTCCATCCAGGGGTTGATCGCGTAGTCGACGGCGAAGTACGTCGGCCGGCACATGAGGAAGCGCTGGCTGGTGGCGTCCATCGTCATTGTCCTGCTCCCGGGGGTCGGGCGCGCCCTGGCCACCTTCGGCCCACGGGCTGGCGCCGTTCTTCAACGCTATGCGGCCCGGGGCGGCGGTATCCACCCGTGAGGATTGCGTGAGGCAGACGTTCATTGCGTCTGGGAGGGTCGGTACAGGTGATTCGTTGCGTGAGGCGATGGTGGGGGTGCCGTCCGGACCCGGACATGCTTCAGGGGCGGCGAACCGCCGCCCCTGAAAGAGTCGCCCCCGCTGGTGAACCACCAGTTTGACCGGGCTCGGCCGGTGCATCACCGGCGCGGGCAACAGTGCCCGTCAGAACCGGTCGACAAACTGTGAGTCAAGCCACTCCCGGAGCCGCAGCACCCAGTCACCGTCTGTGGTAGGCCAGTCGTACTGGCCGCTCATCGCGAGCACCCCGAGCACCACCGCGGCGAGACCGGCCGCCATGCCGACCAGCGCGTCGAACTTGCCGGCCACGTGCCGACGCCGGGTCGCGACCAGCCCCAGCACGGCCAGCACCGCGCCGATCGCGCCGACCGCGATGCCGTACCCGGCGAGTGTGCCGGTCAGCACGAACAGCACCCCGACCACCCCGACGACCAGGCCGAGCGTGGCGAGCAGGCTGGACCGGGGCCGCTTGCCGGCCACGGCCGGGGGCTCCGTGACGGGCCCGCCGTCGACGTCCCGGTCCGGGTCGGTCCGGTCCACGCCGGCCACGCTCCGGTCCAGGTCGGTCCGGTCCGGGTCGGCGCGGTGCAGGGTGGCCGGGGCCGTGTCGGTCCGGTCGCGGTGCAGGTGGCCCCGGTCGACGGTACGTTCCCGGGCCCCGTCCGCGTCCAGGTCGACGGTCGGGGTGGTCGTCGTACCGCCGGTGGCGTCGACCGGACGGGCGGTGGCGCGGTCGCCCTCCGCCGGCCGGCCGGTGGCGGCGCGGGCGGTGGCGGCGCGGGCGGCGGCCCGACGCTCCGCCTCCGCGTCGCGGGGGTCCCGGCCGTCGTGGGGCGCGGCGCTGCTGCGGTACGTGGTCCGGTCGTCGTCCCGACCGGTGACCACCGGCGGGGTGACCCCCCCGTCGCCGGTGTCCAGGGTGGTCGTGCGGTCCTGCCCGTCCACCCGGCCGTCCCCGTTCCGGTCCACCCGGCTGTCCGCGTTCTCGTCCCCGATTGCCGGCTCGCTCCGGCGCGACAGCGAAGGAATCTTCACCAGAAACACCTCCTGATCGATGCGTGGAGACCTCGGACGCGCCGGTTCAGCCACGCGGTGACGTCCCTGACGTACCCGGTGCCGCTTTCCGGCACACCTGGTCGCTCCGGCATCCGTCGATCGAAGCGCAGGTGAACAGGGGTCGACGTGTTCCTGTTGGGCTTCGACGCGGCCCACGGTGGCCGTAGGATCCCCAGCCGTGACCGGGACGAACGACACCGTGGCCGACCGCCGTCCGGGGACCCGGGGCCGGGTGGTCATGCTGGTGGACAACGCGGTCGACGGTGACTCGCGGGTGCAGAAGGCGGCCCGTTCCGCGGCCGCCGCCGGCTGGGACGTGACCCTGCTGGGGCGCTCGCCGGACGGCGTACCGCACCGGTGGCGGCTCGGGGGCGCCGAGGTCCGGCTGCTGCCGATGGGTGGCCCGCCCACCGGGGCGCAGGCCCGACGGCGGCGCGCGGTGGCCGCGCTCGGTGGGCTGCGCCGGCCGGTCGAGACGGCGTACACCCGCTTCTGGTCGACCGCGCTACGGGAGCGGGCCTGGCGGCGGTTGGAGCCGTCGCTGTGGCAGTACGAGCGGGCGTACGGGCCGGTGGTGGACGCGTTGGACCCCGACCTGATCCACGCCCACGACTTCCGGATGCTCGGGGTGGGTGCCCGGGCCAAGCTGCGGGCCGCCGAGCGGGGTCGCCGGGTCCGGCTGCTCTGGGACGCGCACGAGTTCCTGCCCGGTATCAAGCCCTGGCGGGACAACGTCCGCTGGCTGCCCGCGCACCGCGCGTACGAGCGGGAGTACGCCCCGTACGCGGACGCGGTGGTGACCGTCTCCGCCGAACTGGCCCGGCTGCTCCAGGCCGAGCACGGCCTCGCGGACCGGCCGGCGGTGGTGCTCAACGCCCCCGATCCCGTCGACAGCGGGAAACCGCAGCCGGAGGAGGAGTTCGTGTCGGTGCGGGCGCGGTGTGGGCTCGGGCCGGACGTGCCGCTGCTGGTCTACAGCGGGGCGGCGGCCCCGCAGCGAGGGCTGGCGGTACTGGTGGAGGCACTGCCCGCGCTGCCCGGCGTGCACGTGGCGTTCGTGGTGAACCGGCCGGACGGCGAGTACGTCCGGGGCCTGGTCGACCGGGCCGGGGAGTTGGGGGTGGCCGACCGGCTGCACGTCGGCGGGTACGTCCCCGCCGACCGGGTGGTGCCGTTCCTGGCCGGGGCGGACGTCGGGGTGATCCCGATCGAGCACTGGCCGAACCACGAGATCGCCCTGATCACCAAGTTCTTCGAGTACTCGCACGCCCGGCTGCCGGTCGTGGTCAGCGACGTACGGACGATGGCGGAGACCGTCCGCACCACCGGGCAGGGGGAGGTGTTCCGCGCCGGGGACCCCGCCGACCTGGTCCGGGCGGTCCGGGCGGTCCTCGCCGACCCGGCCCGCCACCGCGCCGCGTACGACCGGCCCGGCCTGCTGAAGTCGTGGTCCTGGCCGGCACAGGCCGAGGTGTACGACCGGATCTACGCCGACCTGCTGCCTGCTTCCGCCCCGACCGGTGGGACGGAAGGGTGAGCGTCCCCGACGTCACCGTGGTGTTGCCGGTCTACAACGCCATGCCGTACCTGACCCGCTGCCTGGCCTCGTTGGCGGCACAGACCATCGGCGCGGACCGGATGGAGGTCGTCGCGGTCGACGACGGTTCCACCGATCTCGGGCACCGGCACCTCGATCGCTTCGCGCGGCGGTTCGCCGGCCGGGTCACCGTGCTGCGGCAACCCAACTCGGGCGGGCCGGCGGCTCCCTGCAACCGGGCGTTGGACCGGGCCACCGGCCGGTACGTCTTCTTCCTCGGCGCGGACGACCAGCTGGGACCGGAGGCGCTGGAGCGGCTTGTCGCCGCCGCTGACCGGTACGACGCGGAGGTGGTCCTCGGCCGGGTGGTGGGGGTCAACAGCCGGTTCATCCACCAGGAGGTGTTCGCCGCCACCCGGCCGGAAATCGGGCTGGACGACCCGGCACTGTCCTGGTCGCTGGCGAACACCAAGCTGTTCCGCCGGGACCTGATCGAGCGGTACGGGCTGCGCTATCCGGAGGACATGCCGATCGGCAGCGACCAGCCCTTCACGTTGGCGGCCTGTCACCACGCCAGGCGGGTCTCGGTACTCGCCGACTACGACTACTACTTCGCGGTCCGCCGCCTCGACGCGCGCAACATCACCTACCTGAGCAGGGCCGAGGAACGGCTGGCCTGCGCCGAGGCGCTGGTCGCCTTCGCGGACGGGTTGATCGGGCCAGGGCCGGCCCGGGACACCGTCCTGACCCGGTACTTCGCGTTGGAGGTCGGGGCGTTGCTGGCCGACGACTTCCTCCGGTTGGACCGGACGACCCAGGCCAAGCTGCACGCCGGGGTGCGGACGCTCGCCGAGCGGCACCTCAGCGCCCGGATCGCCGGACGGTTGGCGGTGGAGACCCGGCTCCGGCTGGCGGTGGCCCGCCACGGTGGCCTGGACGACCTGGTCGCGGTGATCCGGCAGGACGCCGAACGGGGGGTGCCGCCGGTCACGATGGTGGGGGACCGCTGGTACGCCACGTACCCCGGCTTCGGCCCCACCGCCGACGCCGGTGCTGCGGGCGGTGGTGCCGTGGGCGGTAGCGACGCGGCCGACGGTGGCGCGGCCGACGGTGCTGCGGATGGTGGCGACGCGGCCGACGGTGGCGCGGACGGCGGCGATGTGGGCGGCGGGCTGCCCGACCAGGTCTTCGACGTGACCGACGCGCTGCCGCAGTGGCTGGCCAAGCTGGACGTGACGTCGGTCGGCTGGGCCCGTGACCGGGCCGGCCGGACGGTGCTCGCCGTGCACGCCCGCAGCCCGCTGCCGGATCTGGACGCCCGCGCCTCGACCCTGGCCGTGCTGGCGGAGGAGGTGCCGGGTGGCGAGGTCCAGCTCACCCGGCAGGAAGCTGCGACCTCGGTGACGGCCCTGTTCGAGGTGGCCGCCCTGGTCGCGGCGAGCGCGGTCACCGGGCAGCGCCGCGCGGTACGGGTCGAGGTGACGGTGGCCGGTGACAACGGTTCGGCACCACTGCGGGCGACCAGGTTGAATGCGTCCCGTCCGGTGGTCTGCCGACGCGGCCGGCGGCTCTACGCGGTCAGCCCGAGCCGGGACGACTCCGGACGCCTGATGATCTCGGTTGTCCCGCTCACCCCGCGGCGGGTCGTCGCCCGACTGGCCCAGCGCCGTTGAGCCCGGACGGTCAGGGCCGTGCCCGCCCGGCGGGTCCGGTCCGGGTCGCGCCCGCCGGGCCGGCGGCGTCGAGTTCCCGCCAGCGCAGCGCGTGCCCGATGGCGTCGGCTATGCCGTACCGGGGCCGCCACCGCAGCAACTCCTGGCCGCGTCGGCTCCGGTTGAACACCCCGGCGGTGTCACCGGGCCGGGGACCGGTCTCCCGGTACGGGAACGGCTCACCGGTGAACTGCTCGAAGGCCGCCAGGAGTTCCCGGACGGTGGTGCCGGTGCCGGTGCCCACGTTGACCGCCACCAACCTGTTCGGTTCGGTGGCCGCCACCTCGTCGAACCGGGTCAACGCCGCCACGTGTGCCTCGGCCAGGTCCCAGACGTGGACGTAGTCGCGGATCGCGGTGCCGTCCCGGGTCGGCCAGTCGACGCCGGTGACACAGAACTTCTCCCCGCCGAACCACGCCTCGATCATCCGGCCGAGGGCGTGACTCGGGTCGCGGATCTGCAACCCGGTCCGTAGTTGCGGGTCCGCGCCGATCGGATTGAAGTAGCGCAACGCGACAGCGGTCACCTCGCCGGCCGCCGCGGCGTCGGCGAGCACCTGTTCCACCAGCGCCTTGCTGCGGGCGTACGGGCTGGTCGGGTCGACCGGGGACGTCTCGTCGACGCCGAAGTCCGCGCCGGGCCGGTACAGCGCGGCGGTCGAGCTGAACAGCACCCGGCGGCAACCGTTGCCCGCCAGGTGGTCCACCAGCGCGATCGTCTTGGCCAGGTTCTCCCGGTAGTAGCGCAGCGGTTGGCGGACCGACTCGGGCACCACGATCACCCCGGCGCAGTGCACGGTGGCGCTGATGTCCGGGTGTTCGGTGAAGATCCGGTCGACCAGGCGGCGATCGGCGATGTCACCCCGGTAGAAGGCCCGTCCGGCGGTGAACGACTCCCGACCGGTGGAGAGGTCGTCCAGGATGACCGGGACGTGTCCCCCGTCGAGCAGCGCGGAGGCCACGGTGCTGCCGATGAAACCGGCTCCGCCGGTGACCAGCACCTTCACCAGTCGCTCCTCGCTACGCGTCGCCGGATCAGTGGATCGGGGTGGTGGGGAGGGCGGTGGTCTCCGTCCCGGTAAGTGGCACGGGCTGCGGCAGCGGGGCGGTCTCCGTGGTCGGGCCACCGGGCCGCCGTACCCGGGCGAGCGTGCGGTGGACCGACCGCAGCGCGGCCCAGGCGGCGTAGCCGTCCCGCTGGAGCAGCCGGTGCTTCAACCCGGCGACCCCGCCGGGTACCGGATAGCCGCCCGGTGGCAGCCAGCGGCGGCAGTCCTCGGCGGCCCGCCGGAAGAACCCTCGGCGCGCGGTGTCCGGTAGCCGGGAATCGTTCCCGACGATCACCAGGTAGTGGTTGACCATCAGGCGGAACAGTTCCGGACGGAAGACGTCGTACCGGCCGGCGGCGGCGTCCACGGCGGCGAAGACGGCGGCGTACTGGTCGAAGACCTCGAAGTGCCGGTCGCTGCGGGTCACCGTGATCCGGCCCTGCGGTTGCTGCCGGTAGTGGTAGCAGACCCTTTCGAGTACGTCGATGCGGTCGGCGGCCATCAACAGGGGGTGGCTGTAGGCGACGTCCTCGTACCAGCCGCCCCGGAAGCGCAGCCCGGTCTCCGCGAGCAGACCGCGCCGGACGATCCTGGTGCACGCGGACTGGGCCAGTCGGAGCAGTTGCGGGGCGTCGGCCAGCCGTAGCGGGGTGGGCTGTCCACCGAGCGCATCGGCCGAGGGGCGGGGCACCACCCGGTTTCCCGGGAAGACCTCGGCGTGGTCGATGAGGAGCACGTCGGGGCGGGTCGCGGCGAGCCGGTCCCGGACCGCGGCCAGCGCGCCGGGTGGCAGCCAGTCGTCGCCGTCGACGAACCAGACGTACTCGCCGGTGGCCCGGTCCAGCCCGGCGTTGCGGGCACCACCGAGCCCGGCGTTGGCACTCAGGTGCACCACGCGTAGCCGGGGTTCGTGCGCGGCGTACCGGTCGAGGATCGCGCCGCAGCCGTCCGGTGAGGCGTCGTCGACGGCAACCACCTCGACGTCGTCGGTCGGCTCGGCGAGGATCGAGTCGAGGCAGGTCGTCAGGTACGCCTCGACCCCGTGGACCGGAACGACGACGGACAGCCGGGGACGTCCGGAAGTGGACTCTGCGCTGCTCACACCCCGTGACCCTGCCCGACGCGGGTTGCCTTCACCCGACCGTCGGGTGAACATCCCCACGCTGGTCGCTGGCCCGTACATATCGATGGACCTTTCGGGTGGGCCCCTTCGCGCCCGGCGGCGACGGGACCCGGGCGGCCCGGGTCTCCGCCACCCGGCGGCGGAATGACACGATCTCGTGATGAGTGCCTTCCTGACGCCCGAGCAGCTCGCCCACCGGACCGCCCGCGCGGTCGACGCGGCGGTGCGTGCCGCGCGTGGCCTCGGCCTCACCGTGACCGGTCCCCGGGTGTTGCACGACGTGTTCTCCGTGGTCGTCCACCTCGAACCCGCGCCGGTGGTGGCCCGGGTGCTCACGGTGCTGCCGCACTACGCGGACCTGGCCAGCCAGGCGACCCGCCAGCGGGCCGAGCTGGGCGTCGTCCGGTGGCTCGCCGACCGGGGCGTTCCGGTGATCCCGCCCAGCCCGCTCGTGCCAGCGGAACCCGTTCAGGTCGACGGGTTCTCGATGACCTTCTGGCAGTACGTCGAACCGGCCCCGGACGCGGAACCCGACTACGTGGCGAACTGCGGCCTGGTCGCCGGGCTGCACGCCGCGATGCGTGACTACCCGGGCGAGCTGTCGTTCCTGTCCGCCGCCGAGCCACGGTTCATCGAGGACAGTCTGGCGCTGCTGGCCGAGCGTCCCGACCTCGTCGAGCCGGCCGATCTGGACCGCGCCGGCCGCGAGTGGCGGGCCCTGGAGCCGATGGTGCGGTCTCGGGCGGAGTTCGAGGCCCGGTTCCCGGGGATCGACCTGCGACCCGTGCACGGGGACTGTCCGCCGGCCAACATCTTCCCCAGCCTGCACGGCAACCTGTACGCCGACTTCGAGATGGTGACCCTGGGGCCCGTCGAGTGGGACCTGGCCGGGCTCGGCCCGGACGGCGAGGCCGCCTACGACCGTGAGGCGGACCGGCTGGGGCTGCGGCGGTTGGACCGGGACGTCCTGCGCTTCGTGACCGCCGTGGGGATGCTGCGCGGCCTCGCCGCCCTGGCCCTGGCACCGCAGCTACCCATGCTGGTGGAAGCGATCGGGCCGCTGGTGGAACAGTGGCGGTCGACGCCGTTCGCCGGCGGCCTGGCCGACTGACGACAGGTAGGCCGCCCCGGCGGGGGCCTCTCGCACGGTCAAGCGGTTCACGTACCGGTTCGCGCGGAGCCGTGCTCGAACCTCCTGATCGACAGGGCGGCGGGGGCGTGGTCGATGCGACGGGTGTCGCTGACTACGCTTGGCGGCTGTGCCGGAGGGACATACGATTCACCGCCTGGCGGCTCGGCACGCCGAGCTGTTCGCCGGGGACAAGCCGCAGGTCAGCAGCCCGCAGGGCCGGTTCGCCGAGGGGGCCGCGCTGATCTCCGGCGCGGTGCTGGAGCGCACCGAGGCGTACGGCAAGCATCTGCTGCACCACTACGCGGGCGAGCTGACCCTGCACGTCCACCTGGGGCTGTACGGCAAGTTCGCCGACGGGGCGGGGGAGCCGCCGGCGCCGGTCGGGCAGGTCCGGCTCCGGCTGACCACCGACCGGCACTGGCTGGATCTGCGCGGGCCGACCGCCTGCGAGCTGTTCACCCCGCCCGAGGTGGACGCGTTGCGGGCCCGGCTCGGCCCCGATCCACTGCGCGCCGACGCCGACCCGGCGCGGGCGTTCGACCGGATCCGGCGCAGCGCCACCCCGCTCGCCGCGCTGCTGCTGGACCAGTCGGTGGTGGCCGGCACCGGGTTGATCTTCGTGACCGAGGCGTTGTTCCGGGCCGGGCTGCCGCCGCTGCGGCCCGGCCGGGAGCTGACCCCGGACGGGTGGCGGACCCTCTGGGCGGATCTGGTCGAGCTGATGACGGTCGCCGTCGAGCGCGGCCGGATCGACACCGTCCGCCCCGACCATCTGCCGGAGGCGATGGGTCGCGCGCCCCGGATCGACCGGCACGGTGGCGAGGTGTACGTCTACCGCCGGCCGGGTCAGCCCTGTCACGTCTGCGGCGCCCCGGTGGCCCGGGGTGAACTGGGCGGCCGGAACCTCTACTGGTGTGCCGGCTGTCAGGCCGGTTGAGCCGCGCCCACCCGGTACCGCGACACCGGCCGCCGGGTACGCCCTGACCGTTCCGTGGGCACGCGGGGGACGGTGGCCGTCGGGTTGCGGAGTGCTGCCCGGGCGTGTCCGGTAGGAGAACTCCGGCCCCGGGGGCCGACCGGCGCCGCGCCCCGCCCGGTCGTCGGCGGGTCCGGCAACCCCCATTGAACGTGACGGTCGTCACTGTGGGCGGCCGGGCATCCGTTGGGCTCTCCGCTACAGATCCGCCACGTTGAGTAGTTACTCTGCCGGTATGTGCTGTCACGTTGGTCCAAAGCGGACAGACCTTAGCCGTAGTGTCGACGACCACGGTTTCCTGGCGGTTTCCGGAGTGCCGTGTCGATTTCCGGCCGGCCGGACCGGTGGGGCCGTGATCGCCGGGCCGCCGATGGGGAAGGTGCTCTTCTGATGCCGGAGGAGGGCATGCCGACCGATCGTTCCCTGTCCGCTTCCATACCCCCGGCCGCGCGGAGCGTCCGGCACGCCCTGGCCCTTCACCCGAAACATCCGGCGGGGCGAGGGGCGAACCTGGGATTGGACAGCGTCGTTGTCCCGCAACCGACCAGCCTGCACATTCCGGCGAGCGTCCCCTATTCGACCTGGGACCGCATCGGCGGGCAACTCTCCCTTATCGTCCGGTCCTCCGCCTGGTGGCTCGGCGACTGGCTGCTCTACGGCGAACGCATGTACCCGGACCGCTACGCCGCCGCGATCGAACGGACGTCGCTGGATTATCAGACCCTGCGGAACTATGCCTGGGTCGCTCGCCGCTTCGAGCCGCACCGGCGTTGGGCGCAGTTGAGCTTCTCCCATCACGCCGAGGTCGCCACCCTCTCCAAGGCGGAACAAGACCTCTGGCTCCAGCGGGCCGCCGAGGGAAAGTGGTCGAAGAACACGTTGCGCCGGGAACTGCGGAAGCGGGCCGACCGGGTCGATCCGCCGCCACCTGGCGAGGAATGGGTACGGAACGACGAGGGCGGTTCCCGGGTCGCCTCGTCGACAGTCCGTAAGCGGCTTCCGTTGATTCTGTCCGTGGACCCCGCCTCGGATCGGTTCGAGCGCTGGCAGCGGGCCGCCGCCCGTACCAACCGGACGCTCGAGGAATGGATTATGTCCATCCTGGACGACGCATCGGACGATCTTCCCGCCGGGTAGTCCCTCGGGGCGGCCGTTGCACGGGGCGGGGCGACTGCTGGGAATTCCGTCCGAGGCGCGGGCGCGCGGTCGGGTGGTGTAGCCCGGCTCTCGGCTGCCCCCATCCGGCCGGTGGGTTCGTCGTCCGCGCTGCTCAGCGTGTAGGTCGCCGACTCCGTCCGGTCTGTCGCCCAGGGGTCTGCCGTCCCGCCGGCGGGACGCGGCGGGACGGCGAGGGCTCCTCCGCCGTCCCGCCGCGGAATCGGTGTCGGCCGGCTCCGCGTGGACCACAAAAACGATCTTCTCCGGGATGCACTGAACGATCTACGAATCGCGTGCGGCTCCCTTGCCGGCACTAATGCTGACAGGTAGCCTCTCGGATTGGCGTCCATTGATGCCTCGCTATCGGCGTCGCCAGGGGTCGCGTTGCTGTCGTACCCCTTCGGTGAACCAACTCGTTCCGGAAAGGATCAGTGGTGGGCGAGAAACCCGAACAGTACCTGGGTGGCCTCGACGTATTCGTTGGTGGCCCCATCCAGCACGCCATTCGTCCGGTTGGCTTCCTGCCCAGCCTCCAGGAGTCCATCTCGACGGCCATCGGTCAGATACGGGCGAACGGCGGGAACGTTTTCTCCGCCCACGTGGTGGAAGAGTTCGGCGACAAGACGGCCGCCTTCACCCCGGAGCAGGTCTCCCTGCGGGACTTCCGTTGGATGAAGAAGTGCGACGTGTTCGTCCCTTTCCTCCCCGTGGGTGAGGACGGTACGCTGCTGCGGACCGACGGGACGCATATCGAACTGGGCTGGGCCACCGCTCTCGGTCGCCCGATCGTCCTGGTCACGTCGCTTCCGATCAACAACTCCGCCAGTCACCTTCTCAAGGGTCTGCACATGGTGGGATCGGTGACCGTCCTCGACCTGGAGCTCGTCCTGAAGGAGCCGGAGTTCCTCATCAACGGGATCCTGTCCGCCACCGGGCGGCAGCGGGAAGCAATTCTCGCCAGCGCGATCTCGTGAGCCATGTCCACTCCGACCGCTTCGGCATTGGATCCGAAATGAATGACGTACAGGTGCTCGGTCTCCGACTCGCGAATCCCCTGGTGATCGGTTCCGGTCTGCTCACCGACCAGGAGCGCAACATTCGGAAGCTGCTGGCGGCCGGGGCGGGAGCGGTGGTCACCAAGACCATTCATCCCAACCCGCCGACCACTTTGGACGAACGGATCGTACGGATCCCGACCGGCATGCTCAACAGCACCACCTACTCCAAGCGTCCGGTCAGCTGGTGGCTGCGGCTGCTGCGGTCCCTCGCCGACGACCGGTCGCCGGTGATCGCCTCCATCCACGCGGACAGCCCCGAGGAACTGGGCAGTCTCGCGGAGGCGGTGGTGCTCGCCGGTGCCCCCGCGCTCGAACTCGGCATCTCCTGTCTCAACGAGGAGGAGGGCGATCTCCAGGACACCCCGGAACGGGTCCTCGCCTACACCCGCGCGGTGCGGCAGCGGGTCACCGCGCCGATCGCGGTCAAGCTGGGCATCGGCGAGGGCCTGCCGGACCGGGTCACCGCCGCGATCGAGGGCGGCACCGACGCGATCACGATCAGTGACACGATCCCGGGCGCGGCGATCGCCGACGACGGGCAGTTGGCCCTGGGCGGGGTCTACGGCTACTCCGGTCCCGGCATCAAGCCGTTGGTGCTGGCGGCGATCGTCCGGCTGCGTCGGCGCGGCTTCGACGTGCCGATCCTCGCCTCCGGGGGCGTCACCTCCGGTGCCGACGTGCACGACTACCTGCGGGTCGGGGCGTCCGTCGCGCAGGTCTACACCGCCCTGCACACCAACATGTTCGACACCCTGCGGCGCATCCTCGACGAGGTCGCCTCGGCACCCGCGGCAGCGGTGACGCCCGACCACGCCGCCGTGGCGGGATGAGGGGCCGGGCCGAGATGAAGATCCGTTCACCGTGGTCCCGCAACCTCGCCGAACTCAGCAGTGCCACCGTGGCGGAGGCCGTGCGCGGCGGGACCCTGATCTGGCCGCTCGGCAGCATCGAGCAGCACGGCCCCCACCTGCCCCTGGCGGTGGACACCGTCATCCCGGAGGCGTTGGCCCAGCAGCTCGCCTTCGAACTCGACGGGTACCGCCTGCCGGTGCAGCCGATCGGGGCCCGGTCGTTGCCGCAGAGCGGGGGAGGGCCGGCCTTCCCCGGCACCCTCCACCTGCGCGGCGACACGCTCATCCGGTACCTGACGGAGACGCTGGAATCGCTGTGTCACCTACCGTTCCACCGGCTGATCCTGCTCAACGGCCACTTCGAGAACGAGGCGCTGATCTTCGAGGCCGTCGACGACGTCCGCCAGCGGGGTCTGCTCGACGGCCGGGAGGCCATCGCGTTCAGCTGGTGGAGTCTGGTGACGGACGCGTGGCTGAACGAGGAGGTGGCCGGGTTCCCCGGCTGGCACGCCGAGCACGCCGGGGTCACCGAAACCAGTCTCATGCTGTTCCTCCGGCCCGACCTCGTCTCCCCGGAGCGACCGGAACACCACAACCCACCGCTCGCCGGGATCTACCTGCATCCCGCCGATCCGACGGTCACCACGAACCAGGGTGTGCTCTCCTCCACCGTCGGCGCCAGTCAGGAGCTGGGCGAGCGGCTCTTCTGGCACGTCATCTCGGGCGCGACGGCGCTGGTGCGCCAGGGGCCGGGGATGCGTCGGCCCGCCGCCGCGGAGCCGGCAGCCGCCGCGGAACCGGGTGGTGCTGCGGAGTCGCCCACCGCCACAGAACCGGATGGCGGTGCGGAATCGGGTGGCGGCGCGGACCTGCGGGCCGTTCCGAAGCTGCCCGCCGCGACGCCGTGACGAGGACCTGACACCGAGTCCCGCAAAGGAGACCAGTAGTGCCGACCAAGTTTCACCTCGCGTCGATCTTCAACTTCACCCCCGACGACTGGCAGGGGCCGTTCGGCAACGGCGGGTCGCCGTGGAACGGTCGCTTCCACGTGGAGGTGGCCCGCGCCTTCGAACGGGCCTGCTTCGACTTCGTCATCATCGAGGACAAGCTCATGGTCCCCGAGACGTACGGCGGCTCGTCGGAGGCCGCCCTGCGGCAGGGGACGATCGCGCCCAAGCACGACCCGGTGCCGCTGGCCGCGGCGATGGGCCTGGCCACCTCCCACCTGGGCATCGTCGCCACCCTGTCGACCATGGCGTACCCGCCGTTCATGACCGCCCGGCTCGCCTCCACCATGGACAGCCTGCTCGAGGGGCGGTTCGGCTGGAACATCGTGACCAGCGCGGAGGACCTCGCGGCCCGCAACTTCGGGCTCGAGTCGCTGCCGCCCCGGGACGTCCGGTACGAGATGGCCGACGAGTACGTCGACCTGGTCCGGGAACTCTTCGGTTCCTGGGACGAGGACGCCGTCGTGCTGGACCGGGAGAACGGTGTCTACGTCGACGCCAGCAAGGTACGGCCGATCAACTTCGTCGGGAAGTACTACCAGTGCCGGGGGCCGCTGAACACCGTGCCCTCGCCCCAGCACCGTCCCGCGTTCGTCCAGGCCGGTGCGTCACCGCGCGGTCGCCGGTTCGCCGCCCGCAACGCGGACGCGATCATCGCGATCGCCAACGGGGTGGAGGGGATGCGACGGTTCCGGGACGACGTACGGGCGCACGCCGTCGCGGCCGGCCGCGATCCGGACGAGATCAAGGTGCTGTTCTGCGTCACCCCGACGCTCGGTGAGACCGAACGCGAGGCGATCGGACGCCACCAGCGGATGGTCTCGTCGCCGCAGTTCATCAGGGACCTGCTGATCCAGACGTCGTCGATCACCGAGATCGACTTCGCCCGGTTCGACCTCGACGAACCGCTGCCGGAACGGCTGACCACCAACGGCGAACAGGGGTCGCTGGACATGTTCCAGCAGTGGGGCAGCGGCAAGACGCTCCGCCAGCTCGTGATGGACAGCGCCGGCGGCCTGGTGTCCTCGCTGGAACTCATCGGCACCCCCGACCAGGTGGCGGAGCGGATGGGCGAGGCGATGGAGGAGGTCGGCGGCGACGGCTTCGTGATCACGACGCCGTCGCTGCGGATGAACCGCCGCTTCGCGATCGACATCGCCGACGGCCTCGTGCCCGCCCTGCAACGACGCGGCCTCACCCGCTCCGCGTACACGAAACCGACCCTCCGGCAGACCCTCACCGAGTTCTGACGGAGTCCAGAGGTAGGAGACCGAAGGATGGGACACCACGGCACCATCTCGCGGACGACACTGGTGATCGGTAATCCCCGCCCCGGGTCCCGTACCCGCGCGGTGGCGGAGGAACTCGCCCGGGCGCTCGTGTCGCAGACCGGCCGGCACGACGCCACCACCCACGTCATCGACCTGGCCGAGCACGCGTCGGAACTGGTGGACGCGTCCGGCGGCCACCGGGACCGGTACGCGATCCCGGCCGACGTCGAGGTCGTGATCGTCGCGACGCCGGTCTACAAGTCGAGCTTCACCGGGCTGCTCAAGCTCTTCCTCGACCAGCTCCCGCCGGGTGGCCTGGCCCGGGTCGTGGCCGTCCCGGTGAGCGTGTCGGCGTCCCTCGCCCACAAGCTCGTGGCCGACCTGCACCTCCGTCCGGTTCTCGCCGAGCTGGGCGCGAGCCTGCCGGTCCCCTCGCTGCTGGTCGAGGAGGCCGAGCTGGGCGCGGTACCGGAGCTGGCCCGGGAGTGGGCCGGTCGGTACGCGCCGGTGGTGGCCGCCACGGTCGCCGCGCTGCGCCAGCCGGCGGAGGCGACGGCCGTATGACCAGCTCGCAGATCGTGTCGGCGGCCCACTCCGAGGGCGAATCGCGGGGCGCGTTGCGCGGCGTGGTGGCGATCGACGGACCGGCGGCGGCCGGCAAGTCCACCACCGCGCGCGGGTTGGCGCTGCTGTCGGGGGCGGCCTACCTGGACACCGGAGCCATCTACCGGGCGGTGGCCTGGGCGGTGCTGCGGGACGGCCTCAGCCCGGAGGGGGGCCAGGTCGCCGACCTGGCCGGTCGGCTCGACATCGACATCAGCGTCGACCCGTCGCTCGGCCAGCAGGTGACGGTGGACGGCGAGCGGGTCGAGGCCCAACTGCGCTCCCGGCAGGTGTCGGAAGCCGTTCCGTCGGTGGCGAGTCACCCGATCGTCCGGGAGGCGGTGCACCAGATCCAGCGGAACGTCATCGCCCGCCTGGTCGCCAGTCGCGGGGGGATCGTGGTGGAGGGCCGGGACATCGGCACCGTCGTCGCCCCCGAAGCCGGGCTGAAGGTCTTCCTGACCGCGTCCGACGACGAGCGTGCCCTGCGCCGGTCGCGGCAGGAGGGGGTGACCACCTGGAACGGGATCATGGCCGTCCGCCAGGCACTGCTGCGCCGGGACACCCGGGACCGCAACCGCGCCGTCAGTCCGCTGGCGAAGGCACCGGACGCGGTCGAGGTGGACACCACCAGCATGACCCCGGCGGAGGTCGTCGACCGGCTGGTGTCCCTGGCCGACGAGCGGGGCATGCTCCGGCTGGCCGCCCACCCGCCCGTCGGTCCGGACGGTACGCCGGACGACGGACCGCAGGAGACGATCACCAGCCCGGCCACCTTCCGGTCGCTGTTCCGGGGCCACGCGGCCGGGGTGGTGGTGATCACCGCGGACGCGGGGTCCGGGCCGGTCGGTTTCACCGCCACGTCGCTGAGTTCCGTTTCGCTGCACCCACCGTTGGTGGCCTTCGCGCTGTCGACGTCCGCCTCGTCCTGGGAGACCGTCAGCGCGGCGACGAGCGTGGTGGTCAACTTCCTCTCGGCCGACCAGCACGAGATCGCCCGTCGCTTCGCGACGAGTCACGTCGACCGCTTCGCCGCGCCCACGTCGTGGTCGCGGCTGCCCAGTGGGGAGCCGGTCCTCGACGGGGTCCCGGCCTACCTGCGGGCCGTACCGGAGTCGAGGTTCGAGGCCGGTGACCACCACCTGGTGGTCGCGCGGGCGGTCGAGGCCCGGATCCGGCGTCTGCACCTGCCGCTGATCTACCACGCCGGCAGCTACACCACCGCCACCACCGTCCTCTGAACCGACGATCCGCCGCCGTGGCCGGTGATCGGGGTCGGTGGTCCGCCGACCGGCGACCACCGGCCCCTCGTCGGCCACGGCCGCGTCGGGCGGTCGGCAGAGGCTCGACACCCCGGGAGGCTCCGATGCCGCCAGGAACCGCGACCAAGTACGTATTCGTGACCGGGGGGGTGGCCTCCTCCCTGGGCAAGGGCCTCACGGCGAGCAGTCTGGGCTGTCTGCTGACCGCCAGAGGCGTGAAGGTGGGGATGCAGAAGCTCGACCCGTATCTGAACGTCGACTCGGGCACCATGAACCCGTACCAGCACGGTGAGGTTTTCGTCACCGAGGACGGCGCCGAGACCGATCTGGACATCGGCCACTACGAACGGTTCCTCGACGTCGAACTGGATCGCACCGCGAACGTCACCTCGGGACAGATCTACTCCTCGGTCATCGACCGGGAACGACGGGGCCGCTATCTGGGCGACACCGTCCAGGTCATTCCGCACATCACCGACGAGATCCGTACCCGGGTGACGAACACCGGCGACGAGGTGCGGATCGTCGAGATCGGCGGAACCGTGGGCGACGTCGAGTCGTTGCCGTTCATCGAGGCCGCCCGACAGATCCGCCGTGAGGTCGGCCAGGAGAACTGCGTCTTCGTCCACGTGTCACTGGTGCCGTACATTTCGCCGTCGGGCGAACTGAAGACCAAACCCACCCAGCACTCGGTGGCGGCCCTGCGCAACCTCGGCATCCAACCGGACGTGCTGGTCTGCCGGTCCGCCCGTGCCCTGCCGGAGAGCCTGGCCCGGAAGATCGCGTTCACCTGTGACGTACCGGTCGACGGGGTGGTGTCCGCACCCGACGCGCCCTCCATCTACGACCTGCCCCGGCTCATGCACACCAACGGGCTCGACACCTTCGTCACCCGCCGCCTCGGACTGCGTACCGCCGAACCCGACCTGCGGGCCTGGGAGCGGCTGACCGGTCGGCCCGGCGCGGCCGACCGCACCGTCGAGGTGGCCCTGGTGGGCAAGTACGTCGAGTCCCCGGACACCTACCTCTCGGTCACCGAGGCGTTGCGGGCCGCCGGTTTCGCGCACGGGGTGTCGGTCGACGTGCGACGGCTGGACGCCGACGACTGCCGGACCCCGGACGGGGCGGACCGGTCCCTGGCGGGCGTGCACGGGATCCTGGTCCCCGGCGGGTTCGGGATCCGTGGCATCGGGGGGAAGGTGCGGGCGATCGGTCACGGCCGGATCCACCGGATCCCGGTCCTGGGTCTCTGTCTGGGCCTCCAGTGCATGGTGATCGAGGCCGCCCGGTCGCTGGCCGGGCTGGCGGACGCCAACTCCGCCGAGGTAGATCCGCACAGCCCGCACCCGGTGGTGCACACCATGGCCGCCCAGCACGACGTGGTGGCGGGCCGGCGGGGCCTGGGCGGCACCATGCGGCTCGGCGCGTACCCGGCCCGGCTGCGGCCCGGATCCGTCACCGCCGCCGCGTACGGCGGGCTCGTCGTCTCGGAGCGGCACCGCCACCGGTACGAGGTCAACAACAAGTACCGGGCGGTCCTGGAGGACTCGGGGCTGCGGATCTCGGGCACGTCGCCGGACGGCGAACTCGTCGAGTTCGTCGAACTGCCGTCGGACGTGCACCCGTTCTTCGTCGGTACCCAGGGACACCCGGAGTTCAAGTCCCGGCCGACCCGGCCCCACCCGCTATTCCTCGCCTTCGTCCGGGCCGCCTGCGACCGTGCGGGGCTGGTGTCCGCCCTGTCGTCGCCGGGGCACGTCGCCGGCAGCGCGGCCCGGCTCGTGCACGACGGGCAGGTCGCCTAGGCCGCCCGGGTCGGCTGACGGCCGCCGCGTGCCCCCCCGCCCCGCGCGGGGCCCGCGGCGGTCGTTCCGGCGTGCCCGGGGACGGTCGCCCGCGCCGGTCACCGGGCGCCGGTGGGCGACCACCAGCGGGGGCTCACGGTGCGGACCCGGGCACCGGCACCGTCAGCTCGTCCGGCCGCCCGGCGTCCGGCCCGTCCGTCCCGGGCGGCGTCGGTGCCGTTTCCCGGATCACCGTGCGGTACCAGTTACCCCACTCGTCCAGCAGTTTCGCGGTCTGTTCCAGGCTGCGGCCGATCTCGGTCAGTGAGTACTCGACCTTCGGCGGGATCTCCCGGTAGATGGTCCGGGTGACCAGGCCGTCGGCCTCCAATTCGCGCAGTTGTCGGGTGAGCATCCGCTGGGTCACGCCCGGCAGCGCCCGTCGGAGTTCACCGAACCTTTTCGTCCCGGTGAACAGTTGCGACAGGATCGCCAACTTCCACCGGCCGCCCACCACCTCGATCGCGACCTCGATGGCGCAGGAATCAAGCGCGTGAGCCACATTCGTACGCATCGCCGCAGCACCTCCCTGGTATCACCCGTGACACTACTGGACAGGAATGTGCGTACTTGTCGGTTCGCACCCGTCCACCGAGAATCCGACCATGACCCTGGAGCATGCGGAGGGGCCCGCCGTGTCGGTCGGCGCACCCGTCTCACGGAACAACCGGTGGGCCGTTCTCGCGGTCATGTGCACCAGTCTGCTGTTGGCGGGCATCGATCTGACCGTGCTGAATGTCGCGGTTCCCAATCTGACCCGTGACCTGCTGCCGAGCGGGACCGCCCTGCTCTGGATCGTCGACATCTACTCCCTGACCGTGGCGGCGCTGCTGGTGACCTCCGGCACCATCGGCGACCGCATCGGACGCAAGCGGCTGCTGCTGGCCGGCTTCGCGGTGTTCGGGCTCGCCTCGCTGGGGGCGGCCCTCTCGACCACCACCACCCAGTTGATCGTCACCCGGGCCCTGCTCGGGGCCGGTACCGCCATGATCATCGCCGCGACCGTGTCGATCATCCGGGTGGTCTTCGTGGACGACCGCGAGCGGACCCTCGCCCTCGGCCTGTGGACCGCCGCGCACAGTGTCGGAGCCACCGTCGGGCCGGTCATCGGCGGGCTGCTGCTCCAGCGGTGGTGGTGGGGCTCGGTGTTCCTGGTCAACGTGCCGATCATCGTGGTGGTGCTGGTCGCCGGCTTCCTGGTGGTGCCGGAGTCGAAGAGCAGCACCCCCCGCAGGTGGGACCTGACCAGCGCACTGTTGTCGATCGTCGGGCTGGGCGGGCTGGTGTACGCCATCAAGGAGGCCGGGTCCGCCCTGGGCCTGGAGCCCACGTTGCTGGTCAGCGGGCTCGGCGGGCTGGCGCTGCTGGTCTGGTTCACGGCCCGGCAACGCCGGTTGACCCAGCCGCTGCTCGACATCACCCTCTTCGCCAACCGCCGGTTCTCCCTCGCGGTGGTCTGCGTGCTGGCCTGCTTCGGCTCGTACGTCGGGCTGCTGTACCTGCTCACCCAGTGGTTCCAGCTGATGGACGGGTACTCGCCGCTGACCGCCGGGTTCGCGCTCGTGCCGCTCGCCGCCGCCAATGCGGTCGGCGCGATCGGCGCACCCTGGCTGTCCGAGCGGTGGGGACGCGGCAGAGCGATGGCGCTGGCGCTCGGCGCGTTCGCCGTGGCCATGCTCGGCCTGACGGTGGTGAGCGGGACGGGCCACTACCCGCAGACCGTGGTGGCGATGCTGGTGGCCGGGGCGGGGGCGGGCGTCGTCATGACGCTCGGCGCGGACGCCATCATGGCCTCGGCGGAACCCGAGCGCGCCGGTGAGGCGGCGGCCGTCCAGGAGACCTCGTTCGAACTCGGCGCCGGGCTCGGCGTCGCCATCCTGGGCACCGTCCTGCTGGCCGTCTACGGCGCCACGATCCGCCCGCCGGATCTCGCCGCCGACGACGAGCGGACGGTACGGGAGTCCATCGGCGCGGCGACCGAGGTGGCGAGCACCCACGAGCCGGCGCTGGCCCAGCAGATCGTCGCGGCCGCCCAGCGCGCCTTCGAGAACGGCTTCTCGGTGGCGACCGGGGTCGCCGCCGCGACGTTGGCCCTGACCGCGGTGCTCACCGCGACGATGCTCCGGCACTCGGGTGGGGACGGAGCCGAGTCGGCCCCGGAGGACTCCGGCGCGTCCTGACCGTCAGCTGCCGTCGAGCAGCCAGCGGACCACTTCGACCTGCTGCGGGAAGACCTGCCCCGCGCCGATGCTCCAGGCCAGCGTCTGGCCGATCGTCCAGCCCCGGACCCGGTCCCGGTCCAGCCCCAGCTCGGCGGTGAGCCGGTCCAGCCGGTACCGGACCGCCGCCGGGGAGTGGCCCAGCTCCGCGCCGCGCACCATCGGCACCACGCCGAACTCGCGCTCGCCGACCAGCGGTTTCGGGTCGATCACCAGCCACGGCTCGCGGTCGGCGCGCAGCACGTTACCGGCGTGCAGGTCCTGGTTGACCAGCACCTGTCCGCCCTGGGTCGGAACCAGGTCGGCGAGCAGGTCACGGGCGGCGTCGAGCAGCCGCCGATCGTACGGGCGGCCGGCCCGCTCCCAGTTGCCCGGCATCCGCTCCACCCAGCCGGCGGCCTCCTCGGCCAGCGGGGTGATCCCGGCCACGGCGACACCGGCGGCAGTTGGCCCGTCGACCGGCAGCCAGAGCCGGGGAAGCAGATCGACCACCACCCCGAGCGCCTCCTCGGGCGGGCGGTGGCGCAGCGGCTCGCCGGGCAGGCACCGCTCGACCAGCAGTGCCCGCCAGGTCGGTTCGTGGGCCAGCAGCCGGACCGCGCCGTCGCCGGCCCAGGCCGCCAGCGCCGTCGCCTCGTGCACGCTGTCCGGATCGGGGTACTGGAGCTTCAGCACGGCCGGTGTCCCGTCCGGCAGGTCCGCGCGCAACGCCAGCGAGGCGACACCCCCGTCGTACGCGGGTCCGAGGCGCAGCTGCCAGCGTTCCGCGCAGGCGGCCAGCCGATCCGGTAGCCCCGCCAGCCACTCCCGGCCGGCGGGCGCCTCCCGCACCCAGCCCAGCGCCTCCGGAATCCACAGTTGCCCGCTCACCGGACCATTGTGGCGGCTCAGAGCAGCCGGCGGATGTCGCCGTACGCCCGGTAGAAGCCGCCCCGACCGGACTCGCGGACCTCGGTGACCAGGTAGCGCGCCCCGGGCTCGCGGATGCCCTTGGGGAACTGCACCGACCAGTCCGGTCGGTACCCGTCGGAGACGACCTGGACGCGCAGCCGGCCCCGCTCCTCGACGCACTGCACCACCACCCCGCCGTCGACGTGCCGGACCACCTCCACCACCGTGGACGACACCGGGGCGGGCGCCTCCCGGGGTGCCTTGACGTCCACCACCTGGGGCACGCTGCCCGCCTCGGCGGCCCGTACCGCCGCCTCGCTGGCGTCGACGCAGGCCAGATAGCCGCCGGTGGTGACCACGTACAGGCGCTCGTCGTGGTACTGCATCGAGTACGCCGAGCCGCAGCCGGTGCCGAGCTTCCACAGCCGGTTGCCGGCCCGGTCGAAGCAGTAGATCGAGGAGTGGCTGTCCCCGGCGAAGACGTACCGGCCGTCGGGGGCGGTGGCGCAGGAGAAGACCGGCGCGTCGCAGCGGAACGACTGCTCCGCCCGCCCGCGCTTGCTCAGCCGCACCACCTCGCGGGTGGCGGTGCCGGCGAAGACGTGGTCGCCCTCCTGCCAGCCGAACAGCACCGCCCCGGTGCGGCTGTGCCAGCGTTCCTGGCCGGTCCGCCAGTCGTAGCCGGTGACGCCCTGCGAGTGCCCGTGGTAGATCCCGTCGTCGTCGCAGCGCACCATCCACGCCGACGAGCCGCGCCCCGGACGCCGCCAGAGGAACTCGTCCTCGTGGTCGACGGCGGAGATGCCACCACCGGCGTCGGAGACCCCGAGCACCCCGTCGTGGATGTCCAGCCAGTAGATGTCGATGTCCGGTGCGATCGCGTACGCCACCCGGGGCACCTTGCCGGAGAGGTCGTAGACGTTCCCGTCGTCGCAGCCGGCGTAGATCCAGGCGTCGTCGGCGACGATGCACTTCACCCCGTCCGGCAGCCGGACCTGACCCAGCACCTGCGCGTCGTGGCCGAGCGTGGTGATCACACCGCGCTCGTTGCCGATCATGCAGTGCTGCCCGTCCACGAAGATGCCGAAGGCCGGCGCGCCCGAGTCGTACCGCCACAGCACCGGCGCGGTGCGGGCGGTGGACCGGGTGCTGACGATCTGGCGGCGGCTGACCGGCCGACGCTGCCGGACCCCGCGCACCGCCGGTGCGTACCCCTTGCGGACCTTCTCGCCGATCTTCTTCGCGGCGGCGGCGCGGGCCTTGGCCTGGTCGGCGAAGCTGCTGCTCTTGACCTGGCCCTGCTCACCGATCCGGCCGTACCGGACGGTCAGCTCGGAGCCGTCCACGACGACCTCGTAGAACTTGTGCGCGCCTCCGTCCACTTCGGACAGTTCGAGGTAGGTCGTCTCCTGGGACATCGGGAATCCTCCGAGGGGGCGGGAAACCGGCGGCGATCCGGCCGGCGGTGTCGACTGCGGGCACAACCTAACGCCCACCTCCGACAGGGAAACCCGACCGATGGCGTACAACCACTTCCGGGCCGCCTCCGTCTGGATGGGTGGAAGCGACGGAGGTATCGGATGCCGGACGCATCGGAGCAGGAGTACACCGAGTACGTGACCGCGCGGCTGCCGGCGCTGCACCGGCTGGCGTACGCGTTGTGCGGCAACGCCGACGAGGCCGACGACCTGGTGCAGGAGGCGGTGACCCGGCTGTACCAGCGCTGGGCGCGGGTCTCCCGGGCGGAGCGGGTCGACGCGTACGTCCGGACGGTGGTGGTGCGGCTCTTCATCGACGGGCGGCGACGCGGCTGGTGGCGGGTACGCCTCTCGGCGGCCCCGCCGGACCCGCCACCCGTGCCCGCCGACCCGGGGGTGGAGGACCGGACGGTGCTGCGGACCGCGCTGGGTCGGGTGCCACCCCGACAGCGGGCGGTGCTGGTGCTGCGGTTCCTGCATGACCTGCCGGTGGAGGAGGTGGCCGAGATCCTCGGCTGTTCCAGCGGGACGGTGAAGAGCCAGACCGCGCACGGACTGGCCGCGATGCGCCGGCAACTCGGAGACCGTGAGCCGGCCGCCAGCGCCGGAGGGGAGCGGAGATGACGATGAACGACGAAGAGGTCGTCGGCATGCTGCGCCGACTGGACGAGGGGCCGCACCGGCCGGCCCGGGTCGACCTGGCCCGGGCGGTACGCGACGGGCGTCGTCGGCGGCGGGCCCGACGGATGACGGGGGCCGGGTCGGCCGCGCTGGTGGTGGCACTCGCCGCGCTGGTGGCCGTGCCGGTGCTGCGGGACGCCGGCCGGTCCGAGGGCACGCCGCCGGCGGCGGCACCGCCGACAGGTTGCACGGTCGAACGGCTCCCCCTGCCGGCCGGAGCCGGCAGTGGTGACGTGACAACCGGCGATCCGACCGGCCGCTACCTGCTGGGCAGCGTCGCCTCGCCCGACCTCTCCGGCGGGTGGACGGTGTTGTGGGTGGACGGTCGGCTCCGGGAACTCCCCCCGGCGGCGCGGAACCTGACCCTGCTGGACGTGAACACCGCCGGCCAGGCGATCGGCGTGGGCGGTGACCGGGGCAGCGTGGGCTACTTCCACCAGCTCGACTCCGGCCAGGGCGCGTCGGGCGACGGAGGGGTGGTCCGTCCACTTCCCGGCGGGCCGAACACCCAACCGGTGGCGATCAACGAGGCGGGCCGGATCGCCGGTAACCGGCTACGGGTCGGCCCGGACGACCCGAACCTGTCGGTGCCGGTGGTGTGGGCGTCGTCGACCAGCACCCCGGTCGAGTTGGCGCTGCCCGGCCCGGACTGGGCCGGTCGGGCCGAGGGCATCGCCGACGACGGCACCATCGTCGGCTCGGTGGGTCAGGGTGGGGGCTTCCAACGGGGCTACCTGTGGCGACCGGACGGCACCGGCGAGTTCCTGCCGACGCCCCCGGGGGCCGCCCACTTCTTCCGGCCCACCGCCCGTGGTCCCTGGGCGATCGGGAGCAGCCTGCCCGAGAATCAGTCCCCGGCGCGTCAACAGGTCGCCCGGCTGCGCCTGTCGACCGGTGAGTTCGCGCCGTTGCCGCAGGTGGCAGAGGGGTTCCGGCCGCTGGCCGGCAACGCGCGCGGCTGGGTCGTCGGCCTGGTGGGGACCGACCGGGCCGGGCTGCTGACCGAGGCCGGGCTGCTGGAGCTCGCACCGCCCCGGATCGATCCGGCCCCGGCGCTGCTCTCCCCGATGGCCCGGGTGCTCAGCGACGACGGCCGGACGATCGCCGGCTTCTACCAGTACCGGTCCACCGACGGTCAACCGATCCGGACCGGTGAGCCGCTGCGGTGGACCTGCCGCTGACGGGAAGACCGGTGGGGCCCGAACGGGCCCCACCGGTCAGGTGAGCGTGTCGACGGGTGCTACCTCGGTAGGGCGTCGACGGCCTTGCGGGCGGCGACCAGGACCGGGTCCCAGGCCGGCGCGTACGGCGGGGCGTAGCCCAGGTCGAGCGAGGTCATGTCGTCCACCGTCATGCCGTTCCACAGCGCCACGGCCAACGTGTCGATGCGCTTGGCCGCCTCCGACCAGCCGACGATCTGCGCGCCGAGCAGCCGACCGCTGGGCTGCTCGGCGATCAGCTTCACGGTCATCGTCCGGGCCCCCGGGTAGTAGCCGGCCCGGTTGGTCGACTCGGCGATCACCGACACGAACGCGAAACCGGCCGCCGCGGCGTCGCGTTCCCGCAGGCCGGTCCGGCCGACCTCCAGGTCGCAGACCTTGGTCACCGCGGTGCCGATCACCCCGGGGAAGGTGGCGTACCCGCCGCCGATGTTGATGCCGGCGACCCGGCCCTGCTTGTTGGCGTGCGTACCGAGCGGGATGTGCACCGGCTGGCCGCTGACCCGGTGCAGGGTCTCCACGCAGTCCCCGGCCGCCCACACGTCCGGCACCCCGACCACCCGCATCCGGCGGTCCACCCGGACCCCACCGGACGGCCCGAGCGGCAGCCCGGCCGCCTCGGCGAGCGCGGTGTTCGGGCGTACCCCGAGACCGAGGACCACCACGTCGGCCGGGAACGCCCCGGCGTCGGTGACCACCTCGGTGACCCGGCCGTCCTCCTCGGTCAGCCCGGTCACCGTCACCCCGGTCCGGATGTCGATGCCGAGCCCGCGCATCGCGTCCGCCACCAGCACCGCCATGTCCGGGTCCACCGTGGACATCGGCTGTTCGGCCTGCTCGACCAGGGTCACGTCGAGTCCGCGCAGGATCAGCGCCTCGGCCATCTCCACCCCGATGTACCCGCCGCCCACCACCACCGCCCGGCGGGGCGCCGGGTCGCGTTCCAGCCAGTCGCGCAGCGCGTCGCCGTCGTCGAGGGTCTGCACCCCGAACACCCCGGCCGCGTCGGTGCGGGCCCAGTCCGGCTGCACCGGGTTCGCGCCGGTGGCGTACATCAGCAGGTCGAACCGTTCGCGGACCTCGCCGCCGCCGGCCAGGTCCCGGGCGACGACCTCGCGGCGGTCCAGGTCGATCACGGTGACCTCGTGCCGCAGCCGGACGTCGATGGCGAAGTCGCGCCGGAACGTCTCCGGGTCCCGGGCGACCAGGTCGTCCCGGTCCTCCACCAGCCCGCTGATCCAGTACGGGATGCCGCACGCCGAGTACGAGGTGAACCGGCCCCGCTCGAAGGCCACGATCTCCAGGTCGGTGCGGTCCCGACGCCGTCGGGCCTGGGACGCCGCCGCCATGCCGCCGGCGTCCCCGCCGATCACGATCAACCGTTGCGCCATCGGGTCAGTCTGTCACCGTCGGTGCGCCGCCGCGCGTCTGTCGGGCCACGTCGGCGACGACGTCGACGAGCTGCCCGGTCCGGGCGTACACGGCCCGCTGGCGTTGCGCGCCGGTGCCGTGCCGGCGTACCCCGGCGAGCAGGTCGGTGACCCGGTCGGTGTCGCCGTGCCGGTCGAGTTCCGGGCGGACCCGCTCGACCAGCCGGTCCAGCAGCTCCCAGGCCGGCACGACCCCACCGGAGCCCAGGTCGACCGCCTTGCCGGCCAGCCCGTCGTGGGCGGCCCGCCAGTGCGCCGCGACCAGCAGGTGGTGGTCGACCCGGGGCGCGGGCCGACCGGCCGAGATGTCCGCCATCGCGGTCCCGACCAGGCCCCGGACCAGCGCCGCCACCAGGATGGTGTCGTCCAGCGCCGGGCAGACGTCACCGATGCGGATCTCCACCGTCGGGTACTTCGCCGACAGCCGGGCGTACCAGTAGAGCATCCCCTCGTCGAGCATCAGGCCGCTGTCGATGAGCTGCCCGATCAGCCGCTGGTAGTGCGCGTACGAGTCGAGCCAGGGGGTGGGGGCCACCGACGGCCAGCGTTCCCACTCGATCGACCGCCAGCTGGCGTACCCGGTGTCCTCGCTGGCCGAGAAGGGGGAGTTGGTGGTGAGCGCGTGCAGGACCGGCAGCCAGGGGCGGACGTGGTTGAGCACCTGCACGCCGGTGTCCGGGTCGGGCACCCCGACGTGTACGTGCATGCCGTTGTTGCCGGGGCCGGGCGCGAGCAGCCGGAACCGCTCGATCATGCGGTCGAAGCGGGGCTTGTCCACCACCGGCGGGACCGGCCCGGCGACCGGTCCGGTGCCGATGGCGAGCAGCCGGACGCCGGCCCGTTCGGCGGCGTCGGAGAGCCCGGCCCGGAGCAGGCCCAGCGAGTGCCGGATCGCGCCCAGGTCCAGCCCGGGTGGGCTGCCGATCTCGATCTGGCTGGTCTGGAACTCGCGTTCCACCTGCCCGGACAGCTCGGCGGGCACCTGTTCCATGACCAGGTCGACGGCGGGGACGGCCACCCCGGTGTGCGGGTCGACCAGGAGGAACTCCTCCTCGACGCCGACGGTGAGCAGGTCCGGTCCCGCCGGTGCGCCGGTCTGCGGCTGGTGCGGCACCGCCGTACCGGCCGCCGCTGCCTCTCGGCTCTCCTGTGCCCCTTGGCCGATCACGGCCTTCACCACCTTCCCCGCCCCGCGCGCTTCGCGGGTGTCGCGCCGAGCACTACCCATGCGCGGGCCGCCGGGAAACGCGGAAGGCCGGGCGCCACCCACGCGGGGGTCGCCGGGCGACGCGGGAAGTGGACGGTGCCGGTCGTCGTCGGAGCCGGTCAGGGACGTTGACACCGGGTCCTAGGCTGGCGGCGTGCCGGCTCTGCTGCTGACCGAGGTGTGGGCGTACGCGCTCACCCACCTCGTGCCGCTCGCCGGCCGGCCGGTCGAGCTGCTGGCCGGCGCGGCGCTGGGTGCGGCCCTGCTGCTGGCCGTGGTGCTGGCCGTGCGGCTGGTCACCACCGGGGCGGGCGTGCCCCGGGCCGGCCGGCGGTCCCGCGCCCTGCGGGACCGGGCCCGCCGCCGCCGTATCCCCCGCCAGCTCGACCCCGACGCGCCGGGCCGACCCCGTCCCCGCGCGCCCGGCCTGCGCCCCGCGACCGCGTAACGGGCCGTCGCCCAGTTCACCTGTGCCGCCGTCGCGCGGTCGGTTCCGCCTGTCATCCGTCCGTCGAGGACATCCGACCGGAATCGCACCGAGGGGTCTCGTCATGTTCGCCTTCGCTCCACTCGACGCCGTCGTCGGCGTCGCGTCCACCGCCGTCGACGCGCTCGCCGCCGGGGTCGCCCCGCTGGCCGGCGGTACGGCCACCGCCATCGCCATCGTCCTGTTCACCGTCGCCGTCCGGCTGCTGATCACGCCGCTCACCGTCGCCCAGGTGCGTGGGGAGCGCCGTCGGGCGGCGCTCGCCCCGCGGATCGCGGAGCTGCGCCGCCGGTACGGCAGCGATCCGGCCGGCCTGCAACGGGAACTGGTCGACCTGTACCGCACCGCCGGGGCGAGCCCGTTGGCCGGGTGCCTGCCGGCGCTGCTCCAGGCCCCGTTCTTCCTGGTGATGTACCGCCTCTTCACCAGCGGGGACCCGGACGTGCTGGCCGGTGAGCTGGCCGGGGTGCCGTTGGGGCACCACCTGACCGACGGGCTGGCCGGGGCGGCCGGGCCGCTGTTCGGCGTACTGCTGCTGGGGTTGCTGGCCCTGGCCTGGCTGGCCTCGCGGCGGATGCGGCGGACCATGGCGGCCGGGGCGGCGCTGCCGGGCGGATCGGCGATGGCGGGCGCGGCGGGCCCGGGTGGGGCGGCGGCGGGGGACGCGGCCCCGGGTGCGGAGCTGCTGGGCCGGATCATGCCGCTGCTGCCGTACGGGACGCTGCCGGTGGCGCTGGTGGTGCCGCTGGCGGGGGTGCTGTACCTGGTCACCACCACCGCCTGGACCGCCCTGGAGCACACCGTGCTGCGCCGCGAGCGGGCGATCTCGCCGCCGACCCTGGACAGGAACAGTTAACTTTCTTTATCGTTACCGGCACCTGTCGACGTCCATGGATGCCCGGTTGGGCTGGAGGCTGCCGTGAAACGTACCCGAGCACTTGTTCTCTCCCTGGTCACCGCACTCGCGGCGACCCTCGGCGCGGCCTGGGTGGCGCTACCCGCCTTCGCCGCCGGAGCCACCGCCAGCTTCGTCAAGACGGCCGACTGGGGGACCGGCTGGGAGGGGAAGTACACCATCACCAACGGCGGCGGCAGCACCATCACCGCCTGGAGCGTGGCCTTCGACCTGCCGGCCGGGACCATCATGGGCAGCTACTGGGACGCCCTGTTGACCTCCTCCGGCCAGCGGCACACCTTCACCAACCGGTCCTGGAACGGCACCGTCGCCCCGGGCGCGTCGGTGTCGTTCGGTTTCCTCGCCACCGGCTCCGGTACGCCGGTCAACTGCACCCTCAACGGCGCGCCCTGCGGTGGCGGCACCACCCCGACCACCCCGCCCGGCACCACCGCGCCGCCGACCACACCCCCGGCCACCACCCCGCCGGCCACCACACCGCCCCCGACCAGCCCGCCGCCCACCGGGTCGCTGCCGAAACACCTGCTCACCGGGTACTGGCACAACTTCGACAACCCCGCCGTCGAGCTGCGGCTGCGTGACGTGCCGAACGAGTACGACGTGGTCGCGGTGGCCTTCGCCGACGCCACCGCCACCCCCGGCGCGGTCGGCTTCACCGTCGACCCCGGCCTCTCCGCCGCGCTCGGCGGCTACACCGACGCCGACTTCAGCGCCGACGTCCGGACCCTGAGGTCCCGGGGCAAGAAGGTGATCATCTCGGTCGGCGGGGAGACCGGCCGGGTCGCGGTCAACGACGCCGCCAGCGCGGTCGCCTTCGCCGACAGCGTGCACGCGCTCATCCAGCGGTACGGCTTCGACGGCGTCGACATCGACCTGGAGAACGGCCTGAACCCGACCTACATGGGCCAGGCGCTGCGCTCGCTGCGGGCCAAGGTCGGGGCCGGTCTGATCATCACGATGGCCCCGCAGACCATCGACATGCAGAACCCCACCACCAGCTACTTCAAGCTCGCCCTCGACATCCGGGACATCCTCACCGTCGTGCACACCCAGTACTACAACTCCGGGGCGATGCTCGGCTGCGACCAGAACGCCGCGTACCCGCAGGGCACGGTGAACTTCATCGTCGCGCTGGCCTGCCTCCAGCTGGAGAACGGGCTCCGCCCCGACCAGGTGGCGCTCGGCCTGCCCGCCGGTGCCGGGGCGGCCGGCGGCGGCATCGTCCCGCCCAGCGTGGTCAACGCCGCGCTGGACTGTCTGGCGAAGGCGACCAACTGCGGCAGCTTCCGGCCGCCGCGCACCTACCCGGGCATCCGGGGCGCGATGACCTGGTCGATCAACTGGGACGTCAGCAACGGCAACGGGTTCGCCCGTACCGTCAAGCCCCACCTGGCCACGCTGCCCTGACCGGAACGCGCAGGAGCGGCACGTCCGACCCGGAGGTGCCGCTCCGCAGGGGCGGCGGCTCAGTTCTCGCTGCCGCTGGACACCGGCTGACGGGCGCGTCGGGCGCGCCGGCGACGGACCTTCTTCACCGCCCAACTGGCGATCATCAGGGCGAAGATCGCCAGGATGCCGTAGTCGAACCAGCTGCTGTACCTGTCGATCTGGTCCCACCGCGACCCGAGGGCGTAACCCAGACCGACGAAGATCGCGTTCCAGATCCCGCTGCCCAGCGTGGTCAACAGGCTGAACTCGACCAGCGGCATCCGGTTCGCCCCGGCCGGGATCGACACCAGGCTGCGTACCACCGGGGCCATCCGGCCGAACAGCACCGCCCAGCGGCCGTGCCGTTCGAACCAGCGGTCGGCCCGTTCCAGGTCGTCCAGGTCGACCAGCGGAAGCTTGTCCAGCCAGCGCTTGAGCCGGTCCTCGCCCAGCCCCGCGCCGACCCAGTAGAGCACCAGCGCGCCGAGCAGCGAACCGACGGTCGCGGCGACCCAGACCACCACCAGGTTGAACCGGCCCTCACCGGCCAGGTAGCCGGCCAACGCCAGCACGATCTCACTGGGGATCGGCGGGATGATGCTCTCCAGGGCCACCAGCAGGGCCACCCCGGGCGCGCCCATCGCCTCGATCACCCCGGCCACCCAGCCGGTCAGGCCGCCGAGTTGGGCCGGGTCGACGTTGTCGGCGAGTGCCATGCGCGTCCTTCCGCCGGAGAGCCCGATGATCGGAGACTGCTACCCGATCCCACCATGATCACACCTGTTGGTGGCCGGGACCACGCCTGACCACCGACTCAGGCCCGGCGACTCAGGGATGCAGTGCGGCGTCCGCCGGACCGCGTCGCCAACCGGTGAAACGTACGGTCAGCCCGCCGCGACTCGGCGAACAGCAGTACGGCCCGGCGGTGGCCGTCGCCGTCGGGTCCAGGGGCGCGAGCCGGACCAGCCGCCACGGCCCACCGGCCACCCGGGCCCGTACGGTCAGCGCGTCACCGGACCGGCTGACCCGGACGGTCACCTCCCGCCCGACCCACTCCGGCACCGGCGCGACCGACCAGTCCGAGTGCCCCCGGGTGACCACCGCGCCGACCTGCGGCTGCCCGTCGCTGACCTCGACACCGGCCTTGACCCAGTGCGCGTCGTCCACCCGGACCAGCACGCCGGCCTGGTCGAACTGTTCGGTGTAGTCGAGGTGGAAGTCCACCTCGACGGCGCTGCCGGCCGGGAACGGGGCGAGCAGGGCCGGCGCGTCGTCGTGCACGAACCCGTAGCTGGTGTGCCGCCACAGGTCGCTGCCGGCGGCCGGCTCGACGAGCAGCCCACCGTGCGGGATGGCTTCGACCCGGACCGGCGGGCGCGACCAGCTCCCCTCCGCCCAGTCGACCGGGTGCGGCGCGGCTGCGAGGTCCATGCCCGGCAGGCTACCCGTCACCGCCCGGTCGGCACCCGCCGCTGCCGGCCGGGTGGGACGCGCGTCCGCCGAATGGGACTCGCGTTTACCGAGGTCGGCAATCGGAGAAGGTAGGCCGGCATGGGTGACAGGTGGTACTCCGAGGCCGTCGTCTACTGCCTCGACATCGACACGTTCGCGGACTCCGACGGCGACGGGGTGGGCGACATCCGGGGCCTGATCGGCCGGCTCGACTACCTGGCCCGGCTGGGCGTCACCTGCCTGTGGCTGCACCCCATCCACCCGTCGCCGAACAAGGACGACGGCTACGACGTCACCGACTTCTACAACGTGGACCCCCGCTTCGGCACCCTGGGCGACTTCGCCGAACTGCTGCACCAGGCCCAGAACCGGGGCATCCGGGTGATCATCGACCTGGTGGTGAACCACACCTCCGACGAGCACCCGTGGTTCGTCTCGGCCCGCTCCTCGCCCGACTCGCCGTACCGGGACTGGTACGTCTGGTCCGAGCACGAGCCGGCCGACCGGCACCAGGGCATGGTCTTCCCCGGCGAGCAGCACGAGACGTGGACCTACGACCGCAGCGCCAAGGCGTGGTACTACCACCGGTTCTACAAGTACCAACCGGACCTGAACATGACGAACCCGCAGGTCCGTGCCGAGGTCAAGAAGATCATGTCGTTCTGGCTCCAGCTCGGGGTCGCCGGGTTCCGGATGGACGCCGTGCCGTTCATCATCGAGCGGACCGAGCCGGGCAACGCCAACTCGCCGAAGGACTTCGAGTTCCTCACCGAACTGCGCCAGCACGTGCAGTGGCGGCGCGGCGACGCGGTCCTGCTGGCCGAGGCCAACGTGGAGCCCGACGAACTGCCGCAGTTCTTCGGCGACGCCGGCGGCTCGGCCAACCGGGTGCACATGCTCTTCGACTTCATGCTCAACGGCCGGCTGATGCTCGCCCTGGCCCGGCAGGACCCGGAGCCCGTCGTCGAGGCGCTGCGGGACACCCCGGCCCTGCCCGAGGGCGGGCAGTGGGCCACCTTCCTGCGCAACCACGACGAGATCGACCTGTCCCGGCTCACCGCCGAACAGCGCAACCAGGTGTACGAGCAGTTCGGCCCGGACGAGGACATGCGCATCTACGACCGGGGCATCCGGCGCCGGTTCGCCCCGATGCTCGGCAACGACCGCCGCCGCATCGAGCTGGCGTACGCGCTCCAGTTCTCGCTGCGCGGCACGCCGGTGCTGCGCTACGGCGAGGAGATCGGGATGGGTGAGGACCTGTCCCTGCCCGGCCGGGAGGCGATCCGTACCCCGATGCAGTGGTCGTACCAGCCGAACGCCGGGTTCTCCGACGCCGACCCGGAGAAGCTGGTCCGTCCGGTGATCGACAAGGGCGAGTTCTCGTACGAGAAGGTCAACGTGACCGCCCAGCGCAGTGACCGGCAGTCCTTGCTGGCCTGGTTCGAGCGCATGATCGGCACGCTCCGCGAGGCCCCCGAGATCGGCTCCGGCTCGACCACCCACATCGACGTGCCGATGCCGCCCGGGGTGCTCGCGCACCGGGCCGACGGCCCGACCGGCACCATGGTCTTCCTGCACAACCTGGGCACCGAGGACACGATGGTGGACCTGAGCCTGCTCCAGCCGGAGGCGGACCTGCCGATCGACACGCTCGCCGACCGGGACTACGGCGGCGTCGGCAAGCTCGACGCGCTGAAGCTCAGCGGCTACGGCTACCGCTGGATCCGGCTCTGCCGCAACCGGACCCGCTGACCCCGCCCGGTCGGAGCAGCGGGTTAGGCTCCCGGGATCGAGCCTGTTACCGGGAGGTAGGCATGTCGGAGGAACGTCGGGTCGCGATCGTCACCGGAGCCGCGCGGGGGATCGGCGCGGCCACCGCCCGCCGGTTGGCCGCGGACGGGCTGGCGGTCGCCGTGGTCGACCTGGACGAGTCGGCGACCACCGAGACGGTGGACGCGATCACCGCCGCCGGTGGGCGGGCCCTGGGCGTCGGGGCCGACGTCGCCGACCGGGACCGGGTGGAGGCCGCCGTGGCCCGGGTCGCCGCCGAGCTGGGCCCGCCGACCGTGCTGGTCAACAACGCCGGGGTGCTCCGCGACAACCTGCTGTTCAAGATGACCGACGCCGACTGGGACACCGTCCTGCAGGTGCACCTGCGCGGCGCGTTCCTGGTCAGCCAGGCCGTGCAGAAGCACATGGTGGAGCAGAAGTGGGGGCGGATCGTCAACCTGTCCAGCACGTCCGCGCTCGGCAACCGGGGGCAGGCCAACTACGCCGCCGCCAAGGCCGGCCTCCAGGGCTTCACCAAGACCCTCGCCATCGAGCTGGGCCCGTTCGGGGTGACCGTCAACGCGGTCGCCCCCGGCTTCATCGTCACCGACATGACCGCCGCCACCGCGGCCCGGATGAAGGTGGACTTCGACGACCTCCAGAAGCACGCCGCCGCCGAGATCCCGGTCCGCCGGGTGGGCCGGCCGGAGGACGTGGCGCACACCATCGCGTTCCTGGTCAGCGAGGGCGCGGGGTTCGTCTCCGGGCAGGTCGTCTACGTGGCCGGCGGCCCCCGCGACTGAACCGCCCCGGGCCGCCCGGCCAGCGTCAGCGCCGGTCAGGCCCGGTGGTCCTCAGCGCCGGTCGGGTCGGGCCGTCCTCAGTGCCGGTCGTGCCTGGTGTGGTACAGCCACACCAGGCCCAGCACCGGCAGCACCAGCGGCACGTACCCGTAGCCGCTGCCGAACCGGGACCAGACCGTGTCGTCCGGGAACAGCGCCGGGTCGACCAGGCTGAGCACACCCACCCCGAGCACCCCGACCAGCTCCACGGCGCAGCAGGCCAACGCGGTCCGTCGCCCGGCCGACCCGCCCCGGGCCAGCCCGACGGTCGCCACGATGTAGATCACCGCGGCCAGCGCGGAGAGCACGTACGCCACCGGGGCCTCGTCGAACCGGGTGGCGATCTGGAGCCCGGCCCGGGACGTCGCCGCGATCGCGAACAGCAGGTACACGGCGATCAGCAGCCGGCCCGGCCCCCGGTTGGTGGTCCGTGCGGGCGTACCGGTCTCAGCCACCGACGACCTGCCAGGTCTGCTGGAGCCGGACCACCACCACCGGGACGACCAGGCAGACCACCCCGACGATCGCCGCGCCCCAGCGGGTCGGTTCCATCCGGGCCAGCACCCCGGCCAGCACCGGCATGAACACCAGCGTCACCAGGTACCCGAAGAACGCGCCCGGCTCGCCCGGCCGGTCACCGCCGCCCAGCGCCACCAGCGCGACCACGGTCAGCACCAGCAGCGCCGCCTCCAGCACCAGCAGACCCACCAGGTGGGTCCGGTCCGGGGGCCGGTTCCGGGCCGCCGTCAGCAGGCTCCACGCCGCCAGTACCAGCGACAGCACGATCGGGACGGTGGCGACGATGCCGTCCACCGGGGAACCGGCCGCCGCCGCGCTGGTCATCGGGGGTACCCCGTCCGTGGCTCGGTCACCGGGACAGCCTACTCAGCGCCGGTACGCCACCCCGGACGGTGTCCCGACCGGGTGGGGCGGTGGGCTGCGTAGGGAGGCCGGGGCGACTAGCGTGGATCACCGGTCCGGCAGGTCGTCGGGGCCGACGAGGAGAGGTGGCGGCGTGCTGCGGTTCGGGCTGTTCGGTACCGGGCACTGGGCGGCGCACACGCATGCCGCCGCGCTGGCCGCCCATCCCCGCGCCGAACTGGTCGGGGTGTGGGGACGCAACCCGGAGCGGGCCGGCGAGCTGGCCGCCCGGCACGGCGTCCCGGCGTACGACGACCAGGACGCGCTCCTCGACACGGTGGACGCGATCGCCGTGGCGCTGCCGCCGGACGTGCAGGCCGACCTCGCCGTCCGGGCCGCCACCGCCGGCCGGCACCTGCTGCTGGACAAGCCGCTGGCGCTCGACCTCGCCGAGGCCGACCGGGTGGCCGCCGCCGCCGAGCGGTCCGGGGTCGCCTCGGTGGTCTTCTTCACCCAACGGTTCCACCCGAACGTGGCGGGTTTCCTCGGCGCGACCGCCGCCGTCGGCGGCTGGCAGCACGCCCGGGTCACCATGTTCGCCTCGATCTTCCAGCCCGGCCACCGGTACGGCGGGTCGGTGTGGCGGCGGGAGCGCGGCGCGCTGTGGGACATCGGCCCGCACGCCCTCTCGCTGGTCCTGCCGGTGCTCGGCCGGGTGACCCGGGTGTCCGCCACCGACGGCCCGCGCGGGCTGGTGCACCTGCTGCTCACCCACGACGGCGGGGCCACCAGCGCGCTGTCGCTGACCCTGGACGCGCCGCCGGACGCGACGACCCGGGACGCGGTCCTGTTCGGGGAGAACGGGACCGCCACCGTCCCGCCCGGGGACGGCAGTGCGGTGGACGCCTTCGGGTTCGCCGTCGACCAGCTCGTCGAGCAGGTCGACACCGGTGCCCGGGACCACGGGTGCGACGTCCGGTTCGGGCGGGAGGTGGTCGCCGTGCTGGCCGCCGCGGAGACCGCCCGCGCCGAGTCGCGGACCGTCGACCTGCCGGCCGGGTAAAACCGGTCGTGGTACGCGGTGTCCGCCGGCTAGGGTGCCCGGCATGTGCACGCATGCCCTGATCAACGTGGCCGTCACGTCGGCCGCGTGGGGCCCGCTCCTGGCGTCCCGTCCGCGCGTCCGGCGTCCGGCCCTGGCCGGCCGGGACGCCACCCGTACCCGCCGTTGACCTGACCGGTCCGGCGGTCCGTCCGTCTCCGCGTTCCGCGTCGTTTCCCAGGGTCGTCCGAGTCCCGATCCCGCTCGGACAGGCCCCGCTCCGTGCTGCGCCTGTCCGTACCGTCGCCGACCGGCGACAGACAGGACGAACCCGTGGCGCCCCGCCGTACCCGTACCAACCCGAACCCGAACCGGAACCCGAATCCGACGCCGGCCCGTTCCGCCGGCACCGCCCGCGACCGGTCCCGTCGCATACTGTCCCAGAACTTCCTCGCCGACCCGGCCGCCGTGGCGCGGATGGTCGAGGCGGTCCGCCCCGGACCGGACGACCTGCTGATCGAGGTGGGCGCGGGGCGGGGGCAGCTGACCCGGCCGCTGGCCGCCCGGTGCGGCCGGCTGGTCGCGTACGAGGTCGACCCGACGGTCAACGCCGAACTGGCCGGGGTGTGCGCGGCGCTGCCCGGGGTTACGCACCGGCCGGTGGACTTCCTGACCACGTCGCCGCCGGCCGAACCGTTCGCGGTGGTCGGCAACATCCCCTGGTCGTTGACGGCCGCCGTGGTCCGCTGGTGCCTGGCCGCCGAGGGGCTGCGCGCCGCCACCCTGCTCACCCAGTGGGAGTACGCCCGCAAACGCACCGGCGGCTACGGCCGGTGGACCCGGCTGACCGTGGCGACCTGGCCCGAGTTCGAGTGGACGCTGGCCGGGCGGGTGCCCCGGACGGCGTTCCGCCCGGTGCCCCGGGTCGACGCCGGGATCCTGCGGCTGGACCGGCGGCCGGAGCCGTTGCTGCCACCGGCGGCGCTGCCGGCGTACCGGAGGATGGTGGAGCTGGGCTTCGGCGGGGTCGGCGGTTCGCTGGCGGCGTCGCTACGCACGGCCCACGCCCGGTCCCGGGTCGACGCCGCGCTGCGCGCGGTGCGGCTCGGTCCGGCCACGCCGGTCGGCGAGGTCTGGCCGGAGCAGTGGCTGGTCCTGTTCCGTCTCCTGCACGCCCGACGGGGCTGAGCCCCGACACGCCCGACGGGCTGAGCCTGACACGCCCGACGGGGCTGACCGGGCCGGCCGCCGGTCCGGTGGGCGATTCGCCCATCCGGCCCGGCGGCGGCTCCGAATGCCTACCGTGCTGTCAGGTGGAGCGGACGGAGGGCTCGGCAGGATGACGCAGGGCGACACGGGTGCCGAGCGGGTGGACCGCGCCGGTGGCCGGGCGGCGGACGGGCCGATGCTGCGCGCGGTCCCGTCCGACGGGCCGGCCCCGGACCCGCGGGAGGAGGCGGACCGGCTGCTCCGCGCGGTCGGCCGCGGCGACGAGGCCGCCTTCGAGAAGCTGTACGGGATCGTCGCGCCCCGGGTGTACGGGCTGGCCCGTCGGGTGCTGCGGGACCCGGCGCAGGCCGAGGAGGTCGCCCAGGAGGTGCTGGTGGAGGTGTGGCGGACCGCCGGCCGTTTCGATCCGGCCCGGGGGTCGGCGACGGCCTGGGTGTTCACCATCGCGCACCGGCGTGCGGTGGACCGGGTGCGTTCGGAGGAGTCGCAGGCCGAGCGGAACCGGCGGGTGGCGGCCGGCTCGGCGCACACCCCGTACGACGAGGTGGCCGAGGAGGCGGCGGTCCGGTTGGAACGCCAGCAGGTACGGCGCTGCCTGGACGTGCTGACCGAGGTGCAGCGGGAGGCGATCACGCTGGCCTACTACGGCGGGCACAGCTACCGCGAGGTGGCGACCCTGCTGGAGGCGGCCCTGCCGACGGTGAAGACCCGGATGCGGGACGGCCTGATCCGGCTGCGCGACTGCCTCGGCCTGGAGCTCGGCCGGTGAGCGTGAGGAGTGAGCTTGCGAGCCCCGCAGTCGCGAACGGAAGGGCGGCACGGTGAGCGCGAGGAGTGAGCTTGCGAGCCCCGCAGTCGCGAACGGAAGGGCGGCACGGTGAGCGCGAGGAGAGAGACCATGACGGACATTCACGCGCTGGCCGGCGCGTACGTCCTCGACGCCGTGGACGACGTCGAGCGGGTCGCGTTCGGTCGGCACCTGGCCGCCTGCGAGACCTGCGCGGCGGAGGTGGCCGAGCTGCGGGAGGCGGCGGCCCGGCTGGCCGACCCGACCTGGTCGGTGCCACCACCCCGGCTCCGGGCCGAGGTGCTGGCCGCGATCCGGCGTACCCCGCAGGAGCGGCCGGGCCGCGGCGTGCGGTCCGGGCGGCCGGGGGTGGGCCGGTGGCGGCGGCGGGCCGCCCTCGCGGTCGCCGCCGGGGTGCTGGCCGCCGGGGCCGGCGCGGTCACCTGGACGGTGCAGGAGCAGCGGGTACGCGACGAGCGGGCCTCGGTGACCGCGCTGGAGGCGGAACGGGAGCGGATCCGGGCGGTGCTGACTGCTCCGGACGCGGTGGTCCGGTCTCAGGTGACGCCGGGGGGTGGCCGGGTCAGTGTGGTGGTGTCGGCCGGCCGGGACGAGGGGGTGGTGACCCTGGGCGGGCTGGCCCGGCCGGGCACCGACCGGGCGTACCAGCTCTGGCTGATCGCGGACGGTGCGGCGACCTCGGCCGGGGTGCTGCCGGCGGGCAGCGACGCGGCGACGGTGTTGGTGACCGGGGTCCGGGGTAAGGGTGCCTTCGGGGTGACCGAGGAGCCGGCCGGCGGGTCCCGGCAGCCGACCGCAACTCCGCTGACAGTGATATCCCTCACGTAAATAATCCCGTATCTCCCCATCCAAGGAGCTATCGGGAGACGAATCCCGTTCAGAAGCAAGGTTCGCCTTTGAAGGGATTCGTCTGATGCGTACGAAGAAGCTCTCCGCCGTCGCGGCGGTCGCCGCCCTCGCGTTCGCCCTCTCCGCCTGCGGTGGGGAGTCCACCGAGGAGGAGACCGCCGCCCCGGCGACCAGCGCGCCGATGGCGACCGACATGGCCAGCCCCAGCACCGGGGCGATGGCCGACGGCGAGTTCGGCCCCGGCTGCGCCGCGGTACCCACCGACGCCGCCAACCCGGGCAGCTTCGAGGCGATGGCCAAGGTGCCGGTCGCCACCGCCGCCTCCGGCAACCCCGTGCTGAGCACCCTGGTCACCGCGGTCAAGCAGGCCGAGCTGGTCGACTCGCTGAACACCGCCCCGGCGGTGACCGTCTTCGCCCCGGCCAACGACGCCTTCGCCAAGATCCCGAAGGCCGACCTGGACAAGGTCCTCGCCGACAAGAAGATGCTGACCGACGTGCTGACCTACCACGTGGTGGAGGGGAAGCTCGCCCCGGCGCAGCTCGCCGGCACCCACAAGACCCTCCAGGGCGGTGAGGTCACCGTCGCCGGCAGCGGCACCCAGTTCACGGTGAACGGCAACTCGATGGTCGTCTGCGGCAACGTGCAGACCGCCAACGCCACCGTCTACATCGTCGACACCGTGCTGATGCCGAAGTCCTGACCGGACCTGCGGACCGCCCACTCCCCGTCCCGCCCGCCGTCCCCGGCGGGCCACCCCGGAGGTCGACGATGCGCCCCCAGTTCTCCGCCGCCGGCCTCGGGTTGCTGGCCGCCACGGCCGGGGTGGCGGTGGCCGAACTGCTCGCCACCGCCACCCGACCGCAGGCGGCACCGCTGGTCGCGGTCGGCGGCACGGTGATCGACGGCACCCCGACCCCGGTCAAGGAGTGGGCGGTCCGCACCTTCGGCACGTACGACAAGCCGCTGCTGCTGGGCGGCATCGTGCTGGTGCTGGCGCTGCTGGCCGCCGGCACCGGGATGCTGGCCCGGCGGCGGGCCGGGTACGGCCTGGCCGGCGCGGCGGTGCTGGGCGTGGTGGCGGCGGTCGCCGCCGTCACCCGCCCGGCCGCCGGCCCGCTCGACGCCCTGCCGGCGCTGGCCGGCGCGACCGTCGCCGCCCTCCTGCTGCGCCGGCTGCTGTCGGTCGGGCATCCTCAAACGGCACCGGACGACGCGCAGCGGCGCACCCCCCGGCGGGTGCTGCTGCGGGACGTCGCCCTGGTGGCCGGCGGCACCGCGCTGGCCGCGCTCGGCGTGGGCACGTTACGCCGGACGAACCTGCGCGACGCGGCCCGTACCCGCGAGGCGGTCCGGCTGCCCGCCCCGACCAGCCCGGCGAAGCCGTTGCCGGCCGGCGTCGCCCCCGGCTTCCACACCCGCAACGCCGACTTCTACCGGGTGGACACCGCGCTCACCGTGCCCCGCCTCGACCCGCGGCAGTGGCGGCTGCGGCTGCACGGGCTGATGGACCGGCCGGTCGAGTTGACCTTCGACGAGCTGCTGGACCGGGACCTGGTCGAGCGGGACATCACCCTCAGCTGCGTCTCCAACGAGGTCGGCGGCCCGTACGTGGGCACCGCCCGGTGGCTCGGCGTACCGATCGCCCCGCTGCTGCGGGCGGCCGGCATCCGGTCCGGCGCGGACCAGCTGGTGGCCCGGTCGTCCGACGGCATGACCATCGGCACCCCGCTGGAGACCGTCCTCGACGGGCGGGACGCGCTGCTGGCCGTGGGCATGAACGGCGAACCACTGCCGTTCACCCACGGCTTCCCGGTCCGGATGCTCACCCCGGGCGTGTTCGGCTACGCCGGCGCGTGCAAGTGGCTGGTCGAACTGGAGGTGTCCACCTTCGCGGACTTCGACGCGTACTGGGTGCGGCGCGGGTGGGCCCGGCGCGCGCCGGTGAAGACCGCCTCCCGGATCGACCGGCCGGCCCCGTTCGCCCGGCTGGACGCCGGTCGGGTGCAGGTGGCCGGGGTGGCCTGGGCGCAGCACCGGGGCATCGCCGCGGTGGAGGTCTCCGTGGACGGTGGCCCGTGGCGGCCGGCGACCCTGCTGCCGGTCCCGTCCACCGACACCTGGGTCCAGTGGCGGTACGAATGGGCCGCCCCGCCGGGCGGGCACACCCTGCGGGTACGCGCCACCGACCGGACCGGCGCGGTGCAGCCGGAGGAGCGCCGGCCGCCCTTCCCCGACGGGGCCACCGGCTGGCACACGGTCACCGTGACGGTCAGCTGAGCCGTCCCCCGCCCGGCCGGCTCCTGCCGGGCCGCCGGCCTCTGCCGGGCCGCCGGCCTCTGCCGGGCCGCCGGTCTCGGTCGGGGCCCGAGTCTCCGGCGGGCGGGCCGTCCCCTGCCCGGCCGGCTGGTCAGGCCAGGGAGGCCAGGGTGTCGCCCAGTTCGGCGGGCGAGCCGAACTGCTCCGCCGGCAGCGCCCGGAGCAGCTGGAGCACCTCGGTGCTCGCCCCGTTCTCCTGGGCCCGCCGGACCAGGTCCTCCCGGGACACCGGGTAGTCGAGCCCGTCCAGATACTCCCGCAGCCAGGTACCGGTGGTCGTCATGGCCGTCGGCTACCCGCTGCCCGGCGTGGCACACCCGGTTTGTCGCGGCCCGCGCCGGGTAGCCGCGTTCATGCTGGTCCAGCGGCTCGGCGCGCCGAGCGACTTCGACCCGTTGCTGGAGCGCGCCCGGCACGCCCGGATCGTCATGCTGGGCGAGGCGACGCACGGCACCTACGACTACTACCGGCTGCGGGAACAGCTCACCCGGCGGCTGATCGCCGAGTGCGGGTTCTCGTTCGTGGCGGTGGAGGGGGACTGGCCGGACTGCGACCGGGTGCACCGCTCGGTCACCGCCGCCCCACGGGGCAGCGCCGACCCGCTGACCGCTCTGGAACGCTTCGAGCGCTGGCCCACCTGGATGTGGGCGAACGCGGAGGTGGCCCGGTTCTGCCGGTGGCTGCGCGCCTGGAACGTGGACCGGCCGGACACCGCCCGCGCCGGCTTCCACGGCCTCGACGTGTACAGCCTCTGGGAGTCGATGCAGGCCATCTTCGACTACCTGGGCGAGGAGGACCCGGCGTCGCTGGAGGCCGCGCAGGACGCGTACCGGTGCTTCGAGCCGTACGGCAAGCGGCCCGAGGAGTACGGGCTGGCCAGCCGGTTCGTTTCGGCGCGCTGCGAGCAGGAGGTGGTGCGGCTGCTGGCGCGTACCCGCCAACAGGCCGCCTCCGACGGCGCGGACCGCTTCTCGGCCTGGCAGAACGCGGAGGTGGTGGCCGGCGCGGAACGGTACTACCGGACCATGGTGGCCGGCGGGGACGACTCCTGGAACGTACGGGACACCCACATGGCCGACACCCTGGACCGGCTCCTGGACCGGTACGGCCCGCAGTCGCGGGGGGTGGTCTGGGCGCACAACACCCACGTCGGTGACGCCCGGGCCACCGACATGGCCGGGGCCGGGCTGGTCAACATCGGGCAGTTGGCGCGGGAACGGCACGGCGAGCGGGCGGTGCTGCTGGTCGGGTTCGGCAGCTACCGGGGCGGGCTGGTCGCCGCCCCGCGCTGGGGGTCCCCGGCAGAGGCGATGACCGCGCCGCCGGCCCGGCCGGGCTCGCTGGAGGACCGGCTGCACGAGCTGATGCCCGAACGGGCGGTACTGGTCTTCGGGGGCGCGGACCAGCCGGGCTGGGTCACCGGCACCCTCGACCACCGGGCGATCGGGGTGGTCTACGACCCCGGGCTGGAACGGCAGGCCAACTACGTGCCGACCCGGCTGGGGGAGCGGTACGACGGTTTCGTCTGGTGTGACGAGACCACCGCCCTGCATCCGCTGCCGGCGCTGGCCACGCCGGGCGAACTGGAGACGTACCCGGCCGGCATGTGAGAGCCGGGGACCGGCCCGCCCACCGGCCCGGGGGATCGGCCCGCCTCCGGCCTGGTGACCGGACGTGGGGGCCCTCCCGCGGATGCGGACGTCAGGAGGACCCCCGGCCGGTTCACGTGTCGGTACGCAGGTGGGCGCGCAGCCCCTCGCCCTCGATGTCGACGTTCGGCAGGGCCCGCTGCAACCAGCGGGGCAGCCACCAGGCCCGGTCGCCGAGCAGCGACATCACCGCCGGGACGATGGTCATCCGGACCACGAACGCGTCGATGGCGACGCCGATGGCCAGCGCGAAGCCCATCGACTTGATCACCGGGTCGTCCAGGAAGACGAACCCGCCGAAGACCGAGATCATGATCAGGGCGGCGGCGGTGACCACCCGCGCGCCGTGCCCCATCCCGTTGATGGTGGCCTGGGCGGCGGTGTCGCCGTGCACGAAGTCCTCCCGCATCCGGGAGACCAGGAAGACCTCGTAGTCCATGGCCAGGCCGAACAGGATGCCGATGAGCAGGATCGGCAGGAAACTGATCAGCGGGCCGGGGGTGTCCAGCCCGACCAGGTCGGCGAGGTTGCCCTGCTGGAAGACCGCGACGGTGATGCCGAAGGTCGCCGCGACGGTCAGCAGGAAGCCCAGCGCCGCCTTGACCGGCACCAGGATCGACCGGAACACCAGCATCAGCAGCAGCACCGAGAGACCGACGACGAGCAGCAGGTAGACCGGCAGCGCGTCGGCGAGCTTCTCCGACACGTCGATGCCGATCGCGGTGACCCCGGTGAGCCGTACCTCCACCCCGTCGATCCCGTCGACCGCCCGCCGGATGTCGTGCACGGCGGTCTCGGTGGCCTCGTCGGTCGGGCCGGCCTCCGGGATCACGCCGAGCAGCGCGGTCCGGCCGTCCGGGCTGACCTGCGGCGGGGCCACGGCGAGGACGCCGTCGGTGCCCTGCACCCGCTGCACGACCTGCGGGAGCGCGGCCTGGGTCTGCTGCGCGGAGTCCCCGGAGACCACCACCGCGAGCCGACCGGTGAAGCCGGGCCCGAAGCCCTCCTTGATCAGGTCGCTGGAGGTGCGGGCCGGGGTGCCGACCGGCGCGGTGCTCGGGTCGGGCAGGGCCAGTCGCATGTCGGTGGTCGGGATAGCGAGCAGGCCCAGCCCGAGCAGGCCGGCCAGGATGACCGGGATACGGAACCGGGTGACCCAGCGGGCCCAGCGGAAACCGAACCCGGAGCGGTCCTCGGCCGCCTCGGCGGCGGCTGCCGACCCGGCGGTCCCGCCGGCTGACCCGGCGGTGCCTGCGGCTGCCGACCCGGCGGTCCCGGCCGCTCCGACGGTCGAGGAGGCGGGGCCGGTGCCGGCCGGTGCGTCGCCGGTGGCCGGGGTGGTGTCCGCGACCCGCGTGTCCGCCGGGGCCGGGGCGGCGTCGGCGGCCGGCACGGCGTCCCGCAGCTTGCGGGGGAGCACCCGACGGCCGGCGAAGCCGAGCAGCGCCGGCTGGAGCGTGATCGCGACCAGCACCGCCACGGTGACCGTACCGGCGGCGGCCAGGCCCATCACGGTCAGGAACGGGATGTTGACCACCGCGAGCCCGGCCAGGGCGATGACCACGGTGGCACCGGCGAACACCACGGCCGAGCCGGCGGTCCCGACGGCCCGGCCGACCGCCTCGTCCGGAGAGAGCCCGGTCAGCAGGTTCTGCCGGTACCGGGAGGTGATGAAGAGCGAGTAGTCGATGCCGACCGCCAGGCCGAGCATCAGCGCCAGGATAGGAGCGGTGCTGGTCAGGTCGATCACGCCGCTGAGCGCGAACAGCCCGGCCATGCCCGCGCCCACGCCGATCAGCGCGTTGAGCATGGTCATCCCCGCCGCGACCAGCGAGCCGAAGGTGACCACCAGCACGACCAGGGCGACCAGGACACCGATCGCCTCGGTGGAGCCGACCTCCGGTTCGGCGTTGAGCACCTCACCGCCGGGGGCGACCTGCCAGCCCTGGCTCTCGGCCCGCGCGCCGACCTCCGCGTACGCCTCACGCTGCTCGTCGGTGACCTCGTCCGCGCCGCCGGAGAACTGCACCTGGACCAGCGCGTACCGGCCGTTCGGGGAGACCGCGCCGACCTGGAACGGGTCGACGGCACCGACCACGCCGGGCACGCTGCCGGCCTCCTGCACGAGTTCCCGGACGACGGCCTGCCCCTGCGGGGTGCCCAACTGGCCGTCGGCGGGTGCCTTGACCGCGATGGTGCCGGTGGCCCCGCTGGCCGCCGGGAACTCCTTCGCCAGCAGGTCGAGCGCCTCCTGCGACTCGGTGCCGCGCATGGTGAAGTCGCTCGAGGTCGGGCCGCGGAAGAACGCGGCGCTCAGGCCGAGCCCGACGAGCAGGACGAGCCAGAGCGCGACGACGAGTCGCCGTCGGCGCATCGAACCCCGGCCGAGCCGGTACAACAGGGTCGCCATCGTTGTCCTTGTCCTAGGTCGTGGGATGAGGTCGTGCGCGGTACGGGACGGTGGTGGTGGTCACCCGGGTGGTGGCAGCGCCCGCCGGACCAGACCGAGCAGGGCGGCCCGCAGGTCGTCGTCGGTGAGGTCACCGAACTCCCCGCAGGTCTCCGCGATCCCGGCGAGCAGGACCAGCGCCACCACCCGGGCCTCGTGGTCGGTCGAGTGGCCGGCGAACGCCGCGATGAGCCGCTCGGAGATCTGCTGGACGTGGGCGAAGGCCGGCTGCTGGAGCAGCGCGGCGAACTCACCGCGCAGCAACGCGATCTTGCGGCGGTGGCGTACCGCCAGGTCGACGAAACCCTCGGCGGCGGTCTGCTGGGCTGCCGCGCCGACCAGCCCGGTGAGCCGGTCGTCCAGCTCCAGCAGGTCGGCGAGCGCCGGGGCCATCAACTCGCTGAGCAGGGCCTCCTTGCTGGCGAAGTGGTACAGCACGGTCGCCTTGGACACCCCGACCTCGCGGGCGATGTCCTGCAACGAGGTGCCCTTGTATCCGGTCGCGGCGAACCGCCGTGCCGCCGCGGCGAGGATCTCGTCGTGTGTCTCCGGTACCACCCGGGCCATGCCGGCCACCTCCTTGCCCACCAGCATGCCTGACCGATCGGTCAGGGCCTGACCGATCGGTCAGATTCGTGGCGTCCGCCACAGTGGGGCGGGGCCCGTGACCGGCGGGGCCCGTGACCGGCGCGCCCCGTGCCTGGTGGGGCATGTGACCGGCGGGCCCGTGCCTGGCGGGGCCCGCCGGCCGGGTCCGGTGGCCGCTGCGGCTGTGTCGGTGCCCGGCGGGGCGCGGCGCGTGTCGGGTTGCCCGGCGTCGACGGGGCGGGCAGGGTGGGGTGGTGAGCGGTGCGGAGGACATCCGGGACGGGGTCCCGCTGACCAACCTCGACCAGCCGCTCTCCGACGGCACTGACGCGACCAAGCGGGACCTGGTCGACTACCTGGACGCCGTCCGGGAGCAACTGCTGCCGGCGCTGCGCGGCCGGCCGCTCTCGGTGGTCCGGGTCCGCCCCGGCCAGCCGGCCTTCATGCAGAAGAACCTGCCCCGGTACACCCCGGACTGGGTACGCCGCACCGAGGTCTGGGCCGAGGCGTCCCACCGACGGATCGCGTACGCCCTCTGCGACGACCGCCGGACGCTGCTCTGGTTCGCCAACCAGCGGTCGGTGGAGTACCACCCCACGCTCACCACGGTCGACGCCCCGGACCGTCCCACCCACCTGGTGCTCGACCTGGACCCGCCCGAGGGGGAGAACTTCGGGCTGGTGGTGGCCGCCGCCGAACTGGTCCGGCAGGCGCTGGCCGACGCCGGGCTGGCCGGTGCGGTCAAGACCAGCGGAGCCAAGGGCGTACACGTCTTCGTGCCGGTCGCGGCGGACACCGACGCGGCGGACTGCGCCGCCGCCACCCGGGCGCTCGCCGCCCGCGCCGCCCGGACGGACCCGGCGCTCGCCACCACCGCCTTCATCCGGGAGGACCGGGGCGGCCGGGTGTTCGTCGACTCCACCCGGGCCGGCGGGGCCACCGTGGTCGCCGCGTACAGCCCGAGGCTGCGCCCCGGGGTGCCGGTGTCGTTCCCGGTGGACTGGGCCGACCTGGCCGACGTCACGCCAGCCGATTTCACCATCCGTACCGTGCCGGCGTTGCTCGCCGGCGGGGACCCGTGGGCGGGGCGGATGCCCGCGCCGCAGCGCCTCCCGGCCGACCTGGTCGCCGAGGGGCACACCATCCCGGTGGCCCGGGTGGCGGCCATGCACGAGGGGAAACGCCGGGCCCGCGCCCGTCGCGCCGGGTCGGCGGGAGCCGCCGCCGACGGGTGAACCGCCGGCGCGGCCCGGTGGGTGCGCGACGGCCGGGTCGCCGGTCCGCTCCGGTACCGGCTGGTGTCCTCCCCGGTTCGAACCGTGCCCACCCGGCGGTGGCCGTCATGCCGCTGGGCGGTGGCCGTCATGCCGGCGGACGTTGGCCGTCATGGTGCCGTGGTGGCCGTCGTGCCTCCGCGCGGCGGCCCGCGATGCTGCCGCACGGTGGCCCGTCATGCCTCCGCGCGGCGTCGTCATGTTGCTGGACAACCGCCCGTCGATGCTTCCGCCGGGGCGGCCGAGACGCTACGCTCCATTATTGTGTCGATCGATACAGAAATGGGGGCGGCCGTGGCGGGACTCGCGGGCAGGGTGGCGCTGGTGACCGGCGGCAGCCGGGGGATCGGGGCAGCCGTCGCGCTCCGGCTCGCCCGCGACGGCGCCGACGTCGCGATCACCTACCTCGACGCCGGGGAGAAGGCCAAGGGCGTGGTCGCGGAGATCGCGGGAGCCGGGCGGCGCGGGCTGGCCGTCGCGGCCGACAGCGGCGACGCGACCGCGATCGTCGCCGCGGTCGAGCGGACGGTCACCGAGCTGGGTCGCCTGGACATCCTGGTCAACAACGCCGGTGTCTTCCCGTACGGCCCGATCGACGAGGTCACCGTCGAGGAACTGGACCGCACCCTGGCCGTGCACGTGCGGGGGGTGTACCTCGCCACCCAGGCCGCGGTCCGGCACATGGGCCGGGGCGGCCGGGTGATCAGCATCGGCAGTTGCTTCGCCGAGCGGGTGCCCTACCCGGGGGTCAGCCTCTACGCGATGACCAAGAGCGCGCTGGTCGGGATGACCCGGGGGCTGGCGCGCGACCTGGGTCCGCGGGGCATCACGGCGACCGTGGTGCATCCGGGCTCCACCGACACCGACATGAACCCCGCCGACGGCGCGGGCGCTAACCACGAGCGGACCTTCATCGCGCTGGGCGCGTACGCCTCGACGGCCGACATCGCGGCGACCGTCAGCCACCTGGCCGGGGAGGGCGGCCGGTACGTCACCGGTACCGCCATCTCGGTCGACGGTGGCTTCGCGGCCTGACCGTCACCCGTCACCCGCCGCCCCGGCCGGGCGGTACGGGAGCCAGCCGCCCGGCCGGCGTCGTACGACAGGACCGGGGTCCCGGGTCCTACGGGGGGCGACGCCGGCCGGGCCTTCCTGGAGGAGAACACGCATGGGTTGGTTCGTCCTCGTCCTGGCGGGGCTGCTGGAGATCGTCTGGGCGGGCGCGCTCAAACACACCGAGGGCTTCACCAGGCTGTGGCCGTCGATGCTGGCGGTCGGTACGGCGGTGCTCAGCTTCCTCCTGCTCGCCTGGGCGATGAAGTCGCTGCCGATGGGGACCGCCTACGCGGTCTGGGTGGGCATCGGCGCGGTCGGGGTGGTGGTCGCGGGCATCGTCACCCTGGGCGAGAGCGCGGCCCCGGGCCGGCTGTTCTTCCTGGCGTTGATCGTGGCGGGCATCATCGGCCTGCGGTTGGTCGGGGACTGACGGTCTCCGCCGCCCGGGACGGCGGGCATCGTCGGCCTACGGGCTGGTCGGGGGACCGACCGGCCACCGGCCCGTGACCGCCACCTCGCGGCGGTTCGCGCGCGCTCAGCCGCCGGGCGGGTGCCGGGTCGCCGCCAGCGCCGTGTGCGTCTCGGCGGCCAACTGCCGCACCAGCTCCCCCGCGGGCAGTTCGCGGATCAGGGCGTGCCCCTGCCCGGCCCAGAGGCTGGCCGTCTCGGTGTCCCCGGCGGCGACGGCCGCGCGGCGCAACGGCGCGGTCAGCCGGTGGACGTGCGGGTACGCGGCCGGCGGCGGCACGGTCGACTGGCGGCTGGCGAACCCGTTGACGATCGACCGGGCCCGTCGACCGGTGAACGCCCGGGTGACGACGGTCTCCCGGGAACCGCCCAGCACGGCCCGGTGCACCGGATTGGTCCCGGCCTCGGGGCAGCGCAGGAACGCCGTACCCAGTTGGGCTGCGGTCGCGCCGGCGGTCAACGCGGCGGCGACCGAATGACCGTCCATCAGGCCACCGGCCGCCACCACCGGCAGCCGGCTGACCCGGGCCACCAGGCGCAGCAGGGTCAACAGCCCGTACTCGCCGACGCCCACCCGGTCGGTGAAACCGCCCCGGTGCCCACCGGCCTCGATGCCCTGGGCCACCACGCCGTCCGCGCCGGTCTCCGCCGCTGCCACCGCCTCGTCGGGCGTCGTGACGGTGACCAGTACGCAGGTCCCCGCCGCGTGCAGGCGTTCCACGGTGGCACCGGTGGGGAGACCGAAGGCGAACGAGACGACCGGGACCCGCTCCTGGCACAACAGGTCGATCTTCTCGTCGAGGTGGTCGTCGTCGGCGACGGGTTCGCCGAGTGCGACGTCGAGGCGCTGCGCGTCGGGTCGCAGCGTGGCCGCGTAGGCGGCGATCTCGGCTTCGGTCGCCCGGGCCGCACCGGGTAGCAGGACGTTGACACCGAAAGACGCCCCGGTGAGCTGACGTACCTGCCGGATCTCCTCGCCCACCTGCTCCGGCCGGCGGTATCCGGCGGCCAGGAACCCGAGGCCGCCGGCCTGTCCGACGGCGGCGACCAACCGGGGAGTGGACGGACCGCCGGCCATCGGCGCGGCGACGAGGGGGTGGCGCAGCGGCGGCAGATCGACCATGGACCGTCTCCAATGCACGGGGCCGTTACAGCCTAGTCGGCAAAAGGCTGCAAAGCACCGTACAGCCGGCGGGCGGGCGGTCGCCTATCCTCGAACCGAGGAGAGTTGCCGATGGTGAAGCGAGGCCGGCCCCGCACGTTCGACCGCACCACCGCGTTGCGCCGGGCCATGGAGGTCTTCTGGCAGCGCGGCTACCAGGGTGCGTCGCTGTCCGAGCTGACCGCGGCGATGGGCATCGCCTCACCCAGCCTCTATGCCGCCTTCACCAGCAAGGAGGCGCTCTTCCGGGAGGCCGTCGACCTCTACAACGCCACCGAGGGGTCGGCCCCGCAGCGGGCGCTCGACTCCGACGGCAGCGCCCGCTCCGCGATCGAGGCGATGCTGCGGCACAACGCCCGCGCGTACGTGGACCCCGCCAACCCGTCCGGGTGCCTGGTGGTGCTCGCGGCGACCGCCGGACTACCCGAGTCCGACGAGGTCCGCCGGTTCCTGGCCGAGTGCCGGGAGCGGGACATCGCCGACATCCGGCGGCGGATCGCCCGGGGCGTGGCGGAGGGTGACGTACCGGCCGGCACCGACCCGGAGCCGATCGCCCGGTTCGTCGGCGCGATCGTGCAGGGCATGTCCCTCCAGGCCCGCGACGGCGCCACCCGTGCCCAGCTCGACGGCGTGGTGGACTGTGCGATGGCGGCCTGGGACCGGCTCGTCTCCGGAGAGCGGTCGGCGGCCTAGCCGACGACCGTCCGGGAACGATGAAGGCCGCTGACCTGGTTTTCCCTGGTCAGCGGCCTTGTCGTGCTGGTCTGCTCTGGTGCCCCCGGCAGGATTCGAACCTGCGCCCCCGCCTCCGGAGGGCGGTGCTCTATCCCCTGAGCTACGGGGGCTCAGCGACGCGAGAAGAGTAGCAAACACCCCCGGTGACCGCCCAATCGGTATCGCCGCACCGGCGCGGCGGGTCGCCGCGCCGGTGCATCCGAGCAGTTCACCGGAGGTGCGCCGCGGTCAGGCGGCTGGGCCGAGGCGGTTGGGCCGGGTGGCCGGGGTACGGCCGCAGCTCGGCAGCGGGTGCAGCACGATGCGCCGGGGCAGCCGTCGGGGCCACTCGTTCCTCGGCCAGGAGCCGTCCACGATCACGTGTACGGTCCGTTCCTCGGTGCCGCTGAGCCGGAGCACGAAGTCCCGGGGCAGCGGCGGGTCCACGGACGGGGTGGTGACCATGAAGCGGACCCGCCCCCGGGAGGACACCGCCGAGACCACGTCCGCCGCCGGCATGGTGCCGCGCAGGCGTACCCGGCCCAGCCAGTAGACCTCGGCCAGATGCTCCTGGGCGGCCCGGGTGATGGTCGGGTACTCGGTACGGACCCAGTGTTCCACCGCGCCGACGCAGAGCCCGCAGGCCCGTTCCCGGGGTTCCCGGGGGCCCAGCCCCCAGGCCCGCAGGTACGCCCCGACCGCGCCCGCCTCCAGCGGCAGGTGGTACCGGTGCTGGATGAGGGTGGTGAGGCTCTGCCGGGTCCACAACTCCTCGTCCAGACCGAACGCGTCGGGGTGGACGCCGCGCAGGGCGTCGATCAGGTCCAGTTCCTGTTCGCGGCTGAGCGGTCCCGATTCGCCCGGCCGTTGTCCGCGACGGACGGCTGCCACCGTCCCGTCACCGCCGATGGTGTGGCGTCGGCACCAACTGGTGACCGAGCGCCGTGCGTCTCTGAGTGCAACCCCCACGTCCTGCGCAACGACCCCGAATCACAACTGGTCACGATATGTGGGTAGAAAAACCTTGAACCAACCGAATCGGGCATACCGTGCAACTGGTGGTGGTCGTTCCGGGGTCGGCCCACCGGCCGGTGCCGCGGACCGCCTGCTGCGGGCACCGTCGAGACCGCCAGACGACGATCGCCGCCCCGAGCGGGACGGCGATCGTCTTCCGGTTCGACACGGACCTAACCGCCCAGCCGCTCCCGGGCGGCGCGCAGGTTCTCCAGGTCCTTCTGCTGGGTGTTCTTCATCGTCTGGGCGACCCGGGTGACCTCCGGATCGTCGCTCTGCTCCAGCACCCCGTCGATCATGTGCACCCCACCCATGTGGTGGTCGATCATCAGATCCAGGAAGAGGATGTCCAGCTCCCGGCCCTGGGCGGCGCGCAGCCGCGTCATCTCCTCCGGGGTGGCCATCCCGGGCATCAGCCCGTTCCGCATCATCTCGGTACCGCCCGGCATCCAGGCCATCCGGGGCTGGGAGCCGGTCGGGTCCAGCCCCCACGAGCGCAGCCAGCCCTGCATCATCCCCAGCTCGCCCTGCTGCCCGGTGGCGATGTCGCCCCCGATCTGGCGTACCTCGGCGTCGGCGCCCCGGTCGAACGCGATGAGCCCCATCTCCACCGCCTGGGCGTGATGGGTGGACATGTCCCGGGCGAAACCCGCCTCCGCCGAGGCGTCCCCGGGCCGGGTCAGCCGGGGCGTGAGCAGGCCCCCCGCGTACCCGAGGAGAAGCCCGAGCACGACGGCGACGGTGAGCGCCACGGTGCCCCAGCGTCGGGCGGACCCGGGCGCCCGGCCGCCGTCGGCGGCCGGGCTCGCGTCAGGCGCGAGGTCCGTTGTCGGTGCGGTCATCTCCGGTCCGTCCTCACTGCTGCGGCATCTGCCCGCCGTCACGCGGCGTGGTGCCGGTGGCGGTGATGCCCTGTCCGCAGTTGGCGTTCGGGCCCTCGATCGAGGCGTTGATCCGCAGCGTCTTGATGAACTCGTCGATCCGGCTGTCGTCGGCGTTGTCGACCTTGAGCTGGAAGCCCCAGGCCTGGAGCGAGATCGGCTTGTCCAGCCCCTGGAACGGGCTGAGCATCATCTTCTCCTGGCCCTGGACCTTCTCGGTGAGCTTCGCCACCTGGTCGGCCGGCAGGTCGGGACGGTAGGTGATCCAGATCGCGCCGTGCTCCAGGCTGTGCACCGCGTGCTCGTTGGCGATCGGGGCGTCGTAGACGTCGCCCTGGCAGTTCTGCCAGGCGCCGTTGTGCTCACCGGCCACCGGCGGGAGGACCGAGTACTGGATCGAGCCGGCCTTGTGGTTGCCGCCCTTGACCAGGTCGGGGTCGCTCTCCCGGAAGTTGCTGATGCCGGAGATGTCGGCGGCCCGCTCCTCCCACGGCTTCGAACCCTTGAAGGCGGCCCAGCCGCCGTAGCCGACGATCGCCACGGCGAGCACACCGACCGCCACCATCAGGGCGATCGGGCCCCAGGCCCGGCCCTGGCTGACCTTCACCGGGGTGATCGGCTTCTTCGGGCCCTTGCCCTTGCCGCCGCCCGCCGGGCGGGGGCCCCCGGTCGGCCGGGCGGCGGTGGCCTTCGCGCCGGTCGCGGGCCTGCCGGCCGCCGGCTTCTTGCCGGTGCTGACCACGGACGGACGGCGCTGGTCGCCGCCCGGGGTGCTGATGCTCATGGTGCCTCGTCAGGTCGGTCGGTCAGGGGAGTGTGGCGGGCCGGTTGACGCGCAGGGTCGCCCACGAGTGACCGAGTCTACCCCCGATAACATGGTTCGGTGACTCCCGCAGAACTCGCCGAGGTCGTTCTCTCCGCTGCCCACGCCGTATTCGCCGACCGTGGGCTGGACCGCTCCGCCCTGCCCGAGCGGACGGTGGTGGAGCGACCCCGCAACCCGGAGCACGGCGACTACGCCTCGACCCTGGCGCTGCAACTCGCCAAGAAGGTCGGGCAGCCGCCGCGGGAGCTGGCCGCCGCCCTCGCCGAGCAGCTCGGTCGGGCCGCCGGGATCAAGTCGGTGGAGATCGCCGGTCCCGGCTTCCTGAACATCCGGCTCGACGCCGCCGCCGCCGGGGTGCTGGCCCGGTCGATCGTGACCGCCGGTCCCGGGTACGGCCACAGCGACCGGCTCGCCGGCGAGAAGATCAACCTGGAGTTCGTCTCGGCCAACCCGACCGGCCCGGTGCACATCGGCGGGGCCCGGTGGGCGGCGGTCGGCGACGCGATCGGCCGGCTGCTGCGGGCCACCGGGGCGCAGGTCGGCACCGAGTACTACGTCAACGACGCCGGCACCCAGATCGACCGGTTCGCCGCGTCGCTGCTGGCCGCCGCCCGGGGCGAGCCGACCCCGGAGGACGGCTACGGCGGGGCGTACATCGCCGAGATCGCCGCCGACGTGGTCGCCCGTCGGCCGGACGTGCTGACCCTGGCCGATTCGGACGCCCAGGCGGTCTTCCGGGCGGAGGGCGTCGCGCTGATGCTCGACGAGATCAGGACCTCGCTGGGTCAGTTCGGCGTCGAGTTCGACACCTGGTTCAGCGAGCAGGGCCTGCACGACCGGGGTGAGCTGGAGCACGCCCTGACCCGGCTGCGCGCGCAGGGCCACGTCCAAGACGCCGACGGCGCGGTCTGGCTGCGCACCACCGACTTCGGCGACGACAAGGACCGGGTGCTGCGCAAGTCCAACGGCGAGTGGACGTACTTCGCCGCCGACTGCGCCTACTACCTCGACAAGCGGGAGCGGGGCTTCGAGCGGGCGGTCTACATGCTCGGCGCCGACCACCACGGGTACGTCGGCCGGATGCGGGCGATGGCCGCCTGCTTCGGCGACGACCCGGCGGTCACCCTGGAGATCCTCATCGGCCAGCTGGTCAACCTGGTCCGCGACGGCGTACCGGTGCGGATGAGCAAGCGGGCCGGCACGGTGGTGAGCCTGGAGGACCTGGTCGACGCGATCGGCGTGGACGCCGCCCGGTACGCGCTGGCCCGCTACTCCTTCGACTCGCCGATCGACATCGACGTGGAGCTGTGGACCCGGGCCACCCGCGACAACCCGGTCTACTACGTGCAGTACGTCGCCGCGCGGACGGCCAGCGTCGGCCGGAACGCCGCCGAGGTGGGCCTGACCCGGGGCGACGCCGAGGCGTTCCGCCCCGAGCTGCTCGACCACGAGAAGGAGAACGAGCTGCTCAAGGCGCTCGCCGAGTTTCCCGCCGTGGTCGCCACCGCCGCCGAGCTGCGGGAGCCGCACCGGGTGGCCCGCTACCTGGAGGACCTCGCCGGGGCGTACCACCGCTTCTACGACAACTGCCGGATCCTGCCGCGCGGCGACGAGGAGGTCACCGACCTGCACCGGGCCCGGCTCTGGCTCAACGACGCCACCCGTACGGTGATCGCCAACGGTCTCGACCTGCTCGGCGTCTCCGCCCCGGAGAGGATGTGACCCGGGTGCTGCGAGCGCGAGGAGTGAGCTTGCGAGCCCCGCAGTCGCGAAGCGGAGGGCGGGTGCTGCGAGCGCGAGGAGTGAGCTTGCGAGCCCCGCAGTCGCGAAGCGGAGGCTGCTGATGCGGGCGCATGAGGCCGGTGCGCTGCACGGCGACATCGGTAGCCGGGGGCCGGCCTGGCTGCGTACCCCGGTGGACGTCAACGCCCTGGTGCCGGAGCTCTGGCCGCGGCAGGTGACCCGGGACGCGGACGGCGTGCTGACCGTGGCGGGCCTGGACGTCCGCACCATCGCCGCCGAGTACGGCACCCCGGTGTACGTGCTCGACGAGGACGACCTGCGGTCCCGCTGCCGGGACTTCCGGGCCGCCTTCCCGGACGAGGACGTCTACTACGCGGGCAAGGCGTTCCTCTGCCGCGCGGTGGTCCGGATGATCGCCGAGGAGGGCCTGTACCTCGACGTCTGCACCGGCGGCGAGCTGGCGGTCGCGCTGGCCGCCGGGATGCCCCCGGAGCGGATCGGCTTCCACGGCAACAACAAGTCGGTGGCCGAGCTGACCCGGGCCCTGGACGCCGGGGTGGGCCGGGTGATCCTCGACTCGTTCACCGAGATCGACCGGTTCACCGCGCTGGCCCGGGAGCGCGGGGTCCGGCCGCGGGTGCTGATCCGGGTCACCGTGGGCGTGGAGGCGCACACCCACGAGTTCATCGCCACCGCCCACGAGGACCAGAAGTTCGGTTTCTCGCTGGCCGGCGGGGCGGCGTTGGCCGCCGCGCTGCGCATCCTCGACGAGGACGTGCTGGAGCTGCGCGGGCTGCACTCGCACATCGGCTCGCAGATCTTCGACGCCAGCGGCTTCGAGGTCTCCGCCCGCCGGGTGCTGGGCCTGCAGGCGCAGATCCGGGACGCCCGGGGGGTGGAGCTGCCCGAGCTGGACCTGGGCGGCGGCTTCGGTATCGCGTACACCACCCAGGACGACCCGGCGGCCCCGGCGGAGCTGGCGAAGCGGCTCCGCAAGATCGTGGACGGGGAGTGCGCGGTGGAGCGGCTCGCCGTGCCGCACCTGTCCATCGAGCCGGGCCGGGCCGTCGTCGGTCCGGCCGTGTTCACCCTGTACGAGGTGGGCACGGTCAAGGACGTCGACGGGATCCGGACGTACGTGAGCGTCGACGGCGGGATGAGCGACAACATCCGGACCGCGCTGTACGACGCGTCGTACTCGGCCACGCTGGCCTCCCGGGCCTCGACGGCGGAACCGCTGCTCGCCCGCGTGGTGGGAAAGCATTGTGAGTCCGGGGACATCGTGGTGAAGGATGAATTCCTGCCCGCCGACGTGCAACCCGGAGATCTTGTCGCGGTGCCCGGCACCGGGGCCTACTGCCGGAGCATGGCCAGCAACTACAACCACGTGCCCCGGCCACCGGTCGTGGCGGTGCGCGACGGTCGGGCCCGGTTGATCGTCCGCCGGGAAACCGAAGCGGACCTGCTCGCATTGGATGTTGGATGACGTCACCGTTGCGCTTGGCGATACTCGGCTGCGGCACTGTCGGCAGCGAGGTGGTACGGCTGCTGCACGAGCAGTCGGCCGACCTGGCGGCCCGGATCGGCGCGCCGCTGGAGATCGCCGGGATCGCCGTCCGCCGGCTCGGCCGGGACCGCGGCGACCTGCCGGTCGACCCGGAGCTGTTCACCACCGACGCGGTCGGCCTGATCAAACGGGACGACGTGGACGTGGTGGTCGAGGTGGTCGGCGGGATCGAGCCGGCCCGGAGCTGGCTGGTCGACGCCCTGCGCGCCGGCAAGAGCGTGGTGACCGCGAACAAGGCCCTGCTGGCCGAGGACGGCGCGGCGCTGCACGACGCGGCGGCCGACGGCCGGGCGGACCTCTACTACGAGGCCAGCGTGGCCGGGGCGATCCCGCTGCTGCGCCCGCTGCGCGAGTCGCTGCACGGGGACCGGATCACCCGGGTCACCGGCATCGTCAACGGCACCACCAACTTCATCCTCTCCGCCATGGACGCCACCGGCGCCGGGTTCGCCGAGGCGCTGGAGGAGGCCACCGAACTGGGGTACGCCGAGGCCGACCCGACCGCCGACGTGGAGGGCTTCGACGCGGCGGCGAAGGCGGCGATCCTGGCCTCGCTGGCCTTCCACACCCGGGTCGGCGCGGCCGACGTGCACCGGGAGGGGATCACCGAGGTCACCGCCGCCGACGTGGCCAGCGCCCAGGCGATGGGCTGCACGATCAAGCTGCTCTGCATCGCCGCCCGGGGCGTCGACGCGGCCGGCCGGGAGTCGGTCAGCGTCCGGGTGCACCCGGCGATGATCCCGCGCAGCCACCCGCTGGCCAGCGTGGGTGACGCGTACAACGCGGTGTTCGTCGAGGCGGACGCGGCCGGACCGCTGATGTTCTACGGGCGGGGGGCCGGTGGCGCGGCCACCGCCAGCGCGGTGCTCGGCGACATCGTGGCGGTCGGCCGTAACCGGCTGGCCGGGGTCCGCGCGCCCAGCGAGTCCGCGTACGCCGACCTGGCGGTCCGGCCGATGGGGGAGGCACTCACCCGGTACCACGTCAGCCTGGACGTGGCGGACAAGCCGGGTGTGCTGGCCGCCGTGGCCGGGGTCTTCGCCCGGCACGACGTGTCGATCGCCACGGTCCGGCAGGCGCCCGCCGGCACCGAGCCGGCCGGCCGGGGGGTGGACGCGGTACTGGTGATCGTGACGCACGTGGCTCCGGACGCCGCGCTGGCCGCGACCGTGGAGGAACTACGGGGGCTGGACGCCGTCCGGTCCATCGCCAGCGTGCTGCGGGTCGAGGGCGGCGAGTGACCGGCCGGCCCGGTCGACGGCGGCGGGTGACCGAGCCGTCCCGGCGGGCCGGGCACGCGAGGTGGGCTCGGTCCGTCCCGTCAGGTGGGTAACCACGGGTCCGGCTTCCCGCTGGCCGGGAGACTGGTCCACGCTGGGCTGGTCCCCCGGTCCGACGGGGCGTCGAAGCAGCTCCGACGGGGCGTCGAGGTAGCGAGGAGAGCGATATGTGGCGGGGTCTGATCGAGGAGTACCGGGAGCGGCTGCCGGTCACCGAGGCCACGCCCGTCGTCACCCTGCACGAGGGGAACACCCCGCTGCTGCCCGCGCCGGTGCTGTCCAGCCGGCTCGGCTGCGACGTCTACCTGAAGGTCGAGGGGGCCAACCCGACCGGCTCGTTCAAGGACCGGGGGATGACCCTGGCCGTGTCCAAGGCGATCGAGGCGGGCAACAAGGCGATCATCTGCGCCTCCACCGGCAACACCAGCGCCTCCGCCGCCGCGTACGCGGCCCGTGCCGGGTTGACCTGCGCGGTGCTGGTGCCGCAGGGCAAGATCGCCCTCGGCAAGCTGGCCCAGGCGTTGGTGCACGGCGCGAGGCTGCTCCAGGTGCAGGGCAACTTCGACGACTGCCTCTCGCTGGCCGCGAAGCTCGCCCAGGACTACCCGGTGGCCCTGGTCAACTCGGTCAACATCGACCGGCTGCACGGGCAGAAGACCGCCGCCTTCGAGATCGTCGCGGCCCTCGGCGACGCCCCGGACATCCACTGCCTGCCGGTCGGCAACGCCGGCAACGTGTCCGCGTACTGGATGGGGTATTCGGAGGAGCTGGCCGCCGGCACCACCACCCGGGCCCCGAAGATGTACGGCTTCCAGGCCGCCGGGGCGGCCCCGATCGTCACCGGCCAGGTGGTGCACGAGCCGTCGACCATCGCCACCGCGATCCGGATCGGCAACCCGGCGAGCTGGACGAAGGCGATCGACGCCCGGGACGCCTCGGGCGGGCTGATCGCGGCGGTCACCGACCGGGAGATCCTCACCGCGTACCGGCTGCTCGCCCGGGAGGTCGGCGTCTTCGTCGAGCTGGGCAGCGCGGCCAGCGTGGCGGGGCTGCTCCAGCAGGGGGCGGCGGGCAAGGTCCCGGCCGGTTCGACGGTGGTCTGCACGGTCACCGGGCACGGCCTGAAGGACCCGGAGTGGGCGATCTCCACCGCACCCGCCCCGATCACCATCGCCAACGACGCGCTGGCCGCCGCCCGCTCCCTCGACCTGGCCTGAGGCAGACCCCGGCAACAGGTGAATATGCGCTGCTCACGGCGCATATACGCAGGGTGACCCCGGCGCTGGGAGCGTTACCCGGGTCAGGCAGACTGGCGTACCCAGCCAACCCTTACTCCAGGAGTGAGCTACGCCGATGTCGCTGCTCGCCAGATTGAGCCTCGCCAACCGGGGGCTGGTCGCCCTCATCGCGGTGGTGATCACGGCGTTCGGGGCGTTCGCCGTGCCGTCGCTGAAGCAGCAACTCCTGCCGTCGCTGGAGTTCCCGGCCGCGTTCGTGGTCGCGACCTACCCCGGTGCCGGCCCTGAGGTGGTCGAGTCCCAGGTCACCGAGCCGATCGAGAACAGCCTCCAGGGCATCCCGGGGGTCGAGAAGATCACCTCCACCTCCCGGGAGGGTTCTACCACCATCGTCGTCGAGTACGTCTTCGGTACCGACGTGGACGACGTGGTCAGCAAGATGCAGACGGCGGTCAACCGGATCGGGAACCAGCTCCCGGCGGACGTCGACCCGCAGGTCATCGCCGGCAGCACCGACGACCTGCCGGCCGTGGTGATCGCCGCGTCCGGCGGCGACGACCCGGCCGCGCTGGCCGCGAAGCTGGACAGCGCGGTGGTGCCCGAGCTGAAGGCGGTCGACGGGGTCCGCACGGTCGAGGTCACCGGCACCCGTGACGAGCTGGTGGTGGTGACGCCGGACCCGGCGAAGCTGGCCGCCGCGCGGCTCCAGCCGACGGCGATCGGCACCGCCCTGCAGACCAACGGGATCACCGTGCCGGCGGGCGCGGTGGTCGAGGGCGGCCGGTCGCTGACCGTCCAGGTCGGTAAGCCGCTGGCCACCCTGGACGACCTGCGCGGGATCATCGTCGCGCCGGGCGCGACCCCGGTCCGGCTGGCCGACGTGGCGACCGTCGAGGAGCAGCTCGCCCCGCCCACCTCGGTCACCCGCACCAACGGCCGGGACAGCCTGGGTATCGCGGTCACCGCCGCACCGGACGGCAACGCGGTGTCCATCTCGCACGACATCCGGGACCGGCTCGCCGAACTGTCGGCGGCCTCCGGCGCCGAACTGACCGTGGTCTTCGACCAGGCGCCGTTCGTCGAGAAGTCCATCGAGAGCCTGACCACCGAGGGCCTGCTCGGCCTGGTGATGGCGGTCATCGTCATCCTGGTCTTCCTGCTCTCCGTCCGGTCCACCCTGGTCACCTCGGTCTCCATCCCGCTGTCGGTGCTGGTGGCGCTGCTGGCGCTGTGGATCGGGGACTACTCGCTGAACCTGCTCACCCTCGGCGCGCTGACCATCGCGGTGGGCCGGGTGGTGGACGACTCGATCGTGGTGCTGGAGAACATCAAACGGCACCTGGAGTACGGCGAGCCGAAACGCGAGGCGATCCTCTCCGCGGTCCGGGAGGTCTCCGGCGCGGTGACCGCCTCCACCCTCACCACGGTCGCGGTGTTCGCGCCGATCGCCCTGGTGGGCGGGTTCGTCGGGCAGCTCTTCGCGCCGTTCGCGATCACCGTCACGGTGGCCCTGCTGGCCTCGCTGCTGGTCTCGCTGACCGTCATCCCGGTGCTGGCGTACTGGTTCCTCAAGCCGGCCGGCGGCACGGTCCGCAAGGCGGACGTCCGGCAGGCCGCCGAGGAGAAGGAGCTGCGCAACCCGTTGCAGCGGGCGTACCTGCCGGTGATCGGTTTCGCCACCCGGAAGCGGTGGACCACGGTGGCGATCGGCCTGGTGGTGCTGCTCGGCACGTTCGGCCTGTCGACCCGGCTGGAGACCAACTTCATCGACGACTCCGGCCAGGACTCGCTGAACATGAGCCAGCAGCTGCCGATCGGCACCGGGCTGGCCGGCACCGACGAGGCGGCCAAGAAGGTCGAGGCGCTGCTGGAGAAGACCGGGGGCGTCGAGACGTACCAGGTGACCATCGGGGGCAGCGGCCTGCCGTGGGAGGGCGGCGGCGGCAACAGCGCCGCCAGCTACGTGCTCGGCCTCGCCGAGGACACCGACACCGACCGGCTCAAGGAGGACCTGCGCCGGGAGTTCGACGCGCTCGGCGACGGGGTGGGCGAACTGAGCTTCCCCAGCGGTCAGGGTGGCGCGTCCGCCAACCAGCTCGCGGTGGTCGTCCAGGCCGCCGACCCGGAGGCGCTGGCCCGCGCCACCGAGGAGGCCCGCGCCGCCATGGCCGACCTGGCCGGCGTCGAGGACGTCTCGTCCAGCCTGGCCGAGCGGGTACCCCGGGTGGAGGTGGCGGTGAACCGGGCCGCCGCCGCCCGCGTCGGGCTCACCGAGGCGGCCGTCGGGCAGCTCGTCGCCCAGGCGTACCGGGGCAGCCCGATCGGCCAGGTGACCGTCGACGGTGGACAGCGCAACGTGGTGCTGCGGTTCGCCGGCGCGCCGCCGACCACGGTGGACGCGCTGCGCGCGCTGCCGGTGGGTCCGGCGAAGCTGGGTGACATCGCCACCGTCGAGCAGGTCGAGGGGCTCCAGCAGGTCACCCGGATCGACGGCGACCGCAGCGTCACGGTCACCGGTACGGCCACCGGCTCCAACCTCGGCGCGACCACCAAGAAGCTGCGCGAGAAGCTGGACGCCATCGACGTGCCGGGCGCGACGCTCACCGTCGGCGGGGTCAGCGCGGACCAGGAGGAGGCGTTCGCCGACCTGGGGCTGGCCGTGCTGGCCGCGATCGCCATCGTCTTCCTGATCATGGTGGCGACGTTCCGCAGCCTGGTGCAGCCGTTGATCCTGCTGGTGTCGATCCCGTTCGCGGCGACCGGCGCGATCGGCCTGCTGCTGCTCACCGGCACCCCGCTGGGGGTGCCCGCGCTGATCGGGGTGCTGATGCTGGTCGGCATCGTGGTCACCAACGCGATCGTGCTGATGGACCTGATCAACCAGTACCGGGCACAGGGCATGGGCGTGCGGGAGGCGGTGATCGAGGGCGGCCGGCGTCGACTGCGTCCGATCCTGATGACCGCGGTGGCGACCATCTTCGCGCTGCTGCCGATGGCGTTCGGGCTGACCGGCGAGGGCGGCTTCATCTCCCAGCCGCTGGCGATCGTGGTGATCGGCGGGCTGCTCAGCTCGACCCTGCTCACCCTGGTGCTGGTCCCGACCCTCTACACCATGGTGGAGACCCGCAAGGAGCGCCGGCGGGCCCGCCGGCAGGCCCGGACCGGCGGGACCGCCGCTGCGGCCGGGCCGACCCCGGTCGACGCGCCGGAGCCGGCCACCGTCGCCGCCGGCGGTCCGTCGGCCGGTGACCCCGCCGGGGGTACGCGACCGGCCCCGGCCCCGTCGGCGGCGCTGGTCGACGGCACCGACCAGTTCGAGGTGCTGCGCCTGCCCAAGAGCCGGCAGTCGCCGCTACCGCCGCAGGAGTGACCGGCCCGGTCCTCCTCCGGCGTGGTGGCGACGCCCGCCGGGGGAGGACCGGCCCGCTCGGCGGCCCCACCGGGTTTGATCGCCCCGGGTAGGGTGTGGGCACGTGGCGTCGACACTGACGGTTCTCACCCGGAACCGGAACTTCCGCATCCTCTTCCTGGCCGAACTGGTGGTCTTCGGCGCAGACTGGTTCGTCATGGTGCCGCTGCTGGTGCTCCTGCCCGAGCTGACCGGCAGCGGGGTCTGGGGCGCGCTGGTGCTGGCCGTGGACACCGGAGTGCTGGCCCTGCTGCTGCCGTACACCGGCACCATCGCCGACCGCTTCGACCGCCGGAAGATCCTCATGTCGGCGAACGCCGCCGCCCTGGTCGGCGCGCTGCTCCTGTTGGGCGTACGCGACGCCGGCACGGCCTGGCTGGCGATGCTGGCGATCTCGGTGATCGCGGTGGCGAAGGCGTTCTACTCCCCGGCCGCCCAGGCCGCCCTGCCGAACGTGCTCGACCCGGACGAACTGGCCGCCGGCAACGCGGTCGCCGGTTCCGCCTGGGGCACGATGACCGTGGTCGGGGCGTCCCTGGGCGGCGTGATCAGCGCGGCCTTCGGCCCGTACGCCTGTTTCTGGATCGCGGCGGTCGCCCTGGTGCTGGCCGCCGGGCTGACCGCGCTGATCCGCCGGCCGTTGCAGGCCCCCCGCGACCGGACCGAGCCGGCGCAGCGGGCCTTCGCGGCCATCGCCGAGGCGTTGCGCTACATCGGGCAGCGGCCCCGGGTGCTGGGCCTGGTCACGGTGAAGTCGGCGGTGGGCCTCGGCAACGGGGTGCTGACCGTCTTCCCGCTCCTCGCCGGCCTGTACGGGGTCGGCGCGATCGGCACCGGGCTGCTGTTCGCCGTCCGGGGCGCGGGGGCGCTGGTCGGCCCGATCCTGATGCGCCGGGTGCTGACCAACCGCCGCTGGCTGTTGACCGGCCTGGCGCTCTCCATGTCCGCGTACGGGCTGGCCTACCTGGGGGTGTCGCTGACCGGCTGGTTCCCGCTGGTCCTGGTGCTGGTCTTCGTGGCGCACTTCGCCGGGGGCAGCAACTGGGTGATGTCGAACTTCGCCCTCCAGGGCGAGGTGCCGGACCGGTTGCGCGGGCGGGTCTTCGCCACCGACATGATGCTGGCGACGCTGGCCATCTCGGTCAGCCAGCTGGTGGTGGCGGGGCTGGTCGACACGGTCGACGAGCGGGTGGTGCTGGCCGGCTGCGGGCTGACCACCCTGGTGTACGCGATCGGCTGGCGGATCGCCACCCGCCGGCTCTCGCTCACCGAGCGTCCCCCGGCCGCCGACCCGGTGACCTCCCACTGAGCCGTGCCGTGGGCCGTCGCCGGGGCCGGGTGTCCCAGCCGGCGGCGGGTCCGGCCGGACCCCTAGCATGGGCGGCGTGCCCCTGAACTTCACCGCCGACCCGGTGCGTGTCCGGGTCCCCGCGACCAGCGCCAACCTGGGTCCCGGCTTCGACGCGTTGGGCCTCGCGCTGGCCCTGTACGACGACGTGGCCGCCGAGGTGACCGACGGCGGGGTCCGGGTGGCGGTGACCGGGCAGGGGGCCGGTGAGCTGCCGGACGACGACCGGCACCTGGTGGTGACCGCCATGCGGGCCACCTTCGACGCGCTCGGCGGCCAGCCGGCCGGGCTGGCGGTGGAGTGCGTCAACCGGATCCCCCAGGCCCGTGGACTGGGCTCCTCGTCGGCGGCGATCGTGGCCGGGGTGCTGCTGGCCCGCGCGCTGGTGGCCGACGGGGCGGACCGGCTCGACGACGCCGGGGCGCTCCGGCTCGCCGCCGACCTGGAGGGCCACCCGGACAATGTCGCGCCCTGCCTGCTGGGCGGCTTCACCGTGGCCTGGACGGAACCGACCGGCGCGCGGGCGGTCTCGCTGGCCCCGGCGGCCGGGGTGCACCCGACGGTCTTCGTGCCGGACGAGCGGGGCCTGACCGCCACCGCGCGGGCGGCGCTGCCGGCGACCGTGCCGCACCCGGACGCCGCGCTGACCGCAGGGCGGGCCGCGCTGCTGGTGCACGCGGTGACCGCCGCGCCGGCGCTGCTGCTCCCGGCGACCGAGGACCGGCTGCACCAGCACTACCGCGCGGAGGGCATGCCGGCGACGTACGCCCTGGTCACGGCGTTGCGTGGGGCTGGTGTGGCGGCGGTGGTGAGTGGGGCCGGGCCGACCGTGCTGGCGTTGACCGAGCCGCCCGCCGAGTTCCTCCCGGGAACAGGTTGGCAGGTTTGGCGGTTACCGGTGGATGGCAGCGGCGCGCAGGTCGTTAGGGGTAGACTGGGACACGCCGAGCGGGACCCTGTTGCCGCAGGTCGCATGAGTTGATTACGCTCTAGACTTAGCACAGCCGCGAAGCATGCGATCTCTCTGCGGGTCGGCGCACCCCCGAAGCTCTCGGCGGTCAGCCCGTCTCACCCCTGCCTAGGCCCACGCCGCACCGCAGTCTCCACAGGTCGCCGCAGACGGCGAGACCTGCTCACCGACGTTGGTGAGTCGGGAAACCGACCGGCTGCTGTGTCACAGACTCCCGCGGCGCGTCATGCGACACGGGTGCACCGAGGCCGCCCGGCCACCTGAGCATCTTGACTCCGGGCAGCCCCGGCCTATCGAGGGAAGGAATCCATTGAGCGACACCACCGACGTGACGTCGGATGTTTCCAACGTCGCTGGCGAAGCCACCGCCGCCGCCCCCGTCCGTCGTCGGCGCAGTGGCACGGGCCTGTCGGCGATGCTCCTGCCGGAGTTGCAGAGCCTGGCCGCGTCGCTCGGCATCTCCGGTACCGCGCGGATGCGCAAGGGTGAGCTGATCAGTGCCATCACCGAGCGGCAGGGCGGCGCCGCCGCCGGAGCCCCTCGACCGCGCGCCGAGGTGGCGGCTGCCGCCGCCCCGGTCCGCGAGGAGGTCCGGGCCGAGGTGCGCGACGGCGCGGAGCCGGCGGCGCAGCCGACGACCCCGCCCGCCGAGGCCGAGCCGGCGCGTCCGCGTACCCGGCGCAGCCGGGCCGCCGTCACCGCCGAGCGGGCCGCGGCGACCGCCGCTGCCGCGCCGGCACCGGCTGTCGAGGCGGAGCAGCGCGAGTCCACGCCGGAGGCCGCCGAGCGTCCGGAGCGGGTCGAGCGTGCGGAGCGGACCGACCGTACCGAGCGGAACGACCGTACCGAGCGTGGCGACCGCGCCGACCGGGGCGACCGTAACGAGCGGGCCGAGCGGGGCGACCGTCCGGAGCGGGGTGACCGCAACGAGCGGGGCGACCGCACCGAGCGCACCGACCGGGGCGAGCGCAACGACCGGGGCGAGCGCGGCCAGCGTTCCGACCGGGCCGAGCGCAACGACCGCGATCAGCGCAATGACCGGGACCAGCGCAACGACCGGGACGCCGACGGTGACGACGACGGCGAGGGCGGCGGCCGGCGGGGCCGGCGCAGCCGGTTCCGGGACCGTCGGCGGGGCCGGGGCGAGCGCACCGAGACCGGTGGCGACACCGGTGGCGGCGGGCGCGAGCCCCAGGTCAGCGAGGACGACGTACTCGTCCCGGTGGCCGGCATCATCGACGTGCTGGACAACTACGCCTTCGTCCGGACCACCGGCTACCTGGCCGGCCCGAACGACGTGTACGTCTCGATGTCGCAGGTCAAGAAGTACGGCCTGCGGCGCGGTGACGCCATCACCGGTGCGGTGCGGGCGGCGCGCGACGGCGAGCAGCGGCGGGACAAGTACAACCCGCTGGTCCGGCTGGACTCGGTCAACGGCATGGAGCCGGAGGAGGCCCGCCGTCGTCCCGAGTTCTACAAGCTGACCCCGCTGTACCCGCAGGAGCGGCTGCGGCTGGAGACCGAGCCACACATCCTCACCACGCGGGTGATAGACCTGGTCACGCCGATCGGCAAGGGCCAGCGGGCGCTGATCATGTCGCCGCCCAAGGCCGGTAAGACCATGGTGCTCCAGGCGATCGCCAACGCGATCACCCACAACAACCCGGAGTGCCACCTGATGGTGGTGCTGATCGACGAGCGGCCCGAAGAGGTCACCGACATGCAGCGGTCGGTGAAGGGCGAGGTCGTCGCGGCCACGTTCGACCGGCCGCCGCAGGACCACACCACCGTCGCCGAGCTGGCGATCGAGCGGGCCAAGCGGCTGGTCGAGCTGGGGCACGACGTGGTCGTGCTGCTCGACTCGGTGACCCGGCTCGGGCGGTCGTACAACCTGGCGGCGCCGGCCAGCGGCCGGATCATGTCCGGTGGTATCGACTCGACCGCGCTCTACCCGCCGAAGCGGTTCCTCGGCGCGGCGCGGAACATCGAGAACGGTGGCTCGCTGACCATCCTGGCCACCGCCCTGGTGGAGACCGGTTCCGTCATGGACACGGTCATCTTCGAGGAGTTCAAGGGCACCGGTAACGCGGAGCTGAAGCTGGACCGGAAGATCGCCGACAAGCGGGTCTTCCCGGCCATCGACATCCACACCTCCGGTACCCGTAAGGAGGAGATCCTGCTCGCGCCGGAGGAGCTGGCCATCACGCACAAGCTCCGCAAGGTCCTGCACTCGCTGGACTCGCAGGCCGCGTTGGATCTCCTGCTGGACCGGCTCAAGCAGTCCCGGACCAACATCGAGTTCCTGATGCAGATCGCCAAGTCGACGCCGGGCGAGTAACCGGCGCACGGCGAAAAGGGGCACGGCCGTTCGCGGTCGGGCCCCTTTTCGCTGCTCCGGGACGGTCGCCGGTTCCGCTGTCCCGGGGGGACGATCGCCGACTGGAGTTTTCCTTCGGTTCGCTTCGAAGTATTGAAACTTCTGTTCATCATCGGGTTGACTGACCGCCATGCGTACCCGATCCGCCCGACTCGCCGGCGTACTGCTGCTGACGCCGCTGCTCGGCCTGGCCGGCCCGACCCCGGTCGTCGCCGCGCCACCCGACCGGCCGGGGGCCGACCTCCGGTCGACCGGCACCACGGCCGAGGACGCCCCCCGGTCCTCCTCGCACCCGTCCACCGCCACCACGCTGGCCGCCGACACCGCCGACACCGCCGACACCGGCCGGACCGACGGGGTCGCGCCGGCCGGGGGCCTGGAGACCGCGACGACCACCCGCCCGGTCGCCCCCGGGCTCGACCTCACCTCCTTCGACCGGTACGACCAGCAGGGCTGGCTGCGCGCGGACGCGCTCACCGCCGACCTGACCGGCGGGCTCACCGTCGACTACGTCAACTCGGGCGCGGTCAGCCGGGCCGAGCCGCTGCGCGGCGCGGTGGACGCCGCCGGGGCGGTCGCCGCCGTCAACGGCGACTTCTTCGACATCAACAACTCCGGGGCCGCCCAGGGCGTCGGCATCCGGGGCGGCGAACTGGTCCAGTCGCCGGTCGCCGGGCACCCCAACGCGGTCGGCATCACCGCCGGAGGTCTCGGCCGGGTGATTCAGGTCACCTTCGACGGCACCGCCACCCTGCCCGGCGGGCCGGTCACCCTGACCCAGTTCAACAACATGGTCCAGCCCGGCGGCGTCGGCCTGTTCACCCCGCTCTGGGGCGCGTACGACCGGGGCCGGGCGGTGCAGGGCGCGAGCCGGGTCACCGAGGTCACCCTGGTCGCCGGGCGGGTCGCCACCGTCACCGACCGGGCCGGCGGCGGCCCGATCCCGGCCGGCACCAGCGTCCTGCTCGGCCGGGACGCCGGCGCGGACGCCCTCGCCGGCCTGCGCCCGGGCGACCCGGTGACCGTGGCGTACCGGCCGAAGCCGTCGGACGGCAGCACCCTGCGGGCCGCGGTCGGCGGCGGCAACGTGCTGGTCCGCGACGGGGTGGTGCAGGAGATCGCCGACTCCTCGCTGGCTCCGCGTACCTCGGTCGGGTTCACCGCTGACGGCCGCCGCATGATCATGCTCACCGTGGACGGCCGGCAGGTGGACAGCCGGGGCGTCACCCAGACCGAACTGGGCCGGATGATGGCCGAACTCGGCGCGCACCACGCCCTCAACCTCGACGGCGGCGGCTCGTCCACGCTGCTCGCCCGGGAACCGGGGTCCGCCACCGTCCAGGTGGAGAACAGCCCCTCCGACGGCACCGAACGGGCCGTCCCCAACGGCCTGGCGATCTACGCGCCGAAGGGCAGCGGCCGGCTCACCGGGTACTGGCTGGAGACCGCCGCCGACCCGACCGCCGCGCCCGGCGTCGCCCCGGTCCGCGGCGGCCGTCCCGACCGGGTCTTCCCCGGCCTCACCCGCCGACTCACCGCCGCCGGCCACGACGAGACGTACGGCCCGGCGGCCGGCACCCCGACCTGGCGGGCCAACCCGGCGGCGCACGGCAGGGTGGCCGCCGACGGGGTGTTCCGGGCCGCCCGGCCCGGCCGGGTCACCGTCACCGCCGCCCGGGGTGGCGCGCGGGGCACCCTCGACCTCACCGTGCTCGGCCCGCTGGCCCGGATCGACGCCACCGTGGACCGGGTCGGCCTGACCGACGCCACCGGCACCGGGACGTTCGGCGTGGTCGGCTACGACGCCGAGGGCAACACCGCGCCGGTCGAGCCGGCCGACCTGACCCTCGACTACGACCGCGACCTGCTGACCGTCACCCCCACCGCCGACGGCAACCTCACCGTCGCCGCCCGCCGGGACAGCGGCTCCGCCCTGGTCACCGTCACCGTCGCCGGCCGGCGCACGGTGCTCCCGGTGACCGTCGGCCTGACCGACGTACCGGTCGCCGGCTTCGACGACGCGCCCGCCTGGAAGTTCAGCGCCGCCCGCGCCACCGGCTCGGTCGCGCCCGTACCGGGCCGCACCGGCACCGGCCTGAAGCTGGCGTACGACTTCGGCCAGTCCACCGGCACCCGGGCCGCCTACGCCGACCCGCCGGCCTGGATCGAGGTACCCGGACAGCCGCAGGCGTTCGGCATGTGGATCAAGGGCAACGGCACCGGGGAGTGGCCCAGCCTGCACCTGCACGACGCCCAGGACACCCAGCACGTGCTGCGCGGCCCGCTGGTCACCTGGACCGGCTGGCGGTACGTGCAGTTCGACGTGCCGGCCGGGGTGCAGTACCCGCTACGGGTACGCCGCTTCTACGTCGCCGAGACCAACGCCGCCGCCAGGTACACCAGCGAGGTGGTGATCGACGACCTGGTGGCGAAGGTCGCGCCGACCGTGGACGTGCCGGCCGAGCCGTACCGCACCGACCGGGTGGTGCTGCGCGACGGCACCGTCGCCGGGATGCCCTGGCGGTTCGCCGTCCTCTCCGACGCCCAGTTCGTCGCGGCGGACCCGGACAGCGACCTGGTCGCCCAGGCCCGCCGTACGCTGCGCGAGGTGAAGGCGGCCCAGCCCGACTTCCTGCTGATCAACGGGGACTTCGTGGACACCGCGTACCCGGCGGACTTCGCCCTCGCCAAGCGGATCCTGGACGAGGAACTCGGCGGGGAACTGCCCTACCACTACGTGCCCGGCAACCACGAGATCATGGGTGCCCCGATCGCCAACTTCCAGGCGGTCTTCGGCGCGCCGTCGAAGGTGTTCGACCACAAGGGGACCCGCTTCGTCACCCTGAACAGCTCCACCGGCACCCTGCGCGGCGGCGGCCTGGACCAGGTCCGGGCACTGCGTACCGCGCTGGACTCCGCCGCCACCGACGACGCGATCGGCTCGGTGGTGGTGCTGCACCACCATCCGCCGCGTGACCCCGGCCCGGCCAAGGCCAGCCAGCTCACCGACCGCAAGGAGGCGGCGCTGGTGGAGCAGTGGCTGGCCGACTTCCAGCACCGCACCGGCAAGGGCGCGCTCTTCGTCGGCGGGCACGTCGGCACCTTCCACGCCGACCGGGTCGACGGGGTGCCCTTCCTGATCAACGGCAACGCCGGCAAGGGCCCGTCCAGCCCCGCCGACCAGGGCGGCTTCACCGGCTGGACGATGGTCGGCGTGGACCCGGTGACCCGGCAGGAGGCCGACCGGGCCCGGCGTGACCCGCTGGCCGTCGCCGCCCCGGCCGGGGCCGGCAGCGGCGCGGGGCCGCGCTGGGTGGCCGCCGAGTTCCGGGCGCACGTCGACCGGCTCACCCTGACCGCCCCCGCCACCGTGGCGGTCGGCACCCCGGCGACGGTCACCGCGACCCTCACCCAGCCGGGTGGGCGTACCGTGCCGGTGGCCGCCCCGGTCAGCGCGGACTGGTCCGCCTCGCCCGGCGTGCACGTCGGTCCGCCCGACGGGGTCCGGCCCTGGCACGTGGCCCGCTTCGATCCGGCCACCGGCACGCTGACCGCGCTGAAGCCGGCCGCCTCGGTGCTGCTCGCGGTCACCGTCAACGGCGTCCGCGCCGAGGCCACCCTCACCCTCGCCGCCGCCCCCGCGGTGGGCCGCGTTCCCGCCGCCTGATCCTGGTGGGGCGTGTTCCCGCCGCCTGATCCTGGTGGGGCGTGTTCCCGCCGCCTGACCCTGGTGGGCCGCGTTCCCGCCGCCTGATCCCGGTGCCGGGGTCCCCGCTGTCGCCCGGTGTGCCAGCGGGGGCTCCGGCCGGCCGTCAGAAGTCGCCCTCGGCGACCTGGAAGACCGTCAGGCCCAGTTCCCGCCACATCGCCACCACCTGCATCCGGTCGTCGAAGACCCCGACCACCCGGTAGCGGTCGCGCAGCTCGCGGTCGTAGATCTCCCGCTTGACCACCGCGTCCTTCCGGTTGTCGCCGACCGCCCGCAGGTGCAGAGCCAGGTACGGCACCCCGACGTGCCGGTCCAGCCAGGCCACCGTGGCGGCACGGGCGGAGGCGTCCCGGCCGGAGCAGAACACCACCCCGTACCCGGCCGCGTGCATGGCCCGGACCGCCACGATGACCGCCTCGTTGGGCGCGTCCTCACCGACCCGGGTCATGTCGTAGGGGCTGCGTGAGACGTGCAACGCGACGGTGCCGTCGATGTCGACCAGGACGACCTCGGGCGGTTCCGGCGCGGGCGGGCGTACCCGGGCCGGCCCGCCGGGTGGCACCTCGGGGACCGGCAGGGGCAGTGGCCGGTCCGCCAGGAACCGTTCGTGCAGGCGAATGATGGCCTCCGCGCCGACCCGCTCGTCCGCCGACCGTCCGGCGTCGCGGCGCAGGCACTCGTCCAGCGGTACGTCGGTGAAGTCGTGCACCTCGAAGTCGGCGCCGTACCGGGCGGCGAGCCGGGCCCACTCGCGCAGGGTCCGGGCGCGCAGGTTGGTGTCGTCGACGCAGACGTCGACCCGGGCCCGCAGCAGCGCCTCCACCTGGGCCCGCTGGGCCGTGGTGACCTGCGATTCCGCCCACTGGGTGAAGAGCCGCGCACCGTGCAGCATCCGGCGCAGATCGTCCCGGTTTACCCGGACGACGGACGGCTGGAGGGTACGGGCGAAGGTGGTCTTGCCCGAGGCGGGCAACCCCCGGGTGGCGATGAGACGGGTCACCCCGGTCACGGTAATGCGCCCGGCCGGGGCGGGAATGCCGGTGGTGGAGGGTGCGTTGGGGGAGCTGTGCGGCCCGGTTCACGGGTCGGCGCGAGCCCATGGCACACTGGTCAATCGGCCACCGGTTCCGGTTCACGCCGATCCCGCGCAGGCGTTCACGCGCGGTCGGCGACCCGGCGACCACCCACGAGAGGACCGAAGGCGACATGAAGCCCAACATCCACCCGGAGTACGTGACCACCGAGGTCACCTGCTCCTGCGGCAACTCCTTCACGACCCGCAGCACCGCCAAGGGCGGCTCGATCCACGTCGAGACGTGCAGCGCCTGCCACCCGTTCTACACGGGCAAGCAGCGGGTGCTCGACACCGCCGGTCGGGTCGCGAAGTTCCAGCAGAAGTACGCCAAGGTTCAGGCGAAGAAGGCCAAGTAGCCGTAGGTCCGACGCCCGCGTCCGGTTTCCCGCCGGACGCGGGCGTCGTCCGTATCTGCCCGATTCGCGCCGACCCGCAGGGAGCACCCGCATGAGCAGCGAGCGCCTGGCCGCCCTCCTCGACGAGTACGCCGAGCTGGAGAAGCGGCTCGCCGACCCGGCCATCCACGCCGACCAGGGCACCGCCCGGCGGGTCGGCCGGCGCTACGCCGAGCTGGTGCCGCTGCACAAGGCGGCCGGTGAGCTGGAGCAGGCCCGCGCCGACCTGGCCGCCGCCCGGGAACTGGTCGCCGAGGACCCGTCCTTCGCCGGCGAGGCGGAGTCGATCGCGGCCACCCTGCCGGCGCTGGAGGAACGCCTCGCCGAGCTGCTCATCCCGCGTGACCCGCATGACGCCAAGGACGTCATCGTCGAGATCAAGGCCGGCGAGGGCGGCGAGGAGTCCGCGCTGTTCGCCGGGGACCTGCTGCGCATGTACACCCGGTACGCCGAACGGCGGGGCTGGCTCACCGAGGTGCTCGACGCGCAGGACTCCGACCTCGGCGGGGTGAAGGACGTCTCCCTGGCGATCAAGACCAAGGGCGTGCCGGAGGGCGGCAACGGGGTCTGGTCCCGGCTCAAGTGGGAGGGCGGCGTGCACCGGGTGCAGCGGGTCCCGGTGACCGAGTCGCAGGGCCGCATCCACACCAGCGCGGCCGGTGTGCTGGTGCTCCCGGAGGCCGAGGAGGTCGACGTCACCATCGACCCGAACGAGCTGCGCATCGACGTGTTCCGGTCGTCCGGCCCGGGTGGGCAGTCGGTCAACACCACCGACTCGGCGGTGCGGATCACCCACGTGCCGACCGGCATCGTGGTCTCCTGCCAGAACGAGAAGTCGCAGCTCCAGAACCGGGAGCAGGCGATGCGGATCCTGCGGGCCCGGCTGCTCGCCGCCGCCCAGGAGCAGGCCGACGCCGCCGCCTCGGACGCCCGCAAGGCGCAGGTGCGGACGGTCGACCGCTCGGAGCGGATCCGCACCTACAACTTCCCGCAGAACCGGATCACCGACCACCGGATCGGCTACACCGCGTACAACCTGGACCTGGCCCTCGCCGGTGACCTGGACGGGGTGCTCGACGCTCTCGTGGAGGCCGACCGGGCCGCCCGCCTGGCCGGCGACACCGAACTGACCCGCCGCTGAGGCCGGCGGCCCGGCCGACCACACCCGCCCGCCGGTCCGGGCCCGGCGTCGCGGTGCCCGGCCGCGTTCAGGAGGCGCGGGGGTGCGCCTTGGCCCGGAGCATCTGCTGGTCGGCGGCGTCGAAGGCGGCCCGGATCGCGTCCCGGCCGAGCGGGCCCGGGGAGCTGACCTCGGCGAAGCCGATGGTGACCCGGACCGGGGTGCCGGGCACCAGGGACTCCCAGTCCTCGGTCCGGATCGCCGCGTCGATCCGGCGGGACACCTCGACGGCCTCCTCGATCCCGGTGCCGGAGAGCACCACCACGAACTCGTCCCCGCCGTAGCGGGCCACGAAGTCGCCCCGTCGCATCACCCGGTTGATCACCCCGGCCACCCGTTGCAGCACCAGGTCGCCGGAGTGGTGCCCGTGCCGGGTGTTGACCGCCTTGAAACCGTCCAGGTCGCAGACCCCGATGACCAGGCGTTCGCCCCGGTTGGCCATGCCGGCGATGTGCCGTTCCAGCCGGCGACGGTTGGGTAGGCCGGTGAGCGGGTCGGTCAGCGCCTCCCCCTCGAACCGGGCCGCCTCCCGGCGCATCTGCTCGTGGTCGATCCGGGCCGCGACGCCGTCGATGTAGACGTCCCGCAACCGGTCGGTACGCTGCGCGGCCAGCCGGAACGCCATCCGGTCGGCCCGGTGCGCGCCGGCGTGGTCACCGGCGGAGGCCAACGCGATGCTGCGCAGCCGGGCCGGCTCGGCCGCGCCCAGGGTCTCGGTGGAGACCGAGGCGGTGTCCAGCCGGGTGATCGCCTCGATCGGCCGGCCCCCGGCGATGGCCAGGCAGACGTGGCCCAACTGCCGGAAGTCCCGGGGCCGGGCGCTGTCCCCGCCGAAGCCGAGCAACCGGACCGGGTCGTCCTCGGTGCCGCCGCCGACCGGGTCGCCACCGACCGGATCGCCGAGGCAGGCCCGGCGGGCGGCGGCGTAGCCGTACGCGGAGAGGCTGCTCGGACGGAGCCGACCGGCCCGGCCGGTCCGGCGGAACCGCTCCAGGTCGGCGGCGATGTCCCGGAGCACCCGCAGGCAACCGTCGCTGTCGCCGTGGTGGTCGAGGGCGACCGCGCTGCGCAGCCGGATGCCGGGCGCGGCGAAGGTCTCCTCCGGGATGCCGGCGGCCAGGCCCATCTGCCGGGCCTTCTCGATCGCGGTGAGCGCGTACCCGTGGAAACTCAGGTACGAGTAGGCCATCGCCAGGTCGTGCCAGCCCCACGCGGTGTCCCGGTCCGGGTCCTCCACCCGGTCGAGCATCCGGGCGGCCCGGACCAGGTGGGTGACGCACCGGTCGAGGGCCCCCTGGTGGTGCGCGGCGAGCGCGGCCAGGGCGTTGAGGTGCCCGTGCAGGTACGGCTCGGCGAGGTCCCGGACGGCGGTGGACGCCTCCTCGATGGCCCGGGTGAACTCGGCGGTCCGACCGAGGTTGATCAGCGCGGATAGGCGCTGCACCCGGGCGTCGGCGCGGGTGTACGGGTCCTCGGTGGTGCCGATGACCTGCTCCAGAAGAGTGCACGCCTCGGCGGACCGGCTCGCCTCCATGAGGTCGCGCGCCTGCGTGAGAGTGTCAACCTGGTCGGTGACCCGGTCGAGCCAACCCACCCGCAGCCTCCCGTCCGCACCGCCCACACCGGCGGCGCACCGTGGTCGCCGGCGGCACCCCTGGTCGGTCACGCCCGACCCCGGCACGCCAGCGGGCGCGCGGAGGGACGCGCGCGTTCGGGGTGACGTGCGCGACGCTTCATGATTATGTCGTGACCGTCACGCCGCAACAGCCGTCCGAAGGGACGAACAACCGTCATCCCGTCACACCGGTACTCGCCCGGGTGACCCGGACCCTCGCCTCGGCGGGCATCGGGGCGGCCCGGACCGAGGCGGAGCTGCTCGCCGCCCACGTGCTCGGGGTGCCCCGGAGCCGGCTGCTGCTGGTCGACGGGTTCACCACCGCGCAAATCGGCCGGCTCGACGATCTGGTGGCCCGCCGGGCGGCCCGGGAACCGGTGCAGCACCTGACCGGGCGGGCCGGCTTCCGGTACCTGGACCTGGCGGTCGGGCCGGGGGTGTTCGTGCCCCGGCCGGAGACGGAACTGGTCGCCGGCTGGGGGATCGACCGGGCCCGGCAGCTCGACGCCCCGGTCGTGGTGGACCTGTGCAGCGGGTCCGGGGCGATCGCGCTCGCGGTGGCCCACGAACTGCCGGCCGCCGAGGTGGTGGCGGTGGAACGGTCGACGGCGGCGCTGGCCTGGCTGCGGCGCAACGCGGCGGAACGGGCCGCCGCCGGGGACCGGCCGGTCCGGGTGGTCGCCGCCGACGTCACCGACCCGGAACTGCTCGCCGGGCTGACCGGCCGGGTGGACGTGCTGCTGTCCAACCCGCCGTACGTGCCGCGGGGGACCGCCGTGCCGCCGGAGGTGGCCGGGCACGACCCGGACGAGGCGGTCTTCGGTGGCCCGGACGGACTGGACGTGGTCCGGCCGCTGGTCGGGCAGGCGGCCCGGCTGCTGCGTCCGGGCGGTCTGCTGGCCGTCGAGCACGACGACACGCACGGCACGGCGGTACCGGAGCTGATCGCCGCCGACGGCCGGTTCGAGGCCGTCACCGGCCACCTCGACCTGGCCGGGCGGCCCCGGTTCGCCACCGCCCGCCGGCGGTCGGACGGCCACGGACCGACCGGCCGGCCGGACCACCAGCCGGACGCCGGCAGCGCCCCGGCCCACCGTGCCGGCGGGGCGTGGCAGACTGGCTCCTCGTGATGCTCTACGACTGCCGGTCGGTGGCCGATCGGGACCGCGGCATCGCCGCGGCCATCGAGGCCGTCAAGAACGGCGAACTGGTCGTCCTGCCGACCGACACGGTGTACGGGATCGGCGCGGACGCCTTCACGCCGTTCGCGGTGAAGGCGCTGGCCGACGCCAAGGGGCAGGGCCGGCAGGCCCCGCCGGTGCTGATCGGCTCCCGGCACACCCTGGACGGGTTGGTGTTCACCCTGCCCCGCGCGGCCCGGGATCTGGTCGAGGCGTTCTGGCCGGGGGCGCTGACCATCGTCGTGGAGCACTCGCCCAGCCTCCAGTGGGACCTCGGCGACTCCGCCGGCATGGTGGCCGTCCGGATGCCGCTGCACCCGGTGGCGCTGGAGGTGCTGCGGGAGACCGGCCCGATGGCGGTCTCCTCGGCGAACAAGACCGGGCAGCCGGCGGCGCTCACCGCCGAGGAGGCCCGTGACCAGCTCGGGTACGCGGTCCGCGCGTACCTGGAGGCCGGCCCCTGCCCGGACCCGGTGCCCAGCACGATCGTGGACCTGACCGGTGACGTGCCCCGGCTGGTCCGGGAGGGGGCGATCGCCGTGGAGAAGCTGCGCGAGGTCGTGCCGGAGCTCGAGAGCCGGGTGGCGTAGGTGCCGCCGTTCACCGTTCTGCACGTCTGCATGGGCAACATCTGCCGGTCCCCGATGGCCGAGCGGCTGCTGGTGCTGGCCGTCCGGGAGCGGCTGGCCCGGCGGTCGGTGGAGCCGGCGCGCGCCGACGGACTGCTGTTCAGCCACAGCGCCGGTACCGGTGGCTGGCACGCCGGTGACGAGATGAACCCGCCGGCGGCCCGGCAGATCATCTCGCGGGGTGGTGACGTCGCCGGGTTCACCGCGCGCAAGCTGCGTTCGGACCAGATCGACGCCGCCGACCTGGTCCTCACCGCCACCGAGGACCAGCACGAGTACGTGTTGGCGCTGCGACCGGACGCCGCCGGGCGGACCTTCGTGCTGGGCGAGTTCGGCCGGTTGCTCGGGCTGGTGGACGCCGCCGCGCTGCCGCCCGCCGGGTCCTCCCCGGAGGAGGTGTACGCCCGGGGGGTGGCCCTGGTGGCCGCCGCGCACGCCGCCCGGCAGGGTGCCGCGCCGCTGCCCGGCGACGACCTGGACGATCCGTGGGGCCGGGGGGACCAGTGCTTCAGCCGGGTCGCCGACGAGATCGAGGAGACGGTGCAGCCGCTGGCCGCGGTCCTGCTGCCCTGAGCTTCCCGACAGTTACGCCCGCAGTGCGAATTTACTGCGGATATGCGGAAAGTGTCCGGTTTTCCGGCTGTCCGGGGGTCATGCTGAACGGGTCCTGACCCGGCTCCTGCGGGGAGAGCTGATGACCCAGGCCCGTCTGCACAAGCTGTTCACGGTGGTGCTCGCCGGCACCCTGGCCGGACTGGTGCTCGCCGCGGCGGCCCTACCGCTCGCGCTGGTCCTCGGACTCGGCTTCCGGACCCTCGCCGTGCCCTACGCGGAGCTGCCGAACAGCCTCCGTACGCCGCCCACCGCGCAACGGTCGCAGCTGTACGCCGCCGACGGCACCACCCTGATCACCTCGTTCTTCCTGGAGAACCGGACGGACGTGCCGCTGGCCGGGGTGGCCCCGGTGATGCGCCAGGCGATCGTGGCCGCCGAGGACGCCCGCTTCCACCAGCACAGCGGGGTCGACCTGCGCAGCGTCGTCCGGGCCTTCGCCGCCAACCGGGGCGACGGCGGCAGCCGGCAGGGCGCCTCCACGCTGACCATGCAGTACGTCCGGAACGTGCTCAGCAGCGACCCGACGCTGACCGAGGCGGAACGCCGGGCCGCCGCCGAGATCAGCACCGCCCGCAAGATCCAGGAGGCCCGGTACGCCCTGGCGATCGAACGGGAACTGAGCAAGGACGAGATCCTGGCCCGCTACCTCAACATCGTCTACTTCGGCGCGGGCGCGTACGGCATCGACGCGGCCAGCCGGCGCTACTTCTCCAAGGCCCCGGCGGACCTGAACCTCGCCGAGGCGGCCCTGCTCGCCGGGCTGGTCCGGTCGCCGCACACCGACGACCCGATCAACGGCGACGCCGACTCGGCCCTGCGCCGCCGGGCATACGTGCTGGACCGGATGGTCGAGACCGGGGCGGTCCCGGCGGCCGAGGCGGCGCGGGCCCGGGCCGAGCAGCTCGCCCTGCAACCCAGCATGCCGCCCGACGACTGCGCGGCGGTACCCGCCGAACGCGCCGACTGGGGCTTCTTCTGCGACTACTTCACCACCTGGTGGAACGCCCAGCCGGCGTTCGGCGGGTCGGTCCAGGAGCGGCAGCGCACCCTGCGCCGGGGCGGGTTCCGCATCGTCGCCTCGCTCGACCCCGAGGTGCAGCGCGCCGCGCAGGAACAGGTGCTGCGGATCTACCGGCCGGAGAGCCGGTACGCGCTGCCGACCGCCGTGGTGCAACCGGGCTCCGGCCGGATCCTGGCGATGGCGGTGAACCGTCGCTACGGTCTCGACGCCAACCCGCCCGGCCAGCCCAACCACCCGCACACCGTCAACCAGCTGGTCGCCGGGGGCGGTGGCATCGTCGGGTACCAGGCCGGTTCGACGTTCAAGCTGTTCACCCTGCTGGCCGCGCTGGAGGCCGGACTGCCGCTGGACACCCGGTTCGACGCGCCGTCCCGACTGGTCACCCGGTGGCGGGTCGACGACCCGGCGGCGAGCTGCGGCGGCTACTGGTGTCCGGTGAACGCGAGCCCGGAGACGATGAACGGACCCCGGGACATGTGGACCGGGTTCGGCCGGTCGGTGAACACCTACTTCGCCTGGCTGGCCGGTCAGGTCGGCGCGGACCGGGTGGTGGAGGTGGCCGAGCGGCTCGGCATCGTGTTCCGGGCCGAGAACGACGCGAAGCTGGCCCGGTACGGGGCCCGGGAGTGGGGGCCGTTCACCCTCGGCGTCGCCGCGACCACCCCGCTCGACCTGGCCACCGCGTACGCGACGGTGGCCGCCGAGGGGGTCCGGTGCACCCCGTTGCCGGTCAACCGGATCACCGACCGCGCCGGCCAACCGGTCGACGCCGGCCGGCCGGACTGCCGGCGGGTGCTCGACGTGGACGTGGCCCGCGCGGCGGCCGACGCGGCCCGCTGCCCGGTCGGCGACCAGTCGGCGTACGGGCGCTGCGACGGGGGCACCGCGCCCGACCTGCGCAGTCGGCTGGGCCGGCCGGTGGCCGGCAAGACCGGCAGCTCCGAGGGGTACGCCACGGAGACCGTGGTCGCCTTCACCCCGCAGGTGGCGGTGGCCTCGATGGCCGCCAACCCGGACGATCCCCGGGACCCGGTCGGCCGGCAGGTGCAGCCGGTGATGGTCGACGCGCTCGGCGAGATCATGTGGGCCGCCCTGCACGACAAACCGGTCCGGGACTTCGCCGCGCCGAGCCAGCAGATCGCCTACCGCACGGTGGCACCCCGCGCGGGGGAGTGAACGGCCCGCTCAGCCAGCCGGCGCGCTCCGCGCCGCAGGCGACGTGCCGGCCTGTTCCGCGCCGCGGGCGATGTTGCGGGCCATCCCGCCGAAGACCACCGCGTGGAACGGGGCGACCGCCGCCCAGTAGGCGTGCCCGGCCAGCCCCCGGGGGAGGAAGACGGCCCGCTGCACGTACCGGCTGCCGCCGTCGCCGTCGGCCTCGGCACGCATCTCCAGCCAGGCCCGGCCGGGCAGCCGCATCTCCGCCCGCAGCCGCAGCAGCTCACCGGGGACGATCTCCTCGACCCGCCAGAAGTCCAGCGCCTCGCCCACGTAGAGCCGCTCCGGGTGCCGGCGGCCCCGGCGCAGCCCCACCCCGCCGACCAGCCGGTCCAGCCAGCCGCGCACCGACCAGGCGAGCGGGAAGGAGTACCAGCCGTGTTCGCCGCCGACCCCCTCGATCACCCGCCAGAGCGCGGCCGGCGGCGCGTGCACCCGACGTTCCCGCAGGTCGGTGTAGGCCGACCCGCCGGACCACTTCGGGTCGCTGGGCAGCGGCTCGGCCGGCGCGTCCGGCCCGCTCGCGGTGGACCAGCGGGTCTCCACCTCGGCGTCGCGGACCTTCGCCAGGGCCAGCCGGACCGCCTGGTCGAAGCCGGTGAGGCCGTCCGGCGGGTCGGGGACGTACCGGGCGATGTCGTGTTCGTGGGCGACCGCCTCGTGGATCAGGCTCTCCACCAGCGGCCGGGCGATCGTGCTGGGTACCGGGGTGACCCAGCCGACCCAGTGCGACGACAGCGACGGGGTCAGCGGGCGGACCGGCACGATGATCCGGCGGCGCAGCCCGGCCGCCGCCGCGTACCGCTGCATCATCTCCTGGAAGGTGAGGATGTCCGGCCCGCCGATGTCGAACGCCCGGTTCACCTCCGGCGGCAGGTCGGCGCAGTCGACCAGGTAGCGCAGCACGTCCCGGACCGCGATCGGCTGGATCCGGTTGCGCACCCAGCGCGGGGTGATCATCGCCGGCAGCCGCTCGGTGAGGTACCGCAGCATCTCGAACGAGGCCGAACCGGACCCGATGATCACCGCAGCCCGCAGCACCACGGTCGGCACCCCGCTGTCCAGCAGGATCCGGCCGACCTCGGCCCGCGAGCGCAGGTGCGCGGAGGGGCGGTCGTCCGCCGCCGGCTCCGGCCCGCCCAGGTAGACGATCCGGCGTACGCCGGCCGCCCGGGCCGCCGCCGCGAAGTGCGTCGCCGCCTCCCGGTCGGCGGCCTCGAAGCCGGCCTGCCCGAGCGAGTGCACCAGGTAGTACGCCACGTCCACGCCCGCGAACGCGGCCGGCAGCGTCTCCGGTTTCCGCAGGTCGCCCTCCACCACCTCGGCCTGCGCCGCCCACGGCACGTCGCGCAGCCGGCCGGCGGTCCGGGCCAGGCAGCGTACGGTGTGCCCCTGCGCGAGCAGCCGGGGCGCGAGCCGCCCGCCGATGTAGCCGGTGGCGCCGGTGACCAGGCATCTCATCCCTCCAGTGTGCGGCCACCTAGACTTCGGTGCTGTGGAGACCGCGACGCGCACCAGTTCTTCGGCGTACCCGCATGGCTGAGACCGGGACGGACACGCCGGAGGCGACGACGGCGCGTACCGGGAACTGGCGGTTGCGGCACCTGCCGGTGCTGCTGGCCGCCACGGCGGTGTCGGCGCTGGCCGCGGCCGGGGTGGGCGCGCTGCTGGACGGCCCGACGGCGGCGCTGGGCGCGGCGCTCGGGGTGGCCGTGACGGCGTTGAGCTACACGCTGACCACCGTGGTGCTGGCCTGGGCCGACTCGGTGAACCCCCAGTTGGTGCTCCCGTTCGGGCTGGGCCTGTACGCGGCCAAGTTCACCCTGTTGGGTGGGGTGATGATGGCGGTCGCGGCGAGCGGCTGGGCCGGTCTGCTCCCGCTCTGCGTGGGCATCGCCGTCGGTGTGGTGGTCTGGACCGGCGTGCACATCTGGTGGCTCACCGTTGTGCACGCCCGCCGCGCCGACTGAACCGCCACCGGCCCCGCTGACCCGTCGCGCGGACGCTGACCCCCCGCGACCCGCCCGCCGCGCTCCCGCTGACCCGCCCGCCGCGCCCGCTGACTGCGTGGCGCGCCGGGCGGTTCGGTACCGCCGGCACGCCGGTCCGCCGCGACACGCCGGGGCGGGCCGTTGCGGTGCTCGTCGCGCCACTCCCGGAATGTGTCCGGTACCGGTCATTTGCTCAGTGGCGGAAGGGGAGTAGCGTGCCGCTAGACGAGATGCCCGCCCGCTGCCCACACGACCGAGGTTGTGCGGGGGGTGAGGCACAGCCTCGTCTTCCCGACTGATATCGTTCGCCCGTCATGGCTGGTGACCAAACCCCCCGACCCGACGGTGCCCCGGACGATGTTCCGCCCGGCGCCGGCCAGGGTTGGACCGCGCTCAGCTACCTGATCGCGGGCATGCTCGTGTGGGGATTCATCGGCTGGCTGGTCGACAGGTGGCTCGACACCGGCGGCATCGCCACCGGCATCGGCATCGTGCTCGGCATGGCCGGGGGAGTCATCCTGGTCATCCGCAAGCTCGGCACGCCTACTTAGGAAGGGACGCGGTGTTCGGACAGGCGAACGTCCTGGCACAGGGCGAGGCAGCATTCCCACCCAGCGTGGAGGATTTCTACCTGCCCAGCATCGTGCCCTGGGGGGCGCACGACTCCTACTGGTTCACCAAGATCACGGCCATGGTGTGGCTGGCCGTCGGCATCTTGATCATCTTCTTCCTGGCGAGCTACCGGAAGCCGCAGCTGGTCCCGACGAAGAAGCAGTGGCTCGCCGAGTCGATCTACGGCTTCGTCCGGAACAACATCGCGGTCGACATGATCGGGCACGCGGGGGTGCGGTTCGCGCCGTACTTCACCACGCTCTTCTGCTTCGTCCTGCTGACCAACTTCTTCGCGATCGTGCCCGGCCTGCAGATCTCGCCGAACTCGCACATCGCCTTCCCGGCGATCCTCGCGGTGATCAGCTACGTGCTGTTCATCTGGGTGGGTATCCGGCACCACGGCGCCGGCAAGTTCTTCAAGAACGCCCTGATGCCGCCGGCACCGTGGTACATCCTGCCGCTGCTGGTCCCGATCGAGCTCTTCTCGACCTTCATCGTCCGGCCGTTCTCGCTGGCCGTCCGTCTCTTCGCGAACATGTTCGCCGGTCACATGCTCCTGCTGGTCTTCACGCTCGGCGGCTTCGCGATGCTCAACGCGAACATCTGGCTCGCGCCGGTCTCGCTGCTGTCCTGGGTGATGACCATCGCGGTGACCTTCCTCGAGTTCCTGGTGATCTGCCTGCAGGCATACGTCTTCACGGTCCTGACCGCCAGCTACGTCCAGGGTTCGCTCGCCGACGAGCACTGATCCACCGGGTCGGTGCTCGGGGAACGAGCACTGATCCACCGGGTCGGCGCTCGGAGAACGAGCACTGATCCACCGGGCCGGTGCTCTGGAAACGAGCACTGATCCACCTGTAACACCCGTTGTCGTCCCGCGTGACCGTCACGCGTGATAACCAGGAGGAACCACTCATGTACCTCGCCGAAGTAGTGGGCAGCACCGCCGCCATCGGCTACGGCCTCGCCGCCATCGGCCCGGGTATCGGCGTCGGCCTGGTCTTCGCCGCCTACATCCAGTCGACCGCCCGCCAGCCGGAGTCGTCCCGGATGACCCTGCCCTACGTCTGGATCGGCTTCGCGGTCATCGAGGCCCTCGCGCTGCTGGGCATCGCCTTCGGCTTCATCTGGGCCGGCCAGCTCTAAATCGGCCCCTCGACCGGGAGGTATCCCATGTACCACCTGCTCGCCGCCGAGGGTGGTGAGTCGACCCACAACCCGATCGTCCCGCTCTGGCAGGAGCTGGTCGTCGGTACGGTCGCCTTCGCCGTGCTCTGCTTCGTGTTGATGAAGTTCGTCTTCCCGCGCATGGAGCAGACGTTCCAGGCCCGGGTCGACGCGATCGAGGGTGGCATCAAGCGTGCCGAGGCCGCGCAGGCCGAGGCGAACCAGCTGCTCGAGCAGTACCGTGCGCAGCTCGCCGAGGCGCGCACCGACGCCGCCAAGATCCGGGACGACGCCCGGGCCGACGCGGAGGGCATCCGCCAGGACATCCTCGCCAAGGCGCGGGAGGAGTCCGACCGGATCATCGCGGCGGGCAAGGAGCAGCTCGCCGCCGAGCGGGCCACCATCGTGCGTGAGCTGCGGACCGAGGTCGGCACCATCGCGGTCGACCTGGCCAGCAAGATCGTCGGGGAGTCGCTGGCCGACGAGGCCCGCCGCAAGGGCACCGTCGACCGGTTCCTCAACGACCTCGAGAGCACGGGAGCCCGTTGATGCAGGCCGCCAGCCGGGAGTCGTACCAGGCCGCGAACGAGCGGCTGACGACGTACGCGCGCGGCGCGCAGCCGGCCGCCGTGGCCGCCACCGCGGACGAGCTGCTCGCCGTGGCCGGTCTGCTGCGGCGGGAGCCCCGGCTGCGCCGGGCGCTGTCCGAGCCGGCGCGGACCGGCGCGGACCGGGCCGGTCTGCTCGGCGACATGCTGCGCGGCAAGGTCGGCGCGGACGCGCTCGACCTGCTCGCCGCGCTGGTCTCCGGCCGGTGGTCGGCTCCGTCGGAGCTGCTCGACGGTGCCGAGCGGCTCGGGGTGGAGGCGCTGCTGGCCAGCGCCGAAGCCGCCGGTGACCTGGGCGAGGTGGAGGACGAGCTGTTCCGCTTCGGGCAGCTCGTGGCCGGGCAGCCGGAGCTGTCCACCGCGCTGACCGACCCGACGGCTCCGGCCGAGCAGCGGGCCAGCCTGGCCCGGGACCTGCTCGCCGGCAAGGCCCGCCCGGTCACCGTCCGCCTCGTCGAGGTGGCGCTGAGCGGGTTCGGCGGGCGCTCCTTCACCGGTGCGCTCACCCGGCTGGTCGAGCTGGTCGCGGACCGGCGGGACCGGCAGGTCGCGTACGTGACCGTGGCGGCCCCGTTGACCGACGAGGAGGAGGGCCGACTGGCCGCCCGCCTCGCCGCGATCTACGGTCGGGAGGTTTCCGTCAAGCAGCTGGTGGACCCCGAGATCCTCGGTGGTGTCAGTGTCCGGGTCGGTTCCGACCTGTACGACGGCACCGTGCTGCGCCGCCTGAACGAGACCCGCAACGCGCTCGCGAAGCGCTGACCCGCTTCACCGCTGCGCGCCCTGAATGACAGACGCCATTCGGACCGGTCGGTACTAGGTATCCCGGGCCCCTGATACTTAAGGAAGCAGAGGATGGCCGAGCTGACCATCTCGACGGAGGAGATCCGCGGCGCCCTGGAGCGCTACGTCTCCTCCTACTCGCCCGACGTCTCCCGCGAGGAGGTCGGCACCGTCTCCGACACCGGTGACGGTATCGCCCACGTCGAGGGGCTCCCCTCGACCATGACCAACGAGCTCCTGGAGTTCGAGGACGGCACGCTCGGTGTGGCGCTGAACCTCGACGTCCGCGAGATCGGTGTCGTCGTCCTGGGTGACTCCGCCAAGCTGGAGGAGGGGCAGCGCGTCAAGCGCACCGGCCGGGTGCTCTCGGTGCCGGTCGGCGACGCCTTCCTCGGCCGCGTGGTCAACGCGCTCGGCCAGCCGATCGACGGCCTGGGCGACATCGCCAACGAGGGGTTCCGCGAGCTGGAGCTCCAGGCCCCGAACGTGATGTCCCGGCAGTCGGTGGACGAGCCGCTGCAGACCGGTATCAAGGCCGTCGACGCGATGACCCCGGTCGGTCGGGGCCAGCGTCAGCTGATCATCGGTGACCGGAAGACCGGCAAGACCACGGTCGCCCTGGACACCATCCTCAACCAGCGGGACAACTGGCGCTCCGGCGACCCGAAGAAGCAGGTCCGCTGCATCTACGTCGCCATCGGCCAGAAGGCCTCCACGATCGCCTCGATCAAGGGCATCCTGGAGGAGGCGGGCGCGCTGGAGTACACCACCATCGTCGCCTCCCCGGCCTCCGACCCGGCCGGCTTCAAGTACCTCGCCCCGTACACCGGCTCGTCCATCGGGCAGCACTGGATGTACGGCGGCAAGCACGTCCTGATCGTCTTCGACGACCTGAGCAAGCAGGCCGAGGCGTACCGCGCCGTGTCGCTGCTGCTGCGTCGCCCGCCGGGCCGTGAGGCGTACCCGGGTGACGTCTTCTACCTGCACTCCCGGCTGCTGGAGCGTTGCGCGAAGCTCTCCGACGAGCTGGGCGGCGGCTCGATGACCGGTCTGCCGATCATCGAGACCAAGGCCAACGACATCTCGGCCTTCATCCCGACCAACGTCATCTCCATCACCGACGGCCAGATCTTCCTGGAGACCGACCTGTTCAACCAGGGCGTCCGGCCGGCCATCAACGTCGGTACCTCGGTCTCCCGGGTCGGTGGCGCCGCGCAGGTGAAGCCGATGAAGAAGGTCGCCGGTTCGCTGCGGCTGAACCTGGCGCAGTACCGCGAGCTGGAGGCGTTCGCCGCCTTCGCCTCCGACCTGGACCGGGCCTCCCGGGCCCAGCTGGAGCGCGGCTCCCGCCTGGTCGAGCTGCTCAAGCAGCCGAACTACTCGCCGTACCCGGTGCAGGAGCAGGTCGTCTCGGTCTGGGCCGGCACCGAGGGCAAGCTGGACGACATCCCGGTCGGCGAGGTCCGTCGCTTCGAGTCGGAGTTCCTCCAGTACCTGCGCCACCGGCACGAGGGTGTGCTCGCCGCGATCGCCGACAACAAGTGGGACGACGAGATCATCGGCTCCCTCGACGCGGCGATCAGCGAGTTCAAGCAGTCCTTCCTCGGCAAGGCCGACGAGCCCCGGATCAACGAGGCCCCGGCCGCCCCGCTGGAGGGTGAGGAGAACCGCGAGACGGTCACCCGCTACCGCGGCGACGACGCCGAGAAGCAGTAGGGCTGACTCATGGCGGCCCAGGTACGCGTTCTTCGTCAACGCATTCGCTCGGCGAAGGGGATGAAGAAGATCACCAAGGCGATGGAGCTCGTGGCGACGAGCCGCATCGCCAAGGCCCAGGCCCGGGTGGAGGCGTCCCTGCCGTACGCCCAGGCCATCACCGGCGTGCTCACCGCGCTGGCGTCCAACGCGCGGATCGACCACCCGCTGCTCACCGCGCGCCCGCAGGTGCGGCGGGCCGGTGTGCTGCTGGTCACCGCAGACCGGGGGCTGGCCGGTGGTTACAGCTCCAACGCGATCAAGACGGCGGAGTCGCTGATCGCCCGGCTGAAGGCCGAGGGCAAGGAGCCCGTGCTCTACGTCATCGGCCGCAAGGGCGTCAGCTTCTACAAGTTCCGTAACCGGCCGATCGAGGCGAGCTGGACGGGCTTCTCGGAGCAGCCGGACTTCGCCTCCGCCCGCGAGGTGGGCGAGACGCTGATCAAGGCGTTCTCGGCCGGCGCGGACGACACCGACGGTGGGTCCGGCCCGGACGGCGTCCTCGGCATCGACGAGCTGCACATCGTCTTCACCGAGTTCAAGTCCCTGATGACCCAGATCCCGGTGGCAAAGATCATCGGCCCGATGCAGATCGAGGACCGTCCGCGGTCCGAGGGTCTGCTGCCGGCCTACGAGTTCGAGCCGGAGGCAGAGACGCTGCTCGACGCGTTGCTGCCGCGGTACATCAACACGCGGATCTACGCGGCGTTGCTGGAGTCGGCGGCGAGTGAGTCGGCGGCCCGGCGGCGGGCGATGAAGAGCGCCACGGACAACGCCGAAGAGATGATCGAGAAGTACACGCGTGAGATGAACTCGGCCCGTCAGGCCGGGATCACCCAGGAGATCAGCGAGATCGTCGGCGGCGCGAACGCGCTGGCCGCGTCGGGAAGTGAAGTGTGATGACTGTATCCGCAGTTGCTGGTGGACCAGCTGAGACCAAGACGGCCACGGGTCGCGTGGTCCGGGTCATCGGCCCGGTCGTCGACGCCGAGTTCCCGCGCGACGCCATGCCGGCCCTGTTCAACGCCCTGCACGTCGACGTGACGCTCTCCGGCGGCGAGAAGACGCTGACCCTGGAGGTCGCCCAGCACCTGGGTGACAACATGGTCCGCGCCATCTCGATGCAGCCGACCGACGGTCTGGTCCGTGGCGCCGGGGTGCGCGACACCGGCTCGCCGATCCGGGTGCCGGTGGGCGACACGGTCAAGGGCCGGGTGTTCAACGCCATCGGCGAGTGCCTCAACCTCGCCGAGGGCGAGACGCTCACCCCGGACGACCACTGGGGTATCCACCGCAAGGCCCCGGCCTTCGCGGACCTGGAGCCGAAGACCGAGATGCTGGAGACCGGCATCAAGGTCATCGACCTGCTCGCCCCGTACGTCAAGGGTGGCAAGATCGGCCTGTTCGGCGGCGCGGGCGTGGGCAAGACGGTGCTCATCCAGGAGATGATCACCCGGGTGGCCCGGAACTTCGGTGGTACCTCGGTCTTCGCCGGCGTGGGTGAGCGCACCCGTGAGGGCAACGACCTGATCGCCGAGATGACCGAGTCCGGCGTCATCGACAAGACCGCGCTGGTCTACGGCCAGATGGACGAGCCGCCGGGCACCCGGCTGCGGGTCGCCCTCTCCGCGCTGACCATGGCGGAGTACTTCCGCGACGTGAAGAAGCAGGAGGTGCTGCTCTTCATCGACAACATCTTCCGCTTCACCCAGGCCGGTTCCGAGGTGTCCACCCTGCTGGGCCGGATGCCGAGCGCGGTGGGTTACCAGCCGACCCTGGCCGACGAGATGGGCGAGCTCCAGGAGCGGATCACCTCGGTCCGGGGCCAGGCCATCACCTCGCTCCAGGCGATCTACGTGCCGGCGGACGACTACACCGACCCCGCTCCGGCCACCACGTTCGCCCACCTCGACGCGACCACCAACCTGGAGCGGTCGATCTCCGACAAGGGCATCTACCCGGCGGTGGACCCGCTGGCGTCCTCGTCCCGGATCCTCGCCCCGGAGTTCGTCGGCGCCGAGCACTTCGCGGTGGCGACCGAGGTCAAGCGGATCCTCCAGAAGTACAAGGACCTCCAGGACATCATCGCCATCCTCGGTATCGAGGAGCTCTCCGAGGAGGACAAGCTCACCGTCGGCCGGGCCCGGCGGATCGAGCGGTTCCTGTCGCAGAACACCTACGCCGCCGAGCAGTTCACCGGCGTGCCGGGCTCGACGGTCCCGATCAAGGAGACCATCGAGGCGTTCAAGAAGATCGCCGAGGGTGAGTACGATCACTTCCCCGAGCAGGCGTTCTTCATGTGCGGCGGCCTGGACGACCTGGAGCGTAAGGCTGCGGAGCTGATGAAGGAGGACTGACCCACCGGTCAGTACTGACCTTTCGGTCAGCTTTGTCCGAGGCCGTCCCGGTTCCTGCCGGGGCGGCCTCGGTCGTGTGTGGCGGAAGGGTCCGTTGGGTACGGAAGACAGCACGCGGCGGTGTCGTCGCCCAGCGTGTCGGCTTGACAACCCCACGTTGGTCGATGCGACAGTGGCCGTCGCGGCGAGGTACCGTCGATCCGCAACATTCACACGTTGAGCGTTGACCTACTGCAGTGATCCGGTGGCGTGCGCCCGTCTCCTCTTCGTGGGCGTGCTGAATGGAGATGCTCGTGGCTCGGAGCGGTAAGCGGGAGGCCAAACGGTCCGTGTGGGCCGGCGTGCCCCGGTGGGCACGGGTCTGCACGGTGTTCGGCACGGTGCTGCTGCTGCTCAGTGGCGCGGTGCTGGTGGGTTACGAGGCGCTGCTGTCCCGGTACGAGGGCTCGGTCGGCAAGGGCGACCTGTTCGGCGACAACGCGGCCGGTGCGCAGGAGCGGCGCAGCGACATCAAGGGCCCGTTGAACATCCTGCTGGTCGGTGTGGACCCGCGCAAACCGACCGACGCCCCGCTCGCCGACTCGATCATGATCATGCACGTGCCGGCGGAACTGGACCGGGCCTACCTGTTCTCGATGCCCCGGGACCTGCGGGTCGAGATCCCGGCGTTCACCAAGAGCGGGTACGACGGCGGCACCGACAAGCTCAACGCCGCGATGTCGTACGGCAGCCGGGTGCCGGGGCGCAACCCGGACGCGAACACCGGCTTCGAGCTGCTCGCCAAGACCATCCAGCAGGAGACCGGCATCAAGCGCTTCGACGCCGGGGCGATCATCAACTTCAGCGGCTTCAAGAAGATCGTCGACGCGATGGGCGGCGTCGAGATGTACATCGAGCGGGAGGTGCGCTCCGAGCACCGCGAGCCGGACGGCACCCACCGCGAACTCCGTCCCGGCGGCGGTGGCTACCTCGGACCCCAGGCGGTCTACCCGAAGGGCACCCAGAAGCTGGAGGGCTGGCAGGCGCTGGACTACGTCCGGCAGCGGTACCCGAAGAACGGTGTCCCGGACGGCGACTACGGCCGGCAGCGCCACCAGCAGCAGTTCGTCAAGGCGATGGTGAGCCAGGCGTTCAGCGCCGACGTGGTGACCAACCCGATCAAGCTGGACCGGGTGCTGCGGGCCGCCGGGGAGTCGCTGGTCTTCAGCGGGCGCGGCAACAGCATCGCCGACTTCGCCTTCGCCCTGAAGGACCTCCGACCGGACGGCATCCAACTGGTCAAGCTGCCGGCCGAGGGGATCGGCACCGGATCGGCGTACCGGGGGGAGCGGTTCCTGCCCGAGGCGGACGACTTCTTCGCCTCGCTGCACAACGGGACGGTCGACGCGTTCATGCTCGAACACCCCGACTTCCAGAACAAGACCAAGTAGGGCGTGTCGTAGCTCTCGACACCCGCGTTAGGGAGTCATGAGGCGCGCGACTAGACTTTCGGCAACCAGCCGCCGCAGCAAGGAGACAGCGTGGCACAGCAGCTTCACGTCGAGCTCGTAGCCGTCGAGGAGAAGGTCTGGTCCGGTGAGGCCGAGATGGTCGTCGCCCGGACGACCGAGGGCGAGCTGGGTGTGCTGCCGGGGCACGCGCCGCTGCTCGGCCAGCTCGCCGAGCCCGGCCAGGTCCGGATCAAGCTGCCCGGTGGCGAGCAGGTCTCGTACGAGGTCGCCGGCGGCTTCCTCTCGGTGAGCGCCGGGGGCGTCACCGTACTCGCCGAGAACGCCACCCCGGTCACCGCTCAGGGCCACTGAGCCGACCCGCCGATGGAGATCGTGGAAGGGATCGGAATCGGCATCGCCGTCCTGATCGCGGCGGTCTTCGTCCTCTTCCTCCGGCGGGCGCTGGTCACCCGCACCGGTGGCATCCGGCTCAACGTCCGGGTCACCACCCTGCTCGACGGCCGGGGCTGGTCACCCGGCTTCGGCCGGTTCTCCGGTGACGAGCTGCGCTGGTACCGCATGTTCAGCTTCGCCATCCGTCCCAAACGGGTGCTCTCCCGGGAGACTCTGCTGGTCCGGCGGCGGCGGCTTCCCGAGGGGCAGGAACGCTTCTCCATGCCGGCCGACTGGGTGATCCTGAGCTGTACCAGCCAGCAGACCCCGATCGAGATCGCCATGGCGAAATCCACGGTCACCGGATTCCTCTCCTGGCTCGAGGCCGCCCCACCCGGGGCGGTCTCGCCGCGTCTGGCCCCCCAGGACTGGCCCGCCGCCTGACGTCCCGGCGGCTCGGCCTGTCCCGGCGGCCCGACCCGGTGTCCCCGGCGCACACCCGCCCGGCGCGCCTGGCGTCCGGCACTGCGACCTACCCCAGGCCCGGCGCGCCTGGCGTCCGGCGCTTCTCGCGCCCCGGGCCCGGCACTCCGGCCGGCCCCGGCGGTCCGCTCAGCGGCTGTCGGCGACCAGCTCGACCTCGTACCCCTGGCCGTCGGCCAGGTAGCCGGCGTAGCTGCCGGGGCCTCCGGCGTACGGATGCCGGTCGGCGAAGAGCAGTGACCAACCGTGTGCCGGCGCGTCCGCGACCAGCCGGTCCACGGCGGCCGGCGGGCCGGCGTGGAAGGCGAGATGGTTCAGGCCGGGCGCGAGCCGGTCGTGCCGCCCGCCCCGCAGCGCCGGTGACTGCTCCAGCACCAGGTAGGTGCCGCCGAGCCGCCAGGACCGGCCGGCCGGCCAGTCCTGGAACGGCGTCCAGCCCAGTTCCCCGAGGAGCCAGCCCCAACCACGGATGGCGGCGGCCAGATCGGGTACCCACACCTCGACGTGGTGCAGGCTCCCGGACACCGGGCGCGTCAGGTGGTCGCTCAGCGGTTACCGCCCGGAACCCATAGCACATCCCCGTCCGGATTGGCCGTTCTTGAGAGGATAAAGAGCAGATCGGAGAGCCGGTTGAGATACTTGGCCGGAAGGACGCTGGTGCGTTCCGGATCGTGGCCGACCAGGGCCCACGCCGTCCGCTCGGCGCGTCGGGCGATGGTCCGGGCCACGTGCAGCAACGCCGCGCCGGCGGTGCCGCCGGGAAGGATGAAGGAGTCCAGCTTGCCCAGGCGCGCGTTGAACTGGTCGCACCAGCCCTCGAGCCGCTCCACGTACCCCTCGGTCACCCGCAGCGGGGGGTACTCCGGCTCCGGTTCCACCGGCGTGGACAGGTCGGCGCCCACGTCGAACAGGTCGTTCTGGATCGCGGCCAGTACCGCCCGCAGCTCCTCGTCGAGCTGGCCCAGTGCCAGCGCCACCCCGATCGCGGCGTTGCACTCGTCGACGTCGGCGTACGCGGCGATCCGGGGATCGGTCTTCGGCACCTGCTCGTTGTTGCTCAGCCTGGTCGTGCCGGCGTCGCCGGCCCTGGTGTAGATGCGCGTGAGGTGGACGGCCATGACGCACAGCCTACGGATACCTGACCTGGACCTGCCAGATCGACCGGGCGGGGCGGCCCGGTCGACGGCCACCCACCCGGTCGGGGTGGGGCCCGGGGACGCCGGGGACCTGGCGGTCAACGAGATCGACGTCATCCGGGTCCGGGGCGCGGCCCGGTTGGCCGGCACGGTGCACGTGGTGGGGGCGAAGAACTCGGCGCTCAAGCTGATGGCCGCCGCGCTGCTCGCCCCCGGCCGGAGCGTGATCACCAACGTGCCCCGGATCACCGACATCGCCATCATGGGCGAGGTGCTGCGCCGGTTGGGCTGCCAGGTACGGTTCGACGCCGACCAGCCGGTCGACCCGATGGCCGCCCGGGGCGGGACGGCCCGCTCCCGGTCGGTCACCATCGACGTCCCCGACCGGCCCGGTGCCGAGGCCGACTACGACCTGGTCCGCCGGCTGCGCGCGTCGATCTGCGTACTCGGCCCGCTGCTGGCCCGCCGGGGGTACGTGCGGGTCGCGCACCCCGGTGGGGACGCGATCGGCTCCCGGGGGCTGGACATGCACATCGCCGGGCTCACCCGGATGGGGGCGGAGATCTCCGGCGAGCACGGCTTCGTCGTCGCCGCCGCCCCGCACGGGCTGCACGGGGCCGAGATCGTGCTGGAGTTCCCCAGCGTCGGCGCGACCGAGAACCTGGTGATGGCGGCGGTGCTGGCCCGGGGCGTCACCCGGATCGAGAACGCCGCCCGCGAGCCGGAGATCGTCGACATCTGCTCGATGCTGATCCGGATGGGCGCGCGGATCTCCGGGGAGGGCACCTCGACCATCGTGATCGAGGGCGTGCCCGAACTCCGGCCGGTGCGGCACGCCACCGTGGGGGACCGGATCGTCGCCGGTACCTGGGCCTTCGGCGCGGCGATGACCAGGGGGGACGTCACGGTCACCGGGGCCAGCCCGGCGTTCCTGGAGGTCGCGCTGGACAAGCTGGTCTCGGCCGGCGCGCTGGTCGAGACCAGCGGCGACACCTTCCGGGTACGCGTCGACGACCGGCCACGGGCGGTGGACGTGGTCACCCTGCCGTACCCGGGCTTCGCCACCGACCTGCTGCCGATGGCGATCGGCCTCGCCGCCGTCAGTGACGGGGCCTCGCTGATCACCGAGAACATCTTCGACGGTCGGTTCATGTTCGCCAACGAGATGATGCGGCTCGGCGCGGACATCAAGACCGACGGCCACCACGCGGTGGTACGCGGCCGGGACCGGCTCTCCGGTGCGCCGGTACGCGCCACCGACATCCGGGCCGGCGCCGGGCTGATCATCGCCGGGCTCTGTGCCGACGGGGCGACCGAGGTCTCGCACGTGCACCACGTGGACCGGGGCTACCCCGACTTCGTGGCCGACCTGCGTGCCCTCGGGGTCGGGGTGGAACGCGGCCGGGCCCCGGAGGAGCCCCAGCTCACCATCTGACGCCCTGCCCCGCCCCGCCCCGCCCCGGCCCGGCCCGCCCTCGCCTGGCCCCGGCCTTGCCCTGGCAGCCGGCCCGGCTCACCTCGCCCGCCCGGCCGCCGGGCGGACGGTGGCCCCGCCCGGCCTTAACCTTCGCTAAGGACTCCCCACTAGGGTGCGGGGGAGAGCAGTCAACACCAGGCGAGGGAGAAAGCAGATGGCGGGTCGACTCGCGGTCGTCGGGGCCGGGCTGATGGGATCGGGTATCGCCCAGGTGGCAGCTCAGGCCGGCTGGCAGGTGACCCTGCGGGACCTGGACGACGCGGCCACCGGGCGGGGCGTCGCCGGCATCCGGAAGTCGTTGGAGAAGTTCGCCGAGAAGGGCCGGATCGAGGCGTCCGAGGTCGAGGCGACGCTGGGCCGGATCACCCCGACCACCGACCTGGAGGCCGCCGCCGACGCGGACATCGTGGTCGAGGCCGTCTTCGAGCGGCTGGAGGTCAAGCACGAGGTGTTCCGCGCGCTGGACAAGATCTGCAGGGCCGACGCGGTGCTCGCCACCAACACCTCGGCCATCCCGGTCACCCAGATCGCCGCGGTGACCGGCCGGCCCGAGTCGGTCGTCGGTACCCACTTCTTCTCGCCGGTGCCGATGATGAAGCTCTGCGAGCTGGTCCGTGGCTACAAGACCAGCGACGCGACGCTGGCGACCGTGCGGGCGTTCGCCGAGGAGATCGGCAAGACGGTGGTGGTGGTCAACCGGGACATCGCCGGCTTCGTCACCACCCGGCTGATCTCCGCGCTGGTGGTCGAGGCGGTCAAGCTGGTCGAGGCGGGGGTGGTCTCGGCCGAGGACCTGGACACCGCCTGCCGGCTCGGCTTCGGGCACGCCATGGGCCCGCTGGCCACCACCGACCTGACCGGCGTGGACGTGCTGCTGCACGCCTCGAAGAACATCTACACCGACACCGCCGACGAGAAGTTCTTCCCGCCGGAGCTGCTCCAGCGCATGGCCGCCGCCGGTGACCTGGGACGCAAGACCGGCAAGGGCTTCTACACGTACTGAGGGACGGCGGGCCCTCCGACGCCGGAGGGCCCGCCCGCACGCCTCAGCCGTCGCGGCGGGTGGTCCAGCGGAAGGTGGTCAGGCAGAGCACCAGGCCGATCACACACCAGGCGGCGAGGACCAGGGCGACCCGGTCGAGTTCGAAGGAGCCGCCGGGCTCGCGGGTGCCGAAGCTCTCCGGCAGGAACACCGAGCGCAGCCCCTGGCACATCCACTTGAGCGGGAACAGGGCGGCGACCTGCTGCATCCAGCTCGGCAGGTTGGTGAAGACGAAGAAGACGCCGGAGATGAACTGGAGCACCAGGGCGACCGGGGTGACCACCGCCGAGCCGCTGCGGGCGGTACGGGCCAGCGACGAGATCGCGATGCCGCAGAGCGTGCAGGCGGTGACGCCGAGGACGGACACCCAGGCGAAGGTGAGCCACTTGCCGGCGCTGCCCGGCAGTTCCAGGTCGAACAGGGCGACCGAGACGGCGAGCAGCAGCGCGGTCTCGGCGATGCCGATCACCACCACCATGATCACTTTTCCGGCGAACCACACCCACTTCGGCATCGGGGTGCCCCGGTAGCGCTTGAGCACGCCCCGGTCCCGCTCGATCGGGATCCAGATGCCCAGGTTCTGGAAGCTCACCGTCATCAGCCCGGCGGCGATCATGCCGGTGATGAAGTACTGCGTGTAGCTGACCCCGGGGGCGATCTCGTCGCTGAAGATCGCGGCGAAGATCAGGATCATGATGATCGGGAAGCCCATGGTGAAGACCACGGACTCCCGGCTGCGCAGGAACTGGGTCAGCTCCAGCCGACCCTGGCGCAGCCCGAGGGCGACCGGGCCCCTCCGGCGGGTCCGGGTCGGGGCGGCGGGGGACGCCGCCGGCTTGGCGGTGGTGGTCATGCTTGTCCGATCATCCGCAGGTAGATGTCTTCCAGGGTGGGCCGGGTCACGGTCAGGCCGGGCACCTCGCCGCCGAAGCGCGCGGCCAGCTCGGCCACCAGCGCCGTCGGCGTCGCGCTCGCCGCGCTCTCCACCCGCCCGTCCGGGGTACGCCAGGAGACCGTCGCCACCGCCTCCTGCCGGTTACCCAGCTCGGCCGGGGGAGCCACCTCGACCAGCCGGCCGGCGGCGATCACCCCGACCCGGTCGGCGAGCGCCTCCGCCTCGTCCAGGTAGTGCGTGGTGAGCAGGATGGTGGTGCCGGCGGCGCTGAGGTCCCGGATCAGCTCCCAGAACTCGCGGCGGGCCTCCGGGTCGAAGCCGGTGGTCGGCTCGTCCAGGAAGAGCAGCTCGGGACGGCCGATGATGCCGAGCGCCACGTCCAGGCGACGCTTCTGCCCGCCGGAGAGGGTGTGCGTACGGGCCTTCGCCTTGCCGCCGAGCCCGACCCGCTCGATCACCTTGACCGGGTCGTCGGCGTCCGGGTAGAAGGCGGAGAAGTGCCCGACCACCTCGCTGACGGTCAGCTCGTCGAACTCGCCGGTGCCCTGGAGCACGATGCCGACCCGGGCCCGCCAGTTCGGGGTCGGGTGGGCCGGGTCGGTGCCGAGGACCCGTACCTCGCCGGCGTCGCGCTGCCGGTACCCCTCCAGGATCTCCACCGTGGTGGTCTTGCCCGCGCCGTTCGGGCCGAGCAGCGCGAACACCTCGCCGCGCCGGACGGCCAGGTCCACGCCGGCCACCGCGACGTTGTCGCCGTACGCCTTGCGCAGCCCCCGGACGGAGATCGCCAGCTCGTCATCCATACCGTCAAGTGTGCGGCCTGGTCGGGAGCCGTCGCCCGGCGGGGCGAGGCAGCCGTACCCGGCCGCCTCCGGCGGGTGCCGGGCGGGCGGTGAGCGGCCGGCCCAGGTCGGGGCGGGTGGCCGGGCCGGCCGTGCCAGGCAGGCGGGCGGTGAGCGGCCGGGCCGGGTCGTGCCGGACGGCCGTGGGTGGGTCGGCTCAGGCCGGCGCGTAGGTCAGGCAGTCGGCGGACTGCTCGCCGACCCGGATACCCGGGGCGTGGCACTCCAGCTCGGAGTTGTGCCGGCAGTCGTGCCGCTGGCACGCGCCCACCTGCGCGACCATCATCTCCATCCCGCCCCGGACCGGCATCTCGACGAAGGTGTGGCAGCGGGCGTGGTCGCTGCTGCCCACGGTGATGGCGAACGCGTGGCACCCGTTCTTGTTGTACGAGCACCGGGTGACGGTGCACTCCTCGACCCGGGGCATTTCGATCGCGCTGGTCATGCCGGCCTCCTCTGATCGTTATGACCAGATATTAGGCTTTTGTTACTGCGTGGACTCCGATTCCGCCTGATCGTCCCCGTCCCGGAGGACCTCGGACAGCGTGGCCGGCACCAGACCCCGCTCGGCCAACCCGGCGAGGATGTGCGGCAGCGCCTCGTCGGTCATCGGGGCGTTCGCCTCGGTCACGTGCATGACGATCACCGAACCCGGCTTCACCTTGCTGAGCACCGCGTCGACGATCGGCCGCCACGCCTCGGCGAACGGGTCCCCGCTGACCACGTCCCCGTCGACCACCGTCGCGCCGAGCGGCGCCAGCGCCGCCAGCGCCGGGCCGTCGTGACAGAGCCCCGGGAAGCGGAAGTACCGGGTCTGCCGCCCCCCGTACGCCTCCACCAGCTCGAACGTCCGCTCGACGTCCCGGGTCATCTCGTTCCGGGCGATCCGGGGCAGGCCGTAGCAGTCCGCGGTGAACGCCAGATGGCCGTAGGTGTGGTTGGCCAGTTCGAACCGGGGGTTGCCGGCGAGCCGCCGGGTGAGGTCGGGGTACCGCTCGACCCACTTGCCGGTGAGGAAGAAGGTGGCCGCCAACTGCTCCCGTTCCAGCAGGTCGATGATCCGCAGGTTCGCGTACGACCGCACCTGCCCGGTACGCAACTGGTAGAGCATCCCGTCGGTCATGTCCGCGTCGAAGGTGAGCGCCACCTTGTTGCCGGTCCGGGGGCCGTGGTCGACCACCGGCGGTACGCTGCCCGGCCGGGTCGCGCCCGGTATCCGCCCGGCTGCGTCATCCGTTCCGGGCGGGGCGTCCGGTGCGGTGGACACGTCCGCTCCCGGCGTCCGGGGGGCCGGCCCGGTGGGCGCCCGGGTGACCCAGGCACCCGCCTCGGTCGACCCCGGGGGGTCGGTCCAACTGACGACGACGAGCCCGGTGGCGGCGGCCAGGGCGAAACCGAGCAGGAGAACGCGGATCTTCTTCGCGGACACCGGGAGATGATCCCAGTGACCGCCGTGGGCCGGATCCCACCGAACGGCTGAATTCGCACCGATTCGCCCGACGCCGCCGGTGAAGTTGGCGTCGGCGGCGGCCAGGGCCGGGACGGCTGCCCGACGGTGTCCGGTTGGAGGGCAGGTGTCCGGTTTCCGGGGTTCGGCCGGGGTGGAATGTGGGCCGGGGGTGGGTGGTTACATCTCCCGGACGGCCGAGGAGGAGCCCTGGTGGGCCGGGCCTGGATCCGGGATGCGGGTCGGGTCGGTGGAATGCCGGTGGCCGCCCGGTGGTTGTACATGGTTCGGCGCGGTGAGCCAGGCTCCCGGCCGACCCCCTGATCTTTGTTTCGGCGTGCGTGCCCTGCCCCCGCAGGTGTGTGCGTGCGTTCCCCCGTGTGGATTGGAGTTCCCCCATGAACACGATCATGAGCACGACGCTGCTGCGGAAGACGGTTCTGGGTGTCGCCGGTCTGGCGTTCGCCGGTGGTGTGGTGGCCGGTCCGGTCGCCGGTGCGGTGGACGCGGCTCCGGCTCATGCCGCGCCGGTGGCGGTGCAGGCGGACAAGCCGGACACCGGCAAGCTGCTGCCCCACGGCACGCCGGGCGGCCAGTCGAGCATCCCGCTGAACGCCGAGCAGACCGCCAACGCCAAGGCCATCGTCAAGGCCACCAAGAAGGCCGGCATGGACGAGCGGGCCGCCGTGGTCGCCATCGCGACCAGCCTGCAGGAGTCGAAGCTGGAGAACCTGGGTCACCTCGGTGACCGCAACGACCACGACTCGCAGGGCCTGTTCCAGCAGCGTCCGTCCAGTGGTTGGGGCACGGTCGAGCAGATCACCGACCCCGAGTACTCCACGACCGCGTTCCTGAAGGGCCTGAAGCAGGTCGACGGCTGGCAGGACATGCCGCTGACCCAGGCCGCGCAGAAGGTCCAGGTGTCCGCCTACCCGGACCACTACGCGCAGTGGGAGAAGCAGGCCGCTGACCTGGTCGCCGCACACTGGAACAGCTGAGTCACCAACGGGCCGGTACCCGCAACGGGTACCGGCCCGTTCGGCTGCCCACCGGGTCCGTCAGCGATGGGGCCCGTCAGTGATGGACCGGGCGGCGGGCGCGGCGGCGGTCGGCGCGGCGGCGCAGGAACCAGAAGACGAACAGCACCAGCCCCAGCAGGAAGACCAGCACCAGCACCGGAAGCAGGATCGCCACCACCGACATCGCCACGCTGGTGGCGTCCTCGGCGGTGCTGGCGACGGGCGCGCCGACACCCGCCGTGGTGGCGTTGATGACCGGTCGGGCGGCCGACTTCAACAGGTGCACCCCCAGCGCGATCACCACGCCCACCACGACCGGCACCCAGTCGCTGGACGAGAAGAACTGCCCCGGGTCGTCGACCGTGACGGTCTCCGAGCTGGCCCCGGCCCCGAAGGCCAGCCCGCCGGCCGTCGGCCGGACCACCGTCTGCACCATGTCGTTGACGTGGTCGACCACCGGCACCTTGTCCGCGACCACCTCCACCGCGAGCAGTACGGCCAGGATCGCGACGACCCACCCGTCACCGAGCCACTGCCACCCGGCCGGCAGGCTGATCACGTCGGTGTAGCGCGCGAGCAGACCCACGGTCAGCAACGGGATGTAGGCGTTCAGGCCGGCCGAGGCGGCCAGACCGGTACCGGTGAGGACTTCGAACACCCGTTCAGGATCGCACCGGCGCGCCAGCGGTGCTCGGTGGCGACCGCCGCCGGCTCCGCTACCCTCGTCGGGTGCGTCTGGTGATTGCGAAGTGCTCGGTGGACTATGTCGGACGGCTCTCGGCTCACCTGCCGCCGGCCACCCGGCTGTTGATGGTGAAGGCGGACGGGTCGGTGTCGATCCACGCCGACGACCGGGCGTACAAGCCGTTGAACTGGATGAGCCCGCCCTGCCGGCTGGAGGAGGCGCCCGGGGTGTGGCGGGTGGTCAACAAGGCCGGCGAGGAGCTGCGGATCACCCTGGAGGAGGTCTTCCAGGACACCTCGTACGAGCTGGGTGTCGACCCGGGCCTGCGCAAGGACGGGGTCGAGGCACACCTGCAGGAGCTGCTCGCCGCCAACCCGGAGACCCTCGGCGACGGGTACACCCTGATCCGCCGGGAGTACATGACCGCGATCGGGCCGGTGGACCTGCTCTGCCGGGACGCCACCCAGGGCACCGTCGCGGTCGAGGTGAAGCGACGCGGCGAGATCGACGGGGTCGAGCAGCTCACCCGGTACCTCGAACTGCTCAACCGGGATCCGCTGCTGGCCCCGGTGGCCGGGGTGTTCGCCGCCCAGGAGATCAAGCCGCAGGCCCGGGTGCTCGCCACCGACCGGGGTATCCGCTGCGTGGTGGTCGACTACGACCGGCTGCGCGGCATCGAGCGCAACGAACTCACCCTGTTCTGAGCCGGCGCGGCGCCCCGAGCCCTGTTCTGAGCCGGCCGGCGCGGCGGGCCCTGTCCCGGGCCAGCCGGCGGGTCGGGCCGGGAACGTCAGCGGCCGTACAGCACCTTGATCGCCTTGACCAGCCGGGCGACGTCCTTCGGCGTCCGCTCGAAGGTCATCGAGGGCAGCAGGGACGGGCCGCGCCGCCGGGTGACCGCCTTGGGTCGGCCGAACTCGCGCAGGCCGTCCTCGCCGTGGATCCGGCCGAAGCCCGACTCGCCGACCCCACCGAACGGCAGCGTCGACATGCCGGCGAAGGTGAGCGTGGAGTTGATCGAGGCCATCCCGGAGCGCAGCCGCCGCGCGACCGACGCCGCCCGACGCCGCCCGAAGACCGCACCACCCAGCCCGTACGGGACGGCGTTGGCGCGGGCCACCGCCTCGTCGGCGTCGCGCACCCGGTTGATCGTCAGCGTCGGACCGAAGGTCTCCTCCCGGACGGCGGCCGACTCCTCCGGCACGTCCACCAGCACGGTCGGGTGCACGTACGGCGGCGCGACGGCGTCCGGGCCACCGAGCACCGCCCGGCCGCCCCGGGCCACCGCGTCGTCGATGTGCCGGCGGATCACGTCGACCTGCGACGGCATGGTGATCGGGCCGATGTCCGCCCCGTCGGCCCCGACGGTCAGCCGGCCGGCCCGCTCCACCACCTTCGCCACGAACGCGTCGAAGACCGGCTCGACCGCGTAGACCCGCTCGATGCCGATGCAGGTCTGCCCGGCGTTGGTCAGCCCGCCCCAGACCGCCGCCTCGGCCGCCGCGTCCAGGTCGGCGTCACTGTCGACGATCATGGCGTCCTTGCCGCCCGCCTCCAGCAGCACCGGGGTGAGCGACTCGGCGCAGGCGGCCATCACCTTCTTCGCGGTGGCGGTCGAGCCGGTGAACGCCAGCTTGTCCACCCCGGACCGGCACAGCGCCGCGCCCACGTCGCCGAGCCCGTGCACGGCGGTGAACACCGGCTGCTCGTCGACCACCTCGGCGAAACTGTCCACCAGCCACTGTCCGGCCACCGGGGTGTACTCGCTCGGCTTGAACACCACCGCGTTCCCGGCGGCCAGCGCGTACGCGGCCGAACCGACCGGGGTGAAGACGGGATAGTTCCACGGGCCGATCACCCCGACCACACCGTACGGCTGGTACTCCAGGTGGCCGGAGAACTCGGCGAGGATCAGCCGGGACCGGACCCGGCGCGGCCCGAGCACCCGCGCGGCGTTACGGGCCGCCCAGTCGATGTGCTCGATCGCGGTGACCACCTCGACGACCGCGTCGGCGACCGGCTTGCCGCCCTCGGCGTGGATCAGCTCGGCGAGCTGCTCGACGCGCTGGGCGAGCAGCGCCCGCCAGCGCAGCAGCCGGGCCCGGCGACCGTCGAAGCCGAGCCCCGCCCACCAGTCACCGGCCGTCCGGGCCCGCTGCACCGCGGCGCGTACGTCGGCGGTGGCGGCCACCGGCAGGCGACCCACCTCGTCGCCGGTCGCCGGGCTGGTCGAGACCAGGTGGCCGCCGTCGACGACCGGGGTGCCCGGGGCGTTCGCTACCGTCATGGCGGGAAGTCTAGACCTGGGGTTTACCGGCCGGTAGGGTCACGTTCTGCGAGTGCTGCTACAGCGCAGCGTGTTCGCCTCCGTCGATGGTCGTTCCCGGGTGTACCGGGAACGGGGGTTCCCGGCCGGCCCGGCATGGTGCCGGCCCCGATCGGTGTGTGCCTCGGCCGAGGTCCGCCGAATCGGTGAACGTGAGTTAACCGGCCGTTGACGACGAGTTGACCGGCCGGTGGTGGGAGCGATGGCCGATCGGTGGCAGGCTGACGCGGCGGGGACCGGTGGGGTGGAGGGGCGGACTGTCCATGGAGGAACACCCGGAACTGCTGCCAGTGCTGACGGTGGCAGGTGGAGCGATGCGCGGGGCCCGCTTCCGGCTACGGGCCGGGGCGCTGGTCGTCGGCCGTGCGCCGACCGCGGACATCGTCCTCGACGACCCGCATCTGAGCCGCCGGCACGCGGTGGTCCGACTGGCCGGCGACGTGGTGACCCTGAACGACCTGGGTTCCACCAACGGCACCTGGCTGAACGACCGCCGGATCAGTGACCTCGAGCCGCTCACCGACGGCGACGTCATCCGGATCGGCCGTACCGAGTTGCGGTTCTTCGACCCCGGCGTGGCCCGGACCGACCCGGTCGGGCTCACCTTCGGGGTGATCCGCCGGCACCAGCGGCCCACCCTGCCGCTGCCGGTCGCGTCACCCCCGGCGGACCGCGTCCCGGCGGAGGTGGTCGTCCGGCCCTCGGCCGTCCGGCGGCACGTGGCAGACTCGCGCGTAGAACCTTAGCGGCCGTTCAGGTGCGGTCCGCGAGCGATGGGGAGGCCGGTCGTGGCGCGTGAGTTCACCAGCGTGGGCGTCGTGGGGTTGGGCACCATGGGTGCCGGCATCGTGGAGGTCTTCGCCCGTAACGGCGTCGACGTCGTCGCGGTCGAGATCACCGCTGACGCCCTCGAACGCGGTCGCCGGACCCTGACCGGCTCGACGGACCGGGCGGTGGCGCGGGGCAAGCTCGCCCCCGCCGACCGGGACGCGCTGCTGGAACGGGTGCACTTCGCCGTCGGGCTGGACGCCCTGCACACGGTCGACCTGGTGATCGAGGCGGTGCCCGAGCGTCTCGACCTCAAGCGGCGGCTCTTCGCCGACCTGGACCGGATCTGCCGGCCCGACGCCATCCTCGCCACCAACACCTCGTCGCTCAGCGTGACCGAGATCTCGGTCGCCACCCGGCGGCCCGGCCAGGTGGTCGGCATCCACTTCTTCAACCCGGCCCCGGTCATGAAGCTGGTCGAGGTGATCCGGACGGTGGTCACCGCGCCCGAGGTGGTGGCCGACGTGGAGGCCCTGTGCGCCCGGCTCGGCAAGGTCGCCGTGACCATCGGTGACCGGGCCGGCTTCATCGCCAACGCGCTGCTCTTCGGCTACCTCAACCAGGCCGTCGAGATGCTGGAGTCGGGCTACGCCAGCCGGGAGGACATCGACACGGCGATGAAGCTCGGCGGTGGCCTGCCGATGGGTCCGCTGACGCTGCTGGACCTGATCGGCATGGACACCGCGTACGAGATCCTCGACACGATGTACCGCCGGGGCGGCCGGAACCGCCGGCACGCGCCGGTGCCGCTGATCCGGCAGATGGTCACCGCCGGGCTGCTCGGCCGCAAGTCCGGCCGGGGCTTCTACACCTACGAACGGCCCGGCTCGGGCAAGGTCGTCCCGGACGACCGGACGCCGGTGGCGACCGGCCCGGTGGACACCGACGGCGGACTGGCCGTCGCCACGGTCGGTGTGGTCGGCTCCGGCCCGCTGGCCACCGGCATCGTCGAGGTCTTCGCCCGGGCCGGCTACCAGGTCGTCGCCGTCACGCCCGGCGCGGAACCGTCCACCGGGGGGCCGGAGGCGCTGGCCGCCTCGCTCGACGCGGCTGTGGCGGCCGGCCCGCTCACCGGGACGGACCGGGACGCCGCGCTCGGCCGGATCACCTGGGCGACCGCGCTCGACCAGCTCGCCGACGTGGATCTGGTGGTCGAGGCGGTGGCCGGGGACCTGACCGTCAAGCAGGCGCTCCTCGCCGACCTGGACGGGATCTGCAAGCCCGGCGTGCTGCTCGCGACCACCAGCTCGTCCCTGCCGGTGATCGAGCTGGCGATGGCCACCCAGCGCCCGGCCGACGTGGTCGGGCTGCACTTCTTCCACCCGGCCCCGGCGGTGCCGCTGGTGGAGATCGTCCGGACCGTCCGCACCGCGCCGGAGGCCGTCGCCACCGCCCGCGCGGTCGTCGCCCGGCTCGGCCACACCGGCGTGGTCTGCGGTGACCGCGCCGGGCTCCTGGTTGACGCGCTGATCTTCCCGTACCTCAACGACGCGGTGAAGATGCTGGAGGCGAGCTACTCGACCGTGGACGGCATCGACCACGCGATGAAGCTGGGCTGTGCCTACCCGACCGGCCCGTTCGAGCTGCTCGACACGGTCGGGCTGGACGTCGCGTCGACCATCCAGCGCCAGCTGTACCGCGAGTCGCGGGAACCGGGCCTGGCGCCCGCGCCGCTGCTGGAGCAACTGGTCACCGCCGGCCACCTCGGCCGCCGTACCGGCCGGGGCTTCCGCGACCACACCACCCGCTGAGGTCGTCAACAGCCGCCGCCCCCGACCTCGTCTGGAGGACGTGACCTTCGAGGAGTACGTCAGCAGCCGCGGGCCGGCACTGGTCCGGCTGGCCCGGCTGCTGACCGGGGACGAGCACCGGGCCGAGGACCTCACCCAGGACGTGCTGTCCCGGGCGTACCTGCGCTGGCGGCGGATCGCCCGGACCGACCGGCCCGACGTCTACGTCCGGCGGATGCTGGTCAACGCCAACACGTCCTGGTGGCGTCGACGGTCCAGCCGGGAACTGGCGGTGGCCGGCTTCGCCGACCGGCCGTACCCCGGTGACCTCGGGACCGAGACGGCCGAACGGGACGAGATGTGGCGGCTGGTCCAGGCCCTGCCCGACCGCCAACGCGCGGTGCTGGTGCTGCGCTACTACGAGGACCTCGACGACGCGACCATCGCGCAGATCCTGGACTGCTCCCCGGTCACCGTCCGCACCCACGCCATGCGGGCGCTCACCCACCTGCGGGCGCGTTACGGCGTCCCCTCCACCAACGGGAGCCGGCCATGACCGATCTCGACGAACGGATCACCCGGGTACTGCGGGAGCACGCCGACACCCCGGTCGACGTCGCCCGCCTCACCAGCGGGGCAGTGGCCCGGGGCCGGCAGCGCCGTCGGCGGCTTACCGCCGTGGGGGTCGCCGCCCTGGCCCTGGTGGCGCTGCTCGGCCCCGGCGTACTCCCCGCCGGGTTGCCGGCGTTGCGGTGGCCGGGTGCCGGCCCGGCCGCCCCCACGGTCGCCCCGCCCCCGGTGGTGGGGTCGTCCGGCGCGAGCGCCCGGCCCGATCTGGTCGGTACCGACCCGACGGTGCTGCACTTCGGCGTCGACTCCAGCCGGGCCCGCTACCTCGGCTGGCGGTCCGGCCTCGGGGTGGAGAGCGCCCGGCTGACCCTCGACGGCGGGCGGCAGGCCGTCTTCGACCTGGGCCGTACCCCCGCCGACGTGGAGGAGTCGTTCCACGACGGGATGATCTACGACGCCGCCCCGGTGACCGGGGCGGACTTCGACGGCGAGGTGGTGCGGCTGCCGCCGGCCGGGCCGGGCGGTGACCCCGGCTGGGTGCGGCGCTGGCAGCCGGTGCCCGGCCTGTACGCCCGGGTGCTGACCGTCGGGCCCGACGACCGCGCGCTGCGGCAGACCGTCGACGCGGTACGCCTCGACGCGGTGGTCCGGTGCGCGACACCGCTGCGGCTGACCGCGCTGCCGGCCGGTGCCACCGTGGCCGGCTGCCTGGTCAACGCGATCGGGTTCCCGGACGCGCTGGACACGTCCGTCGTGGTCACCCGTCCCGGCGGGGGCAGGCTGGAGATCCGTCTCGAACACCTCCGGGACTTCCCGGGGCACCGGAGCCGGGGGAACCGGACCGTCGACGGGCGTCCCGCCCTGGCCGGGGGCGGCGAGCTGAGGCTGCTGGACGTCCCCGGGGGACACCTGACGGCCCGGTTTGGCGCGGGGTACCAGGGGTTCACCGAGGACGACGCGGCGACCGTCCTGGCCGGGGTGCGGCTCGCGCCGGACCTGGCCGAGCCGTCGAGCTGGTGACGGCCGCCCGCCCGTACGCTGGAAAGCGTGAGCCCCCGTCGCAACCGACCCCGCCGCGATGAGCCCGCCCAGTTCGACCCGGACCGGTCCCGGTACGGCCTGCCCACGGTCGAGCAGTGGCGGGACGGCGAGTGGCAGGTACGCGGCATCAGCGGGGGAGCGTCGGCCAAGACGTACCGCTGCCCCGGCTGCGACCAGGAGATCCGCCCCGGGGTGCCGCACCTGGTGGCCTGGCCGGCGGACGGGCGGGGCGACCTGACCGACCGCCGGCACTGGCACAACGGCTGCTGGCGGGCCCGGGACCGACGGGGGCCGGTGGTACAGCGCGGGCGCGGCGCCCCCCGACACGGCTGACCCCGCTCGGGGGCGGTGCCCGGCGGCGACCCGCGGTGCCGGCTCGGGCTGGTGCGGTGCCGGCGGCGATCTGCGTCACCCTTGTGCCGGGCCGAGCCGGCGTACCGGCCGGTCAGGCGGGACACTGGAGGGGTGAGCACCCCGATCCGTGCCTCCTCGATCCTGCCCGGTCGCCGCGAGGACATCGAACTGCACACCGCCGACGGTCTGACCCTGGTGGGTGAGCTGGCCCGCCCGCTCGACCGGGAGCCGGTCGCCACGCTGGTCTGCCTGCACCCGCTGCCCACGCACGGCGGGATGATGGACAGCCACGTGCTCCGCAAGGCGGCCTGGCGGCTGCCGGCCCTGGCCGACCTGGCGGTGCTGCGGTTCAACACCCGGGGCACCAGCAGCGTGCGGGGCACCAGCGGCGGGGAGTTCGACAACGCGGTCGGCGAGCGGTACGACGTCGCCGCCGCCATCGAGTACGCCGAGTTCGCCGAACTGCCGGACATCTGGCTGCTCGGCTGGTCCTTCGGCACCGACCTGACCCTGAGGTACGGCTGCGACCCGGCCGTCGCCGGGGCCATCCTGCTGTCCCCGCCACTGCGCTACTCCAACCCCGACGACCTGGCGGTCTGGGCGCGCAACGGCAAGCCGCTCACCGCGCTGGTCCCCGAGTTCGACGACTACCTGCGCCCGGACGAGGCCCGGGAACGGTTCGCGGCGGTGCCGCAGGCCGAGGTGGTCGGGGTGCCCGGGGCGAAACACCTCTGGGTCGGCGACGCGGAGACCGTCCTCGACGAGGTGGTGCGGCGGGTGAACCCGGCCGTCCCGGTGCCCCTGCCGACCACCTGGGACGGCCCGATGGAGACCGGGGACGTCAGCGCGTACGCCGACCGGACGGTGGCCTCCTTCGCCGACCGCCCGGTGCCCGGCCCGTCCGTCGACTGACCGCGCCGGCTGATCCCCCGGTTGTGGTTGATGCGCTGATGTGGCCCAGGCCACCGGGTGGCCGGCTACGAGGGCCTGACGGAGGAGGAGTTCTCTCCGCTGACCGTCACCGGGGAGGGACCCCGTCGGCCCCGTCAGCGGCGGAGGGCGGCCACGGTGACCTGCGCCGCCGCTGCGATCAGGGCGTCGTCGTGCTTCGCGTCCTTGGCGTCCCGGCTCGACATGACCGCCAGCACGATGGGCGCGCCGTCGGGCGGCCAGAGCACGGCGATGTCGTTGCGGGTGCCGTAGCCGCCCGAGCCGGTCTTGTCGCCGACCGTCCAGCCGGCCGGGACGCCGGCCCGGATCAGCTTGTCGCCGGTGGTGTTGCCCCGGAGCCAACCGGTCAGCACCGCCCGGTCCCCGGCGTCGAGCGCGTCACCGAGCACGTACGCCCGCAGGTCGGTGGCGAGCGCCCGGGGGGTGCTGGTGTCCCGCTCGTCACTGGGGGTGGCCTCGTTCAGGTCGGTCTCCGTCCGGGCCGGCTTCGTCGTCGTGTCACCGATGGCCCGCAGGTGCCCCGCGAAGCCGGCCGGTCCGCCGAGCTGCTTCAGCAGCAGGTTGGCGGCGGTGTTGTCGCTGTAGCGCACCGCCGCGTCGGCGAGGTCCCGCAGCGACATCCCGTCCGCCACGTGCCGCCCGGTGACCGGCGAGTGCGCCACCAGGTCGGCCCGGGTGTACCGGACCACGCGGTCGAGCTCGGCGGTCGTGGTGGCGTCCAGCAGGGCTCCGGCGAGCAGGGCCTTGAACGTGGAGGCGTACGCGAAACGCTCGTCGGCCCGGTGCCCGACCGTCGCGCCGGAACCGGTGTCGACGGCGTGGACGCCCAGCCGTGCGCCGAACCGGTCCTCGAGGGCGGCGAACCCCGGATCCGTCGTCGGCGCCGGCCCGGACCCGCCGGCGGACGGCGGCCCGGCCGTATCGTCGGGAGCCGATCCGGCCGTGCCGGTCGGGGACGGCCGGGTCCGCTCGGACGTGCCGTCGGCGGCGCAGGCGGTCACACTGAGGAGCCCGGCCACGACGGTCGCCACCGCCGCGAGCCGGGCCCGGGTCATCTGCCGCATACGAAGAGTATCGACTACTCGGATTCGACCTTCACCTTGGCGGGTTTGGCGCTGCGCTCGTCCGTGGTCGGTTTGGTCGGCCGTTTGCCGCCCTCCCCGGTACTGGTGATCTTCGTCGGGGTGGCTCCCCGGCCACCCGCACCGGGCATCGCCGCCACGGTCGGTTCACCCTCCACCCCGGCCCCGGCGCTGGCCCCGTCCAGGGTGGTGACCGGCTCGGCCACCGGCCGGGTACGTGGCTTGTCGGGACCGCCGTCGCCGGCCACCTCCGCCGCCCGGCGCGCCTCGGCCTGGGCGCGGGCCGCCGACTCGCCGGCCTGCCGGACCGAGGCGTCGGTCTCGGCCAGCCGGGTCTGCTCGGTGCCGAGCTGCTGGCGGATCTCCGTCAGGGTGCGCTGGAGGTCGTCCGACTCCTGCCGCGACTTCCAGGTCTCCTGCCGCAGGTCGGCCAGCTCCTGCTGAGCCTGGGCGATCTCCAGCATCACCTGGGCCAACTGCTGCCGGCCGGCGGCGACCTCCTGCTGGGTGGCGGCCAGGTGCTGCTGGGTCGTCGCCAGGTGCTGCTGGGTGGTCGCGGCGTACTCCTCGAACTGCCGCCGGGACGCCGCCACGTGCTCGTCGGCCTTGCGGCGCTTCTCGGTGGCGTCCGCCTCGGCCTGCCGCAGCAACTGCGCGACCTGCTCCTCGGTCTCCCGGCGCAGCGTCGAGGTCTCCTGCTCGGTGTCCCGGCGCAGCGCCAGGACCTCCTCCTCGGTGGTCCGGCGCAGGGTGGCGGCGTCCTGCTCGGCGGCCTGCCGGATCGCGGCGGCCCCCTGCTCGATCTCGTCCCGCCGGGCGGTGTACTCCCGCTCCAGGGTCTCCTGCCGGCTGGTGTGCTGCTGCTCCAACTCGGCGCGTCGTGCCGCGAACTCCCGGTCGGCGGTCTCCCGGCGCTGGGTCAGCTCCCGTTCGGCCGCCTCCCGCTGGCTGGTGACCTCCTGCTCCACCCCGGCCCGCCAGGCGCCCAGCTCCTGCTGGGTCTGCGCCCGCGCCTGCTGGACGTACGCCTCGGTCTCGGCGCGCATCCGGGACACGTACGCCTCGGTCTCGGCCCGGTTGCGCTTGGCCGCCTCGGTCGCCTGCGCGGTGAGCTGGTCGGCCTCCTGCTGGGCCTTCGCCCGGGTGGCGCGGGCCGCCTCGCCGGCCTGATCGGTGATCTTCTTGGCGTCCTGCTGGGCCTTGGCGTGGGTGGCCCGGCCCGCCTCGGTGGCCTGGTCGGTGAGGCGTTTGGCCTCCTGCTGGGCCTTGGCGTGCACCTCCTTGGCGGCGTCGCGCAACTGGGCCGCCTCCTGCTGGGCCTTGGCGTGCGCCTCCCGGGCCGCCTCGCGCAGCTTCGTCGCCTCCTGCTGGGCGCGGTGGTGGATCTCCTTGGCGGCGTCCCGCAGCTCGGTGGCCTCCTGCTGGGCCTTGTTCAGCGCGGCCTGCGCCGCCTCCCGCAGCTTGGCCGCCTCGTCCCGGGCCGACCGGAGGGTGGCCTCCGCCTCGGCCCGTCGGGCCGCGCTGTGCCGTTCCTCCTCGGACCGCCGGGCGGCGAGGGCCAGTTCGAAGTCCTTCAGTGCCTTCGCGGCCTGGCCGCGGGCTTCCTCGATGATGTGCTCGGCGGCGGCGCGGCGCGCCTCGATCTCCTCGTTGGCGGAGGCCAGGATGTCGTCGGCCTGCTCCTCGGCGAGGCTGAGGATCTGCTCCACCCGGGGACCCAGATGCCGGAAGGAGGCCCGGTCCACCACGCCGACCTGCTTGCGCACCTGCGCCAGGTCGCGCTGGAGCACCTCCACCTGGCCGGCCAGCTTGTGGATCTGGGTGTACGCCTGTTCCCGTTCGGCTGTCAACGCCGCGATCTCGTGTTCGGCACGGGCAACGTACCGGTCGACCTGTCGTTTCTCGTACCCCCGCAGGGCGGACTCGAAGCTGGGCTCCGTGGTCACGTCCCCGCCGAGAGCGAACAGTTCCTCGCCGTGCGACATACCCCCATCCTCACACGGCCCCGCCCCCGTCGCGGCGATACGCACGGCGTCGGTGCGACCTGATTCACCCGTCGCGGAGCGGGCTCGTGGTCGGTGGTGGCGACAGCGTACGGCGGGGTGTCACCTCTTCAGGTGGCACCCCGCCGGACGACTCTCATGCCCCGTACGACGCGCGGGCCGTCAGTTGGACTTCTCCGCGGTCACCGGCTGGGAAGCGGCCGGCTCGGCCTTCGCCGGAGCCGCCGGCTCGGCCTTCGGCGGCACGCCCGGGACGATCCCGGCCAGGCCGGAGAGCATCTGGCCGAGCTGGGAGGTGACGGCGTCCTTCTGCCGGGTGAGGTCCTCGACCTCGCGCCGGGCGGCCTGGGTGGTCAGCTCGGCCTCGGTACGCGCCTCGTTGAGCAGGCGCTGCGCCTCGGTCTTGGCCTCGTTGAGCGTCTTCTCGGCGAGCGCCTTGGCCTTCTCGACCGTGTCGGCGGCGGTGCGCTCGGACTCGACCCGCCGGGCCTCGGCCCGCTGCTCGATCTCCTTGGCGCGCTCCTGCGCGGCGCGGGCCCGCTGCTCGGCCTCGCCGACCAGCTTCTGGGTCTGGGCGACCTGCGCGGCGTGCCGCTCGGACTCCTCGCGCTCGGCCTTCTCCCGGCGTTCGGCGAGCTGAAGCTCCAGGGCCTGCAGGTCCTTGTCCCGCTTGTCCCGGGCGTCGGTGAGCAGCTTGGTCGCCTCGGCGCGCTTCTCCTCGGCCTCCCGGGCGGCCTTCGCCCGCTGCTGGGTGATCTCCCGTTCGGCGGTCGCCCGCAGGGTGGCGACCTCCCGCTCCACGGTCGACTTCAGCTCGGCCACCTCGTGCGCGGTCACCGTACGGAGCTGCTTGGTCTCCCGCTCGGCGTCGGCGCGCAGCGTGTCGGCCTCCCGGCGGGCCTGCACCCGGACCTCGGCGGCCTCCCGCTCGGCGGTGGTGCGGACGCTGCCCGCCTCCCGCTCGGCGGTGGCCTTCATCGCCGCCGCCTCGGCGCGCGCCTTGTCGGTGATCTCGCGGGCCTCCAGGCGGGCCGCGGAGAGGATGCCCTCGGACTCGCGCTTGGCCTCGTTGCGGTGGTCGTTGGCCTGCTCCTCGGCGAGCCGCAGGATCTGCTCGACCCGGGTGCCGAGGCCGGAGAGGGTCGGCCGGTTGTTCTCCTCGAGCTGCTTGTTGGTCTCGGCGAGTTTCTGCTCCAGCGCCGCGAGGCGCTGCTCGGCCTGCCGCAACCGGCGCTGCGCGTCGTTCATCCGCTGCTCGGCCTCGGCGCGGGCCTGTTCGGACTGGGTCAGCGCGGCGGTCAGCCGACCGATGAAGTCGTCGACCTGACCGACGTTGTATCCGCGCAGGCCAACGGTGAAATCGGGCTGAGAGTTCGCGTTATCGAAGAACGCCAGAGGGGAGGACTGCTGCTGGGGCATTGGCACATACTCGCAGACGCCCCGGGGTGCTTCGCAAGAGCGGGGCGCAGCTTTCCACGTCCTCTTTACATGGTCAACTCCGGACATGCCCGAACGACCGGCGGCCGCCGATCTTGGCAGCTCCCGGCCGGCTTCCCGGCGGCGGCGGGCGGCCCGCCGGGCGGGCGGAAAGGGTGGTACACCGGCCGGCGTACCACCCTTTTCATCACCGCGGGTATCGATCGATTGGGTGCCCGACGGGTGACCGTCGAAAGGCAATCTCGTTACATCGCAATGGGCCGTCCGGACAGGCTCCGGACGCCGTCCGCCGGCCGGGCGGCGCGGGTGCCCGGCGTCAGGCCGGTTGGACGAGTTCGACGAGGACGCCGCCGGCGTCCTTCGGGTGGACGAAGTTGATCCGGGAGCCGGCGGTGCCCCGGCGCGGGGTCTCGTACAGCAGCCGCATGCCGCGTTCCCGCAGCGCCGCGCACGCCCGGTCGATGTCGACCACGGTGTACGCGACCTGCTGCACCCCCGGCCCGTTGCGGTCCAGGAACTTCGCGATCGTGGACTCCGGGGTCAGCGGGGCGAGCAGCTGCACGCAGCCGCCCTCGGTGGTCGGGCCGACCGACAGCATCGCCTCGCGGACGCCCTGCTCGGTGTTGGTCTCGGTGTGCACGCAGCGCATCCCGAAGGTGCGCCGGTAGAAGTCGATCGCCGCGTCCAGGTCGGCCACCGCCACGCCGACGTGGTCGATTCGGCGGATGCCGATGTCTGTGACGTAGTCCGCAGCGGGCTCGACGGGGGAGTTCTCAGCCATGGCGATAGTCTGGCCGAACACTCGTTAAGGCGTACAGGTTCGCCCACCCCCTCGGAGGCAGGCAATGGCTTCGGTGATCGTCAGCGGCGCGCGGACCCCGATGGGTCGCCTGCTCGGCAACCTCAAGGACCTCCCGGCGACGAAGCTCGGCGGCGTGGCGATCAAGGCCGCGCTGGAGCGCGCCGGGGTGTCCCCCGAGCAGGTGCAGTACGTGATCATGGGGCAGGTGCTCCAGGCCGGCACCGGGCAGATCCCGGCCCGGCAGGCGGCGGTCGAGGCGGGCATCCCGATGTCCACCCCGGCGCTGACCATCAACAAGGTCTGCCTCTCCGGGCTGGACGCCATCGCCCTGGCCGACCAGCTCATCCGGGCCGGCGAGTTCGACATCGTGGTGGCCGGCGGCATGGAGTCGATGACCAACGCCCCGCACCTGCTGCTCGGTCAGCGCTCCGGCTACAAGTACGGCGACGTGACGGTCAAGGACCACATGGCGCTGGACGGGCTGACCGACGCCTGGGACTGCTGCTCGATGGGCGAGTCCACCGAGCGGCACGGGGCGCGGCACGGCATCACCCGCGCGGAGCAGGACGCCTTCGCCGCCGCCAGTCACCAGCGGGCCGCCGCCGCGCAGAAGAACGGCCACTTCGCCGACGAGATCACCCCCGTGATCATCCCGCAGCGCAAGGGCGACCCGCTGGTGATCAGCGAGGACGAGGGCATCCGGCCGGACACCACCGTCGAGTCGCTGGCCAAGCTGCGGCCGGCGTTCGCGAAGGACGGCACGATCACCGCCGGCAGCGCGTCGCCGATCTCCGACGGGGCCGCCGCCGTGGTGGTGATGAGCAAGGCCAAGGCCAAGGAGCTGGGATTGACCTGGCTGGCCGAGGTCGGCGCGCACGGCAACGTGGCCGGGCCGGACAACTCCCTGCACTCGCAGCCGTCGAACGCGATCGTGCACGCCCTGAAGAAGGGCGGGCTGAGCATCGAGGACCTGGACCTCATCGAGATCAACGAGGCGTTCGCGGCGGTGGGCATCCAGTCGACCCGGGACCTCGGCGTCGACCCGGAGATCGTCAACCCGAACGGTGGGGCGATCGCGCTCGGCCACCCGATCGGCATGTCCGGGGCTCGGCTGGTGCTCACCCTCGCGCTGGAACTGAAGCGGCGCGGCGGTGGCACCGGGGCGGCGGCGCTCTGCGGCGGTGGCGGCCAGGGCGACGCGCTGATCATCCACGTCCCGGCCGAGGGGGAGCACGCGCAGTGAGCGAGGCGGGCACGGCGGTGCCGTCGATCCGGCGCAGTCGGGACGTACCGCTGCTGGTGGAGCGGGCCCGCGCCGGTGACCCGCGCGCGGTGGCCCGGCTGATCACCCTGGTCGAGAACGGTGACGAGGTGCTGCCGCAGGTCGCGGCGGCCCTCGCCCCGTACGCCGGTCAGGCCCAGGTGGTGGGCCTGACCGGGTCTCCCGGGGTGGGCAAGTCCACCACCACGAACGAGCTGGTCCGGGCGCTGCGGGCGCGCGGGCACCGGGTCGGGGTGCTGGCCGTGGACCCGTCCAGCCCGTTCACCGGCGGGGCGATCCTCGGTGACCGGGTCCGGATGCAGGACCACGCCACCGACCCCGGCGTCTACATCCGGTCGATGTCCAGCCGGGGGCACCTGGGCGGGCTGTCGGCGGCCACCCCGCAGGCGGTCCGGGTGCTGGAGGGCGCGGGCTGCGACGTGGTGCTGGTGGAGACGGTCGGCGTCGGGCAGGCCGAGGTGGAGGTGGCCTCGCTGGCCGACACCACGCTGGTGCTGCTCGCGCCGGGCATGGGCGACGCGATCCAGGCGGTGAAGGCCGGCATCCTGGAGATCGCCGACGTCTTCGTGGTCAACAAGGCCGACCGGGACGGCGCGGACGCCACGGTCCGCGACATCAACGGCATGATCGCCCTCGGTGAGCGGGGGCCGGGCCAGTGGCGTCCGCAGGTGGTGCGGTCGGTCGCCGCGCGCGGCGAGGGCATCGACGACATCGCCGCCGCGATCGACAAGCACCGGGGTTGGCTGGTCGAGCACGGCGAGCTGCGCCGCCGCCGGGAGGCGCGGGCCGCCGCCGAGATCGAGGCGATCGCGCTCGGCACGCTCCGTGCCCGGATCGGTTCGCTGCGCGACGGTACCGGCCTCGCGGCGCTCGCCGGCAAGGTCGCCGAGGGCTCCCTCGACCCGTACGCGGCGGCCGACGAACTCCTCGCCGACCTCGAACGCTGATCGAGCCGCTACCCGCCGGTACGGGTTTCCTTAGCGATCGTTCAGGCATCGGCTCTACACTCGACGTGCAGTCGAGGACTCGAGGAGGAGCCCTACGCATGAACGCCGACGAGATCGCTGCCGGACGGGCCCGCTGGCAGGCCCGCTACGACGCCGCGCGCAAGCGCGACGCCGACTTCACCACGCTCTCCGGGCTGGAGGTCGAGCCGGTGTACGGGCCGCCGGAGGGGGTCGACCAGCCCGGCTTCGAGCGGATCGGCTGGCCGGGCGAGTACCCGTACACCCGGGGGTTGCACCCCACCGGCTACCGGGGGCGGACCTGGACCATCCGGCAGTTCGCCGGCTTCGGCAACGCCCGGCAGACCAACGAGCGGTACAAGATGATCCTCGGCGCGGGCGGTGGTGGCCTCTCCGTCGCGTTCGACATGCCCACCCTGATGGGCCGGGACTCCGACGACCCGCAGTCGCTCGGCGAGGTCGGCCACTGCGGCGTGGCCATCGACAGCGCCACCGACATGGAGGCGCTCTTCGACGGCATCGACCTGGCCGGGGTCACCACCAGCATGACCATCTCCGGTCCGGCGGTGCCGGTGTTCTGCATGTACCTGGTCGCCGCCGAGCGGCAGGGCGCGGACATCACCACCCTCGACGGCACCCTGCAGACCGACATCTTCAAGGAGTACATCGCGCAGAAGGAGTGGCTGTTCGACCCCGAGCCGCACCTGCGCCTGATCGGCGACCTGATGGAGTACTGCGCGGCCGAGATCCCGCGCTACAAGCCGCTGTCGGTCTCCGGCTACCACATCCGGGAGGCCGGCTCGACCGCCGCGCAGGAGCTGGCGTTCACCCTCGCCGACGGCTTCGGCTACGTCGAACTGGGACTCTCCCGGGGGTTGGACGTCAACGTCTTCGCGCCGGGGCTGAGCTTCTTCTTCGACTCGCACGTCGACTTCTTCGAGGAGATCGCCAAGTTCCGGGCCGCCCGGCGGATCTGGGCCCGCTGGCTGAAGGAGGTCTACGGGGCGACCAGCGAGAAGGCGATGTGGCTGCGGTTCCACACCCAGACCGCCGGGGTGTCGCTGACCGCCCAGCAGCCGGTCAACAACGTGGTCCGGACGGCGGTCGAGGCGCTCGCCGCGGTGCTCGGCGGCACCAACTCGCTGCACACCAACGCCCTCGACGAGACCCTGGCGCTGCCCACCGACGAGTCCGCCGAGATCGCCCTGCGCACCCAGCAGGTGCTGATGGAGGAGATCGGCGTGACCAACGTGGCCGACCCGCTCGGCGGCTCCTGGTACGTCGAGGCGCTCACCGACAAGATCGAGGCCGAGGCGGAGGAGATCTTCGCCCGGATCCGCCAGTTGGGCGGGGACGGCCCGCACCAGATCGGCCCGATGACCTCCGGCATCCTGCGCGGCATCGAGGACGGCTGGTTCACCGGTCAGATCGCCGAGGCGGCCTTCGTCTACCAGCAGGCCCTGGAAAAGGGCGAGAAGAAGATCGTCGGGGTGAACTGCCACACCGGTACGGTCGCCAAGGAACTGGAGATCCTGCGCATCTCGCACGAGGTCGAGCTGGAGCAGCGCCGGGTGCTCGCCGAGCGCAAGGCCGGCCGGGACAACGCGGCGGTCGAGGCGGCGGTGGCGCGCATGGTGGCGGTCAGCCGGACCGGGGAGAACATGATCCCGGCGATGCTCGACGCGGTCCGCGCCGAGGCGACCCTCGGCGAGATCTGCGACGCGCTGCGCGCCGAGTGGGGCGTGTACCGGGAGCCGGCCCGGTTCTGAGCCGTCCTCACGGCCCGTCGAGGGCGGTGCCCGGCACCCCGCCGCACCGCCCTCGACCAGCCGTGGAAGTCACATGTGTCGGCACGCCGGCTGATCTGAGTTGGGCCGGTCACGTGCGAGACTAGATAACCATGAGCGACCCACGGATCACCTCGTCGATCTTCACCCGCGGCGCGGTCGACCTCAGCGCGCTGCGCCCGTCCACCCCCACCCCCGCCCGATCCGCCGCACCCACCCAGGCCGGTCCGCCGGCCGGGATGCCGGGGACGGCCACACCGGGGACCGGGGTCGCGGTGATCGACGTGACCGAGGCGACCTTCCAGGCCGAGGTGCTGGAACGCTCGCTCACCACCCCCGTCGTGATCGACTTCTGGGCCGAGTGGTGCGAGCCGTGCAAGCAGCTCTCCCCGCTGCTGGAGCAGCTCGCCGCCGAGGGCGGCGGGGCCTGGGTGCTCGCCAAGGTCGACGTCGAGGCCAACCCCCGGCTGGCCCAGATGTTCCAGATCCAGAGCATCCCGATGGTGTACGCGGTGGTCGGCGGCCGTCCGGTCGACGCGTTCGCCGGCGTGGTGCCCGAGGCGCACCTGCGGCAGTGGATCGGGGCCGTGCTCAAGGCCGGCGGGGTCACCGTCGAGGCCCCCGGCGACCCCCGGCTCGACGAGGCCGACGACGCGCTGATGAGCGGCGACCTGGACGCGGCCGAGGCGGCGTACAGGAAGATCCTCGCCGAGACCCCGGCGGACGCCGCGGCCGAGGCGGGGCTGGCCCAGGTGGGGCTGGCCCGCCGGGTGGGCGGCGCCGACCCGGCCGCCGCGCTCGCCACCGCCGACGCCACCCCCGACGACGTCGAGGCGCAACTGCTGGCCGCCGACATCGAGGTGCTCAGCGGCCAGGCCGAGGCGGCGTACGCCCGACTGGTCGCGGTGGTCCGGCGGACCGCCGGCGACGACCGGGAGAAGGCCCGCCAGCACCTGGTCTCGCTGTTCAGCATCGCCGGCCCCGACGACCCGGCGGTCGGCAAGGCCCGCCGAGCCCTGGCCAGCGCCCTGTTCTGACCCACCCGTACACGCCAGCGCGGGCCGGCGGTGGCCGGCCCGCCCGACCATCGAGGACGGGAGCCCATGATGCGCCGGATCGCCGTCCTCGACGCGCCGACCAACCTCGGTCTGCGCCCACCCACGCTCACCTCCGTCCCGGGCTGCGGGAAGGCCCCGGGCGCGCTCCGCGACCACGGCCTGCTCGCCCGGCTGCGGGCCCGCGACGCCGGCTGCCTCACCCCGCCCCGGTACGACCCGGGGGACTGGCGGCCCGGCGACGGGGTGTGCCACGCCCGGGAGATCTCCGAGTACTCTGCCGCGCTGGCCGGCCGGATCGGCGACATCATCGACCGGGGCGAGTTCCCGGTGGTGCTCGGCGGGGACTGCTCGGTGCTGATCGGCTCGGCGCTGGCCATGCACCGGCTCGGCGAGGCGGTCGGCGGGCGGATCGGGCTGGTCTTCGTGGACGGCCACTCCGACTTCCGGCACCCCGGCAACGCCTCCTACGTCGGGGCCGCCGCCGGGGAGGACCTGGCCCTGGTGACCGGCCGGGGGCAGGCCGACCTGGCCGCCATCGAGGGCCGCCGGCCGTACTTCCGGGACATCGACGTGGTGGTGCTCGGCATCCGCGCCCAGGACGAGTACCGTCTCGACCTCCAGGCCGCCGGCATCGTGAACCGGCCGGTGCCGGCGCTGCGCGCCGAGGGCGCGGCCCGGACCGCCCAGTGGGCCCACGAACAGCTCGTCGACTGCGCCGGCTACTGGGTGCACGTGGACGTGGACGTGCTCGACCCGGCGGTGATGCCGGCGGTGGACGCCCCCGACCCGGGCGGGATCGCCTTCGCCGAGCTGGAGATCCTGATCGCCGGGCTGGTCGACACCCCGCACTGCCTCGGCCTCGAGGTCACCGTCTTCGACCCCGACTACGACCCGGACGGCTCGTACGCCGCGGAGATCGTCAACACTCTGGTGGCCGGGCTGGCCCCGGTCTCCGCGCCCGGCGCGGTGGCCCCCCGCCTGCTCGCCCCCCGCCCGGCGTCCCCGTCCGGCCCGGTCCTGTCGTCCCGTCCGCCCGCACAGGCCGTCGGGTCGGTCGCCGACATCGAGCCGGCCGACGATCTGACGCCGCAGCCCGAGCGGAGTGTCGACGCCGACCCGTCGCGCCCGCTGACCGAGGCACTGCCGGACCTCGACCGCGCCTGACCGGCCCGCCCCACGCCACCCGATCGTGGTGGGAAACGGCCTCTCCACGGGCCGTTTCCCACCACGATCGGCTGCGGGTGGGGTCAGGACAGGCCGCGGAGGAAACGGGCGGTGATCGGGACGGCCGACTCGGTGCTGCCGCCGCCCTTCTCCACGAACACGGCGAACGCCACGTCGCCCTGCCAGCCGACGAACCAGGCGTGTGTGTTCGCCGGGTTGTCGTCGTACTCGGCGGTGCCGGTCTTGCCGTACACCGGGCCGCCCGGGACGCCGCGCAGGGCGGTGGCGGTGCCGGCGGTGACCACCTCGCGCATCATCGTGCGCAGCGGGTCGACCGACTCCGGACGGAGCTGCGGACCGGCCGGCGCGCTCTGCTCCGGAGCCGGGTCCAGCACCAGTTTCGGCTGCTCCCAGCGGCCCCGGGCGACGGCGGCGGTGGCGGCGGCCATGGCGACCGGGCTGACCAGGGTGGTGCCCTGCCCGAACGCGGCGGCGGCCCGCTCGGCGGCGGAGCCACCCGTGGAGACCTTGCCGGTGAACACGTCCGCGCCGAGGTTCCAGGTCGCCTCCAGGCCGAGCGTCCGGCCGGTCTCGGCGAGGCCGTCCGGGCCGAGCTTCGGGGCGAGCGCGGCGAAGGCGGTGTTGCAGGACTTCGCGAAGTCGGTGCGGAAGGGCACCCGGCCGAGGGCGAAGTTGTCGGAGTTCTTGAACGACCGGCCGTCCACGGTGACCGTCTTCGGGCAGTCGACCGGGCCGTCCAGGCTGACCGCGTCCCGGTCGAGCAGGCCGAGCGTGCTGACCATCTTGAACGTCGAGCCCGGGGGCACCTGGGCGGTGAAGGCGAGGTTCTCGCCGGCCGGGCCGGGACCGTTGGCGGCGGCGAGCACCACGCCGTCACTGATCCGTACGGCGACCAGGGCGGCCCGGCGTCGCTCGCCGCGCAGGGCCGCGTCGGCCGCGTTCTGTACCGCCGGGTCGAGGGTGGTCTTCACCGTCTGCCCGGCCTGCGGTTCGGCCCGGAACACCTCGGTGCCGCTCGGTCCCCAGGTGCCCTCCGGCCCCTTCCGTTCGGTGATGACGCTGACTCCGGGCCGGCCACGTAGCCGCTCGTCGTAGCGGCCCTGGAGGCCGCCGTGGCCGACCCGGTCGCCCTCGGCGTACACCCCGGGCTTGGCGGCCAGGTCGTCGGCGGTGGCCGGGTCGACCGAGCCGAGCAGGGCACGGGCGAACTCGCGGGTGGGGGCCAGCTCCGCCTGCTCGGTGACGAACTTGGTGCCGGGCAGGTCGTAGATGCGGTCCCGGATCTGCCGGTACGCCTCCTCGCGGAGGGTGACCACCTCGACGCGCGCCTCCGGTTTCGCGTCGGCGAGCCGTTTCGGCAGGTCGGAGAGGTCGACCGGCGGGGTGATCACCGGGCGGACCGCCTTGAACGCGGCGTCCAGTTGGCGGACCAGGGCCGCCGGGTCGGTGACCTCGCCCGGCTGGACCCCGACCCGGACCACCGGCCGGGGCGCGACGATCGGGGCGCCGGCCGCGTCCAGCACCCCGCCGCGCGGCGCGCCGACCCGGCGGACCGCCAGCCGGTCGCCGCGCAGCAACTGCTCCTGCACCAGGGCCGGCTCCCAGATCACCTGCCAGGCGTCGTCCCCACCCCGGGCGAGCCGGATCGGCCGCTCGTAGCTCCACTCGACCGTGCCGGGCAGCTGCCAGGTGACCCGGATCCGCCCCTCGGCGGAGTCGCCGGTCACCTTCGGCTCACCGGAGGAGGTCAGCTTCGGCGGCTGGTCGGCCAGCTCGCCGGAGAGCGCCCTGATCTCCGCCATGACCTGGTCCGCCGGCACCCTGGCCCCGGTCGGGTCGCGGAACCCGACGGAGTGCAGCGTCCCGGACCGCCAACCGGACAGGAAGGCCGACACGCTCTCCGCCGGGCCGTCGCTGTCGGAGCAGCCGACCAGGGTGGTGGCGGCGACGACCGTGGCGAGCAGGGCCCGCACGGTCGTTCGCGTACGCCGGGGGCGATCGGGGTACGACAGCGGCATGGACCCTCCGTTCTCTGGCTGACCTGCACGCTAGTACGCCACCCCGCGGGGCGTTGTCCCACCGGTTGGCGTCAAGTCGGACCTGTGACGTGGTGATGAACGTCGCCGGTGCGGGTAACTCACCGCAGGTCACCGCGAACGTGAACGGGTGGATCGAACATGTCGCGACCGGAGATCCCAATAGGTGGCCCGCTGATGCCTGAGATCGCGAGGCAGGGCAAGATTGGGAGGATTGGGCCCACAACGCGGTGGGTCGAGGGGAGTGGCACCGATGGACCGGCCTCCGGCGATCAAACCGGGACCCGACCTCCGGCTGGTTGACACCGGCCAGGGCGATAGATACGAGTCTACGACCGACCGGGAGGGTTTCGGTAGACTCGATGCAGGAAAAACCGGGATGACCGGTTCGAGCGTCGACACCCTGTATGACCTGGGACTGCCGCCGGAAGCACTCGGCGACGACGTGGAGGACGCCGAGCTGGACGAGCCGGTGCCCAACGCGGAACGCCTGGTCGCCCAGGCGGTGGTGCTGGCCGGGGACGACCACGGCGCAGCCACCCTGGTCGACCGGTTCTGGCGGTTCGCGCCGGACGAGGAGCTGATCGGCTTCACCGCCGAGGAGATGCTCGAGGCGGCCCGGGCCCACCGGGAGCTGGCCCAGCAGCGGGTGCCGGGCGAGTTGAAACTGCGCATCCACGAGCCGGACGCCGAGCAGCACCACACCGTGGTGGAGATCGTCACCGACGACATGCCGTTCCTGGTCGACTCGGTGACCGCGCTGCTCAACGCCCACCACCTGGACGTGCACCTGCTGGTGCACCCGCTGGTGGTGGTCCGCCGGGAGCCGCTCGGCGCGCTGACCGAGGTGGCGGCGGACGTCGAACCGGACGACGCGATCGACGGCGACATCGTCGAGAGCTGGATGCGGATCGAGATCGACCCGATCCGGGACGCCGGCCAGCGGGACCGGCTGCGGGCCGAACTCCAGCGGGTGCTCACCGACGTCCGGGAGGCGGTCGAGGACTGGCCGAAGATGCGTCAGCGGGCCCTCGCGCTCGCCGACGAGCTGGCCGCGGCGCGTACCTCGGAGACCCGCCCGCCGGTGCCGGAGAAGGACATCACCGACTCGGTGGAGCTGCTGCGCTGGCTGGCCCACGACCACTTCACCTTCCTCGGCTACCGGGAGTACCGGCTGGTCGACATCCCGACCGGGGACGGTGACGAGCCGGCCGGGCAGGCCCTGGAGGCGGTGCTCGGCACCGGCCTGGGCATCCTGCGCTCCGACCGCACCGAGCCCCGGACGCTGTCGTCGATGACGCCGGAGGCGCACGAGAAGGTGCTGGAGAAGCGCCTGCTGATCATCACCAAGGCGAACTCCCGGGCCACCGTGCACCGCTCGGCCTACCTCGACTACGTCGGCTTCAAGATCTTCAACGAGTACGGCGAGGTGGTCGGCGAGCGCCGCTTCCTCGGGCTGTTCTCCACCGCCGCGTACCGGACCAGCGTGCGTGAGCTGCCGGTGGTGCGCCGCAAGGTCGCCGAGGTGATGGAGCGGTCCGGCCTGAGCGAGCGCAGCCACTCCGGCAAGGACCTGCTCCAGATCCTGGAGACCTACCCGCGGGACGAGCTGTTCCAGATCAAGACCGACGACCTGTACCACGCGGTCGTCGGCGTGCTCCGGATGGCCGGCCGGCGGCAGCTGCGGGTGTTCCTGCGCCGCGACGGGTACGGGCGGTTCATCTCCTGCCTGATCTACCTGCCCCGGGACCGCTTCACCACCCAGAACCGGCTGCGCATGCAGGACATCCTGCTCCGCGAGCTGAACGGCGTCGGGGTGGACTACACCACCCGGGTCACCGAGTCGATGCTGGCCCGGGTGCACTTCATCGTCCGGACCGACCCGACCAACCCGCCCGGGGACGTCGACGCCGACCTGCTGGCCGAGGAACTGGCCGACGCGACCCGGCTGTGGGACGACGACTACCGGCTGGTGCTGGAACGCAAGCTCGGTGACGAGCAGGCCAAGCACCTGTTCACCCGGTACGCGGACGCCTTCCCGGAGGGCTACAAGGACGGGCACACGCCGTACGAGGCGATGAAGGACCTGGCCAAGCTGGAACTGCTGGAGGAGCCCGGCCAGCTCGAGATGCACCTGTTCCGCAAGCAGCTCGCGCCGCGCAACGGGGCCCGCACCCACGCCGACCCGGCCGAGGCGCTGGACGTCCGGTTCAAGGTGTACCGCAACGCCGAGCCGATGCTGCTGTCCGACGTGCTGCCGGTGCTGCACTCGCTCGGCGTCCGGGTGGTCGACGAGCACCCGTACGAGGTGGACCGGATCGACGGGCGGATCTACCTGTACGACTTCGGGCTGCAACTGCCCGAGGGGCACCAGGAGCTGGCCGAGGTACGCCCGCACGTGGAGAACGCCTTCGCCGCCGCCTGGCGGGGCGAGGCCGAGGTGGACGGCTTCAACGAGCTGGTGCTGCGCGGCGGGCTGACCTGGCGGCAGGCGGTGGTGCTCCGGGCGTACGCGAAGTACCTGCGCCAGGCCGGCACGGTCTTCTCGCAGGACTACATGGAGTCCACCTTCATCGCGTACCCGAGGCTCGCCGGCCTGCTGGTGGAGCTGTTCGAGGTGCGGTTCGACCCGGCCAACGGCCTGACCGCCGAGGAACGGGACCGGCGCGGCGAGGAGTTGGCCGACACCATCAACGCGGCCCTGGACGACGTGGCCAGCCTGGACCAGGACCGCATCCTGCGGGCGTACCTGACGCTGATCCGGGCCACCCTGCGGACCAGCTTCTTCCAGAAGATGGAGGAGGGCGGCCGACCCAAGTCGTACGTGGCGTTCAAGCTGGACCCGCAGGCGATCCCGGACCTGCCCGCGCCCCGCCCGAAGTACGAGATCTTCGTCTACTCGCCCCGGTTCGAGGGCGTGCACCTGCGGTTCGGGCCGGTGGCCCGGGGCGGGCTGCGCTGGTCCGACCGGCGGGAGGACTTCCGTACCGAGGTGCTGGGCCTGGTCAAGGCGCAGATGGTGAAGAACGCGGTGATCGTGCCGGTGGGTGCCAAGGGCGGCTTCGTGCTGAAGCAGAAGCCGGGCGACCGGGACGAGGCGGTGGCCTGCTACCGGGAGTTCATCTCGGCGCTGCTGGACGTCACCGACAACATCGTCAGCGGCGAGGTGGTCCCGCCGACCGAGGTGGTCCGGCACGACGGCGACGACCCGTACCTGGTGGTGGCGGCGGACAAGGGCACCGCGACGTTCTCCGACATCGCCAACGAGATCTCCACCGCGCACCGGTTCTGGCTGGGTGACGCGTTCGCCTCCGGCGGCTCCGCCGGGTACGACCACAAGAAGATGGGCATCACCGCCCGGGGCGCCTGGGAGTCGGTCAAGCGGCACTTCCGGGAGCTGGGCCACGACACCCAGTCCGCGGACTTCACCGTGGTCGGCGTGGGGGACATGTCCGGTGACGTGTTCGGCAACGGGATGCTGCTCAGCGAGCACATCCGGCTGGTGGCGGCCTTCGACCACCGGCACATCTTCCTCGACCCGGATCCGGACCCGGCCTCCTCGTACGCGGAACGGAAGCGGCTGTTCGACCTGCCGAGGTCGTCCTGGGAGGACTACGACACGAAGCTGATCTCCTCTGGCGGTGGGGTGTACCCGCGTACCGCCAAGTCGGTGCCGGTCTCGCCGCAGGTCCGCGCGGTGCTCGACCTCGACGACGAGGTCACCCAGCTGTCGCCGTCGGAGCTGATGAAGGCGATCCTGACCGCCCCGGTGGACCTGTTCTGGAACGGCGGCATCGGCACCTACGTCAAGGCGGCCAGCGAGAGCAACGCCGAGGTGGGGGACAAGTCCAACGACGCGATCCGGGTCAACGGCAAGGACCTGCGCTGCCGGGTGGCCGGCGAGGGCGGCAACCTGGGCTGGACCCAGCTCGGCCGGATCGAGTACGCCCAGAACGACGGCCGGATCTACACCGACTTCATCGACAACGCGGCCGGGGTGGACTGCTCCGACCACGAGGTGAACATCAAGATCCTGCTGAACACCGCGGTCGCCGACGGTGAGCTGACCGTCCCGGAGCGGGACGAGCTGCTCGCGGCGATGACCGACGAGGTCGCCGAGCTGGTGCTGCGGGACAACTACGACCAGGCGCGGGCGCTGAACAACGCCCAGGCCCAGGCGACCTCGCTGCTGCCGGTGCACCGCCGGATGATCAGCGAGCTGGAGCGGTCCGGGGTGCTGAACCGGGCGCTGGAGGCGCTCCCGCCGGACGAGGAACTGGCGGTCCGGACCGAGTCCGGGCTGACCGCGCCGGAGTTCGCGGTGCTGCTCGCGTACGTGAAGATCGCGCTGGAACGGGAGATCCTCACCGACGGGCTGCCCGACGAGGAGTGGACGAACGAGGTCCTGGTCAACTACTTCCCGACGCCGATGCGGCAGCGGTTCGCCGACCGGATGGGCCGGCACCGGTTGAGCCGGGACATCGTCACCACCGTCCTGGTCAACGAGGTGATCAACCGGGGTGGCATCTCGTTCGTCTTCCGCGTGGTCGAGGAGACGGCCGCCTCACCGGCGGACGTCATCCGGGCGTACGTGGTGGTCCGGGACGTCTTCGGGCTGCGGGAGCTGTGGGACGCGGTCGAGGCGCTGGACAACCGGGTGGCCCCGGAGTTGCAGACCACCGTCTACCTGGACACCCGGCGGCTGCTGGACCGCGCGGTGCGCTGGCTGGTCACCAACCGCCGGTCGCCGATCGACGTACCGGCCGAGACGAAGCGCCTCCGGGACGGGGTGGCCCGTCTCCTGCCCGACCTGGAGGACCTCTTCTACGGCACCGAGCGGGAGGCGCTGGCCGCGCACGTCGAGGCGATGACCGGGCGGGGGCTGCCCCGGGAGCTGGCCGAGCAGGCGACCCGGCTGATGTACAGCTTCGGCCTGCTCGACGTGGTGGAGACGGCGGCCCAGACCGGCAAGGACGTGGGCGAGGTGGCCTCGGTCTACTTCGTCCTGTCCGACCGGTTCCGGGTGGACTCGCTGCTGTCGAAGATCTCCCTGCTGCCCCGGGAGGACCGCTGGCAGACGCTGGCCCGGATGGCGTTGCGGTACGACCTCTACGCCGCTCTGGCCGCGCTCACCAACGAGGTGCTCGACTCCACCGACGGCGGCCGGCCGCCGCAGGAGCGGGTGCAGGAGTGGGAGCAGTCGAACGCCACCTCGATCCACCGCGCGCAGCGGGCGATGGGGGAGTTCGACGAGTCCCGGGCCGACCTGGCCGCGCTCTCGGTCCTGTTGCGGCAGATCCGGACCCTGGTCCGGACCTCCTCGGCGAGCTGATCCGGGTACCGCGACGCCCGGTGGACGACCTCCACCGGGCGTCGCGGTGTTCGATGGCGCACCGGGCTCAGGACACCAGCGTGGCGAAGACGATCACGTTGTCCAGGTAGTCCCGGGTCCGTTCGTCGAACGTGCCGCCGCAGGTGACCACCCGCAGGCCGGGCCGGTCGTTCCCGCCGTAGACCAGCTCGGCGGGGAACTCCGTCTTCGGGTACGAGCGCACCGTGTCGACCCGGAAGGTGGCCGAGGTGCCGTCGGCCCGGGCGACGGTGATGGCGTCGCCGGGCAGCAGCGTCCCCAGGTCGAAGAAGACCGCCGGCCCGATGTACGCCGAGTCGACGTGCCCGACGATGACGGCGTTGCCGATCTCACCGGGGCTCGGGCCCCGGGAGTACCAGCCGGCGTTCCGGGCCTGCTGAAGTGGGGGCATCTGGACCGTTCCGTCGGCCTCCACACCGAGCGACATGATCGGGGCGTTCACCCCGATCCGCGGGATCGTGATGGTGGTCGGGGTGGACCGGGGCAGCCCGGCGGAGCCCGGCGCGCCCTGGTCGCCCGCGGTCCGGCCGAGTTCGGCCCCGATGGGGTCGGCGGGGTCGTCCGCCGGGGCGGGTGTCCCGGCGACGTCGGGCGCGCCGGCCTGGACCACCGGCTGTGGCGGGCGGGGCGCGGGTTCCTCGGTCAGCCCCGCACCGAGCATGCCGGCGCCCAGTGCTGCGGTCAGGAGCACCACGGCCGTGCCGGCGGCACGCCACGGTTTCCCGTGTCGGCCGCCGGCCCGGGGTGTCCCCGTGTCAGACCAGCTCATCGGCCCGACGACGCCGCATCAGCACGATGCCGCCGAGCGCCGCGGCGCCGAGCATCGTCGCTCCGCCGAACGCCATGCCCCGGTCGCTGCCGGTGGCGCCACCGTCGCCGCCCTTGACGTGGCCCTTCGGCAGGACGACCAGGCTGCCCTCGCCACAGGAGCCCTTGAGCTCGTACGTGCCGGGCTCGGCGTCCCACGGGATGGTGGCCTCGCCGTAGTAGACGAAGTAGGTCTCGTCCTTCGCGCCCTCGTGCTCGGCGGCGGCCTCCTCCTCGGCCTTCTTCTTCCGCTCGGCCTCTTCGCCCTTCTTGGCCTCTTCGCCCTTCTTGGCTTCCTCGCCCTTCTTGGCTTCCTCGCCCTTCTTGGCCTCTTCCTCGGCCTTCTTCTTGGCCTCCTCGTCGGCCTTCTTCTTGTCCTCGTCCTTGACCTCGTCGCCGCCGGCCATGCCGCCGGGCTGGGTCACTCCTTCACCCGGCTGGCCGCCCTGCTCCGGGGCGCCTCCCGGGGCGCCCGGCTGGCCGCCCTCGTCGCCCTGGCCGGGCCCGCGGCCCTGCTCGCCGCCCTGCTCACGGCCTTGCTCACGGCCCTGCTCGCCGCCCTGCTCGCCTTCTTCGGCGTCCTGACCGGGCCAGCGGCCCTGCTCGCTGTCCTCCGCTCCCGGCGCGCCGGGCTGGGTGCCCTGGCGCGACTGGCCGCCCTCGGAGCCGGGCCAGCGGCCCTCCTGCTCCTCGTGCTGCCGGTCACGCTCACGGCCGCCCTTGCCGCTGTCCTCCCGGGGGTGGAGCTTGACCTTGCCGGTCACCTCCGACCAGACGAAGGCGTCCTCCTGCGCTTCCACGCAGACCTCGATGAGCTTCACGTCGTGGCCCGGCTTGACGGCGTGCGGATCGGCGTAGACCTTGCCCTCGCGGTGGTGACCCTCGCCGCCCTGCGCGCCGTCGGCGAAAGCGATCCCCGGCGTGAAGGCCAGCAAGGAGGCCCCGCCGAGGGCGGCACCGGCGACGACCTTTCCGAGCATGTTGGTAGCCATGTCCTGCGTCACTCCATCCCTTTTCGTCCTGGCCCGGCGGAAGCCGAGCTAGTTCAGACGTTAGCCCTGTTCGCGACCTATGCGGGGAAAGATTCGTGTTTTGGTTTTTGCCGCTTAGGTGGCTTTAGCGGCAGTGGCCGGCTGCCGTGGGCCGGTCCGCCCTCGCTGGGTTGTTACGGGACTGCTGCCCGTAAATTCCGAGCTGGTGGCGTCGAGGTATCGAGAGGTTGTCATGGAAGCGCTCCCATGCAAGAATCACTTCACTGCGTCAGCGGAGCCACACCGCGTAGGCCAGGCGTCGAGGGCAGCCGGTTCGTCCGGACGACGTCGTAGGCACCACCGCCGGTCGGCTCCACCCGTTCGCAGCGCAACACCGCTGCCCGTCCGGGTCGGGCAACCCCCATCACCCCCCGATGGCTTCTGTGGAACGACGTTTCCGTAAGCCTCGCCAGCCGGGCCGTACCCGGGTCCGGTCTCGCCCAAGGAGATCAGTGGCATGAATCTGTGGAGAAGTCTGTCCGGCCGGCGCCGGGCGGTCGCGCTGGCCGGCGCGAGCGCCCTGGTCGCGGGCGGACTGGTGACCATCCCGGTCACCGGCGCGTACGCTGCCACCCAGTGCGACGTCGCCTACACGACCAATGACTGGCAGGGTGGATTCACCGCCACCATCAACATCAAGAACCTCGGCGACGCCCTGAACGGGTGGACGCTCGGCTTCACCTTCCCGAACAGCAGCCAGCGGGTGACGCAGGGCTGGTCGGCCATCTTCTCGCAGTCGGGCCAGAACGTCACCGCCCGCAACGAGGGCTACAACGGCTCGCTTCCCACCGGCGCCAGCACCAGCATCGGGTTCAACGGCTCGTGGAGCGGCAGCAACCCGAAGCCGACCTCGTTCACCATCAACGGCGTGGCCTGCAACGGTGGCACCACCAACCCCACCACGCCGCCCACCACCCCGCCGACGACGCCGCCCACCACGCCGCCGACGACGCCGCCGACCACCACCCCGCCGCCCGGTGGGCCCAAGGTGGACAACCCCTACGCCGGGGTGAAGGGCTACGTGAACCCGGAGTGGAAGGCGAAGGCCGACGCGGAGCCGGGCGGTAGCCGGATCTCCAACACGCCGACCGCCGTCTGGATCGACCGGATCGCCGCCATCAACGGCACCGACGACAGCAGCTCGAACGGCTCGATGGGGGTCCGTGACCACCTGGACGCCGCCCTCGCCCAGGGTGCCGGCTACATCCAGTTCGTCATCTACAACCTGCCCGGCCGGGACTGCGCGGCGCTCGCCTCCAACGGTGAGCTCAAGCCGGACGAGCTGCCCCGCTACAAGGCCGAGTACATCGACCCGATCTCCGCGATCCAGGGTGACGCGAAGTACCGGAACCTGCGCATCATCAACATCGTCGAGATCGACTCGCTGCCGAACCTGGTGACCAACACCACCAACAACCCCGGCGGCACCGCGACCTGCGACACGATGAAGGCCAACGGCGGATACGTCAACGGCGTCGGCTACGCGCTGTCCAAGCTGGGCGCGATCCCGAACGTCTACAACTACGTCGACGCCGGTCACCACGGCTGGCTCGGCTGGGACAGCAACTTCAGCCCGGCCGCCCAGATCATCAAGGACGCCGCCGTCGCCTCCGGCAGCACCGTGAACAACGTACACGGCTTCATCGTCAACACGGCGAACTACTCCGCCCTGAAGGAGCCGTACTTCAAGATCACTGACCAGGTGAACGGCCAGTCCGTCCGCCAGTCCAAGTGGGTCGACTGGAACTTCTACGTCGACGAGCTCTCCTTCGCCCAGGCGTTCCGGAACGAGCTGATCTCCAAGGGCTTCAACTCCAACATCGGCATGCTGATCGACACCTCCCGTAACGGCTGGGGCGGCTCCGCCCGGCCCACCGGCCCGGGTGCGACCACCAACGTGGACACCTACGTCAACGGTGGTCGGGTCGACCGGCGGATCCACCTCGGCAACTGGTGCAACCAGTCCGGTGCCGGCCTCGGCGAGCGGCCCACCGTCGCCCCCGAGTCGGGCATCGACGCCTACGTCTGGGTGAAGCCCCCGGGCGAGTCGGACGGCTCCAGCAAGCTCATCCCGAACGACGAGGGCAAGGGCTTCGACCGGATGTGCGACCCGACCTACACCGGTAACCCGCGCAACGGCAACAACCCGAGCGGTGCGCTGGACAACGCCCCGATCTCCGGTGCCTGGTTCTCCGCCCAGTTCCAGCAGCTCATGCAGAACGCCTACCCGCCGCTCTCCTGACGGCACTCCGGCCCGCCGCCTCCGGTCGTGAGGCGCTGGAGGCGGCGGCCACCCGGGGCCCCTGGTCCGACCTGCACCGGTCGGGCCGGGGGCCCCTCGGCATTCGGTGGGGCGGTCAGGGCACCGTCCGTTCGACCGCCGCCCGTCCCTCGCGGTCCAGGTCCCGCCGGGCCCGTGCGACGTGCTCCGGATCCGGGTCCTGCCCCCGGGCCGCCGCCAGGTCCTCCGGATCCCAGGGCTGCTCCGCACCGGTACGCACGGCGGTGCGCCCGGCGCCGCTCTCCCCGGCGTACGCGGCACCGATCAGCTCCTCACCGCCGGTCCCGTCGGCGGGCACCTCGCCGGGCTGGGTGAAGGACGGGCTCTGCTCGTCCGGCCCGCCGTCGTTCGCCAACTGGGGCACCGTGGTGTCGTCGTCCACCGCCGCGGCCACCTCGGGGCTCTCCTCGAGCGGCCGGCGAACGTCACGGTCGCGATCGGTCATCGTTGTCGCCTCCTGTTCCCGGGCGCGTTCCCCTGATCCCTTCCGCGTACCCGGTGCGGCGGGCAGCATGCGTCCGGCCCACCCCCGGCGCGGCCCGGTCGCCGGACCGTCCGGTTCCGCCCCCGATCAGGCCGTACGCGACGAACCGGCCACCGACCACCGGCGGAGGTCCCGGACAGCCGGGCGGCGGACCCACGGCGGTGCCGCGCACTACTGCTCCGTCCACGGCGGAGCGTCCCGACCACGTACGCGGTCGGGACGCTCCGGTATGGACGGACGTGGTACGCCGGTCAGCGCCCCAGTACCCGGTCGAGGAAGTCGCGGTAGCCGCGTACCGCCTGGCGGAGCTGCTCGGTGTCCGCCGAGCCGGCGTCCTGCCAGCCGCTGATCTCGTTCTTCTGCGCGGCGAGCGCCGCGGCGAGCGCCTGGATCGCCTCCTCCACCAGGCCCTGGGCCTGCCCGGCCGCGGCCTTCGGGTCGTCGACGAACCGGAGCTGCACGTCCCGCCACCGGTCCCGGAAGCCCTGGGCGGTCCCGGCGTCGAACAGGGTGGCCGGTTCGGCGAGGGCGGCGGAGGTGGAACCGGTGGTGCCGGCGGCGGTCAGCGTGTCGGTGTCGCTGCCCGACCCGGCTCCCGGTCCGGTGGCGCCGGGCCGGGTCTCCGGGGTGGCGTCCGGGTCCACCATCTGCGGGGCCGGGCTACCGTACCCGGCGCCGTCGGTGCTGGCGTTGCGACGCACCCCGGTGTCCCGGTGGTCCACGGCGGTCGGCTCCTGCGCGTGCCGGCCGGGCCCTCCGGGGACGTGCTGCTCCGCCTCGTCGGTCCGCTGCTCCCGGTGGTGACCGTGCAGCAGGGCGGTCGGGTCGGCGTCCCGACCGACCCGGCGGTCGCCGTCGACGCCGTCGCCGGGCCGGGCGGTGCGCTCCTCGCGGGGGTCCGGCTCGTCCTCGGGACGCGGGCTGGCCAGTGCCGAGGCGGCCACCGCGCCCCCCACCGTGGTCGCGCCGAAGGCGGTCGGTACCGGCCCCGGCTCGTGGAACCCGTCCCGCCCGTCGGTGTCGACGCCCCGCAGGTCGAAGGGCCGCGTGTCGTCCGGCTCCCGACCGTCGCGTCGCCGGTCGTGGTCGGTCTGCCCACCCGGGACCCGGTCGTGGTCGGCCCGGTCACGGTCGTGGTCGTGGTCGGCCCGGTCACCCGGGACCCGGTCCTGGTCGGCCCGGTCGGCCGGGCCGTGCCGCTCCACCACGGCCGGGTCGTCGAAGGTGCCCCGGTCGTCGAGGACGTCCTCGGGGACCTCGGTCCGGCCGGCCCGGTCCCCGGGGCGGCCGGCGGTGTCGTGGGCCGGCGGAACCGGTACCGGCTCGGACCGGATCACCTCGGGCTGGTCGGTCTGCTCGTGCTGGCGCATGGTGGCGGTCTCCTCAGCGGCTCGTGGCGTCATGCGGGGTCTCGGTGGCGGTCACGGACCGCTGTGCCGGTGTGGCGGTCACGGACCGCTGCGCCGGCGGCTGCGCCCCGACCGGGTCCGTCCCGAGCAGGTCGGCGACGAGCGCCCGGTAGTGGACGACCGCCTGCCGCAGTTCCTCGGTGCTCGCCTCGCCGCGCTCGTTGCGCAGGTGGATCTCGTGGGCCTCGCGGTACCGGGTCAACGTCTGGGCGTGCTCCACGGAGAGGTGGGCGGCCTGCTCGTCGAAGTCCCCGGTGGGGTATCCGCGTTCGGCGACCAGCCGACCCACCAGCGCGTCGGCGTCGCCGACCGCTTCGGCGGGGGTGTCCACGAAGCGCAACTGGACCTCCTCCCAGGCGGCGGTGTAGCGGGCCCGGGACTCGGCGGTGAGCGGGGTGAGGGTGAGTTCGGCGTGCTTGCGCTGCCGGGCGCGGAGTTCCTTCTCCGCCGCGCTGCGGCTGGCGCGCTCGGCGACCACCCGGTCGTACTCCGGGCCGAACCGTCGGCGCAGCTCGCGGCGGCGGCCGGCGATCACGGCCACCGCCACCAGGGCGGCGATCACGAGCACGACGAGAACGATGACGACTACCTGCGTGGGCGACATGGCCTCCTCCTTCGCCACCTGCTATTCCCGCCCCGACCTGATCGCCAATCCCGATTGCGCCGACTTTCCGGTTCCGGGGTCCTCTCCTGTGGTGTCACCGTTCCCTTTCCGCGCGCGGACATGACCGGAACGGCCCGCGTGGGGCTCGACCGCTTCGAGAAATGGCGACGGGGGAGAAAACCGGGCGTCCGGGTACGTTCGTCCACCCTGGACCGGTTCCGGTCGAACATGAGCGGACGGAACAGACGGTAGTGCAACGGGCCCCGATTACGTATCCTGCCCAAGGTGCTCGTACCGGTGCCTGGTGTTCCGGGCTCGACGCTGCCCGGCGGCGGTGCCGGTGCCACCCCTGCCACACCTTCCGGGCGAGGTCTCATGAACTCCCGCGACTGGCCGATCCGCTCGAAGCTGACCGCGCTGGTCGTCGCCCCGGTGGCCGCCCTGCTGGCGCTCTGGATCTTCGCCACCACGCTCACCCTGGGGCCCGCCCTCGACCTGCTCTCCGGTCGTACCCTGCTGAGCGAGCTGGGGCTGCCCGGTGACCGGCTGGTGATCGACCTGCAACGGGAACGGCGGCTCTCGGTGGTCCAGCTCGCCGGGGACGGCGAGTCGTCCGCGCTGCGCGAGCAACGGCTGCGGACCGACCAGGCGGTGGCCGAGCTGCGTCGCCGGGCCGCCGGCCGGGACCTGCGGGACGCCACCGACGAGCTCATCGACGCCCGCCTCGACCGGCTCCTCACCGCCCTGGAGGCGCTCCCCGCCGGGCGGGGCTTCATCGACCAACGGGAGATGGACCGGGCCGGCGCGCACGGCCTCTACACCGGCATGCTCACCGCGGCCTTCCAGACCTTCTCCGCGATGTCCGTCGCGCCCGACGGCGACCTCACCCGGCAGGCCCGCGCGCTCAACCTGCTCGGTCAGGCCCGTGAGCTGCTCGGACAGGCCGACGCGCTGGCCGCCGGCGCGCTCACCGCCGGCCGGTTCGCCCGGGGCGAGCACGCCCAGCTGGTCCAGACCATCGGCAACCACCGGTACGCCACCAACCTGGCGATCGCCGACCTGCCGTACTCGGCCCGCAGCGCGTTCCAGCAGCTCACCGAGAATGACGACTTTCTCCGGCTGCGGCGGATGCAGGACGAGCTGATCGCCGCCGAGCGCTCCGGCCCACCCCCGGTGGACCCGGTGGCCTGGCAGACCACCCACGACGCCGTCCAGCAGGAGTTGCGGGACTTCGAGCTGGCCGAGGCGTCGGCGCTGACCGAACGGTCGGTGCCGACCGCGATCGGCATCCTGGTCCGGCTGGCCGCCGCCGGGCTGCTCGGGCTGGTGGCGATCGTGATCTCCCTGGTCGTGGCGTTGCGGGTCGGCCGGTCGCTGATCCAGCGGCTGACCGGGGTCCAGGCGGCGGCGCTGGAGCTGGCCGAGCGGCGGCTGCCCGACGTGGTGGCCCGGCTGCGCCGGGGCGAGCCGGTCGACGTGGCCCGGGAGGCCCCACCGCTGGAGTACGGCAACGACGAGATCGGCCAGGTGGGGCGGGCCTTCAGCGTGGTCCAGTCCACCGCCGTGCGGTCGGCGGTGGACGAGGCGGCCCTGCGGCACGGGCTGAACGAGGTCTTCCTCAACATCGCCCGCCGCAGCCAGGGGCTGGTGCACCGGCAGCTGGCCCTGCTCGACCGGATGGAACGGCGGGCCGAGGACCCGGCGGAACTGGCCGAGCTGTTCCGGGTCGACCACCTCGCCACCCGGATGCGGCGGCACGCCGAGGACCTGGTCATCCTGGCCGGGGCCGCGCCGGGCCGGGGTTGGCGCAACCCGGTCGCCGTGCTCGACGTGATCCGGGGCGCGATCTCCGAGGTCGAGAACTACGACCGGGTCGACATCGCCGGCGTACAGCCGGCCGCGGTCGTCGGCCGGGCCGTCGGTGACGTGATTCACCTGCTGGCCGAGCTGGTCGAGAACGCCACGTCGTTCTCGCCGCCGCAGACCCGGGTCCAGGTCCGCGGCGAACTGGTCCCCAACGGGTACGCCGTCGAGATCACCGACCAGGGTCTCGGGATGACCGCCGAGGCGATCGAGGAGACCAACCGGCGACTGGGCCGGCCGCCCGAGTTCGACCCGTCGGCCAGCGCCCGCCTGGGGCACTTCGTGGTGGCCCGGCTGGCCGCCCGGCACGGGGTCCGGGTGCAGCTGCGCCCGTCCGTCCACGGCGGGGTGACCGCCGTGGTGCTCCTCCCGACCGACGTGGTCACCACGCTGCCGCCCCGACCGCCCGGCGGCGACCCCGGCTCCGGGTCGGGACGGATGGCGAAGGTGACGAAGCTGACCACCCTGCCGCGTCCGCGTACCGCGCGGGCCACCCGGGAACGGACGGACGCGCCCGCGGTGGTCCCGCTGTCGTCGGCCCGACCCGGCCCGGCCGAGGCGCCGGTGGGGCCGGACGGTCTGCCCCGGCGGGTCCGGCAGCGTGCCCCGGCCCGGCAACCCCGCCGTCCGGCCGCCGCCGAACCCTCGCCGCGCACCCCGGAGCAGATCCGGGCCGCGATGGCGGCGCTACAGGCGGGGACCGCCCGGGGCCGCCGGGCCGCCGGTGAGCTGCCACCCGCAAGTGGTCCGGGCGCTGTTCCGCCGGCCGTCGGTGGGCCGGCCGCCGCTTCGCGGGCCGCCGGTGGGTCGGGCGTACGCCCGGTGCCCGCCGCTCCGACCGGGCCCGGTGCGGGACCGGCCGGGCCGGTGGACGCGCCCACGGTGCCCACCGGTAGGACGGTGGACGAACCGACCACGGAGCTACCCCGGGTGCCGCCCGGCGGGACGACCGTCGACACTGTCACCGGAACTGGAAGGGACGCGTAGTGGTGCAACCCACGAGGCAGGCCACCGATCTCGACTGGCTGCTCGACGAACTGGTGGACCGGGTGCCGGCCGCCCGCCAGGCGGTGGTGCTCTCCGCCGACGGGTTGCCGATGGGCGCCTCCACCGGGCTGGACCGGGACGCGGCCGAGCACTTCTGCGCGATGGCCTCCGGTTTCGCCAGCCTGGCGAAGGGGGCCAGCCGCCACTTCGCCGCCGGACCGGTCCGGCAGACGGTGGTGGAGATGGAATCGGCGTACCTCTTCGTCACCGCCGCCGGGCAGGGCGCGTGCCTGGCGGTGCTCAGCGACGCCGACGCGGACATCGGCCTGATCGCGTACGAGATGGCGATGCTGGTGACCCGGGTCGGCGAGTACCTGAGCGCCCCGTCCCGGGCTTCGACGGTCGTGGCCGATGCGGGCTGAGCCGCCGGGGCCGCAGCACGAGTGGCTGGACGACGACGCCGGTCCGGTGGTCCGCCCGTACACCGTCACCGGTGGCCGGGTGGCCCCGACCACCGGCGACTTCGACCTGGTCGCGTTCGTGCTGGCGAACCCGGGCGCCGACCCGGCCGGCCACCCGCACCTGCATCCGGAGCACCGGCAGCTCGTCGAGCTGGCCGGCGAGCCGGTGTCGGTGGCGGAACTCGCCGCGCACCTCAACCTGGCCCTCGGTGTGGTCCGGGTGCTCCTGGGCGACCTGCTCGCCGGTGGGCTCGTCAGCGTGCACGAGCCGCCGACCACTGCGTACCTTCCCGACGACAACATCCTCAAGGCGGTGGCGAATGGACTCCGTGCACTCTGAGCGGGTCGGATCCGGGCAGCGGGTACCGCTCGCCCTGAAGATCCTGATCGCGGGGGGCTTCGGGGCCGGCAAGACGACCCTGGTGAGTGCGCTGAGCGAGGTCCGCCCGTTGCAGACCGAGGAGGTGCTCACCGACGCCGGCATCGGCACGGACGACACGTTCGGCGTGGAGGGGAAGTCCACCACCACGGTCGCCATGGACTTCGGCCGGATCACCATCAACGAGGATCTCCAGGTCTACCTGTTCGGCACCCCGGGCCAGGACCGGTTCTGGTTCCTCTGGGACGAGCTGGCCTTCGGGGCGCTCGGCGCGGTGGTGCTGGCCGACACCCGTCGGCTGGCCGACTGCTTCCCCTCGGTGGACTACTTCGAGCAGCGGGGCATCCCGTTCGTGGTCGGGGTGAACTGCTTCGACGGTTCCCGCCGGTTCAGCCTCAACTCGGTACGCCACGCGTTGGACCTCGACCCGGACGTGCCGCTGGTGCTCTGTGACGCCCGGGACCGGCAGTCCGGCAAGCTGGTGCTGGTCGCCCTGGTCGAGCACGTCGCCGCCCAGCGCGGCGAGCCGGCGGCCTGAGCACCCGGCGGGCGAGCCGGCGGCCTGAGCACCCGGCGGGCGAGCCGGCGGCCTGAGCACCCGGCGGGCGAGCCGGCGGGGTGGCGGGGTGGGCCGCCGCCGGAGAATTCCGGGAAATCCGGTTCACCGGCGGCTGATCCCGGGAAGGCTCTGGGGTGATCGACTCCGGACGAGGTGAGAGGCGGTACCGGTGACCGACCAGGGTGGCATCGTCCACATCGGTGGCTACACGGCGGAGGGCGACGGGAAGGGCGACGGCATCGTCGCGGCCCGCCGCGATCCGGACACGGGGACGCTGACCCCGCTCGGCACGGTGGCGGTGACCCCGTCCCCGTCGTTCCTGGTGCGGCATCCCGCGCTGCCGGTGCTGTACGCGGTGAACGAGCTACCACAGGGCCGGGTCGGCGCGTGGCGGATCGGGCCGGACGGTGACCTGACGCCGCTCGGCGCGGGAGACACCGGCGGGGACTCGCCCTGCCACCTGGCGGTCACCCCGGACGGCCGGCACCTGGTCGCCGTCAACTACGGCGGGGGAAGTGTGGCGGTCTTCCCGCTGGACGACGCGGGCGTGCCCGGTGAGCGCAGCGACCTGGTGGTGCACGCCGGGCACGGAGCGGACCCGGAGCGCCAGGAGCACGCGCACGCGCACATGGTCTCGCCGGACCCGTCCGGCGGGCCGACGTACGTGGTCGACCTGGGCACCGACTCGGTGTACCGGTACGACCTGGACGCCGCCACCGGTCGGCTGGTGCCCCGGGCACCCCGGGTGCGTACCCACCCCGGGACCGGCCCCCGGCACCTGGCCCGGCACCCGGACGGGCGGCGGGTCTACCTGGTCGGCGAGCTGGACGCCACGGTCACCGCGTACGACCGGGACACCGACGGGGGGTTGCGTGAGCGGGGCCGGGTGCCGGCGAGCGGCCGGACCGGGCACGTCCAGCCCTCGGAGATCGCGGTGGGGCCGCAGGGCCGGGTCCTGTACGTCGCCAACCGGGGAGCGGGCACCCTGGCGGTCTTCGCCCTCGACGGTGAGCTGCCGGAACTCGTCGCCGAGGTGGACACCGGCGGGGAGTGGCCCCGGCACTTCGCCTGGTCGGGCCGCGATCTCTACGTGGCCGACCAGCGGGCCGACATGGTGCGGCAGTTCCGCGTCGATCCGGCCAGCGGGGTGCCGGAGCCGGTGGGGGAGCCGGTCGCCGTGCCGAGCCCGAGCTGCGTCCTGCTCTGACCCGCAGGGTCGCGTCGCTCTCACCCAGCGTGACGAAACGACCGTATACGCAGGTCAACTGTTCATCCTGAGTAACTTTCGTCCGAACGGACGTAGCAGTAACGTCCCTCGGTCCGCAAGATGGTGACCGTGTCAGGCCGCCATCGCATGCGTACGGGTATCCGCGGAGCAGGCGCCGTCGCCTCAGCGACGGCGCTTGTTGTCGTCGTCGCCGGGGCGTGGTTCGGCTACCAGCGGCTGGCCGAGCCGGCCTGCTCGGGGCAGGTCGAGCTGACGGTGGCGGCGGCACCGGAGATCGCCCCGGCGGTGCAGGCGGCGGCCGGGCAGTGGGTGGCCGACGGGGCGGCGGTCGGCGGCACCTGCATCACGGTGAACGTCGCCGCCCAGGACCCGGTCGAGGTGGCCGCGGCGGTCGCCGGCAAGCACGGCGTCACCCTCGCCGGGGTGGGGCAGGCCAGCGGTACGGCGATCACGCCGGACGTCTGGGTGCCGGACTCCTCCACCTGGCTGCTGCGGCTGAAGAACAGCGGGGCGACCGCCTTCGAGCCCGGCAACGGCGAGTCGATCGCCCGTAGCCCGGTCGTGGTCGCCATGCCGGAGCCGGTCGCCACCCGGCTCGGCTGGCCGCAGCAGAAACTGACCTGGTCGAACCTGTTGCAGCAGGTGAACACCGGGACGAACCTGCGGACCGGGATCGTGGAGCCGACCCGGGACGCCGCCGGGCTGGCCGGGCTGCTGTCGATGACCGCGGCGGCCAGCGCGGGCGGGGGCGACGTCCAGCAGGCCAGGACGGGCGCGTTGCGGGCGCTGGCGACCGGGCGCTCCGCGCTCCGACAGGACCTGCTGGCCCGGTTCCCGCGCTCCACCGACCCGGCGACGGTGGCGGGCGCGCTCGGTGCCGCCGCCCTCTCCGAGGAGGACGTGATCGCGTACAACGGCACCAAACCGCCGGTGCCGCTGGCCGCGCTCTACCTGGAACCCGCACCGATGCCGCTGGACTACCCGTACGCGGTGCTGCCGGGGATCGAGCCGGCCAAGGCGTCCGCCGCGAACGTGTTGTTCGAGGCGCTCACCACGGCGGCCTTCCGGGACCGGCTGGCCGACCAGGCCCTGCGTGCCCCGGACGGCAGCGCCGGGGCCGGGTTCCAGGCTCCGCAGGGCGCGCCGGCCGGGGGCATGGCCTCCGCTCCGGCCGGCGGTGGCACCGCCGCGGGCGGGCTCGACCCGAACACGATCGAGGCCGCCGTGTCGAGCTGGTCGATCGCCACCCAGTCGGGTCGGATGCTCTGCGTCATCGACGTGTCCGGTTCGATGAAGCAGCCGGTGCCGACCGCCGACAACGCCTCCCGGGCGCAGGTGACGGTCGCGGCGGCGAGCCGCGGTCTGGGCCTGTTCGACGACTCCTGGGCGATCGGGCTGTGGACCTTCTCCACCCGGCTGGTCGGCAGCCGGGACTACCGGGAGCTGGTCCCGATCGGCCCGGTCTCCACCCAGCGCGGCCGGTTGGAGGCGGCGCTCGGCACGGTCCGGCCGAGCAGCGGCGACACCGGCCTGTACGACACGGTGCTGGCCGCCTACCGGACGGTGCAGGACGACTGGGAGCCCGGTCGGGTGAACTCGGTCGTGCTCTTCACCGACGGCAAGAACGAGGACGACGACGGGATCAGCCAGCGGGCCCTGCTCGACGAGCTGACCAGGATCGCCGACCCGGACCGTCCCGTCCAGGTCGTGATCATCGGGATCGGTACGGACGTCAGCCGTGCCGAGCTGGAGGCGATCACCAAGGTCACCGGGGGCGGGGTCTTCGTCACCGAGGACCCGACCAGGATCGGCGACATCTTCCTGAAGGCGATCGCACTGCGGCCGAACGCGCCGCGCTGACCGGCCGAACGCGCCGCGCTGACGGGTCGGACGTGGCGCGCTGACGGGTCGGACGTGGCGCGCCGGCCGCTCGGACGGACCGCGCTGACCGGTCGCACACGTCCCGCTGACCGGTCGGACAGCCGACAGTGGGCGGTCGGGGGGAGCGGAACGTCCGGTGGAACCGGATCTGTCCACATCGGATCCCGCAATTGACGGTATTCCGTCGGTGGCTTCCGACGCGAGGATTAACGGGGGAAGATGTCCCGGGTGCTCCGCGGCACCGGCCACCGGGGGGCCGGTGCGGAGGCAGCGCCCATCGACGCTAGTGGGGAGGGTCGTTGACCTCGGCGCTGTTGACCCCTGCCTCGACGTCGTCCACGTCCACCGCGCCGCGCCCGGCGCGGACGGTCCGGGCCGACGAACGGGCCTACATCCACACCCTGGTGGTGCTGGACACCGCCATCCTCGCCGTGGCCGTGCTGGTCGGCTACGTGACCCGCTTCGGCGACCACGAGCCGCGCGGCTCCGAGGTGCCCTACGTGCTGGTGGCCCCGGGGCTGGTGATCGCCTGGCTGCTGTCGCTGCGGATGCTGCGCTGCTACGACGACCGGGTCCTCGGCTACGGCGCGGACGAGTACCGGCGGGTCACCTCGGCGAGCCTGCGGCTGGCCGCGACCATCGCCATCACCGGCTACATCGCCGACGTGGGCGTGTCCCGGGGCTTCCTCGCCATCACCCTGGCCGTGGGCACGCTCGGGTTGCTGGTGACCCGGTTCGCCGCCCGCAAGCGGCTGCACCTGGCCCGATGCAAGGGCGGTGGCTGGTCCCGCCGGGTGCTGGCGGTGGGGGACACCCCGCACGTCCTGGAGCTGGTGCACACCCTGCGCCGCGAGCCGTACGCCGGTTACCAGGTGGTCGGGGCGTGCATCCCGGACGCGCTGCTCGCCCCGGTGCCGCAGCGGTTGGGTGACGTGCCGGTGGTCGGCTCGTTCCGGGGCATCCCCGAGGCGGCCGAGGCGATCGGCGCGGACACCGTCGCGATCACCACCTCCAGCGAGCTGACCGCGACCCGGCTGCGCCGGCTCGGCTGGCAGCTGGAGGGGACCGGCATCGACCTGGTGCTGGCCCCCGCGCTGACCGACGTGGCCGGGCCGCGCATCCACACCCGTCCGGTCGCCGGGCTGCCGCTGATCCACGTGGAGGCCCCCGAGTTCCGGGGCGCCCGCAAACTGATCAAGGGGCTGGTCGACCGGTCGCTCTCCCTGCTGGCCCTGGCGCTGCTCGCCCCGGTGCTGGCGCTGATCGCCCTGGCGATCCGCCTCGACAACCCCGGTCCGGTGCTGTTCCGGCAGGTCCGCGTCGGTCAGGGCGGGCAGGAGTTCGGCGTGTTCAAGTTCCGCACCATGGTGGTCGACGCCGACGCGATGCTCGCCGAGCTGACCGCCCGCAACGAGAGCGACGGGCTGCTGTTCAAGATGCGCGACGACCCCCGGGTGACCCGGGTCGGCCGGCTGCTGCGCAAGTGGTCCCTGGACGAGCTGCCGCAGCTCGCCAACGTGCTGATCGGGCACATGAGCCTGGTCGGCCCGCGCCCGCCGCTCCCTTCCGAGGTGGCCCGCTACGACGGCGACGTCGCCCGCCGGCTGCTGGTCAAGCCGGGCATGACCGGTCTCTGGCAGGTCAGCGGACGCTCCGACCTGAGCTGGGAGGACGGCATCCGGCTGGACCTCTACTACGTGGAGAACTGGTCGCTGGCCGCCGACCTGACCATCCTGTGGAAGACCTTCGGCGCGGTGGTCCGCAGCCGGGGCGCGTACTGACCCGGCGGCCCGCGCCACCCGGCCCGAAGACCGGCTGCCACGGGCCGCCCGGCCAGGCCCACGGCCAGGCCAGGCCAGGCCAGGCCCGGCGCACGGCCAGGCCCGGCGCACGGCCAGGCCCGGCGCACGGCCAGGCCCGGCGCACGGTCAGGCCGGGGTCACGGTCAGGGCTGCGGGCCGGTCCAGTCCAGGCAGACCACGACCGCGTCGTCGATCAGGTCTCCGGCCACGAAGGCGCGCAGGTCGCCGATGAGCGACCGGACCGCGTCCAGCGGGGCCATCGGCCCGGTCCGGCGCAGGAACCGGTCCAGGGCGCTGTCGCCGTACCGGATGTCCTGGCCGGTGGCGTCGATCACCCCGTCGCTGACCACGAAGAGCCGGTCGTCGCGGTGCAACCGCAGCTGCTGGGGCCGGTACTCGGTCGCCTCGAACATGCCCAGCGGGAACTGCGGCTCCAGGGGATGCTCGCGGACCTCACCGTCGCGCAGCAGCACCAGCCGGGGCGAGCCGGCGTCGACCACGTCCAGCGTCCCCTCCCGCAGGTCCAGCTCCAGCAGCAGCGTCGAGACGTACTGGTCACCGTGGTACACCGCGTGGATCGCCTGGTCGGCCAGGGCCGCCTGGTCGGCGAGGGGCAGCCCGGCCCGCCGGGCGTTGCGCAGCGCGTGCACGGCCAGCGAGGTGAGCATCGAGGCGGCGACCCCCTCACCCATCCCGTTGACCACCGACAGCCACAGCCGGGTCCCGTCGTCGGACCAGTCGAAGCTGTCGCCGCGTACCGCGTAGGCCGGTTCGAGCTGCCCGGCCAGGCTGAACGAGGGACGGACCCGGCTGCGGCCGGGCAGCAGCTCCCACTGCATCTCGGCGGCCAGGGTGAGCCGGCGGCTGCGTCGGGCCGTCCGGTAGACGTCGGTACCGGCCGACACGGCGGCCAGCTCGTGCCCGAGCACGGTGGCGATCTCGGCGAGCTCCGCGAGCACCGTGGGGTCGTCGGGCACCGGGGCCACCCGGAGCACGCCGCGCCGCTCGCCCCGCATCCCGACCGGGAAGTACCCGGTCCCGGCGGCGACGATGGGCTCCTGGTGGTCGAAGCACCGCCAGGCCGGGTGGCCGGGGCCGGTCAGCGGCTCCCCGTCGTGCAGCGGCAGCAGCACCGACAGCCGGTAGTCGACCTGGAACAGCTCGGTGTCGGTGATGCCGTACGACGTGGCCAGCTCGGTGGCGATCCGGTCCAGGAGGAGGTCGGTCGGCGCATCGGTCAGGGTCCGGCGGGCCCGGGTGACCGGCTCGCTCATCATCACTCCTTCTGACGATCCAGCTACCAGCGGTTCGGGGGGTAGTCTCAGGCACACGATGGCCGAAGAACAGCGTCCGTCCGGACCAGAAGCGAGTATGGCTGCCGCCCTCGACGACGCGGCGGCCGCCCTGCTGTCCGTGTGGGAGGAGGCCCGGGAGCGGACCACGAACCGGCTCTCGGCCGCCCAGTTGCGGGCGGTCATGGCCGTGGAGGAGCACGACGGGATCAACCTGCGGCGGCTCTCCGGTCTGCTCGGCATGCTGCTCTCCTCGGCGAGTCGGCTCTGTGACCGGCTGGTCGCGGCCGGCATGCTGGAACGGGAGCCCGGCCGCTTCGACCGTCGGGAGATCTCGCTGCACCTGACCCCGGAGGCGGCCCGCCTGCTGGCCGAGCTGCGGGCCGACCGACGGGCCCGGCTGGCCGAGATCCTCGCGGGGATGAGCCCGGCCGGGCGGGAGGCGCTGTTGCGTGGCGTCGGCGAGTTCGACGAGGTGGCCCGTCGGCTGCCGCCCCCGACGCTGGAACCGGACGAGCCGGCGGGACCGCCCGGCCGGGAGCCGTCGCCGCGCTGGTACGCCGAACCGGACGCCACCGGGTCCGCCCGCCGCCGGGAGCCCCTGCCCGAGCCGCGCCGCGCCGGTGAACCGCGGCCGGTCGAGGCACCCGGACCGGAGGCCGGACGGGGACGCGCGGCGCTGACGGCCGTCCCGCCGGCGGTGCCCGGCCCGCCGCCCCCCATCGCCCGCCCCGCCTGAGCCGGGTTCAGTCGGTACGGCGGGCCAGCTCCAGGTAACGGGTGGCCTGGGGATGCTCGGTGAGGGCGGCGGCACAGGCGGCCAGCAGCGCGTCGTGCAACGGCCGACGGGCGGCGAAGGTCTGCCGCTGCCACCGGACGAACTCGGCGACCAGCTCCGGATCGCCGACCCGGATCGACGCGGCGAGGGACTCCAGCACCTGGGCGACGGTGGCGGCGAGCAGCTCGGACTCGTCCTCGCCGGGGGCCAGGGCCAGGTCGACGGCCTGCACCACCTCGCGTCGGCGGCGCAGCACCGCGACGTGCTCGTCGCCGGGTGGCGGTGCCGGCGCGTCGGCCGAGGCTAGCTCGAACCGCCGCTCCAGCAGGTCGACGGCGTCCCGGGCGGACGCTCCCCAGGCCATCGCGCCCACCGCCGCCGCCCACCGGCCGTCCGGCCCGAACCCGGGGCCGCCGGCCACCACCGGTACGTCGGCGGACCGGCACATCTCGATCATCCGGGCGGCCCGGGTCAGCCGGTTCGGCTGCACGCAGCTCAGCAGCACCGCGTCCGGCCCGGTCTGGTGCAGGTAGGTGACCAGGTGCCGGGGCGGCACGCTGGCACCGAGGAAGGTCACCCGCCAACCGCCGGCCCGGACCACCTCGGCCACGATCCGCGCGGCCAGCGCGTGCCATTCGCCCTCGACGCAGGCCAGCACCACGTGCCCGCGGTGCCCGGCGACCGGGATCCGCCGGGCCACCGCGGCCACCACCTGCTCGCTGACGTGTGTCGCGGCATGCTCCTGGGCCACGCTCCACCGCCCGGTCAGCCAGCGGCGGCCGATCTCCCGCTGGGCCTCCGCGACCAGGTCGACCAGGACGTCCGCCACCGACCAGCCGGCATCCAGCAGGCCCAGGACCAGCCGGGTGGCGGCGTCGGCATCCACCCGGTCCAGGCAGTCCAGGTACGCGTCGACGGCGACCGCCCCGTCACCCGCCGCTCCGCCCGCTGCCCCGCTCGCCTCGTCGGCGGGGGTGCCGCTGGGTGTGCCGCTCACCTCGTCGGCGGGGGTACCGGTCACGCGGACGGCGCTGCCGCGACGGCCAACATGGCGATGTCGTCGTGTCCCTGCCCGTCCAGCCACTCGTCGACGAGTTGCAGCAACCGGTCGACCATCACCCGGGGCGGCAGCCCTGCGCCCGAGGCGACCGCCTGCCGCAACCGGTGCTCGCCGAACATCTCGATCGCTCCCGGCCCGCCGCGTGCCTCGGTCACCCCGTCGGTGTACGCGAGGAGCAGCTCACCGGGGGCGAGGTCGATCCGCACCTCGACGAAGCGGGCGTTGCTGAGCGCGCCGACCGGCATGCCGCCGACCACCGCGGTCCGGACCTGTCCGTCGGGTCCGACGACCAGCGGCGACGGGTGGCCGCCACCGGCGACGCGCAGGGTGAGGCCACCGTCGGGCCGGCTGGTGCAGGTGCCGAGCAGCAGGGTGGTGAACTGGCTGCGGCGGGCGGCGTCCGGCGCGTCGAACAGGGCCCGGTTGAGCAGGGCCATCAGCTCCAGCGGACGCTGCTCGACCAGGCGTAGGGTCTGCAACGACTGGCGTACCCGGCCGGTGAGCACGGCCGCGCCGACGCCCTTGCCGCACACGTCACCGAGGGCGAACGTGCCGCCGTCGGGGGTACGGGAGACGTCGTAGAAGTCGCCGCCGATCCGTAGGCTGTCGCCGGCCGCCCGGTAGCCGCCGGCCAGGACCGCCCCGGGGATGTCGGGCAGCTCCGGCGGGAGCAGGCTGGCCTGGAGCACCCGGGCCAGGTGGGTCTGTTCGCCGTATAGTTCGGCGGTGGCGAGGGCGGCTCCGGCCCGGGCCGCGAACTCCCGGGCCACCTCGATGTCCCGCTGGTCGAAGCCGGTCCGCCCGGTCCGCCGTACCATGATCAACGCGCCGGCCGCGCCGCCGGCCCCGATCATCGGGGTGACCAGGACGGTGCCGGGGCGTCCGAAACCGGCCGGCAGCAGCGGACCGAGGTCGGAGAGTTCGGCGTCGAGCCACGGGCTGGCGTCGGTGCGGTCGCCGTCGAGCGCCTCGGCCAGGCCGGGCACCGAGCCGGTCAGCCCGGCCGGGCCTGTGCCGCCGACCGGAGCCGGGTCACCGTCGACGAACCGTACCCAGGCGGGGTCGGCGTCGGCGGGAGCCGGCGGCGGTGGTCGGTGGACCGCCACCGCGACGTCGGCGAGGTACGGCACCGCGAGCGTCACCGCGGTCCGGAGCGTCTGCTCCCGGTGCAGGGAGAGCCCGAGCCGGCTGCCGGCGCGGGCCAGGAACGCGGTCCGGGCGCGTTCGGCCAGCAACGCGTCGGTACGGGCGTGTTCCTCGGTGACGTCCCGGACGTACCAGGCGCAGCCCGGCCCGCGCAGGGCCCGGCGGGTGCCGCGCAGCCGGCGTCCCCGGTGCTCGGTCTCGAAGCTCTCCGCCCCGGAGCGGGCTGCCTCGGCCAGCGCCGGCACGGTGGCCAGGGGCAGCACGGTGCCGGGGGTGAGCTCCGGGAGCAGTTCCACGGCCATCGCGTTGACCAGGGTGACCAGGCCCCGGGGGTCGGTGGTCACGACCGCCTCGGCCAGCCCGTCGAGCAGTTCACGGGCGAGCGTGGCATCGGTCGGGACGGTGTCGTCCGCGGCGGGTCGGGGGCGGGGGCGTGAGGCGTGCCCACCTCCGCTGACCGGATCGGCCACCCCTTCCCGTCGGGTGGTGGTCACCGTCGTTCGCCGGGCGCCCCGGTGTGCTGGCCTGTGGACATGCTGGGGTGGTGCTCCTCGGGTCCGGAAAAAGCTTGCTTTCCGGCAAGGGTACCGAGGTGATCGGTCGAGCGCCCATCGGCCGGACGTGGACTTCGCCTCCACCGGGCCGGCCGGGCGTGGACTCCGCCTGCCCCGGGGCGGTCGGGCGTGGCCGCCGTCCCGGCTGGGCCGGCCGGACGGTGAGCCGTCGGGCCGGCCCGACGGTGGGGGTCGCCGGCTACCGGGCCAGCCAGGCGTTGGGCTGGGCGATGATCCGACGGACCACCGAGCCGGCCGCCCCCACGGCGGCGGCGTCCGCGCCGAGCACCGCCGGCCGGATGGTGACCGGAGCCCAGGCGGCGGTGAGCACCCGGCGGGAGACCTCGGCGGCCACCGGTGGACTCAGCCACGGCGCGAGCGGCGCGTACCCGCCCCCGAGCACCACGGTGTCCAGGTCCAGCAGGTTGACCACCCCGGCGACCGCGACGCCGAGCGCCGTGCCGGCCCCGGCCAGCGCGGCACAGGTGGCCGGGTCGCCGTCGGTCGCCAGCCGGGCCAGCCGGGCGGCGTCGGCGGGCAGGTTCTCGCCGGCCAGTCCGGCGGCGGCGATGATCGCCTCCTGGCCGGCGTACTGCTCCAGGCAGCCGCGCCCGCCGCACCGGCAGGGGCGTCCCTCGGGGTGGACGGGAAGGTGGCCGATCTCGCCGCTCCAGCCGCGTCCGCCCCGGTACAGGGCGCCGTCGAGGACGATTCCGGCGCCGATGCCGACCTCGCCGGAGATGTAGAGGAAGTCGGTGGCCGTGGCGTGGCCGGTGTGCAGTTCGCCCAGCGCGGCCAGGTTGGCCTCGTTGTCGACCACCAGCGGGGGCAACCCGGGGATCGTCTCGGTCAGCGGGGGGAGCAGGGCCGGCACGTCCACCTCCCGCCAGCCGAGGTTGGGGGCGAGCCGGACCACGCCGCCCGCGCCGACCAGGCCGGGGACGGCGAGCGCCACCCCGGCCAGGGTGAGCCCCTGGTCGTCGGCGTCGGCGCGGGCGCGGGCGGCCAGTTCGGCGGTCCGGGCGAGGGTCTCGGCGGGGGAGGTGAGGCGCAGGTCGACCCGGTGCACGGTGCGGTGCCGGACCGCCCCGGCCAGGTCGAGCACGCAGGCCGCCAGGTAGTCGACGTTGATCTCCAGGCCGAGACCGGCCGGGCCGTGCCCGGCGAGCAGCAGGCCCCGGGCCGGCCGGCCGGCACCCGCCCGGGGGGTCGGCTCGACCTCGGTGACCAGCCCGCCGCCGATCAGGTCGTCGACGACGGCGGAGACGGTCGCCCTGGTCAGCCCGGTGTCGGCGGCCAGGTCGGCCCGGGACGGCGGGCGGGGTGCGGCGGCGATCCGGCCGAGCAGCAGGGCGAGGTTGATCTCGCGGAGGCTGGCCTGGCGGACCGCCCCGACCGGGGTCGGATTGGTGGTGCTGCTCACGGCCTTGACACTGCCACATCGTCGCCAAATAATTCAACCGCTGAACAAATAGCTCCGTCGCGGGTCGTCATCACCCACGGCGGGCCAGCGCCGCCACCACCACCGGAGGTCTGCCATGGCACCCCGTCCCACTCCCGCCGACAAGTTCTCCTTCGGGCTCTGGACGGTGGGCTGGCAGGGCCGCGACCCGTTCGGCGAGGCCAGCCGGCCCGAACTGGACGCCGTCGAGGCCGTGCACCGGCTCGCCGAGCTCGGCGCGTACGGGATCACCTTCCACGACGACGACCTGATCCCGTTCGGCGCGGACGCCGCCACCCGGGACCACCACATCGCCCGGTTCCGCAAGGCGCTCGCCGACACCGGCCTGGTGGTGCCGATGGTCACCACCAACCTGTTCACCCACCCGATCTTCAAGGACGGCGGGTTCACCAGCAACGACCGGCAGGTCCGCCGGTTCGCGCTGCGCAAGGTGCTGCGCAACGTCGACCTCGCCGCCGAACTGGGCGCGAAGACCTTCGTCATGTGGGGCGGCCGGGAGGGCGGCGAGTACGACGTCGCCAAGGACGTCCGGGCCGCGCTGGACCGCTACCGGGAGGCCGTCGACCTGCTCACCCAGTACGTCATCGACCAGGGGTACGACCTGCGCTTCGCCCTGGAGCCCAAGCCGAACGAGCCGCGCGGCGACATCCTGCTGCCCACCGTCGGGCACGCGCTCGCGTTCATCTCCACTCTCGAGCACTCCGAGCTGGTCGGCCTCAACCCGGAGGTCGGGCACGAGCAGATGGCCGGGCTGAACTTCGTGCACGCCATCGCCCAGGCGCTCTGGCACGGCAAGCTGTTCCACATGGACCTCAACGGCCAGCGTGGCGTCAAGTACGACCAGGACCTGGTCTTCGGCCACGGTGACCTGCTCAACTCGTTCGCCCTGGTCGACCTGCTGGAGCACGGCGGCATCACCGGCGCGCCCGGCTACGACGGCCCCCGGCACTTCGACTACAAGCCGTCCCGCACCGAGGACAGCACCGGCGTGTGGGCCTCGGCCGAGGCCAACATGGCCACCTACCTGCTGCTCAAGGAGCGGGCGGCGGCGTTCCGGGCCGACCCGGAGGTGATCGAGGCCCTGGAGACCAGCAAGGTCACCGAACTGGCCGTACCCACCCTCGGCGACGGCGAGACCACCGCCGACCTGCTCGCCGACCGGTCCGCCTTCGAGGACCTGGACGTCGACGCGGTGACCGCCCGGGGCTTCGGCTTCGTCCGGCTCAACCAGCTCGCCGTCGAGCACCTGCTCGGCGCCCGCTGAGGAGGGCGCCGTGCCGCTCGTCGCCGGCGTCGACTCGTCGACGCAGTCCTGCAAGATCGTCGTCCGGGACGCGGAGACCGGCGCGCTGGTCCGGCAGGCCCGCGCGCCGCACCCGGACGGCACCGAGGTCGACCCGGAAGCCTGGTGGCAGGCTCTCACCGACGCCGTCGGCACCATGGGCGGGCTGGGTGACATGGCGGCCGTGTCGGTCGCCGGGCAGCAGCACGGCATGGTCTGCCTGGACGACGCCGGTCGGGTGGTCCGGCCGGCCCTGCTGTGGAACGACACCCGGTCCGCCGGGGCCGCCGCCGACCTGGTCGCCGAGGCCGGTACGGGGGAGGCGGGCCGGCGGTTCTGGGCCGACGCGGTGGGCAGCGTGCCGGTGGCGAGCTTCACCGTGACCAAACTGCGCTGGCTGGCCCGGCACGAGCCGGCCAACGCCGACCGGGTGGCCGCGGTCTGCCTGCCGCACGACTGGCTGACCTGGCGGCTCGGTGGCGGCGGTGACCTGGCCGCGCTGCGCACCGACCGCAGTGACGCCAGTGGCACCGGATACTGGTCCCCGGCCACCGGGGAGTACCGTCCCGACCTGCTGGAACAGGCCCTCGGCCGGCGTCCGGCGCTGCCGGTGGTGCTCGGCCCGGCCGAGTCCGCCGGCACGGTCGGTGGGGCCTACGGCAGCGTGCTGCTCGGCCCGGGTGCCGGGGACAACGCCGGGGCGGCGCTCGGTGTCGGGGCCCGCCCCGGTGACGTGGTCGTCTCCATCGGCACCTCCGGCACCGTGTTCAGCGTCGCCGACACCCCCGCCGCCGACCCCGACGGCGCGGTCGCCGGGTTCGCCGACGCCACCGGCCGGTACCTCCCCCTGGTCTGCACGCTCAACGCGGCCCGGGTGCTGGACGCCGCCGCCGCGCTGCTCCGGGTCGACCTGGCCGACCTGGCCGACCTGGCACTGGCCGCGCCGGCCGGGGCGGACGGGCTGGTCCTGGTGCCGTACCTGGAGGGGGAACGGACCCCGAACCGGCCGGACGCCACCGGCGCGGTGCACGGGTTGACCCTGCGTACCTCCACCCCCGCCCACCTGGCCCGCGCCGCCGTCGAGGGGATGCTCTGCGCGCTGGCCGACGGGCTGGACGCGCTGCGTGCCCAGGGGGCCCGGGTCGACCGGGTGATCCTGGTCGGCGGGGGCGCCCGTTCGGCGGCCGTCCGCCGGATCGCCCCGCAGGTCTTCGGCTGCCCGGTGCTGGTCCCGCCGCCCGGCGAGTACGTCGCCGACGGCGCGGCCCGCCAGGCCGCCTGGCTGGCCCTCGGCGGCACCGAACCACCGCAGTGGACGGTCGGCGCGACCGAGGAGTACGCGACCGAGCCGGTCCCCGCGATCCGCGCCCGGTACGCCGAGGCCCGGGACCGGATCGTCGACCGCGCTGACGGGTAAACGACTGTACGGGGCGGGTCGGGTTGGCGATTATCGACAGATGTCGTCGCTCGACCTGCCCACCCCACCCGCCGCTCCGGAGACCGCCCCGGCGTCGCCGGCCGTGCCGCAGACCGTCCCCGCGTTGCCGGCCGTGCTGCGTTACGACGACGCGGACACCCCCTGCGACGTCGTCGACGCGTTGGCGCTGGCCGACTTCATCACCGGACACCACCCCTGGTCGCACACCGTCCGGCTGCCCCGGGCCCGGCCCGACGCCGAACTGGTGCCGGCGGACGGCAAGCTGCTGCGGACCGCCATCGAGAGCCGGCAACGGTCCCAGCTCCTCGGCGGTGACGGTTGGACGGCCCGGGTGGTCGTCTGGAAGGGGTACGGCGCGGAGGTCACCGTCACCGCGGTCAGCGGTGAGGTCGGCCAGGCGGCGCTGGACCGGATCGTGGCCGGGGCCACCGACCGGGAGGACAGCGGGGTGGGCCGGATCGGGTTCTGGCACCAGAACCCGCGCCGGGGCGCGCAGCGGGACGTGCGCAGCGTCGCCACCCCCGACTGGGCCGACATCCGGGCCAACTACACCGCCGCCGCCCGGGACGCGCTGGAACGGCTGATGGCGGTCACCGCGGACGACGTGGTCGGCCGGCTGGTGCTGCTGCACGGCGCGCCGGGCACCGGGAAGACCACCGCGTTGCGCGCCCTGGCCCGCGCCTGGCGGCAGTGGTGCCAGGTGGACTGCGTCCTCGACCCGGACACCCTCTTCGCCGACGCCGGTTACCTCTCCGAGGTGGCCGTCGGGAACGAGGACGAACCGGACGGCGGCCCCCGCTGGCGGCTGCTGATCGTCGAGGACTGCGACGAGCTGATCCGGGGGGAGGCCCGGCAGGCGTCCGGTCAGGCGCTGTCCCGGCTGCTCAACCTCACCGACGGGCTGCTCGGCCAGGGCCGGGACGTGCTGGTCGCGATCACCACCAACGAGGACCTGTCCCGGCTGCACCCGGCGGTCACCCGGCCCGGCCGGTGCCTGGCCCGGGTCGAGGTGGGGCCGCTGTCGTACGCGGAGGCGACCGGCTGGCTGGGCCACGGCACCGGCGTACCGTCCACCGGGGCCACCCTCGCCGAGCTGTACGCGCTGCGGTCCGGCGCGGCCACCGAGCCGGTCGTCCGGCCGGAGATCGGCGGTTACCTCTGATCTCCCGCGCGTCGTCACCCGGTCGTTATCTGCTCCTGGTTCAGTGCCGGGAGTGATCACCACCAGCGAGCCCGCTCCCGTCCGCGGCGGTACCCGGGTGCACCGGCTGTACAGCGTCGTCGTGTTCGTGCTGCTCGCCTCGCTGGACAATGTGGCGATCGGTCTGGTGCCGCCGCTGTACGGCCCGATCGCCGGCTCGCTCGACGTGCCGCAGCGCCTGGTCGGCCTGGTCACCGCGGTGAGTTTCCTGGTCAGCGCGGTGGCCGCGGTCGGCTGGGCGTACGTCGGCGACCGGGCCAACCGCAAGCCGCTGCTGATGGTCGGCACCCTGCTCTGGGCGGCCGGTACCGCCGGCAGCGCCCTGGCGGTGAACTATCCGGCGTTCCTGGCGGCGCAACTGGTGGCGGCGGTCGGGCTGGGCGCGGTCGGGTCGGTCGGCTTCTCGGTGGTCACCGACCTGATCTCGCCGCGCCGCCGGGGGCTGGTGATGAGCTTCTGGGGGCTCTCCCAGGGCATCGGCACGCTGGCCGGCACCCTGGTCGGCGGGATCCTCGGCGCGGCCGACTGGCGGCGACCGTTCCTGCTGCTCAGCGTGGTCGGCCTGGCCGCCACGGCGGCGTACCTGTTCACCTACGACGTCCGGCGTGGACAGAGCGAACCGGAGCTGGCCGGCGCGCTCGCCCACGGGGCCGAGTACGACTACCGGATCAGCCGCGCCGACCTGCCCCGCATCCTGGACCGGCGGACCAACCGCTGGCTGATCCTCCAGGGACTGACCGCGCAGGCCGCGTTCGGTTCGCTGGTCTGGTTGCCGGTGCTATTCACCGAGCGGGCCCAGGAGCAGGGCTACTCGGCGGCCACCGCGATCGTGGTGGGCAGCGTCTTCGCCACCCTGTTCCAGCTGGGCGGGGTGTTCTCCATCGTCGGCGGGCTGGTCGGCGACGCGCTGCAACGGCGTACCCCACGGGGCCGGGCGCTGGTCGCCTCGGTCGGCATCCTCGCCGCCGTCCCGTTCTACCTGGTGCTGTTCTTCGTGCCGATCCGGATCGACGTGCCGGACGGCGCGGGCGCGGGCGCGGTGACCTCGGCCGTGCTGACCAGCGTGGTGACCGAGCCGACGGTCGGGTTGAGCCTGCTGGCCGCCGTGCTGGCGCTCGCCCTGACCTCGGCGAACTCGCCGAACTGGTTCGCCCTGATCGCCGACGTCAACCCGCCCGAGCACCGGGGCACCGTCTACAGCCTCGGCAACCTGGTCAACGGGGTGGGCCGGGCGGCCGGCAACGGTCTGGTCGGGGTGGCCTTCCACGCGCTGCGCGGGGCGTTCCCGCCGCCGTTGAACTTCGCGGTCGGGCTGGCCGCGTTCCAGTTGTTCTTCGTGCCGACCGGGATCATGTACTGGCTCGCCTCGCGGACCTCGCCCCGGGACATCACCGACGTGCGCACCCTGTTGCACACCCGCGCCGAACGGCTGTGACCGCCGGGCCGCCGCTCGCCCCGGCCACCGTCAGGCGCTCACCGTCAGGGCCGCGGACGGCGGCCCCCGCCTGAACCGGCACGGCGGCCCCCGCCTGAACCGGCACGGCGGCCCCCGCCTGAACCGGCACGGCGGCCCCCGCCTGAACCGGCACGGCGGCCCCCGCCTGAACCGGCACGGCGGCCCCCGCCTGAACCGGCACGGCGGCCCCCGCCTGAACCGGCACGGCGGCCCCCGCCTGAACCGGCACGGCGGCCCCCGCCTGAACCGGCACGGCGGCCCCCGCCCGAAGCAGCACGGCGGCCCCCGCCCGAACCGGGACGAGGGCCGCCGCGAGAACCTCAGGCGGTGCGGTACCAGACGGTGACGTCGGTGGGGACCAGGCCGTCGTCCAGCGGACCGCTGGCGTGCAGCGCCTCGGCGCCCGCCGGCAGCGGCACCGGTGCCGCGCCGAAGTTGGTCAGCACCCCGACGCCGCCGTTGCCGAAGTGCAGCACCTCGTCGCCGGCGGAGAGCCAGCGCAGGGTGCCCCGACCCAGGCCGTGTTCCCGGCGCAGCCGCAGCGCGGTGCGGTACACCTCGTACGTGGAGCCGGGCACCCCGCGCTGGCGGTCCAGCGCGTACTCGGCCCAGCTCGTCGGCTGCGGCAGCCAGCTCGTGTCGGTCGGCCCGAAGCCGTACGACGGGGCGTCGGCCTCCCACGGGATCGGTACCCGGCAGCCGTCCCGGCCCCGCTCGGTGTGCCCGCTGCGCTCCCAGGTCGGGTCCTGCCGGGCCTCGTCGGGCAGCGCGGTGTGCTCCGGGAGCCCCAACTCCTCGCCCTGGTAGAGGTACGCCGAGCCGGGCAGGGCCAGCATCAGCAGGGTGGCCGCGCGGGCCCGGCGCAGGCCGAGCGCGGCGTCCGGTTGCGGGTCGTCCGCGCCGATGCCGTTGGGTCGGGGCGTACCGACCGGCAGCCCCAGCCGGGAGGCGTGCCGGACCACGTCGTGGTTGGACAGCACCCAGGTGGTGGGCGCGCCGACCGCGTCGGTGGCCTCCAGCGAGCGGGTGATCACCGCGTACTGGGCGGGCGCGGTCCAGGCGGCGAGCAGGTACTCGAAGTTGAACGCCTGGTGCATCTCGTCGGGGCGGACGTAGCGGGCCAGCCGCTCGGCCGGCTCCACCCACGCCTCGGCGACCAGGATCCGGTCGTCGTAGCCGTCCAGCAGCCGACGCCACTCCCGGTAGATCTCGTGCACCCCGTCCTGGTCCCACATCGGCGGGCGGGGCCGGTCGGCGTCGGCGCCGGAGAGGATCTCCTGCGGTTCCTGCCAGTCGGCCAGGTCGGCCTGCTTGACGAGCCCGTGCGCCACGTCGACCCGGAAGCCGTCCACGCCCCGGTCCAGCCAGAACCGCAGTACGTCCAGGAACTCCGTGCGCACCTCCGGGTTGTCCCAGTTCAGGTCGGGCTGGGCGGTGTCGAACAGGTGCAGGTACCACTGGCCGGGGCGACCGTCCGGGTCGGTGACCCGGGTCCAGGCCGGTCCACCGAAGACGCTCTGCCAGTCGTTCGGCGGCTCGGCGCCGGCCGGTCCGCGACCGTCCCGGAAGACGTACCGCTGCCGTTCCGGGCTGCCCGGCGCGGCGGCGAGCGCGGCCTGGAACCAGACGTGCGCCGACGAGGTGTGGTTGGGCACCAGGTCGACGATCACCCGGATGCCGCGCGCGTGCGCGTCGGCGATGAGCCGGTCCGCGTCGGCCAGCTTGCCGAAGAGCGGCTCGACGTCCCGGTAGTCGGCCACGTCGTAGCCGGCGTCGGCCTGCGGCGACGGGTAGAACGGCGACAGCCAGACCGCGTCCACCCCGAGTTCGGCGAGGTGGTCGAGGCGGGCGGTGATGCCGGGCAGGTCACCGATGCCGTCGCCGTCGGAGTCGGCGAACGACCGGGGGTAGATCTGGTAGATGACGGCCTCGGTCCACCAGTCGGTGGCCGGACCACCGGCGGTTTCCTGGTCGTTGTGGTGGGTGTTCAGGGCGTTCTCCCGAATGTCGAGCCGGATTCGACCCCGGCCTGCCGCCGCGCTGCGGTCGCGCCGGGGCACACCGGACCCGTTCAGTCTGCCCTCGGTGGCGCGGTCGAATCACGTACGACCAGCCGGGTGGGAAGAATCACCGACGAGGCGGACCGGGGGAGCCGGGGGCTGCCGACGAGCGGGTCGAGCAGGATCCGGGCGGCCAGCCGGCCCTGTTCGGCGGCGGGCTGGGCCACCGTGCTGAGCCCCAGCACCACCGACAGGTCGTGGTCGTCGATGCCGATCACGCTGACGTCCTGCGGCACCCGCAGGCCGGCCTCGCGCAGCGCCCGCAGCGCACCCATCGCCATCTCGTCGCAGGCGGCGAAGACGGCGGTCGGCGGGTCGCCCCGGCGCAGCAGTTCCACGGTGGCCTGGTGGCCGCCGTCGATGGTGAACTGGCTCTCCACGTCCAGGCCGGGGTCGGGCATGATGCCGGCCGCCCGGAGCGCCTCCTGGTAGCCGCGCCGCCGGTCCAGGTGGGTGGTGAAGGCCAGTTCGTCCTCCGGGTCACCGGAGATGTGCGCGATCCGCCGGTGGCCGAGGCCGAGCAGGTGTCGGGTGGCGGCGTGCGCGGCGGCCACGTCGTCGATGCGTACGCACGGCCAGCCGGGCACCACGCTGCCGGAGCTGATGATCGCGCCGGGCAGGTCCAGCGCGGTGAGCGCGGTCAGGTCGGCGGCCCGCAGCGGGGTGGCGACCAGCAGGACCGCGTCGGCCCGCTTGTGCAGGTTGGCGGTACGCAGCACCCGCTGCCGGGTCTGTTCCCGGCCGCCGAGGTTGTGCAGCAGCAGGTCGTACCCGGCCGAGTGGAGGACCTCCTCGACCGCCTCGACGACGGTGGCGAAGAACCAGCGGGTGATCCGGGGGACCACCACGGCGACGGTGCCGGTGCGTCCGCCGGCCAGCCGGGACGCGCTCGGCGACACGGCGTAGTCGAGCTGCTCGGCGGCGGCGAGCACCCGCCGTCGGGTGGCCGCCGAGACGGTGGGGAGTCCGCGCAGCGCGCGCGAGACGGTGGCTGTGGATACCCCGGCGAGCCGGGCGACGTCATCGATCTTCGTCACGGTTCACCCGATCCGCCACGTTCGCCGCCGCCCGCGGTCCCGGCGGGCGGCGGCGGACGTCGGGGGTCAGCCCTTGACGCTGCCCGCGAGCAGGCCCCGCACGAAGTAGCGCTGCAGGGACAGGAACACGATCAGCGGTACGACGATCGACACGAACGCACCGGCGGTGAGCCGCTGCCACTCGTTGCCCCGGGTGCCGGCCAACTCGGCCAGCCGGACGGTGAGCGGCGCCGTCTCGTCCCCGCCCCCGGCGAAGATCAGCGCGACCAGCAGGTCGTTCCAGACCCACAGGAACTGGAAGATGCCGAAGGCCGCCAGCGCCGGGGTGACCAGCGGCAGCACGATGGTCCGGAAGATCTTCGGGTGGGTGGCCCCGTCGACCCGGGCCGCCTCCATCAGGTCTCTCGGCAGCTGCGAGATGAAGTTGTGCAGCAGGAACACCGCCAGCGGCAGCGCGAAGCAGGTGTGGGCGAACCAGACCTGCACGAACTTCTCCTCGTCGGCGAGGTCCCAGGCCGGCATCAGGGTGATGCCGCCGACGTTGACCCCGGTGGAGAAGAAGCTCAGCAGCGGCACCAGGGCCATCTGGAGCGGCACGATCTGCAACGCGAAGATGCCGATGTAGATCCAGTCCCGGCCGCGGAAGTTGATCCACGCCAGCGCGTACGCGGCGAGCGCGGCGAAGGCCAGCGGGAACAGCACCGACGGCAGCGTGATGACCAGCGAGTTGACGAAGTAGCTCGCCAACTGGCCGGACGAGGCGGACCGGCCGAAGAGCACGTCCTGGTAGTTCTCCAGGGTGAACTGCGGGTCGGTGAAGAACGTCCACCATCCGGTGGTCTTGATCTGGTCCTCGGGCCGGAAGGACGAGATGAACAGCCCGAAGGTGGGGATGGTCCAGACCACCGCGATGACGATCGACACCAGCGTGGCGGTTCGGCTGTTCAGCCGCTTGCGTACCCGGCCGGCAGCGGTCGTCGGCTTGGCGCCGGCCTGTGTGCCGGCGGCGACCGGGGGCGTGGTGGTGGTCATCTCAGCCCTCCCGCTGCTGCCGCAGGTTGCGGATCTGGTAGATCACGATCGGGATGACCAGGATGAAGAGGAAGACGGCCATGGCGGAGCCCTGCCCGGCCTGGCCGTACCGGAACGCCTGGTTGTACATCTCGTTCGCGATCACGTTGGTGTCGAAGTTGCCGTTGGTGGAGGTCCGGACGATGTCGAAGACCTTCAGCGTGGCGATCGAGATGGTCACCACCACCACGATCAGTGCCGGCCGGATGCTCGGCAGGGTGACCTGCCAGAACATCTGCCACGGGTTGACGCCGTCCAGCCGGGCCGCCTCGACGATGTCGGCCGGGATGGCCTTGATCGCGGCGGAGAGCACCACCATCGCGAAACCGGCCTGGATCCACACCATGATCACGATGAGCAGCAGGGTGTTCAGCGGGGACTCCAGCAGCCACTGCTTCGGCTCCCCGCCCAGGCTGACCACGATCTGGTTGAGCAGACCGATCTGCTCCTGTCCGTCACCCCGGTAGGCGTAGACGAACTTCCAGATGATGCTGGCCCCGACGAACGAGATCGCCATCGGCATGAAGATCAGCGACTTGGCCAGCGCCTCCATCCTGGCCTTGTCCACCAGCACCGCGTACAGCAGACCGATGGTGGTGGCGATCAGCGGGACGAGGAACACCCAGACCAGGGTGTTGGTCAGCACCCGGACGATCTCGTCCTGGGAGAAGAGCCAGCCGTAGTTGCGCAGCCCCACCCAGTTGTCGCTGCCGCCGTCCATGAACGACAGCACCGTGGTGCGGATGGCCGGGACGACCAACCCGATGAGCAGCAGCAGCACCGCCGGCAGCAGGAAGAAGACCGCGAACAGCCCCTCCCGCGGCTTCGTCCGGCTACGCGGGATCGGCGCGCCGCTGGCCGACGCGGCGACCAGTTGCGCCTCCCGACGGCGGGCGAACCAGGCCGGCACCGCGTCGAGCAGCAGGAGCAGGCCGCCCACCACCACGACGAAGGCCACCAGGCCGTACAGCAACATGACGAGCTTGGGTGACTCGTCGGCGAAGTCGAAGTTCATCCGTACTCCCAGGGGATCGCGGCCCGGTGCCGGCGGTCCGGTCCGCGGGGTGCGGACCGGACCACCGAGCGACTTACTTGGGCCAGCTGCTCTCGATGCTGTTGAGCACGGCCGTGGTGTCCTTACCGTTGATCCACTCGATCATCTGCTTCCAGAACGTCCCGGCGCCGACGGCACCCGGCATCAGGTCCGAGCCGTCGAAGCGGAAGACGGTCGTCTTGTCCTGGAAGATCTCCACGGAGAGCCGGTCGATCGGGTTGGCGACGTTCGCCACGTCGAGCTTGTTGTTCGCCGAGGCCCAGTTGCCCAGCTTGGCGCGGGAGTTGGCGTACTCACCGGAGGCGAGGTACGTCTGCACCGCCTGGACCTCCGGGCGGTCGGCGAAGGCGACGGTGAACTCGCCGCCACCCAGCACCGGCTTGCCCTGCGAGCCCTCGCGGGTCGGGAAGTAGAAGGCGAAGATGTCGCCGTCCTCGGCCACCTTGGTGCCCTCGGGCCACTGGTTCGCGTAGAACGAGCCCTGCCGGTGCATGGCGCACTTGTTCTGCAGGATCGGCGTGCCGGCCTCCTGGAAGGAGGTGGTGGCGATGCTCTTCACGCCGCCGAAGCCGCCGTTGACGTACTTCTCGTTCTTCAGGATGGTGCCGGCCAGGTTGACCGCCTCGGCGACCTTCGGGTCGTTGAACGGGATGCCGTGGGTGGTCCACTGGTCGTAGACCTCGGGGGTCTGGGTCCGGAGCATGAACTCCTCGATCCAGTCCGTGGCCGGCCAGCCGGTCGCGTCACCGGACTCGATGCCGACGCACCACGGCTTGGTGCCGTCCGCCGCGACCTTGTCGCTGAGCGCGACGAGCTGCTCCCAGGTGGTGGGGACCTCCCAGCCCTTCTCCTTGAAGGTCTTGGGGGAGTACCACACGAACGACTTCACGTTCGAGCCGAGCGGGGCGCCGTAGAACTGGCCGCCGACGGTGGAGTACTTCAGCCAGTCGGGCGAGTAGTTCTGCTCGGCCATCGTCTTGGTGTCGGCCGACGCCGGCTTGAGCTTGCCCGCCTCCGCGAACCGGGCCAGCAGACCGGGCTGCGGGATGAACGCGATGTCGGGGGCGTTGCCGCCGTCGACCCGCACCTGCAGCTGGGCCTCGAACTCGCCGCTGCCCTCGTAGTCGATCTCGATGCCGGTGCAGTCGACGAACTGCTCCCAGGACTGCTCGAGCAGGTCCGCCTCGGCGTCCCGGATCGACGCGTAGATCGAGACCTTCTTGCCGTCGTTGCCCTGGTACTTCTCGTATGCCGAGCACTCCGCCGAGCCGGCGTTGTTGCCGCTGTTGTCGTCGTCGCTGCCGCAGGCGGTGGCGGTGAGGGCCAGCCCCAGCGCACCGATGATCGCGATGGCCTGGCGTGGTCTGGCAGTGACCGCCATGCCGTCCTCCTTCTCTAGGTGGCGCGGTCGTCATCTGGTGACCTCGCCGAACCGATTGGGCGTCAACACATGTAAGCGCTTGCATCTACGCTGGTCCAGCCCGTATCGGACACGAGCGAGTAACAATCCAGAAACTCTCACCTTTACCTGGGCGCGCTCCCACTCGAGGAAACCTGGAAGATCCAATCGATCTCTTTCGACAGATGGAGTTTTCTGCCACCCTGACAGCTAGGCATGGAAAGCTTTCAACATAGGAGGATCTGGATGCGCAGACGGTTGCTCGGCCTGGTGGCGGCAGCGGGACTGCTGACCGCGATGGCGCTGGTGCCGGCGTCGCCGGCGATGGCGGCCCCCACCTTCAAGGTGCCGTTCAAGTGCGGTCAGTCCTGGTCCGGTCAGACCCGCACCAACCACAGCCCGCCGTACTCGATCGACTTCAACCGCACCGACGACCTCGGCGACCCGGTGGTCGCCAGTGCCCCCGGCACCGTCGACCGGGTCACCGACCTGGGCGGTACCAGCTACGGCAAGTACGTCCGGATCGCCCACAGCGGCGGATACCACACCTATTACGCGCACCTCAACGGCTTCAACGTCTCGGTCGGCCAGTCCGTCGGGTACGGCACCGTGATCGGATACGTCGGCAGCACCGGCGGCTCCACCGGGCCGCACCTGCACTACGAGCAGCGGCTCAACGGCAGCGACATCCAGATCCGGTTCAACGGGGCGCTGGCGCTGTACTGGGGCACCAAGACGTACACCAGCGACAACGGCTGCTCCAGCTCGACCGGCAACGGCACGGTCAACACCAGCGGCACCGCGCTGACCGTCCGCTCCGGGCCGGGCACCGGCTACACCGCGGTGGGTACCGTCGCCGACGGCACCCGGGTGACCATCCAGTGCCAGACCACCGGTACCAGCGTCACCGGCACCTACGGCACCAGCAACATCTGGGACAGGATCGGCTCCGGCCGGTACATCGCCGACGCCTACGTCTACACCGGCTACGACGGCTTCATCCCGAACGTACCGCGCTGCTGAACGGGCGCGGGACGGTCCACTGCCGGCGGAGCTGAGCCGACAGCGGACCACCGACGGCCGGCCCGGTGGCGAGTGCCCCCGCCACCGGGCCGGCCCCCGCCGGATCTCCCGGTGTCAGTTCATCCGCCAGATGGCGAGGTTGAGGGCGGCGGCGAAGGTCACCCACGCCCAGTAGGGGAGCATCAGCAGCGCCGCCGGCCGGGACAGCCGCCAGAACAGCGCGACGGTGGCCGCGATCAGCAGCCAGAGCACCACGATGTCGACGAAGGCCAGCCCGTAGCGGCCCGCGCCGAAGAAGATCGGGGTCCAGATCGCGTTCAGCACCAGCTGCGCCGTCCAGACCCACAGCGCCGGGCCGAAACCGGCCCGCCGCCAGACCAGCCAGCCGGCCACGGCGATCATGGCGTACAGCACCGACCAGACCGGGCCGAACAGCGCCGACGGCGGGGCCCAGGCCGGCTGGCGCAGACTCGCGTACTCGCCGGAGGTGTCCGACACGCCGAGCACGCCGATCCCGGCCGCGACGACCACCGCCGCGCCGAAGCCGAGCAGGGCCCACCAGGTCCGCGCCCCGTGCGTGCGGCGTACGTCGTGTGTCGTCGTCATGCCCGGAGAAGTCCCCGGGCCGGTGGTCCGGCAAACCCGCACACGGCGAACGCCGGGGTCGTCGGGTCCGGGGCTCCTGTCTGGGAGGACGGAGATTCGGATCCGACGACCCCGGCGGGTCCTCGGGGGACGGGTGGAACGGGCGTCAACTGAAGATGCTCACCCCGCCTGGGCCGACCAGCAGGCCCACCACGATGAGCACGACGCCCCACAGGATCTGCCGGCGGAACAGCGCGAGGATGCCGGCGACCACAAGTACGACTGCGAGAATCCAGAGAATCAGCTCCATGGCTGCTGAATACCCGGTGCGTCGATTCGGGAAACCTGGGCTCAGTCGACGTGGTTGCCGACGTGGAAGACGCTGTAGGCCTGCTTGATGACGGGGTGCGCGACGTTGCGGACCCGTACCCCGCCGGGCGTGGTGCCCCGTTCGCTGCCGGCGTGGGCGTGCCCGTGCAGCGCCAACGCGGTGGGCGCCGAGTCGATCGCCTGACCCAGCTGGTACGCCCCGAGGAACGGGTAGATCTCCGGTGGTTCCCCGGCCAGCGTGTCCGGTACGGGGGAGTAGTGGGTCAGCGCCACCAGGACGTCGCAGTCCAGGCCGCGCAGCGCCGCGCCCAACCGGTCGGCGCTGTCGGTGGTGGTACGGACGAACGCCTTCATCTCCGGCTCACCGAAGTCGCTGGCGCACCGGCCGGCGAACCCGCCGCCGAAGCCCTTCACCCCGGCCACCCCGAGTCGTCGGCCATCGATCTCCAGCACGGTCCCGTCGCCCTCCAGCACGGTGATGCCGGCGTCCTCCAGCACCTTGACCACCTGCGGCACCTGGTCGCACTGGTGGTCGTGGTTGCCGAGCACGGTGACCACCGGCACGCCCAGCCCACCGAACTCCTTGGCGACGCAGTGCGCCTCGCTCTCCGTGCCGTGCCGGGTCAGGTCCCCGGCGAGCAGCAGGACGTCGGCGCAGTCGGGCAGCTCCTCCAGCGCCGGTCGGAACCGGCCCACCACGTCCTGGTCGACGTGCACGTCGCCGACCGCGGCGATCCGGATCATGACGTAACCCCCCTCACGGCAGTTCCTCGAAGCCCGTCGGGGCCTGGGCCCGGGTCACCCCGATGTCGTTGGTCACCGCGACGTCCGGGAAGTTCTCGGTGACCCGGCGCAGGATCTCGTCCCGGCGGTGCGGGCTCTCCACCTCGCCGTACAGGACCAGGCCGTGCTCCCGGCGGACCACGGTGATGCCCTGCTCGGCGACGGCCGGGTCCTCGGTCAGCAGCCGCTGGATCTCGGCCTCGACGTACTCGTCCGGCGGTCCGGTGGCCGCCCTGAGGTGCTCGGTCACGGTTGCTCCCTTCCTTCCGGGGTGCCGGAGTCCGGCACCACGTCGAGTCGGTCCAGCAGCACCAGGAACGCCTCGGCGTACGGGGAGTGCTGGGTCTCCTTCCGTACCCGTTCCCAGTCGATCTGCTCCCGCAGCGAGCGGGCCAGGGGCAGCCCCCGGGCGAAGTCGCAGTAGTGCTGGGAGAAGCTGAGCAGCTTGTGCACCATCAGTTGGGTGGCCGACAGCACCGGCATGTGGATCGCGTCGACCGGCCGGACCACGGTGTCGGCGAAGGTCTCCTGGGTCACCGGGGTCTCGATCGGCCGGTGGATGAGGTCGACCATCCGCCCGTCGTCGTAGACCTTGACCAGCCAGTCCTCCGGGGGACGCTCGGCGGTGAAGCCCTCGGCCACCAGCGCGTCCAGGGCGGCGTCCACGTCCTCGTGCCGGATCAGGAAGTCGACGTCGTGCTCGCTGGAGTGCCCGCCGTGGGCGTAGACGGCGAAGCTGCCGCCGAGGGCGAAGGGGATGTCGGACTGCTTGAGCACGGCGGCGACCCGCTTGAGGGTGTGCAACAGGCTGGCGTCCCCGTTTTGGGCCATCGAAGTCTCCCCTGGGTCGGTGGGCGGACGGGCGGTCGCAATGAAGTTGCGTACCCGGCATTCCGATCGGCCACACCTGTCACCGACGCGGGCTCCGAGCGAAATGTACGGATGAAGCATCTCATGGTGGTCTTTGACCGTAGGCTACCTACATGTGAAGCGCTCGTCGGATATCCTCGGCAGGGTGGCCAGATCACTGCGGGCGCGGCGCGGCACGGCCCGGCTGCGCGCCGTCGCTCTGATCGGCATCGACGGCTCGGGCAAGACGACCCAGGCGCACCGGCTCGCCGACGCCCTCACCCTGGCCGGGCTGCCGGCCACCTACCACCGCAACGCCGGCGGACGGGCCTGGCTCGGCCGGCTCGCCCAGCGGCTCGGCCGGCGGGACGCCCAGGGGCTGCTCGGCCGCCGGGGCATGCTGGCCGTCGAGTCGGTGCTGCGCTGGCTCGCCATCGCGCGGGCCCTGCTCGGCGCGCTGCTCACCGGCCGGACGGCGGTGATGGACCGGTACGCCGTCTGCCAGTACGCCAGCATCCGGGCGCACGGCGGCGGACGCGGCGAACGGTCGGCCCGGTTCGCGTACCGGCTCTTCCCGCCGCCGCAGATCACCTTCCTGCTGGCGGTGGACCCGACCGAGGCGTACCAGCGGATCGAGCGGCGCGGCACCGACCACGAGCCGATCGGCTACCTGGTGGCCGCCGACGCGGCGTACCGGTCGCTGCCGGAGTTTTCCACCTTCGTGCTGATCGACGCGAACCGGACGCCCGACGAGGTGGCCCGTGAGATCCGCGCGCACCTGACCGCCTGGCTGCCGGCGACCGGGCCGAGCGTGCCGACCGGGCCGAGCGTGCCCCGGACCCGGCTGCTCACCCCCCGCCGACCCACCCCGACCCGCCCGGCCGCCCCCGCGCACTCCTGACCACCCGGCAGCCCGCCCCGGCCGTCCCGCTGCCCGCCGGTCGTCTCCAGGACGCGCCGGCCATCGGGCCGGTCCGCCGTGTCACCGTCCCGTCGTCCCGTCGTCCCGTCGGCCGTTCCCGGTCGTCCGTGGGCCGGCCGTTCCCGGGCGCCGATGGGCCGGGTCAGGCCCGGCCGTAGACCGGGACGGCCGCCCCGCTGGTCGGTGCGGACTCGTCACCGGCCAGGAACCGCACCACGGACGCGATCTCGGCCGGGTCGACCCAGCGACCGTGGTCGGCGTCCGGCTGGGCGGCCCGGTTGGCCGGGGTGTCGATCACGCTCGGCAGCACGGTGTTGCAGCGCACCCCGGCGTGCCGGTACTCCACCGCGACCGCGTTGGCGAAGGCCAGCACGGCGGCCTTGGCGGTGACGTATCCGGCCACCCCGGGGAAGGGCGCGAGCGCGGCCCGCGCCGACACGCAGACCACCGCGCCGCCCCCGGCCGCCGTCAGCGCGGGCAGCGCCGCCCGGGTGACCAGGTACGTGGGACGGAGGTTCAGGGTGAGCATCCGGTCGAAGTCCTCGACCGGCGTCTCGTGCACCAGCCCACCGCTGGCGTACCCGCCGACCAGGTTGACCACCGCCCGCAACGGCGCACCCGGGTCGCCCGCCGCCACCGCCACCGCCCGGTCCGCCCCGGCCGGATCGGTGAGGTCCACCGTGACCACCGTCGGCCCGTCGCCGGGGCCGGTGGGATGCCGGTCGGCCACCACCACCCGCCAGCCCGCCGCGACGAACGCCGCGGTCACCGCGCCGCCCAACCCACCCGTGCCGCCGGTCACCAGTACGCTCCGCTCCGCCATGCGGCACACGCTAGCGCCAGCGTCGTGGACACGGTTGCGCTCACGGCGTAACGCTTCTGCCCAGGGCTAACCAGACTGGTCAGCCGCTCCCGCCCGGTCGAGCATCGTCGCCATGCGACTGCTCATTCTCGGTGGTACCCAGTTCCTCGGCCGGGCGGTGGCCCGGCTCGCCCACGCCCAGGGACACGACGTCACCTGCGCCGCCCGGGCCGTCTCCGGCCGGCCGGTGCCGGGCGTCCGCTTCGTCGCCGTGGACCGCGACCACCCGGCCGGGCTCGCCCCGCTCGACGGGGAGCGGTTCGACGCGATGATCGACGTGACCCGTCGGCTCGACCACGCCCGGCACGCGGTGGCATCCCTGGCCGACCGGGTCGGCCACGTCGGCTTCGTCTCCAGCATCTCGGTGTACCCGCTGGCGGTCCCGCCCGGCGGCACGGTGGCCGACACCCCGCTGCTGCCCCCGGCCCCGGCCGAGGTGGTGGCACCCGGGCCGAACTTCGAGCTGTACGGCGAGCTGAAGGTCAGCATCGAACGGGAGTACGCGCAGGCGTTCGAACGACTCTTCGTCTGCCGGGCCGGGCTGATCATCGGCCCCGAGGACCCCAGCGACCGCTTCCCGTACTGGGTGCGCCGGCTGGCCGCCGGCGGCGAGGTGCTGGCGCCCGGTCGGCCGGACGTGCCGGTGCAGGTGGTCGACGTGGCGGACCTGGCGGCCTGGCTGCTGCACGCCGCCGCGACCGGTCTGACCGGCACCTACGACGGCATCGGCGCGGCGCAGCCGCTGGAGGCGGTGCTGCGTGACGTCGCGGTCGGGGTCGGTGCGCCCGGTCCGGCCCTGACCTGGGTGCCGGACGAGTTCCTCCTGGCCCGGGAGGTCCGACCGTGGTCGGGGGTGGGTTCCCTGCCGCTCTGGACCGGCGACAGCGGGTTCGGTGGGCTGCTGGACCGGGACGCCCGTCCGGCGCTCGGATCGGGGCTGGTCACCCGGCCGGTGGCGGAGAGTGCGCGGGCGACCCTGGCCTGGATGACGGAGTCTCCCGGGGCCGTCAAGCAGGGCGGTCTCGACCCGGCGGAGGAGGCGAGGATCCTTCGGGAATGGCACGCTGCCAGCTAGCGGGGTAATCCGCTCGCCGCTCGGGGGTAACCCGCTCGAGGGTACTTTTCCCGATAAGCCGGATCGTGGTTGACGCCTACGCCTGATGAAAGTAAGTTTCATCCGTGGCGAAGAGTCCGAAGATTTCCGCGAGGAGCGAGCCTGTCGGCTCGGCGAGAAACGAGCCGGGCGGTTCGGTGAGCCAGAGTCACGAGACCGGCGGCCTGATCGTCCACATCAGCGGCCTGCTCCCGTCGCTCTCCCCGGCCGAGCAACGCGTCGCCCGACTGGTCGTCGCCAACCCGGCCGACGCCGCCCGCCGGACCATCACCGACCTCGCCACCGCCGCCGAGACCTCGGAGGCGACCGTGATCCGGTTCTGCCGCTCCGTCGGCATGGACGGCTACCCGCAGCTGCGGATCCGGCTCGCCGCCGAGGCGGCGCGCCGGATCGAGCCGCCGGACGCCCGGGTGGTCGGTGGCGACATCCCGCCCGGGGCGGACCTCGCGCAGATCATCGCCACCATCGCCTTCAACGACGCCCGCGCGGTGGAGGAGACGGCCGAACAGCTCGACCCGGCGGTCTGCGAGCAGGTGGTGGAGGCCATCTCGCACGCCGGCCGCATCGACATCTACGGTGCCGGGGCGAGCGGCTTCGTCGCCTCCGACTTCCAGCAGAAGCTGCACCGGATCGGTCGCACCGCCTTCTACTTCCCCGACGTGCACACCGCGCTCACCTCGGCCGCCCTGCTCGGCAAGGGCGACGTGGCGGTCGGCATCTCACACACCGGCACCACCTCCGACGTGATCGAGGTGCTGGAGCAGGCCCGCGCCCGGGGCGCGCTCACCGTCGCCCTCACCAACTACCCCCGCTCGCCGATCGCCGAGGGCGCCGACTTCGTGCTGACCACGGCGGCCCGCGAGACGACGTACCGGTCCGGGGCGATGGCCAGCCGGCTCGCCCAGCTCACCGTGGTCGACTGCCTCTTCGTCGGGGTGGCCGCCCGCAACCGGGCCCGGGCCCGCAAGGCCCTCGAGGTCACCGCCGAGGCGGTCAAGTCGCACCGGGTCGGTGCCAGCCGGAGGCGGGGATGACGACCGACCAGGTGCCCTCCGAGGTCCGGCCGGTGGTCCGCGTCGGCGCGCCCACCGAGCTACGCAACCCGCTCAGCGCCGACCTCGATCTGCTGTCGACCCGGGACATGCTCACCGTCATCAACGACGCGGACCGCCGGGTGCCGGCGGCCGTCGCCGGGGTGCTCGACCAGACCGCCGCCGCGGTGGACCTCGCGGTGACCGCGCTGCGGGCCGGCCGGCGGGTGCACTACTTCGGCGCGGGCACCTCCGGCCGGCTCGGGGTGCTCGACGCGGTCGAGCTGATCCCCACCTTCAACTCGCCCCGGCACTGGTTCTGCGCGCACGTCGCCGGTGGCCGGGACGCGATGTGGCAGGCGGTGGAGGACGCCGAGGACGACCACCGGGCCGGTGCCGCCGAGGCGACCGACTGCGTGGGCGCCGGTGACGTGGTGGTCGGGCTGGCCGCCAGCGGGCGCACCCCGTACGTTCTCGGGGCGCTGGCCGCGTCCCGGGCCCGGCAGGCCGCGACGGTGCTGCTCTGCGCCAACCCGGAGGCCGAGGCCGCCCGGGAGGTGGACGTGTTCATCGGGGTGGACACCGGCCCGGAGGTGATCACCGGGTCGACCCGGATGAAGGCGGGCACCGCGCAGAAGCTGGTGCTGAACGCGTTCTCCACGGCGGTCATGGTCCGGCTCGGGCGGGTCTACTCGAACCTCATGATCGACGTGGTGGCGACCAACGCCAAACTACGCGGTCGGATGATCACCATTCTGGTCGAGGCCACCGGATGCAGTGAGGAACTCTCCCGGCGGGCCCTGCACGAGGCCGACGGCGACCTGAAGACCGCCCTGGTGTCACTGGTCTCCGGGGCGGCCGTCACCGAGGCCCGGGACGCCCTAGCCCGCTCCGACGACCAGGTACGCGACGCGCTCGCGCTGCTCGCCTCCTGACCGCCCCACCGCCCACCGCCCGCGCCCGTGCGGGCCGCCGTCACCGCCCACCCGGCGACCACATCCACGGTGTGGCGGTGCGGGGGCGGATACTTCACCGGGGCGCGGGGTAATCCTGAGCACATGGATGAACCGACCACCCCTGCGACGCGTATCTCCCAGTGACCAGGATCGCAGCCGACCGGTGACGTGGGTCGCTGTGCGTGGGGGGTACGCGATGATTCGCTGCCCACCAGCGGACGAGCAGTCCCGTCGCCATTCTCCGCTGCCCACCGGCAGGCCGCCGGACGGGGTGCTGACAGCAAACGTCGATCGTGCTTTCAGCTGACACTCAGGCACTCGTGACAGTTTCGACTCATGACATGGAATCCCCGGCGCGTCCCATCTGTTGTGTAGGTGTCAGCACCGGTGGGCACAGCGGAGATTACGGGGGAGGGCTGATGGACGTGGGGATGGCAAGGAACCGGGTGACCGGCGCGAGCGAGGGGACCGTGGGCAACGTGGACAAGAACATCGGCATGCGAACCGACGAGGTTGCCGAGGAGCGCGACCTGGTCGGCGTCTACCTTCACGAGATCTCCCGGACGCCGCTGCTGGACGCCGCCAAGGAGGTCGAACTCTCCAAGGCGATCGAGGCCGGCCTCTACGCCGAGCACCTGCTCGTCGAGGACCGGATCCCGGTCGGCGTCGGCCGGGACGAGCTGGAGCGGCTGGTCGCCGAGGGGGAGCGGGCCAAGGACCTGTTCATCCGGGCGAACCTGCGGCTGGTCGTCTCGATCGCCCGCCGCTACGTCCGCTCCGGAATGCCCATGCTGGACCTGATCCAGGAGGGCAACACCGGTCTGGTCCGGGCGGTCGAGAAGTTCGACTACGAGCGGGGCTACAAGTTCTCCACCTACGCGACCTGGTGGATCCGGCAGGCGATCAGCCGGGCGATCGCCCAGCAGGAGCGCACCGTACGACTGCCGGTGCACCTGGTCGAGGACGTCAACCGGATGCGCAACGTGGCCCGTCAGCTCACCCGTGAGCTGGGCAGCGACCCGGAGCCGGAGCAGATCGCGGCGGCCCTCGGCGTCACCGTCGAGCGGGTCAACGAGCTGGTCCGCTGGTCGCAGGACACCGTCTCGTTGGACACCCCGGTGGGCGACGACGGCGACACCAACCTCGGTGACCTGGTGGCCGACAGCGACGCCCCCTCGCCGGAGGAGATCGTCCTCACCGGCCTGGAGCGGCAGCGGATCGAGGGCCTGCTCAACCACCTGGACGACCGGTCCGCCGGCATCATGCGGGCCCGGTACGGCCTGGAGGACGGGCGGGAGCACTCGCTGACCGAGGTCGCGTCGCGCTTCTCGCTCTCCCGGGAGCGGATCCGGCAGCTGGAGATCCAGGCGCTCGGCCGGCTGCGTGAGCTGGCCCGCGCGGAAGGGCTCCAGGCGGCCTGATCCGGTAGGAACGACCACGTCCGGCCGGCGTCCCGAGATGGGACGCCGGCCGTTCGTCGTGTCCGGGGTCATCAGCGGGCCGCCCCGCTGCCGGTCCGTCGGCGGCACGCTCAGCGGACCCGGCCGTACCCGTACGGGGGCAGCAGGTCGACGTCGCGGATCTCCACGTTGCGGCCGAAGGTCGGCGCGTGGATCACCTTGCCGTCGCCGACGTACAGCGCCACGTGCCCGAGACTGCGGTAGAAGACCAGGTCGCCGGGGCGCAGGTCGGCGCGGCCGATCCGGGCCACCACGTTCCACTGCATCGCGGTGTTGTGCGGCAACGACTTCCCGGCGGCCCGCCACGCGGCCGAGGTCAGCCCGGAACAGTCGTACCCGTCGGGGCCGTCCTCGCCCCACCGGTACGGCTTGCCCAGCGCACCGTACGCGTACCGCACCGCGACGCCGGCCTTCCCGGAGGCGGCGGGCGTCTTCGGCGCGGCGGCCGGCTTCGGCTTCGGTTTCTCGGTGGCCGACCCGTACGCCTGGCGGCGCAGCTCGTACAGGCGGCTCAGGTCCTTCTCGATCTTCTTCCGGCCGGCGGCCAGCTCGCGGGCCTGGGCGGCCTGCCGGGCCAGGGTGGCCTCCAGCCGGGCCTTGGTGTCCAGCAGCTGCCGCTGGGTCGTGCTCAGTCCGGTGATCTGCTGTTCCCGGTGCCGGGCGAGCTGGTCGAGGGTGCCGAGCCGGGCCAGCAGCTCGGCCCGGTCGTCGGTGCGCAGCAGCACGTCGGCGGTGCCCAGACCACCGGTCTTGTACGCGGTCACCGCGTACCGGCCGACGTCGGCGCGGCCCTGCTCGACCTGCTTCTCCAGCGGCCCGATCCGGGCCTCCAGCTTCGCCACCGCCGCCCGGTTGGCCTTGATGTCCTCGTTGAGCTTGTTCCAGGACTCGACCACCCGTTCCAGCTTTGTCGAGGACGCCTCGATCTGCCGGGTCAGCTCCGCCGGTGTCGGCTCCGCGCGGGCCACCGCGCCGGGCGCGAGCAGGGCGGCGACCAGACCGCCGACGACCAGGGACCGCAGCAGGATCCGTAACGACGACACGAGTGGCCGGCTCCTCTCCCGGGGGGCACCACCGGGGACGTCCGGCGGCAGCGGTGGAGCGGGACCTCCACCGGCGTACCAACCTAACCCGGGACGGGAGTCGACCGCCGGGAAGCCCGGGACGGACGGGACCGGTGGGACGTCAGCCGGCGACCGGTTCCGGGGTGCGGGCCGGGTCGGCCGTCACCCAGCGGCTCACCCGACGCTCCGCGTAGAAGGAGACGAACGGCACCGTACCGGCGAGCATCACCAGCGCCATCCGCTTCAGCGACCACTCGGCCCGCCGGGCCAGGTCGAAGGCGGCGACCAGGTAGACCATGTACAGGAAGCCGTGCGCCGGACCGATCGTCTCGACCACGACCGGCTCGTCGAAGCCGTACTTCAGCGGCATGCCGATCACCACCAACAGGATCAGCACCACGCCCACGATCCAGGCGATCACGCGGTACCGGGTAAGGGCTGCGCGCACGGTTCGTTCCGTCCTTCCGCTCCGGCTCAGCCGGGGTAGTCACCGGGCCGGGCGCCCGGATTGGCGTTCAACCATGACAGGTAGTGGTTGTACGCGGCCAGGTCGGCGTCCTCACCGTCGGCCGCCGGTACGGTCGCCCGGACCACCCGCACCGGTCGGCGTACCACCGGCGGGCCGGTCGGGGCCGGCTCCGGCGCGCCCGGCGTGCTGCCGGACGGGACCGGCCCCGGGTTCCCGGGGGCGCCGGGCCGGGCCGGGGCGTCGGCGGCCGGGCCGCCCGGGGCTGCGCCGGTCGACCCCGCGCCGGGGCCGTCCGCTGGGCCGTCGGGCTCGCCGGGCGGGCCGGCGTCCTCCCGCAGGGTGTGCCGGATCTCCCGCCACCACACGAAGACCACGAAGGCCGCGAAGATCGGCCACTCCACGGCGTAGGCCCAGCTCGACGAGTTGCCGCCGGCGGTGGCCCGGCTGATCTGCCACCAGCCCAGCGCGCAGAACCCGACGACCAGCACGACCATGGCCACGTGGCGGGCGATCCACGCCGGTGTCCAGAGCCGCTTCATGGCATCGAGGGTACCGGGGCCGCCCGGCGTCTCCGACACGGCGTCGTAGCCGGGTGTCCCGGTGACCGGGGAGCAGACCAAGCCGGACGACCGTTGGTTTGGTGTCCGCCCGTGTGGGCATCCGTCTAGCTGCCGGCCCATCCGAGACCAGGGAGGCGACGATGACCGGATCGCTACGACCTGACGGGTTCCCGCCGCGCGGCGCGGCGGTGGACAGCCCGGAGCAGCGGCTGCCCGAGTGGGACGGTGACCATCTGCACGACATGGCCGCCGTCGACGCCGACACCGACAGCGAGCTGCTCGGCATCGACCCCGCCGAGCTGGGGGACGAGGATCTGATCCGCGAGATGCACAGCCTGCACCGCACCCGGCTGGACACCCTGCGGCACGCGGCGGACTCCGCGCTCGCCAACCACCTGCGGCGGACCGCCGAACTGGAGACGGAGTACCTGGCCCGCCATCCGGGCCGGGAGGTCGACCCGAGTCGGCTGCGGGACGCCTGATGGCGCACGTCGAGCGGGGCATGTCGGCGCCACCGGAGGTGGTGTTCAGTACCGCCACCGATCCGGACCGGGCGGCGGCCTGGCTGCCGGAACCGCTGCGTACCGACGGCGACCAGCGCCCGGAGGTCATGCCGGAGGGGCTGCGGGCCCGGTGGAGCAGCGCCGCGAACCCCGGCTGGTCGGCCGAGATCGAGGTGGAGCCGGCCGACGCCGGGGGTGCCCGGGTCCGGCTGGACCTGGCCGGCGACTCCGCCGAGCGGCGCGCCGACGAGGCGCTCGCCGACCGGACCCTGGCCAACCTCGCCCGCGAGGTGGCCGACAACCTGACCGCCGGCTGACCCGGCCCCGACTGAACCGGCGAGCGGCTGCTCCGGCCCGCGACCGGACCGGCTCCCGGCTGATCCGGCGAGCGGCCGGGCCCGCCCGGGACGGTCGGCGGCCGTCCACCCGCCCGACCCCATCGACGCAAGGAGAAACTTGTGACCCGGAGTGGCCTGAAGGAGAGGGTGGCGCGGCTGCGCCGGGCGTACGCGCCGCACGAGCACCGACCGCTGGACGGTTACCTGGCGGCGATGGGCACCTACGCCGCCGTCACCGCCTCGATCGCCGCGCTGGTCAAGGCGACCGGCCGGCCGGTGCCGGAGCGGCCCGCGCCGGCCGACGTGGTGCTGCTCGCCGTCGCCACCCACAAACTGAGCCGGCTGCTCTCGAAGGACGCGGTGACCAGCCCGCTGCGGGCCCCGTTCACCCGGTACGAGAAGCCGATCGGCAGCGGTGAGGTGATGGAGGAGGTACGGGACTCCGGCAGCGCCACCCGGCACGCCATCGGGGAGCTGCTGAGCTGCCCGTTTTGCCTGGCGGTCTGGGTCGCCACCGGGCTGACCGGGGGTCTGGTCCTCGCGCCCCGGCTGACCCGGCTGGTCGCCACCGCGCTGACCGCGGTCGCCGCCTCCGACTTCCTCCAGATGGGGTACGCCGTCGCGCAGCAGGCCGCCGAGGGGGACCGGCACCGGGACTGAGCGCCGGGGAACGCGAGAAGGGGAGGGAGCCGTGGCTCCCTCCCCTTCCGGCCGGTACGTCCCCGGTCAGCGCTGCATGCCGGACCAGCCGCGCGGCGACTCCGGCTCCCGTTCCTCCTCGTCCTCACCGGTGACGATGTCCCGGTCGACGGCGGTGCGGTCGTGTTCCTCGGCGAAGTCCGGCTCGTCGGTCAGGCCCTGGCCCTCCGGCGGCTGGCCGAGAGCGGGAACCTGCTCGTGCTCGTCCCGGTCGGTCATGTCGTTCGTCCTCTCCGTCGTCGGGCGGTCCGGGTCCGGGCGGACCCGTCGGGGGTGCGCCGGCTCAGACCGCCGAGCCGCCGAGCAGGTCGGCCACCTCGTCCATCGCGTACTCGCCCTGCGGCAGCGCGGAGATCCGGGTCAGCAGCTCGGCGGGTAGCTCGGCGGCCACCGCCCGGCGGTGGATCTCGGCCTGAGTCACCCGCTCCTGCCCGTGGTAGATGTCGTCCAGCAGGTCGTCGAGCATCGCCCGGTTGGCTGGTTCGTCGGTCACGGTGATCAGCTACCCGTGCCGGAATCGGTCAAACGTCGCGCCCACCACGGGTGCGGCGGGTGAGCGGGACCACATCCCGGCCCGGAACACCCGACCGGGTCCGGCCGTTGTGTGAGGTGTCGGTGTGACCAGTGTCCCCGGGCCTCACCTAACTGCCTTCGCGGAATACCGTCCGGCTGGAGCCGCGTCGTGCCACTCGCCGAGAGGCGACCTGCACACCGACACCAGCGCCGCCCCGGGCCTCGCCCGGGGCGGCGCTGTGTTTGCGGGGTCAGGCCGGGCCGGCGCTGGTGTCCGCCGGTCAGGCTGGAGGGCGGCGCTGTGTTTCCGGCGGTCAGGCTGGAGGGCGGCGCTGTGTTTGCGGCGGTCAGGCCGGGGTGGGGTGCGGGGTGTAGGCGCGCCGGGCCCGGACGGCGGTGGCGAGGGTCTCCAGCACCTGGGCGGTGTCGCTCCAGCCGAGGCAGGCGTCGGTGACGGACTGGCCGTAGGTCAGCTCCCGGGTCGGGTCCAGGTCCTGCCGGCCGGGCTCCAGGAAGCTCTCCAGCATGATCCCGACGATGCCGCGCTGGCCGGCGGCGAGCTGGTCGGCCACGTCCGCCGCGACCACCGGCTGGCGGCGGTGGTCCTTGCCGCTGTTGTCGTGGCTGGCGTCGATCACCACCCGCTCGGGCAGGTTCGCCGCCCGGAGCTGGGCCAGCGCCCCGGCCACCGAGTCGGCGTCGTAGTTGGGCAGGCCCCGGCCGCCACGCAGCACCAGGTGCCCGTCGGCGTTGCCCCGGGTGTGCAGGATCGCCGGCGTACCGGAGACGTCGATACCCGGAAAGACGTGCGGCACCCCGGCGGCCCGGATGGCGTCCACGGCGGTGCCGATGCTGCCGTCCGGGCGGTTCTTCATGCCGATCGGCATGGACAGGCCGGAGGCGAGCTGCCGGTGCACCTGGCTCTCCACCGTCCGGGCGCCGATCGCGCCCCAGGCCACCGTGTCGGCGATGTACTGCGGGGTGATCGGGTCGAGGAACTCGCAGCCGACCGGGAGGCCGAGGCGCAGCACGTCGAGCAGGAGCGCCCGGGCGGTACGCAGGCCGGTGTTGACGTCGCCGGAGCCGTCCAGGCCCGGGTCGTTGATCAGGCCCTTCCAGCCGACGGTCGAGCGCGGCTTCTCGAAGTAGACCCGCATCACCACCAGCAGGTCGTCGGCGTGCTGCTCGGCGGCCACCCGGAGCCGGTGGGCGTAGTCCAGCGCGGCGGCCGGGTCGTGCACCGAGCACGGGCCGACCACCACCAGCAGCCGGTCGTCGGTGCGGTCCAGCACCCGGCTGACCGACCGGCGGCCGGCGATCACGGCCGAGGTGAGGGCGTCGTCGAGGGGGAGTTCGTGGTGGAGCAGGGCCGGGGTGGTCAGCGGCACGACGCGTTGGATCCGCTGATCGATGACGCGATCGGACTCCGGGGTCGTCACGGTGGATGTCCTTCCGCCGACCAACCCCGGGGCCGGCGCCCGGGTCGAGCCGGCTGCTCGTAGGCAAGATGGCAGGGGGATCGCGTGATCCCCGCCTGGCCGGCTCGGAGTGTGGTGACGTCAGCTCATGGTCGAGTCACCGGCTGCGAGCCGGCTGGCTAAACCATCGATACGAGCGAGTCACGGGGGCGAGCCTACCCGACCGGTGCCCCAAAAGCTCATCCGGACGTCGGCAAGGAGCCCCCTGACATTCACCATCATCGATGGAATGGTCGGTAGCTTCATCGGCGTTCATCACCCCCATTCTGGAGGCCCCCGTGGACCGTCGCACCCTCCTGCGTGCCACCGTGGCCGGTGCCGCCGCCTTCTCCGGCAGCCTCTGGTCCGGGGCCGCCCTGGCCGCTCCGGCCCAGCCCGGGAGCAGCCCGTACGGGCCGCTCGGTGCGGCCGACACCAACGGGATCCAGCTTCCGGCCGGCTTCAGCAGCCGGGTGGTCGCCCGCTCCCGGCAGCAGGTCGGATCGACCGGCTACACCTGGCACGACGCACCGGACGGTGGGGCCTGCTTCGCCGCCGGAACCGGCTGGATCTACGTCTCGAACTCTGAGATCTCGCTCACCGGGGGAGCCTCGGCCGTACGCTTCGACGCCACCGGGAACATTTTGTCCGCGTACCGCATCCTGGGAAACACCAACCGCAACTGTGCCGGCGGAGCCACCCCCTGGGGCACCTGGCTCTCCGGCGAGGAGGTCAACCGGGGCTACGTCTACGAGACGTACCCGGAGGGCGGCCGGGCCGGGGTACGGCGGGCGGCGCTGGGCCGGTTCAGCCACGAGGCCGCCGCCTGCGACCCGGACCGGCAGGTGATCTACCTGACCGAGGACGAGCCGACCGGCTGCTTCTACCGGTTCCGGCCCACCGTCTGGAGCGACCTCTCCGCCGGCACCCTGGAGGTGCTGGTGGCCGGCACCGGCACCAGCGGGCCGGTCAGCTGGGCCCGGGTGCCCGACCCGGACGGCTCGCCCACCCAGACCCGCGACCAGGTCGCCGGCGCGAAACGGTTCAACGGCGGCGAGGGCTGCTGGTACGCCGACGGCACCTGCTGGTTCACCACCAAGGGCGACAACCGGGTCTGGGCGTACGACGCCGTCGCCCAGCGGATCGACCTGGCGTACGACGACTCGCTGGTCTCCGGAAGTGCGCCGCTGACCGGGGTGGACAACATCACCGGCAGCCGGGGTGGGGACCTCTACGTGGCCGAGGACGGCGGCAACATGGAGATCAACATCATCACCCCGGACGAGGTGGTCGCCCCGTTCCTGCGGATCACCGGACAGTCCTCGTCGGAGATCTGCGGACCGGCGTTCTCCCCGGACGGCAGCCGCCTCTACTTCTCCTCGCAGCGCGGCACCTCCGGCCTCTCCTCCGGCGGCATCACCTACGAGGTACGCGGACCGTTCCGCTGACCGTGAACGGCGCAATCGCAGGGGCGTGGCGCGAGCGCCGGCGGGGTATCAGAGCGGCCATGAGTAGCGACGTGACCGATCAGGAACGGGTGGAGTCCCGCGCGCGGCACCTGCTGCCGGAGGAACGGGCCGCCGGCAGCGACGACCCGCAGGCGCAGGCCTCCGCCATCCTCGCCGACTCCGACCGTCGGGAGGCCGACCCGAACGCCGCACCGGACACCGTGCTGGAACGGCGTACCTCGGAGGAGACCGTGACCCCCATCGAACCCCCGGACTGACCCGCGGACCCGGCGCGGGCGGCGTCGGCGACCGACGGCCCCCGCCGGGCCGGTGGCCGCCGGGGCCGCCGCGCCGCCACCGGCCGGGCGGCCCACCCCGACCGGGACGATCGGATAGCGTCGGGGCCATGCCCGACAGCGGTTACCCCTGGCCGATCGAGACCACCCGACTGGACAACGGCCTGCGCGTGGTGGTGAGCGAGGACCGCACCGCCCCGGCGGTCGCGGTCAACCTCTGGTACGACGTCGGCTCCCGGCACGAGCCGGCCGGCCAGACCGGCTTCGCCCACCTCTTCGAGCACCTGATGTTCGAGGGCTCGGTCAACGTCGCGAAGACCGAACACATGAAGCTGGTCCAGGGCGCCGGTGGCTCGCTGAACGCCACCACCAACCCGGACCGGACCAACTACTTCGAGACCGTCCCCGCCGAGCACCTCGAACTGGCGCTCTGGCTGGAGGCCGACCGGATGGGCGGCCTGGTCCCCGCGCTGACCCAGGAGACCCTGGACAACCAGCGGGACGTGGTCAAGAACGAGCGGCGGCAACGCTACGAGAACGTCCCGTACGGCGACGCCTGGCTGCGGCTGCTGCCGATGCTCTACCCGCCCGGCCACCCGTACCATCACGCCACCATCGGGTCGATGGCCGACCTGAACGCCGCCGACCTGGGCACCTTCCAGGAGTTCCATCGCACCTACTACGCGCCGAACAACGCCGTGCTCACGGTCGTCGGCGACGCCCGGGCCGACGAGGTCTTCGCGCTGGCCGACAGGTACTTCGGCGCGATCCCGGCCCGCGCCGACATCCCGGCCGCGCCGGACGGGCACACCGTCGCCGCCGCCGGTACGCCGGTGCACGAGGTGGTCACCGGTGACGTGCCCGCCCCCCGGGTGTACCTCGCGCACCGCACCCACCCCTTCGGCTCCGGCGGGTACGACGTGGTGACCGTGCTCGCCACCGTCCTCGGCAGCGGCCGGGGCAGCCGCCTCTACCAGCGGCTCGCCGACGGCGAACGGATCGCCCAGCCGGACCTGGTCGGCGCGTACGGGGTGGACCTCGCGCACGCCCCCGCCCCGCTGATCGCCACCGCCACCGCCCGGCCCGGGGTGACCGCCGGACGCCTGGCCGACGGGCTGGCCGAGGTGGTCGACGAACTGGCGACCGTGCCGGTCACCGGCACCGAGCTGGACCGGGCGCGGGCCCTGCTCACCACCGCCTGGTGGCGGCAGACGTCCACCGTGGATGGCCGGGCCGACCTGCTCAGCCGGTACACCATCCAGTTCGGTGACCCGACCCGGGTGGGTGAACGGCTGCCCGCCTGGCTGGCGGTCACCGCGGAACAGATCGCCGGGACGGCCGCCGAGGTGCTCGCGCCCCAGGACCGGGCGATCCTCACCTACCAGCCCGAGGAGGAGGCCCGATGACCCTGATCGCCGAACGCCCTGGTCCCGGTACGGCCCGCCCGTACCGGTTCCCGGCGGTGACCCGCCGGACGGTGGCCGGCGGCGAGGTGGTCGCCGCGCACCTGCCCGGCCAGAACCTCGCCGTGGCGCTGCTGCTGCTCGACGCCGGCGCGGGCCGCGAACCGCTCGGTCGGGAAGGGCTGGGCGCGGTCCTCGCCAAGGCCGTCGAGGAGGGCACCGCCCAGCGGGACGCCACCGCGTTCGCGCTGGCCATCGAGGCGCTCGGCACCGAGCTGGTGACCGGCCTGGACTGGGACTCCTTCCAGGTCAGCGTGCAGGTGCCGGTGGACCGGCTGACCGCCGCCGTGGAGCTGCTCGCCGAGGCGGTCCGGACGCCCCGGCTCGACCCGGCCGACATCCTGCGGGTCCGCGACGACGAGGCGACCGCCCTGCGGATGGACTGGGCGAACCCGGGCCCCCGCGCCGACGCGGTGCTCCGGGCCGAGCTGTACGGCGCGGACACCCGGATCGGCCGGCCGATGTACGGCGACCCGGAGTCGGTGGCCGGGCTGGACGTCGACGACGTACGGGTCTTCCACTCCGAGTGGTTCCTCCGGCCCGGCACCCTGGTCGTCGCCGGTGACCTGGAGCGGATCGACCTGGCCGCGCTCGGCGCGGCGGCCTTCGCCGGAGCCGGCGGCGGCCCGGCCCCCCAGGAGGGCCCGATCGGGCTGACCTTCCGCGAGGGGCGACGCATCCTGCTGGTCGACCGGCCCGGATCGGTGCAGTCCACGCTGCGCCTCGGCCACCCCGCCCCGCACCGGGCCCACCCCGACCACGTGCCGACCGCCCTGGCCGGCACGGTGCTCGGCGGGGCCTTCACCTCCCGGCTCAACCACCTGATCCGCGAGGTGCACGGCTACACGTACGGCATCCGGGGGGACTTCGCCACCTCCCGGCGGTTCGGGCGGTTCGCGGTCTCCTCCGGGGTGCAGACCGCGGTCACCGCGCCGGCCCTGGTCGAGGCGATCGGCGAGATCGCCCGTACCCAGCTCACCGGGGTCACCGAGGAGGAGCTGGCGGTGGCCCGGGCCTGGCGGGCCGGGCAGCTCTCGGTCGAGTTGCAGTCGCCCCGGGCGATCGCCTCCGCGCTGACCACCCTGGTGGTGCACGGCCTGCCCGACGACTACCACGCCCGACTGCGGGAGTCGCTGCTCGCCGCGGACGTGGCACAGGTCTCCGCGGCTGCCGCCGCGCACCTGCGTCCGGAGGCGTTGACCCTGGTCGTCGAGGGGGACGCGGCGGTCATCCGCGACGAACTGGTCGCCACCGGCCTCGGCGAGGTGGTCGACGCCGACCGCTGACCGGCGGCAGCTGGCCGCCATCGGGTGCCCGACGCCGACCGGCCCGACGGCTGGTCGGCCCGTCGGGCGGGTGGCTGGTCGGCCGGTCGTGCGGCCGGTCGGGCGGTCGGGGTGTGACGTACGTCGTGCCCGGTCCGGGCCGTGGGAAAGCGTTCCCGGTCCGGGCCCCGGCCTGGGTAGCCTCGCGGGCATGAGGATCGGCATTGTGGGCGCCACCGGCCAGGTCGGCGGCGTCATGCGGCAGGTTTTGGCCCAGCGGCGCTTCCCGGCCGAGCAGCTCCGGCTGTTCGCCTCCGCCCGGTCGGCGGGGCGTACCCTGCCGTGGGACGGCGGCGAGGTCACCGTCGAGGACGCGGCCACCGCCGACTACCGGGGCCTGGACGTGGTGCTCTTCTCGGCCGGCAAGACCACCTCGAAGGAACTCGCTCCCCGGGTCGCCGAGGCGGGCGCCGTGGTGATCGACAACTCCTCGGCGTACCGGATGGACCCGGACGTGCCGCTGGTGGTGGCCGAGGTCAACCCGCACGCCGTTACCAACCGCCCCAAGGGCATCATCGCCAACCCGAACTGCACCACGATGGCGGCGATGCCGGTGCTGCGCCCGCTGCACGCCGAGGCCGGACTGGTCAGCCTGGTCGTCGCCACGTACCAGGCGGTCTCCGGGGCCGGGCTGGCCGGCGTGGCCGAGCTGGACGAGCAGGTCCGCAAGGTCGCCGCCGACGCCACCGGGCTGGCCCACGACGGCACCGCCGTCGAGTTCCCGGCCCCGCGGTCCTTCGCCCAGCCGATCGCCTTCAACGTGCTCCCGCTCGCCGGTTCGATCGTCGACGACGGCTCCGACGAGACCGACGAGGAACAGAAGCTGCGCAACGAGAGCCGGAAGATCCTCGAGATCCCCGGCCTGAAGGTCTCCGGCACCTGCGTCCGGGTGCCCGTCTTCACCGGCCACTCGCTCCAGGTCAACGCGGGCTTCGCCCGGCCGATCACCCCGCAGCGGGTCCGTGAGCTGCTCGCCGACGCCCCCGGTGTGGCGCTGGCCGACGTGCCCACCCCGCTGCTGGCCGCCGGCCAGGACCCGACGTACGTCGGGCGGATCCGGGCCGACGAGACCGTCGCGCACGGCATCGCGTTCTTCTGCTCCAACGACAACCTGCGCAAGGGCGCCGCGCTCAACGCGGTGCAGATCGCCGAACTGGTCGCCGCCGAGCCGCGCTGACCTGAGCCGCGTCGACCCGTACGGTGGGCAGCCGCTGCCACCGGGCCGTGCTGAACTCGTACCGTGGGCACCCGCCGTCGCCGCCGCGACGGCGGGTGCGTCGTCTCCGGGCCGGACCACGTCGGTGTCGGATCCGCCGGCCTCCGGCCGGGCGCGAGGCCGATCCGGTTGGATGGGGGGACGCACCGGGCGACGGAGACGATGGAGGGATTCGCGTGACGGACGCCGAGTACCAGGACAAACTGATTAACACCCTCGCCGCCGGGCGGCTGGGGGTGCTGGCCACGGTCCGGCGGGACGGTCGACCGCAACAGTCCACCGTGGTGTACAGCTTCGACCGGGCGGAGCGACTGATCCGCGTCTCGGTCACCGACGGTCGGGCGAAGACGGCGAACCTGCGCCGCGACCCCCGGGCCAGCTTCCACGTCAGCGCCGGGGACGGCTGGTCGTACACGGCGGCGGACGTGCGGGCTGAGCTGACCGGGGTGGCCGCCCACCCGGACGACGCGGTGGTGGAGGAACTGGTCGGGCTCTACCGGTCGGTGCAGGGCGAACACCCGGACTGGGCCGAGTTCCGCCAGGCCATGGTGACGCAGCGGCGGCTGGTGCTGCGGCTGCGCGTCGACCGGGTGGTCGGCGTCCCGGTGCGCGGCTGAGGCGGGACCGGCTGCGGTCGAGGTGGGACCCGGCGGCGGCTGAAGCGGCACCGGCTGCGGTCGAGGCCCTGCGGGTTACCCGGCCCCCGGCGACGGGTAGACGGCCGGGCCGACACCGAGAGGGGAGCAGCATGACCACGGTCGGAGAGTTCATGACGACCCGTCTGGTGACCATGGACGGCAACGACACGCTCACCGCAGCGGCCCAGGAGATGCGGGACAGCGCCATCGGAGACGTGGTGGTGACCGACGGTGACGCCGTGCTCGGCATCGTCACGGACCGGGACATCACCGTCCGGGGCGTGGCGGAGCAGCGGAACCCGGACACCACCCGGCTGCGCCAGATCACCAGCACCGAACTGATCACCGTCAGCCAGCACGACGACGCGGTGGCCGCCACCGACCTGATGCGGACGTACGCGGTACGCCGGCTGCCGGTGATGGACGACGGCCGGCTGGTCGGCCTGATCTCCATCGGTGACCTGGCGGTCGAGCGGGAGCCGCAGTCGGTGCTGGCGGACATCAGCGCCGACGAACCGAACAACTGACCCGGCTCCCGGCTCTCACCACGGCCCGTCGGTCCACCGGACCGGCGGGCCGTCGCGCGTCCCGCACCCACCTCACCCGGTCCGGGTGAGGTTGGCCGGCCCGGCGGTGGGGACCCTGCTCGGGCGGCGACCCGTCTCGCCGGGCCACCGTGACCGACAGTCTCGACAGGGGAGGGCGGACACCGATGGCGGACGCGATCACGCAGTTCTTCGAGGAACTGGACCGGCGGGGGTTCGAGCCGCTGTTGACCAAGACGTCCGGGACGATCCGCTTCGACCTCCACGAGGGGGCCCGGACGACGCACTGGCTGGTCAGCATCGACCGGGGACGAACACGGGCGGACCAGGAGGAACGGGCGGCGGACAGCGTCGTACGGATCGGTCCCGACCTGTTCGAGCGGATCATCACCGGCCGGGAGAGCCTGATCGCGGCCGCGCTGCGCGCCGAACTGAGCGCCACCGGTGATCCCCGCCTGCTCGCCCAGGTGGAGCGGATCTTCCCCGGCCCGCCGGACGCCTGCGGTCCGCGCCGGGTGGTCGCGAAGGAGGCACGCTGATGGCGAACACCAACCTGGTCCGGATCCTCGACGGGAACACCTTCGTGGTCTGCGAGGACACCGGCGACATCGAGGCCACGCCGACCGAACCGACCGGCATGTTCGCCAACGACACCCGGTTCCTCTCCACCTGGGTGCTCACCGTCAACGGGGAACGGCTCAACGCGCTCTCCTACGACGACCTCCAGTACTACGAAGCGCGCTTCTTCCTGGTGCCGGGGACGGCCAGCCACTACACCGACGCGAAGCTGTCGGTGATCCGGGAACGGGTCGTCGGCGGCAGCTTCCGGGAACAACTGACCGTCCTCAACCACGACGAGCGACCGGTCGACCTGGAGATCCGGGTCGACGCGGCAGCGGACTTCGCCGACCTGTTCCAGGTCAAGGACGAGATCCTGAACAAGAAGGGGGAGTCCTACACCGAGGCCGAGGCGGACCGGCTCCGGCTGGGCTACCGGCGGGGGAACTTCAACCGGGAAACCGTGATCACGTCGTCCGAGCCGGCCCGGTTCGACGCCCGGGGCTTCGCGTACACGGTACGGCTGGAACCCAACGAGCAGTGGACCAGCCGGATCGACGTCGACACGTTGGTGCTCGGGCCGGGCGGCCGGCCCGTGCCGATGGGGGCGCGGGTGCACGGCACCGGGCAGATCTCACTTCAGCAGGACCTCCAGGAGTGGCTGGCGAACGCGCCGAAGGTCAACTGCGAGTGGGAGACGCTCGCCCGGACGTACCGGCGCAGCCTGGTCGACCTGGCCGCGCTGCGGTTCGGGCCGATCTCGGTGCCCGGGGCGATCCCGGCGGCCGGGCTGCCCTGGTTCATGACCATGTTCGGCCGGGACAGCATCCTGACCTGCCTCCAGACACTGCCGTTCACCCCGGAACTGTCCCGGACCACGCTGCGCGTCCTCGCCACGTTGCAGGGCAGCCGGTTCGACGACTTCCGGGAGGAGGACCCCGGCCGCATCCTGCACGAGATGCGGTACGGCGAGACGGCCGCCTTCGAGGAACAACCCCACTCGCCCTACTACGGCTCGGTGGACGCGACCCCGCTGTTCGTGGTGCTGCTCGACGAGTACGAGCGGTGGAGCGGGGACGCCGCGCTGGTCCGGGAACTGGAACGGGAGTGCCGGGCCGCGCTGCGCTGGATCGACGACTACGCCGACCTGGCCGGTAACGGCTACGTCTGGTACGAGCGGCGCAACACCGAGACCGGCCTGGACAACCAGTGCTGGAAGGACTCCTGGGACTCGATCTCCTACCGGGACGGCCGGCTGCCCGGCTTCCCCCGGGCCACCTGCGAGGTGCAGGGGTACGCGTACGACGCGAAGGTGCGGGCGGCCCGGCTGGCCCGGGAGTTCTGGGACGATCCGGCGTACGCCGACCAGCTCGAACGGGAGGCCGCCGAGCTGAAGGAACGCTTCAACCGGGAGTGGTGGGTCGCCGACGGCGAGTACTACGCGATCGCCCTGGAGCCGGACGGCCGGCAGGTCGACTCGCTCACCTCCAACATCGGGCACCTGCTGTGGAGCGGGATCGTCACCGACGAACGCGCCCCGAAGATCGCCGAACACCTGGTCGGTCCCCGGCTGTTCTCCGGCTGGGGGGTGCGGACCCTCGCCGAGGGGGACGCCCGCTACAACCCGATCGGCTACCACAACGGCACGATCTGGCCGTTCGACAACTCGTTCATCGCCTGGGGGCTGCGCCGGTACGGGTTCGCCGAGGAGGCCGCCACCATCGCCGACGGCATCATCGCCGCTTCCGGCTACTTCGACGGGCGGCTGCCCGAGGCGTTCGGCGGGTACCAGCGGGAGCTGACCAAGTTCCCGGTGGAGTACCCGACGGCGTGCAGCCCGCAGGCCTGGTCGACCGGTACCCCGCTGCTGCTGATCCGGACCATGCTCGGGATCGAACCGCACGAGGGGCACCTGTCGGTGGAGCCCCGGCTACCGGTCGGCATGGGTCGGATCGAGGTGCTCGACATCCCGGGCCGGTGGGGGCGGGTGGACGCCTTCGCCCGGGGCCGGTTGGAGCTGGAACACCATCCCGACTGAGCTGGAGCACCATCGCGACTGAGCGGGCGGGCCGGGTACCGGTCCGCCCGGCCCGGCCGCCCGGGTGCCGTCGGTGGGCTTCGGGGCGGCGACGGCAGGGTAATCTCGCCCAATGCCGGAACTCGTGTACCCGCCCGTGATCGCCGCCTGCAAGACCATGTTCCGGGTCCTCGACCTGAAGATCACCATCGAGGGCGCACACCACGTACCGCGGACCGGCGGGGCGGTGCTGGCCGCCAACCACGTCAGCTACCTCGACTTCATCTTCTGCGGGCTGGGCGCGCAGGAGTCGAAGCGGCTGGTCCGGTTCATGGCCAAGAGCGAGGTGTTCGCGCACAAGGTCTCCGGTCCGCTGATGCGGGGCATGCGGCACATCTCGGTGAACCGGGCGGCCGGCGCCGGCTCGTTCAACGAGGCGATGGCCGCGCTGCGCCGGGGCGAGGTGGTCGGGGTCTTCCCGGAGGCCACCATCAGCCGCTCGTTCACCGTCAAGAGCCTCAAGACCGGCACCGTCCGGATGGCGCAGGAGGCCGGGGTGCCGGTCCTGCCGGTGGCGTTGTGGGGCGGGCAGCGGATCTGGACCAAGGACCGCAAGCCCACCCTCACCCGGCACGTGCCGATCACCATCCTGATCGGCGAGCCGCTGGACCCGGCCGGCTACCAGTACGCCGGCAAGATGAACGCGGACCTCAAGGCGCGGCTCACCGCCCTGGTCGACCGGGCCCAGCGGGAGTACCCGGACCAGCCGTCCGGCCCGGACGACGCCTGGTGGCAGCCGGCCCACCTGGGCGGCACCGCACCCACCCCGGAGCAGGCCGCCGCCATGGAGGGCCGCCCGCCGCGGCCCGCCCCGACCGCGTAGCCCCGGCTCTGGCGGGCCTGGCCGGTACTGGCCGCAGCGGCCCGCCGGCGGGTCAGGTGCGGACCCGGACGCCCTCCCGGTTGTGGAGCACCTGGTCTGCCTCGGCGTACACGGTGAGGCGGCGACGGTCGCGGAGCGGCCCGAGATCGAGGCCGAGGGCGGGAGGTCCCGCGTTGCCGATGAACAGCCTGCGTAGTCGGGGCATCGTGGCCAGCGGGCCCAGATCCATCGGGTTGGCACATCCCTGCAGGCTGACTGCCTCCAGGGTGGGATGACCTGCCAACCTGGTGAGATCGAGTGGGCCGACGAAGCGGCTGAGGTCCAGGTACTCCAGCGGTAGGTCGCGGATCGTCCCCAGATCGAGGCCCGGCACGTCCAGCCAGATCAGCGACAGTCTCTTCAGGTTGTGGTGGGCGGCGACGTGCGCCAGGACGCGGGGGTCGGTGCAGACGCCGAGCCCCAGCGAGGTCAGCGCGGGAAGCTGTCGCAGGAACGCCACGTCGTCCAGCGGGCGCCGCCCCGGCCCGGGGGTGAGGAACAGGTCGCTCAGTTCCGGTAGCTCGGTGAGCGGTCGCCAACTGTACGGCCGGTAGAGGCCCCAGAGGGTCAGCGCGGTGAGCCGGGGGAACTGGGCGAGCCAGGACAGGTTCGTCCGGCCGCTGTACGGTGGCAGCAGGTCGAGGTCGAGCAACCGGAGCTGGCTGAGGGTGGCCGGGATCGCCACCGGGTCCACCGGCGAGTTGACGACCAGGCGTTCCAGACCGGGGTGGGCGTGGAGGGCCCCGATCTCCCGGTCGGCGGGGCCGCCGATGCCCTCAAAAAGGTACAGACCGCGGACCGGGGGAAGCGCGCGGACCACCTCCGGCGACATCTGGACGTCGAACCGCAGGTAGCGCAGGTGCCGCAGGTGGCGGGCCATCGGCGCGGTCCAGCCGTCGACGGTGATCCAGCCGTCCTCGAGTGGGGAGTCGGCGAGGACGCGGCGGCCGTACTCGTCGGGCTCGAAATGGTCGGCGGCGCTGACCAGGGCGGCGACCACCTCGGGACGCTGGTCCGGGCCGTACCGGGCGAGCTTGTCCAGGGCGCGGGGCCCGCCGACGAAGGCGGCGGTGGAGACCACGGCCGCCGCCACCGGGGGAGTGAGATCGCCGAGGTCGTCGGGCAGGTAGTCGAGGACCCGTTCCCCGGCCAGGGCCAGGGAGCGGGCCTCCAGCTTGCTGCGGGGCGGCAGTAGCGCCACCAGGCTGACGTCGATGCGGGTCTGGGTGGCCGGGGTCAGGCCGGGTGCGGTCTCCACGCAGGCCGCCGCGAGCAGCCGCAACAGACGCTGCTTGCGGCCGGACGCGGCGTCGGCCCGGTCGAGCAGCCCGCCGATCAGCCGCTCACGGTACTCGCTGTTGGCCAGGCCGGCGGTCATGATGACGGTCTCCCGCCAGATGTCCCGCCCGGCCAGCTCCAGCAGCGCGTCGACGTAGTTCTCCTCGGCGATCTCCTTCGCCGCCAGGTACTCCTGGAAGGTGCGGTGCACGAAGGAGATCCGGTCCTCCGCCACGTCCTTGAGGACGCCGCTGCGGTCCAGCAGGTGCGCGAACACGTCGGCCGGTTCGGCGGTGACCTTCGGCATGGTGGCGAGCTTGCGGGTCACGTGGTCCCGGGCCTGCCCGACGTCCAGCTCCGACCGGTTGCTGATCGCCAACCGCCAGGCCAGGTCCTGGAGCAGGGTGCGGGCGTGCTGCGCGCCCAACCCCACCCGCCGGTACGCCGGCACGTTCCGGGCCGTGTCCCGCCGCTCCAACAGCATGTCCAGCGCGGCCTGGTAGAGGCTGATCCGGTCGTGCGGCAGGTCGTCGCCCCGGTCCAGGTTGAGCGCGCACAGCATGGCGCACATCAACGGGTTGGTGGCCAGCCCGCGCAGGTGCCGGTTGGCGTCCAGTCGGGTGAGCAGCCGGCGTTCGTACCGGGGCAGGTCCTCGGACCGGCAGGGCAGGTGCCGGGCCCCACCGATCGCCCGGTGCCAGCGGTTGACGAAGACGGTGATGTCGGCCGGGCTCATCTGCTCCAGCATCAGCGTGGTGAAGTCCTCGGCGGCCAGCCAGCGGGCCGGTGCCGCCGTGGGCCGGGAGGTCACCACGGCGATCGCTCCCGGATACCGGTGCAGGATCCGACGCAACCACTCCCGGACGCCGGCCCGCTGGCTGCTGACCAGCTCGTCGACGCCGTCGACGAGGAGCAGCGCACGACCCTCGGCGAAGATCCGCTCGACCCAGCCGGGTGGTGCCTCGGTGGCGAACTGGGTCATGTCGTCGCCGAGCTGCGGGCCGACCGGTGGCAGTGGCCGGTCGGCGTACGCGCGCAACTTCACCAGGAAGGGAATCCGCCCGTTCCAGTCCTGTAGCGAGTCGGCGAACCCCCCTCGGGCGGCGTTGATCGCCAGCCAGCGCAGCAGGGTGCTCTTGCCCGAGCCCGCCTCGCCGCGCAGCAGGACCCGACGGTGCTGGCCGAGCGCCCCCTCCACGCGCAGCCCGCTCTGGCCGCCCCCGAACAGGGCCTTCCCCGAGCTGACCTCGACCAGCCGGCCGAACGCGCCATGGGCGTGCGGACGGGCAGCGGAGACCCGACGACCGCCGCCCCCGGAGCCGGTCACGCTGAGGCTCAGGTACGCGATGCTGAGGGTGGTCTCCGGGGTGAAGTTGTGCACGTCCACCCCGAAAAGTTCGAGCTGGTCGTGGTGGGTGGAGACGAACTGCCGGTAGCGCTGCTCGAAGGAGTCGTCGTCACCGGCGGCGGCGCTCGGCGGAGCGGGCAGCCGGGCCAGCACCTCGGCCAGGTCGGCGGAGAGCCGGGAGAACCGGGCGAGGATCTCCTGGCTGGCCCGGTTGGTGAACTCGGGCAGGTGCCGGACCAGCTCGACGTGGCAGCGTACGCAGTCAGCCAGTACCCGTTCGCCGAGCCGGCCGGCGGCCTCGCTCAGCCCGGCCCGCTCGGCCGCTGCCGCGTACGCCGGTTGGAGGGCCCGGGTGAGTCGGGCCGGGTCGGCGTCGGCGGCGAACAGCTGCCCGTCGGTCGCCACCCCGGACGCGACCACCCGGCTGACCGTGTCGAGGGTGGCCGCCACCTCGTGTTCGGGCAGCTTGCCGTACTCGGATTCGAAGGTCTGCTCGATGCGTTCGGTGACCTCGGTGACCAGGCTGCCGATCTGTGCCTCGGCCTTGCGGCGCACGATCCGGTCCCGGAACGTCGTGGCGACCAGTTCCGACAGGTCGAGACTGCGGGCGTCCCGGGCCTGTCGGTGTCCCAGCCACTGCCCGACGGCGCGGGTCACCACCGTCTTCGCCAACCCGGTGGCGGCGGTCTCGATCACCGGCATGCGGCGCTCCCCATCCGTGGGCCGGGCCGTCTCCGGTCGGAACCCTGGGCATTTGTCGACGCGGTGCCGAGGTCGTCCGGCACCGAGCTGAGGAGCCTAAACGGTCGGCCGTCCCGCGTCCACAGTGGATCAGGAAGCTGTCAGCAGGCGGAGCCGGGACGGCCCGCCGGTCGGCGCAGGGTCACCCGGCGGGACCGGCCGGCCGGCCGGTAGTAGTCGTCCCGGCTGAGGAACTCCAGTGGCAGCGCCCCGGGCAGGGTGACCGGGACTCCGTGCACCACCGGGGCGGTGCCGGCCCGCCGGAGCAGCACGTCCCGTTCGGCCGCCGACAGCTCCACCAGGGCCGGGTTCGCCAGCCGGAACCCGGCCACCGACCGGCGGACCAGCCGGGCCAGGGCGGCGGCCTCCCGGGTGGGCAGGCCACCGAGACCGAGCGCGGGCTGTTGGATCGTGCGCAGCGCGTCGCAGACGATCAGCAACTCGGGGCAGCCGTCCGGGCTGGCGTCCCGCGACTGCGCAGGCTGGTCCGGCGTGACCGGTCGCAGCTCCAGCCGGGACGGCCACTGCCAGCGGATCTGCCCGCTTACCGGGCGGGCCGCCCGCAGGCTGCGTCGGTGCCGGGGACCGGTGCCGACCTGGGCGAGCGTCAGGTCCTCGCAGACGTACACGATCCGCCGGTCGGTGACGGTGACCGTGGCGACCGGACCGAGCGCCCACTGCCGAAGATCCCCGGTCGGGCCGAGCAGGTGACCGGCGAGCGTCGACCGGTACCGGCCGAGCGCCCGCTCGCCCGGTTCCGGCACCGGCGCCAGGTGCCGGTCGAGGACCGGCCGGTCGGCGGCCTCCGCCGCGTCGAACCGGTGCGGTGCGATGAAGAAGGGCGACCCGTCGTCGGGGGACATCGAACCTCCCGGGTGCACGCGGTGGTGGCGGACGGGAACCACGCCCGGGCCGGGGACCCGGAGCGGGGCGGTCCTCCGTCGAGCCTTGCCTGCCGGGTGGCCGGTTGTCATGACACCCGTTAGGGGGTCGGCCGGTCGTCCGCCGCGTACGACTGGTACGTGCCGATCTCCTCGGGCCGGATGAGGCCGTCCTCGATCGCCCGGGCCAGCAGCGCCGACTTGGTGGCGGCCGGCCGGCCCGCCCGGGTGTACTTGATCCGGGCCCGGTCCACGTACTGCTTCACCGTGTGCTCACTGATCCGCATCCGGCGGGCCACCGACGCCTTCGACATCGACTGGAACCACAGCAGCAGCGCCTCGCGTTCCTTGTCGGACAGGGCCGGCCGGTCCGGGCGGGCGTCACCGACGATCGCCCCGGCCAGGGTCGGCGGCACGTACGCCCGGTCGCTCGCCGCTGCCAGCACCGTCGCCACGCAGTGCTCCCGGCCCTCGTGCTTGGCGAGGAACGCCACCGCGCCGGCGTCCAGGACGGCCAGCACCGTCTCCGGGTCGGTGTGTTCGGAGTACACCACCACCCGGCGTCCGGCCGCGCTCAGTTCGGTCACCTTCTCCACCGCCATCCGGCCGTGCAACCGCAGGTCCAGCAGGACCACGTCGGCGTCCGGGGCCGCCCGCAGCACCACGTCCGGGTCGTCCCCGGTCGCCACCACGGTCAGCCGGGGCTCGGCGGCCAGCCAGGAGCGGATGCCCTCGACGACCACCGGATGGTCGTCGACGATCGCCACCCGCACCGCCCGCCCGCCCGCCGACACCACGTCGTCACCCGCCGGTGCCGGTGGCCCGGCCGCCGACGTGGTGTCGCGGTCGTCCGCCGGGGCCGTCTCGCCGCCGTCCGGCGGGGCCGTGTCGGGGCCGTTCACCGGGCCTGCCATCGGGTCCGCGTCCATCTGACCTCCCCGTCCCGAACGTCTTCGTACTCGACCGGCTCGTCCCCGGGCGGGGGCACGACCTCCTCCAGGGTGCCCCGGTCCGGGGTGACCAGGCTGATCTCCACCGCGTCCGGGGACGCGAGGACGGTGAGCCGGGCCCGGTCGTCCACGGTGGACAGTACAGCGGCCAGTGGATCGACCAGGCGGCGGCGGACCGGAACCGGCACCGGTGGCGGCGTACCCAGGGTGACCAGGTCCACCGCGACGCCCCGCCGTTCGGCCAGGTCGGCGCTGGCCCGCAGTTCATGCAGCAGCGGATCGGGCACGTCGTCGGACTCGGCGATCAGCCGGCGCAGCCGGGCCGCGGCCAACGCGCAGCGTCGCTGCACCGCCGGATCGGCCGGGTCGGCCCGGCCGGCGGCCAGGTCGGCGAGAACGTCGCCGGCGGTGGCGTCGACCAGGGCCAGCCGGTCCCGCCGGTCCCGCTGCGCGCGGGCGGCGGCGAGGCGTTGGGCGGTCACCGCCGCGCTGGCCGAGGCGGCCCGGGCCCGTTCGGCGGCGAGCGTGCGCAGGGTCGCCGCGCCGACCGCGAGCGCGATCGGCAGGGCCGCCACCCCGTAGACGTACATCCCGTAGCGGCTCAGGTCGGCGGCGTCCGCGCCCTGCCCGAGTACCGCGACCAGCGCGATCACCGCTCCGGCCGCGATGGTGGCGACCAGTTCCCGCAGCGGCCGACCCCACAGGAACAGGATGGCGAACCAACCGACGGTCCCCCAGCCCCAGTTCGCCGAGTGGAACAGGAACTCCTCCCCGCTGGCCGGGAAGACCACCGCGTCGACCACCAGCAGGCCCACCACCAGCGGCCCCGCCGGCAGCGCCCGGCCGCGCAGCAGCCGCCGGGCCGCGAAACCGCCGGCCAGCGCCACCGCCAGCCAACCGCCGCCGACCACCCACGGCCACCGCAGCTCCGACCAGTTCAGCAGTACGGCGGGCAGGCTGATCAGCAGGTGCCAGCCGTACGCGATCACCAGTGCGGCGATCCGGGCGGCCCGGTCGGAGCTGGCCGCGACCGCCACCGCTCCCGCCGTCGGTGCGGTCGACGGGTCGACGGTCGCCCCCGGCGGCGGTGCGATCGAGGAGTCAACGGTCATCCGGCCACTCCAGGGTGATCCGGGTGCCCCGGCCGGGGGCCGAGTCCACGGTGGCCCGGCCACCGGCCGCCGCCATCCGGCCCCGGACGGACTCGCGTAGCCCGTACCGGTGTGCGGGCACCCCGACCGGGTCGAAGCCCGGCCCGTCGTCGACCACCTCGACCACGACGGTGCCGGCGACCCCGGCCAGCCGCAGCCGTACGGCCGCGCCGGGCGCGTGGCGCACCACGTTGGCGAGGGCGGCGAAGGTGCTGTCGGCGACCGCCCCGGCCACCGCCGCCGGTGCCGTGACCGGGCCCAGCTCGGTGGTCAACGGCAGGTCGGGGAACCGGGCGAGCACCGCCCGCAGCCGGTCGGCCACCGGCACGGTGGCGGCCAGCGCCGGCAGGTCGGGGCCGGTCAGGGTACGCAGGTCGGCGGCGGCCCGTTCCCGCAGCAGTACCGAGTCGGCGCGGACCGCGCCCAGCCCCACCATGGTCAGCGTGGAGAGCACCGTGTCGTGCAGGTCCCGGTTCTGTCGCCGCTCGGCCTCGCGGGCGGTGCGGGCGATCACCGCGTCCCGGGCGACGCGCTGCCGCTCGGCGAAGGCCCGGTCCGCCCGCCGGCTGCTGCGCCGCAGCACCACCGCGAGTGCCGTTCCCGAGGCGGTCTGCACGGTCAGGGTGGTCGCGTGCGCGATCGCCTCGACGTCGTTGCCGGCCAGGTGCGCGCCGACCGCGTACGCGCCGGTGACCAGCAGCCCGGCCGGCACCGCCCAGCGGGAACGCAGGGCGAGCTGAGCCACGATCACCGACGTGCTGGCCAGGATCGCCACCCAGCTCACCTCCCCGGGCAGCACCTCGGCGGCCACCAACCGGGGGATGAGCAGACAGGCGACGACGGTCAGCGCCACGTCCACCGCGACCAGGCGGCCGGTGAGCCCGGACCGGTGACCCCGCCACGCGAACCACCCCGACCATCCGGTGAGGACGACCACCGCCACGGCCAGCAGCGTCGGGTCGACCGGTTCGCTACGGACCGCCAGGGCCGCCGCCGCTCCGGCGATCCCGCAGGTCAGTCGCAGCACGATCGGTAGCGTGGTGAAGACCCGGGCCAGCGCGTCGGCGGCCGGGTTGTCCGGGACGGGTGGGGACGGTGGTGGTGGCGCGGTGGGACGGCCCGGGGCTCCCACCGTCAGGTACGGCGTGGTGACGACCGGCATCGGGGTGGCGTCCTCCCGACAGTGGGTCCGTACGGGCGGGCGATGGGGGACAGCGGCCGGACAATAACACGCGGTGACACGGCCGGCGCGGCGAGCGCGACCGGGCCGGAACCCTGCGTGACCGACGTCCCGTGGCTCCGTACCTGCCGCACGCCGGCCGGACCCGGCCCTTACCGGGGCTGAACCGTCCGCGTGCCGACCCGGACCAGCAGGGCCGCGCCGAGGATGAGCAGCGGGGCCGGCGCGAACCCCACCAGCACCCCGCCGACCGTGTCGAGCAGCGCACCGTCCACGGCCGATCCGGCGGCGCTGCCCAGCGCGAACGCGGTCGCCACCCAGGCGAACGACTCGGCCGCCGTGCCCGGTGGGGCCGCCCCGTCGGCGCTGAGGAAGATGCCGGTCAGCACCGTGGGCAGCGCGAGCCCGCTGACCGCCATGCCCACCGCCATCAGCAGCGGCGGTGGGACGAGCAGCAGCGGCAGGTACCCCACCGCCAGCAGCGCGACGGCGAGCCGCAGGTGACGGCGTGGGTCGCTGGGGGTGTGCCGGGCGGAGACCAGCCCGCCGACCAGCGCCCCGGTCGCCTGGGCGGCCAGCAGCCAGCCGGCCCAGGAGCGTACCCCTTCGGCCTCGGCGTAGCCGGCGACCGCGACGGTGGTGGCTCCCACCGCCGCGCCGACCAGGGCGGTGACGGCCAGCAGCAGCCGCAGCCGGGCCGCGCGCAGCGGACCGGCCCAGTGCCGTACGGCGGTCTCGCCGCGCCAGCCTCGCACCACCGGGGCGAGGGTGAACAGGGCGGTACCGACGACCTGGCCGGCGGCGATCACCAGCAGCCCGCCGGCCGGTCCGGCGACGGCCAGCGCCACCATGGTCAACAAGGGCCCGGCAATGAAGATCAGCTCCTGGATGGTCACGTCCAGGGTGTACGCGGCGTGCCGCAGCCGGTCGGCGACGAGGTCCTTCCAGAGCACCCGTAGCCCCGCCTCGAACGGCGGCGCGCCGAGCCCGGCGGCGACGGCGGCGAGCACCGCCAGCGCCGGGGCGGGACGTACGGCGGTGAGCACGAAGCCGGCCGTGGACAGCGCCACCGCCGCCCACATCACCGGCGGCTGCCGCCACCGGTCGGCCATCCGGGCCAGCATCGGCTGCCCGACGGCCAGCCCGGCGGAGTACGCGCCGACCAGCAGGCCGGCCAGCGAGATGGTCATCGTGTCCCGGGCGAACAGCAGCAGGGCCAGCGGGGCGGCGCCCAGCGGGACGCGTCCCACCAGGCTCGCCACCAGCACCCAGCTCACCTGGGGCGCACGCAGCACCTCGGTCACGCGGGGACGGGGTGGTCCGGTCATCGGGGTCTGACGGTCGGTGGACATGGCGGATCGCTCCCGGTGGAGGAGAAAGGACAGGGGCCGTCGCGGTACGGCCCTGTCAGGGAGCGAAGTCGGCGCGCTCGTGGTCGTTGCCGTAGAGCGGGAGGTCGGGGCGGACCCACTGCGCGTAGGCGGCGGCCGTGGCGTCCAGCGGTCTCACGGCGTTCACGCTACCGTCCGTCCGGACCGGGTCAACCCGATAACTCCCCCCGCCGCCGGCTCACCGCACCGGGTCGTGGGTGCCCCGTGGGACGTCGGGACGGCAGCGCCGCAGCCGGTCGGCGGCGAGCCGGCCACCCACCGCGAGGCCGTACCGTTCGACGGCGGTCAGCCCGTACGCGCTGCACGTCGGGGTGAACCGGCACTGGCCGGGCCAGCGGTGCGACAGCCACCGGCGGTAGCCGAGAATGGCCGCCCGACCCGCCCGGTCGACGACCGGCGTACGCACCGCCCCGGCGGTCACCGCGCCGAGGGTGAGCAGGGTGGAGAAGAGTCCGAAGTCGCAGCAGCCCGGGCCGTCGCAGTTGGGGCCGTCGCAGTTCGGGCCGTCGCAGTAGTCGCGTTTGCGCTTCCGCTTGCGCTGACGGTGGTGATGATGGCCGTGCCCACCAATTTTGATCATGTGCGTCATGATGCGGCATGCCCGCCACCCGCCCACGGGGTGGAACGCGGTCGGCCCTGGACAAGGCGTGGCACGCCATCCACTTTCTGCTCACCGGTACCGCCTGGGAAACCGGCACCGGGGCCGGCGCGGCGGTGCTCGGCGGCGGGCCGGTCGGTGGCGACATCGGTTACGGCCCGGCCCGGCTGCTCGACCCGGAGCAGGTCCGCACGATCGCCGCCGGGCTCGAAGCGGTCACCGTCGAGACGCTCCGCACCCGGTACGACGTGCCCGCGCTGCGCGCCGCCGACGTGTACCCGAACATCTGGGACGACGGCGACGACGAGTTCGACAGCTATCTCGCGCCGCACTACACGCTGCTACGCCAGTTCTACCGCGCCGCGGCCGGGGCCGGGCAGGCCGTCCTGCTGGCCGTGGTCTGACCCCCACCCGGGCCGGGCGTGCTCCTGGTCCGCTGTTGTCCCGACCCGTGTGGGGGTCAGGCCGACGAGACGCTCCGGCTGGCCGCGACCAGGCTGAGGCGCAGCACCTGGGCCAGAGTGCCGGCCCAGTCCGCCGTCGACCGGGCGACGTGTTGACCCCCACCGGAGGGCGACCACGCGCCGCTGACGAAGACGCTGAACAGGGCCAGGCCGATGCCGGCCAGGATCACCAGCGCCACCAGCGTCCCGCCGCCCCTCGTGCCCCGGAGGTCCGTCGAGCCGGGTGGCGGCTGCTCGGGGCCGGCTGGCAGTGCCGCAGAAGCCGTGACTCTCGGTTTCTGGTACGTGCCCACGACGAAACTGTAGAACCGGCGGCCGGGGCCTGGCCCCGGTATCGCGAACCGCACCCGGACCGGTCCGGAACCGCTCGCCGGAAAGCGGACGGACGCCCCCGGACGAGTACGGACCGCTTCGGGGCCGGCGGCTTGCGGGCGGCGTCCGGTCCCGGCGGCTCCCGGGCGGCGTCCGGGGCCGGCGGCTTGCGGGCGGCGTCCGGTCACCGCGACCCTGAACGGGTCACCGCGACCCCTGAACGGGTCCGCGTGCCTTATCGGGTCACCGCGATCCTGAACGGGTCCGCGATCCTGAACGGGTCGTCGCGTCGAACCTGGGGAGGAACACGGCATGATGGGTGCCCGCCAACTGAAGGTCGGGCTGCGGGTCGCCGACCTGGACCGGTCCTGTGCCCTCTACCTGCGGCTCGGCTTCCGGCAGATCCCGGGCCAGGACCAGCCGAACCTGCGGTACCTCACTTTCGGGCACACCTGGCTGATCCTGTCGGACCTGCACCGGCACGGCTACCACGACGCCGAGCGGGAGCAGGCGGTCAAGGCCGGCCCGGTGGGGCAGGGTTTCGTCCTCGCGGTGCCGACCCCCGACCTGACCGCGACGTACGAGCTGTGGCGGGCCGAGGGGCTGCCGGTGACCCTGGAACCGGAGGACGTCGGCTGGGCCAGGATCTTCTACGGTCTCGACCCGGACGGGTACGAGGTCATGTTCGAGGAGTTCACGGTGGCGGCCCCCGATGAGCGGTGACGAGCTTCGGCTGTCCGACGGTCGCGTCGTGCTCCGCCCCTGGGCGGACGACGACCTGGCCGCGATGGTCGCCCTGTTCGACGAACCCGAGATCGCCTTCCGGGTGCCGGTGGCCGCCCCGTTCGACCTCGCCGCCGCCCGGACCCACCTGGACATGACCCGGCGGGCGTGGGCGAAGGGCGGTTGGCGCTATCTCGTGATCACCGAGGCGGGCGACGACCGGCCGTGCGGCGAGGTGCTGCTCAACCCGGTGGGGCACACCATCGGGTACGTCGTCGGGGCGGCGTACCGCAGGCGTGGCCTGGCGACCGCCGCTCTCCGGCTGGTCACCGGGTACGCGCACGACACCCTGGCGATGCCCGAGGTGTACCTGGACATCGAGGCCGACAACGCCGGCAGCGTCGCCGTCGCCCGGTCGGCGGGGTTCCGTCCGGCGGACCTCGCCCCGCAGGAGGTCGAGGACAAGGGCCGGCGTTACCTGCTGCACCGGTGGGTGCACCAGGCGGAATGAGAGCCCGCATAGGGTGCCGGAATGCAGACTCTCCGGCTCGAGCCGATGACCGAGGAACAGTACGCCCGCTATTCCGCGCGGGCCGAGGCCGACTACGCGCAGAGCATCGTCGCCAGTGGGGCGATGGCGCTGCCGGAGGCGACGGAGAAGGCACGGGCGGACTACCGGCGGCTGCTGCCCGACGGGCTGGGTACGGCGGGCCACCGGCTCTGGACCGTCTACGACGGCGACGTCGAGGTGGGCCTGGCGTGGGTGGGCACCGAGCGGAAGTCCGACGGCCCGCACGCCTTCGTCTACGACGTGGAGGTGCACGAGGGGTTGCGCCGCCGGGGCTACGGCCGGGGAATCATGCAGGCCGTCGACCGGTGGTGCCGGGAAGCCGGCGTGGTGGCGGTGGGCCTCAACGTCTTCGGTCACAACACCGGTGCCCGTGCCCTGTACGAGGAACTGGGGTACCAGGTGGTCTCCGTGCAGATGCGCAAGCTCCTCTAGCTCCTCCAGCCGGTAGCTCCTCCAGCCGGATTCGAGGGCGCGGCCTTTCCCGGCTCCGGCCGCCCTGGCAACATCCAGAAGAGTCGATGTTGTCGAGTGTGGAGGTTCGGATGCGGTCCCGTCTGGCGAGTCTGCTCAGCGTTGGCGCGGTGCTGGTCGCCGCCGTACTGGTCCCGGCGGCCCCGGCCGCGGCGGCACCCTCGTTCCGGGTGCCGTTCCCCTGCAACCAGAACTGGTCCGGCGAGACCCGGACCGGCCACAGCCCGCAGTACGCGATCGACTTCAACCGGGCCGACGACCACGGCGATCCGGTCAAGGCCAGCGCGCCGGGCACCGTCGACGTGGTCGCCAACCTCGGGGACACCAGCTACGGCCGGTACGTGCGGATCAACCACGGGGGTGGGTACACCACGTACTACGCGCACCTCAGCGGGTTCAACGTCTCGGTGGGGGACAGCGTCGGCTACGGCACCACCATCGGGTACGTCGGCAACAGCGGTGGTTCCAGCGGCTCCCACCTGCACTACGAGCAGCGGCTGAACGGCAGTGACATCAAGGTGCGGTTCAGTGGCAACCTGGCGCTGTACTTCGGGACGCAGAACTACGTCCGTACCGCCGGCTGCTGAGCCTTACCGTGCCCCGCACCCTGGCGGAACGTCCCGTGGACGGGGTGTTCCGCCAGGGCGGCGGATGGCCGCCCGGTCCACCCGAACCGGCTGGCCGTCCACTCCGAGCCGGCGGTTCACCCGGACCGGCCGGGTGCGGAGGTGCTCGGCGCCGGGCGTGCCGTAGGCGGTGCGGGGGTGCTCAGCGTGGGGCGTGCCGTAGCCGGGTGAGGAAGGCCGACCAGGCGGGTCGACGGCTACCAGCTCGACGCGAAGGGCGAGGCGGTCGCCCGTCGGGCCATCTTCGTGCAGCCGGCGGGGCTGCTGATCCAGCGGGCCGGCCGGCTGGTGCAACGCCCGTCCCGTCCGCCCCGCCGCCATGACCTGTCGGGGTAGCCGACCGTGCATACGGCGTCGACGGCCGTTCCTGCGGATGGTTGGACGTGACCGCGCTGGCGTCGGCCGCGCCTGCGGCATCGACGGTTGCATGGTCTCCGGCCGGAGGAGGTGGGCCGGGCCGGACGACGCCGATTCTCGCTGAGGGTGACGCGAGGATAACCCCTTGCTATATCGATGGATGTCTTGCAGGATCGAGGTGGGAACGGGGGCGGGCAGTTTTCCGTGGAGTTTCCGTCACTCGGTCGCGCTGCTCAACGAGACGACTGTCCGTACGGTAAACAAGGGAGATTATCGACGTGCGAAGATTCGTTCCGGCTTTCCTGCTTGCGTTCGTGTTCGTGGTGGGAGCGCCTTCGGCCGCCTCCGCAGCCGACAGTGCCAGCTTCACCCGGGTGTCGGCCGCCACGTCGGATGTGGGCGCCACCATCGCCAACTGCACCACCGGTCGGGTCGAATCCATCGCCACCAACCTGCCGATTCGGGTGGCACCATTCCACGATGCCCCGCTGATTACCACCGCCCAGGTCGGTTACCAGTACAACTGCTCGGGGTGGTACGCCCTGGGTGACCGGTACACCGCGTGTGGTACGTCGAATGCGAACGGATGGCTCGAGATCGCCTTCTCGAACCAGTACGGCTACACCTACATGACCTGCCTCAAGGACGTCTAGTCCGTTTGACGCGAAAGCGAGGGTCCGACGCACTCCACGGCGTCGGACCCTCGCGGCGTCGACCCGCGGCGTCGACCCGCGGCGTCGGCTCTGGCGGGGACGGTCATCGCGGCCCACGGACGGACCGCCCTGGCTTGTCGGACTCGGAGACGCCGGCCACTGGTCGGGCGGTGTTACCGTCACGCCAGCAGCGCCGGCCACAGTGGGAGTCCGTGATGGAGAAGAGGCACGTCGGTACGGTGGCCATCGTCACGGTGCTGGCCGGTGTGGCGGTCGTCGGCGCGGTCGGCGGCAACTACCTGGCCAACCGGGACGACCGCGCAGCGACCGACCGTACGGTGGACGCCGGCCGGACCCCCGACGCCGACGCTCCGACGGGTGGCCCCGGGGCCACCGGGGGACCGGACTCGGCTGCTCCGTCGACGAAGCCGCCAGCGGGCTCGTCCACTTCCACGGCACCGTCCGCCCCTCCCGGAGACGGGCAGCCCCGGACGTACCGCCTCGACCGGGTCTTCTACGACCAGGCGTCGATGACGGTCACCCTGGTCAACGCCGAGGTCACCGGCAGCAAGCTGCGGCTCAACGTCCGGTACCGCAACGGCTCGGTGGTGCCGTGGACGCTGAACTGCCCCACCGCCGCCGAGGACCGCGAGTCCGCGCAGCTCACCCTGGCCGACGGCAGGACCGTGCAGGCGGAGAGCACGTACTGCGCCACCACCCGGCCCGGCGAGTCGTTCGACCTCGCACCCGGCCGGGAACTGACGAGCTGGGCCGTGTTCCCGGTGGTGCCGCAGGTCGGCTCGTCCTTCGAGTTGTCCTGGTACGACTTCCCCGCCAGCGACCTCCAACTCCGCTGACCGTTCGGCGTCGGCCGTCGGACGAGCCCGACGGATCGTCACCATTCCTCAAGTGCGGCGTACGCCGCCCGGACGATCGCCGGTAGCAGGGCCGTGCCGTAGCAGAACCGGGTAGCCGGTGGCCGTGCCGGGCCGTGCCGGGCCGTGCCGGGCCGTGCCGGCGTTCGGCGGTCGGCGGTCGGCGGGACAGCGCGGGCGCTTCCTGCGGGGCACCTGTCCGTTGGCGGGGGCGACTCCGGCGAGGCACTCCGAATCGCGGGCGGGCAGCCTTGCGCCGCTAAGGACAATGTCGGTATGCGTAAATGTATGAGAAGCATGAACGGTGTCATCGGGCTTTCCGGGCGGCGGTGAGCGACGGTCGGAGTCGGCACGTACCTGGAGCTGGTTGGTAGCTCGCCTCATCCTCCTGGCGGTACGCCTCACACCTCGATTGGATGCCCGGAAACCATGGAATCGTCAGAAGTCCTCTCAATCGTAGCGATAGTGGCATCGCTGGCTTCCGCGATCTACAGCTACCGGTTGTCCCGGCAGGCTCACCACGTCTCCACCTACTACGGTGCGATCGGTCTCTTCCGGGAGTTGGACAAGACCTTCGTGGAGTATCCCGAGACACGACCGTACATCTACGATGGGAAGCCGGTCGATCCCGACGATCCCGACTATCACCGGGTTCGAGCCGTGGCGGAACTGGTCCTGGACGCGTTCGAGTGGATCTGGTATCGACAGAGGAGCCTGAACGCGGAGGGCGAGTGGGGCTGGCGGGCGTACATCATCGACACCTTCACCTCCAGCCCGGCACTACAACAGCACTATGCGAGCGCGGCCTCCTGGTACCCAGGCATTACGCGCCTGATCGCTGATCGTTCGCTCGACGGAGCGTTCCCGACACCGAGGCGGCCCGGCGGTGGCGGACCGAAGGCGGCAGGCCGGCCGTTTCCCCGCTTCTCGCCGGGTGCGCCGCGCGGCCGGGGCCATCTCCGTCCGGGGGCATCGCCGGCCGGGGAGCGGACCGACGTCCGCAGAGACCCGCACTCCTCCGACCCCGCCGGACGATTCCCGTGACCACCGCACGGGCGGGCGCTGGTGGGCCGTCGGCACCGCCGAGAGGAGCTTCGGGCAAGGTCAGCACTTTCCGTGAGTAACGATCGTCTGATCTTCGACGTCTATGTCGACTGCATTTCTGTCGGTTAGCCGGCTCAGGAGCACTGTTTCTTAACACGGTTTGCTGCGTCCGCTGACCTGGATTCCAGCACACAAGCGACGGGCATTCTTCCCCCTTCTCTGAGTCGCCTGCTTCTCTCATGGCAAGTGACGAGAGAAGGGGGCGAGATGCGCAGGAGGAAACAACTGAAGAGGAGTCGACCGCGCAGCTCCTGTCGTTGAGGTGGGTGGTGATCCTCCTTGCCGGAACCGGCATCGGTACAACCGTCGGCCCGGCAGGCGAGGGGTACATCGCGGGCCTGTCGGTAGGGATCGCGGTCGTCGCGCTCCTTCACAAGATCGTGAGGTGAAGGGGCTGACGGGGAGCACCGGAAGGTGTTCCCCGTCTCCGTCTGTGCGGAACTCCGTCCGCGCGGAACATGAGAGCGTTCAGCCGGAGTCTTCAGTCGGTGGACACGTTGTCCATGCGGCGGGAGAAGTCTTGTGCGTCTGGCAGTATTCGAGCCTGGGGCCCTGGGATCGGAATTGGCATTCCACGTTTCGATCCGTGGCTTCACCCGCCTCACGAGCTGCGCAAACAGTTCTCCGCCTATGCCTGACTTCTCTGGTATCTCGTGTTTCGCATCATGAATAGCTCCATGACTAGACGTGGCCGAGAGGCTCGAGGGTACACCGGAGTGACTCCCCGTAACCTCGGGCTGAACACCTCGGGGTTGCCGCCGTCGCCCTTGCGGGCCTTGAGCCGCTACACGTAGGCGTGCTCGGCGAGCAGACCGGCGAGCCCGGCAGGGGTGACAGTGCTGGCGGCTATGGGTGGCGGGGAGTCGTCGTCGGGGCCGGTGGTGAGGCCACCGGAGACCGCTTCCATGTGCACCAGCGACCCGGCCGCCACGGATCTTCGGCTCGCTGGATCCTCCGGCGGCGGCGATCGGCAGGTTTGGCACGCGGGCTCTATCCGATCGCTTGTCGAGCAATGGCGAAGTGGCCCCGGTGCTTGATCCGCATATATCCATATACGTGTTCGCCTATTAGAAGGAGCACGACAGTGCACAGACGAACGCTCTTGGCCGCAGCCGTTGCCGCGCCCATCGGGGCCGCCATCGCCGCAGTTCCGGCCTCGGCCCACCACGGGAACGGCCGGTATCCCTCAGTGATCAACCTACCGAACGGGTTCTGCCCGGAGGGGATCGCCCGCGGAACCGGCACGAAGATCTACGTCAGCTCCATGGCCGACGGGTGTATCTGGTGCGCCGACCTGCGCACCGGCAACGGGATGCTCCTCGTGCCGCCGGTGTCCGGTACCCAGGCAACGGGTCTGGAGGTCGAACGAGGTCGGATCTGGGCGGCCTGCGGCAACATGGGCGGCGCGGCCGTCTACCGTGAGTCGACCGGCGAATGCCTGGCGACGTACGATTTCGGCGGCGGGTTCATCGACGGCGTGACCGCCACGAAGAATGCCATGTTCTTCACCGACTCGGAGAAGGCCAAGGTTTACTGCGTCGAGTTTGGCCGCAATGGGTCGCTGCCCGGACAGTCGGGAGTACGGGCGCTGCCGTTGCCGGGTGGTCTCGGCGACCCCACCGCCTGTAACACCGGCATCGTCGCCGCGTGGTCGGGCAAGCTCATTATCGTGCAGGCCAAGACCGGCCGGCTCTACTGCTTCGATCCCCGCGCGGGCATGGCCGCTCAGATCAGCACGGGCGGCGTGTCGGTATCCAATGGCGATGGCCTGCTGCTTGAGGGGCGCACGCTGTATGTGGTGCGCAACCGGAACAATGTGATCGCCAAGTTCCGCCTCAACGAGCGGCTGACGCGGGCTACGCCGGTCGACGTGATCCGTGACCGCGACCTCGACGAGCCGTCGGCAGTGGTTTCCTTCGGCTCGAGCCTGTACGCGGTCAACGCGCGGTTGTCCGCCCCGGCGACCCCCGACACTACTTACTGCGTCGTACGGGTGCGCGACTGATCACCCATCCTGCACCATCCCGCCGGGGGCATCCCCGGCGGGATAAAAGGGTAAGCAGTCAGGGTTTGGGCGGCATTGGCAAACTTGTTGTCGTTGACCGACTGCCGTAAGTGGACCCACCACATACCCGAGCGATGATCACCCAGGAGCGCGCGTGCGGAGCCGCGCGGCAAGCCCAAGCATGGGGGCGGTGCCGGTCGAGGGCGCGGTTCCGTGACACGAGAGCTGTTCCGGCAGCGTCCGACCGTGCGTCAAGGTCCCGTTTGTCGTGCGGGGCCGGGCCGGCTCGGCCCCGGCCTGCTGGCCACCTGCCGCCGGCATCGGCCGGACCGGCTGCACCCTCGCGTGCGTGATTCAGCCGGAGGCAGCGACGGGATCGGACGGTTGCTCGACAGCGCAGCTTCACTGAAGCTCGTAGCCACGGAGCGTCACGGAGGCCACGTAGGTCTCCGAGGCTCGATCGCCGGTCACCGGGGAAGTGATGTTCGGTGCGGTACGGCTCCGTCCTGCCAGCGGTAGAGGTCGCGCAGCAGGGAAATCTCGGCACCGTGATGGATCAGCTCCCTGTTGACGTGCAGGATTCTGTTCTCCATGGGAAACCGCTCGGGACCCACCGTGGGCGGATTCTCCAGGTCAGCGTCCGAAAGATCGCGGACCCCCGCGTTCCACTTCCCATACATCTCATCGAGCTGTTTCAGCGCCTCGTCCGCGGTCCCCGCGTAGGCGAATGTCTCGGAGTCGACGTCCTGGCCGCCGAAGTACCATCCGACCCGATAGCCCAGGCACGAGACGATGATGTGCGCCAGCCGCCAGGCGATCGTGGTCACTGGCGCCGGCTCCGGGCCAGGGAACAGGTAGTCCATCGTCCATTCCCCCGAACCTACCGACATCGGTGCGGCCGCCGCGCCACGTGGACGGATGCTCCAGCAGCCACGCACCGGCTCCCAGAAGTACTCCTCGTCGGTGAGACCCTCCAGCCGTGGCCGCAGGTTCTTGCGCCAGTACCAGTCCAACTGTTCCGCGAGATGCTCGCTTCTTGTCATTTCCGCACACTACATACGACGGAGACCTGGCTAAGGCCCTCGCGGACGCCGGGCCATTGTCTGCCGCGTGCCCGGTCCGTGCCCGATGCAGTGCGCAAGATGGGTCAATGGAGGGCGACGCGCCGTTGCTGGTGGGTCTTGGTGCCCTTCTCTGGTAGCTCGCCGTCGACGTCGAGGTAGGCGCTCCGTCGGAGGTTGAGCGGGCCGGCGGCCAGGTCGAGGTGATGCCACCGCAGGGCGGCCCGCTCGCCCTGCCGAGCGCCGGTGGTCATGGCTAGCCAGACCAGCGCGCCCCAGTCCGGGGCGCGCCACGACTCGGTAATGATGCGGGCGGCGTCGGTCAGGTTCGTTCGGCTGGGGGAAGTGCTGTGCGCCTGGCAGGATTCGAACCTGCGGCCTTGGGATTAGAAGTGGCGTTCACGTTCCACTCCCTGGCTTCACCAGCTTCGCTAGCTGCGCAAACCCGTGCTCTGGTCGTCTCTGGCTTCCCCGATGGCCCGCATTTCGCACCACGAATAGCTCCACGGGCGGCTAAGAAGATGTGGTCCGGGGGTCTCCATATTGGTGACTAGCTGTGATCCTCCGCCCTCCCGGGAGGTGAGCCGCTGCGGTTCAGGCTTATGTAGCTTCTCAAGCCGGCCCTGAACGGGCCGCCCGAGCCACAGCCTGGACGCGCCCGTCGCTCCGCTGACGGCTCCGGCTCCGGCCACGCCCGGCGGCTGGCGCAGACAGCGGGTGGGACGGTCGGCCGCTGCAGGATGGCAGGCCGTCTCCAATGGGTGCTTGGCTGGCAGCCCGGCTTGGACGCGCGGCCGACCACCCCTGTGTCGTGCCGCGGCGCGTAGACGGTCACGCACCGGGCCGATGCCGGGGATGCGGTCGTTGCGCCTCCGGCATCGGCGTTCCGGTTTTCAGGGTGGCCGGGACACGTCGGCGGCCTGCGGTCCGTGGTTTGGACGGTAGCCATCCCGTCCACCGTCGATCAGAGCGAGCCGAGCAGACCATCGCCCGGAGCGCCAGTGTCCTTCCAGCCGTCAGGACCGTCTTGGCGTGGCTGTCCGGCCGATCGGCGATCCGCTCCATAGGAGTGCGGTTCGACGGTGAACGGGATGGCGAATCGTCTAATTCGTTGGTTGGGAGTAGCCTGAAGAGTAGCTTGGCGAAGCTCAGCCATACGTTATGAGCGTTTGCCTGGGAGTCAAAGCGGCTGGAGCCCATGACGTAGGTGCTAGACGCCGATTCTATGAGCCATTTCGATTAGTGATCGGTGCAGGCGCCTGTAGTTGCCTGGAAATCGGTCGCTGGGTAGGTGTCCAGGGCAATGCAGTACTCGGAAAGCGAGTTGGCAACATATGGGTGACTTCCCGACCCGTTATAGTAGCTGCTAGTCGAGCAGTCGGAGTTCAGGCGGTGCTTGTTGAAGTTGTACTTCGCTCCGCGCTTATGGACCACAGCGCGTGCTGTCGCTCCCGAGGGAACGGGCTTGGTGTAAGCCCACTGCTTCGTGTGAGTGGTTGAGGCCGTTAGGGCCACGCTGTACTCGGTGCTAACCGAAGCCCAGACCGCGCTCGCGCTAAACGTCCAGCTAACCGAGAACGTTCCCGAGAACGAAGCGGCCTCTGATTCGGCGTAAGAAATCGTACCTGGTCCCGCGAGCCAGGCGCTGGTAGCAGCGGACGCGAACCAGCCCTTGGTGAGAGAGGTGGGGTCGTAGGTTTCCTCTATTGGACAAGCTAAGGGAGCCGGAGCGGGGGACGCTGCGGCAGGCATTACGGGGGCAATCGCCGAGGCTAGGGCGGTCGCTACCGCAGTCGTCAGAAGAGCGGCGCTGGCTCTTTTGAGCATGGTCTTCTCCCTGGGGTGGACGAAGGGCTGTCAGCATGTAGTGCTTGAGGAGGTTGCCATTCGGCACAAGGTCAGATCGTGACTGAGTTCTGTCTGGGTGGTGGAACCGTTCGCTTCGAATTCGATTCGCACGTCGACGATGCGATGGGTGCCTGCCTGGACGCGGAAGCCGATTATGAGTTCATAAGCGGTAACGATGTCCTCCGGCTCGATCGTTGCGCCCGCTGCATCCTGCCAGCGTTCCGCCACGGACTTGTTTGGGGGAAACTTTCTCTGTATGCCTACCGGTTCGTCGGTAGGGCTTCGAAGCGGGGCGACCTTTATGCCCACCACATCCAAGCCGTTACCGCCAACCCCAAGCACGGGCTCCACTCTTTTGATTCGAATTGGGGCGTCGGAAGAGTTCTTGAAGACAAGAGCGCCGTCTGCAATGATCTCCTGGTCCCTGGTGGGTACTTCGTACGCAGCCTTTCGCTCAAGGGATACGAGGATATCCGCAGTACCTGAACGCGAGGGTCCTGCCGATGATGTTGATGAGGGTGTGGTTTCTTTTGATGGTGGTTCCTCTGTGGTGGTACATCCGGACGTTGCGAAAAGCGACAATAGAACGACTGAGGCCAATGTGGAAGACTGGCCGAACTTCTTCACGGCTTGATCCTTCCTTACTTGGGTGCCAGAATTAACCCTCTGGGTGACGAGAGTGTAGCGCTGCGTTGGCGCTGGTTGCGGCAGGGAAAGTGCGTAGAGTGTCACCTTCTGGAAGATCGCTGTGATGGTCGATGTGTCCAGTAATCGTCTACAACGCCCAGGACCGATCCTCAGGGTTTGAAGGGCGGCGTGTCGAAGCGTCGGCAGCGCCAGCGATCAACGGTGTATTGGCGGCGAGGAACGTCACTCTCCGTGAAGCCTCGGTCTGAACTAACGCGACGAGAAGTTCCCGAACAGAGCGCGTAGAGCTTGCAAGCGAGCCGTCATGCTCCTGGAGTGCTGCTCCGGCTGCTCGGTGGTTGTTGTGGGGAGGGCTGAACCATCTCGGCATCTCGGCATCTCGGCAAAGGTGCCGTTGAGCTGGGGAAACGTGTGCCGAGATCGTTGAGGGTTCGCTGTTCCATCTCGGCAACCGGCGTTCATCTCGGCAGACCGGTTGCCGAGATGCCGAGTTGCCGAGATCGATACCGGTCTACCAACCGGATCTCGGCAGGCTGTTTGCCCTGCTAGCTGGCCGGTTCCGCCGAGTTGCCGAGTTGCCGAGATGGTCCAGCGGGTTTCAGGTGTCGTGGCGTTCGACCCAGAACACGGCCCGGTTGCCGCGTTCGTGTTTGCCGGCCCGTAGGACGTGGTTGCCGCGCCACCGTCCGGCCTGTCCGGTGAGGAGTCGGCCGAGTTGCAGCGGGTTGGGTAGGCGTCCGGCGCTGGTGGTGATGAACTGCCCTTCCCACGGGTCGTGGATGTCGCTGCCGATGTGGGTGGGTTCTGCGTCGCGGCGTAGGTCAGCGGCGGTGAGAGCCCGACCGCCGTGGCGCTCGTGCCAGGTAGTGAGGAACGCGCGCCAGCGCGTTTCGTCTTCATCGATTCCCTTGACCTCGGCGGCGTTGGACAGGAATCCATCGATGCCGTGGTGGGCGAGGAATCCGCCGAGGGCTTGCGCCCACGGGGTGAACTGCCGCATCGACACGCCGGTGATGCGGGGTGCGCCGTGGCGGGTCCAGTCGAGCACGAGGACCAGGAGGTGCCACAGCACGGTGAGTTGGTTCGCCGGGACGGTGATCCACTGGTCGAGGTGCGGGATGCCGAAACCGGACTGGTCGCGGAGTTCGGGGTGGGGCATGTTCGGGTCGAGGTGCACCCGGACCGTGCGGGAGGCCATGTCGCCACCGACCTGGAGGTTGTTGCCGGTGGCCATCCACAGCCGGTCGTTGACGGTGGCGATGTTCCGCGACGCATGCACGACCGGGACGGCGCGGCCGAAGCGTTGCAAGGCGTTCTCGACCTGCCGGCGCAGAAGCGGAACGTGTCGTTGACCGGGCGACTGGAGAAGGTCGGGCGGCTGCTGACCACGCCAGCGTGGCGTGACGACTCGGAAGCGCAGCAGCTCGCCGAACGTATCTCCGTCTGGCTCGCGGAAACGTCAGCCCGTCCGCTTTCTTGACGTTCGCCACGCGGCGAGCACCCGTGCTTCCTTGTCGCTGCTGAGCCCGATCTCGGTGGCCCGGTCGTGGGTGCTCATTTCGCCGGTCTCGACTATCCACCGCCAGGTGTCGGCGACGGTGTCGGCCAGCGGCCGACAGAGCAGGCCGGCGCGGTGCGCGCGGGCGGCGTCGACCCGCCAGACTCCCTCGAAGGTGCGCCAGAGCGGCAACTCTGACCACTGCCGTACGCTCTGGTCGAGGAGCACGTCATCCGGCACCCACTCGAACCGCGGTGCGGCACCGGTCGCGACGGCGCACGCGGTAAGCAGCTCCCCGAACGTGGCCCCGTCGACGGGAGCGCAGACGTTGAACGCACCCGAGATTCCCTCGGCGGCGGTACGCAAGGCGAACGCGGCCAGGTCGCGGACGTCGACGGGCTGAATCGTCCGGTCCGGCGAACCCGGCGCGAGAACCGTCCCACCGGCAGCGACCCGGCGCAGCCACCAGGGCAGCCGGCCGACGTACTCGCGCGGGCCGAGCACCACACCGGGCCGTAGGACCGTCGTCTGGTCTGGGCCGAACGCGGCCAGTGCGGCAGCCTCGCACCCCGACTTCTGGTAGCCGTACTGCGTCGGCCCGTCCTCCGTGTCGCTGCCGTAGTCCGGCCCGGCATCGGGCGGACCGTACAGCACCTCGGATTCCTCGCTGAGCGGCTTCACCGGCCAGTCCCGGTAGACGCTCACCGTCGACATGAAGACGTACCGGCCAGCGACGGGAGCCAGCGCGCGGGCCACGTCGAGGGTGTTCCTCGGGACGTAGCCAGAGGTATCCACCACGGCATCCCATGGCCCGACGTCAGCTAGGGCGTCGACGTCGGCCGACCGTGTCCGGTCACCCCGGAATGCGCGAACGCCGTTGACGTCCGGCCCGGAGGTGCCCCGGTTGAACGTCGTGTCACATCCCACCCTGCATTGAGGGCAGCCGTGACAACCGCATGGCCTACGAACCACGTTCCGCCGAGCACCAGCAAGCGCATCGGATTAGTTTACTTCGTGGACTGGCTTTCGCCGGATTCTCCATCTTTGAAGTTCTCCAACCTTCTGCGGATCTCAGCGGTGACCTCTTGAAGCCGCTGAGATGCCTCCTCGAGTTGTACGGCTGAGGCGGGCTCAAAGCCGTGCACGAGATGATTGCGCAACTGGCGTATACGGTCGTACTCTACGACCATTTCTTTTGGAAGTAGGCCGCTTTGTCTCAAGTGTCGACCTTGAGGCAATAGATTTCTGTGGAGCCCCAATTGTGGGCCGATATCTCTCATGAGGTGCTCTAGCTCTATCCAGTGCATGAGAAAGCTGCCGATTTGGGTGGCGGTGCCATTGCTGTCGGCTTTCGCGTCAGAGAAGGCCGCTCGCCTATTCTGTCGAATTGTTTGGTAGGCCCCGTACCGGTCAGGCTTTTCGGCCAGGATGGCGTCAATAATCTGCTCTGCTAGAGGGCGAGTTTCGAGGTCATTGTGTAAGGCACCTAGGTAAGGAGAGAGTTGCTCTGGCGTGTCCACGTTGAGGAGCGCGATTAGATCGAATAGGAGATCGACTCGCCCTAGGCCGGCATCATTAACCGGTCGGTTCAACCCTTCTGGCACGCGGCCTAATAGGTGGACCGCTAGGTCGTAGTGATTCGCAAACTTGCGACCACTATTTGTAACCCTGGCCTCGCCAGCCTTTTGGAGTCTTTCTAGGGCAATTTCGCCTGCCAGGACTAGGCCATTGAGTTGATCCAGAATTGCTAGTTCGTCCTCTGAAAGATCGCCGGCTAGGGGCTTGTACACCAGGTCATGTTCGACCTCTGACCATGCGTGCATAAGTACCGATGCAACCTGAACTTCAATTCGTGCGATTGCATACCTCTTGTCGGTTTCGTTCAGATCTTGTTCCCTTAGCTGTACCCGGTAGTGAGTCGCCGAGTAGCCGCTGAATCGTTTGCCATTCCGTAGTGCGCTGCTTTCGGGGAAGTTCTTGATGCCTAGGATAGTGAATAGCCTCCTGATGATCCCATCGACCTGATTTTGCTCAGCCGGGAAGTACAGTGCTACTCGAATTCCCACCAAATCAACGATATCATCGAAGATCTTTTCGACGTCTTGATATTTTCCCTTTTTCTGTTCCCGTTGGCGGCACTTATCTCGGAGTCGATCGATCGACTTTGCCCGATAGGTTACGATCGACCGTATGCCGGCAGCTTGGAGAGTGGACTCCAACTCCCTTGCGGCGATCCGCCCGGCTTGTTCGTAAAAGTCGTATTCCTTGGTGTATCGAGCAATGAACTCATCAACCAGATCCACGTGGAGGCTCACCTGTTTCCGGGATACAGCGATCTGTGGCCCGGTCACAATAGCTTTCTTGTAGGGCGGGGAAAAGCTAGCGAGGTGGGCGAACTTGAGCCGCTGCCATCAGAGGCTTGAAGTGCCCCAGTTGGCTTGTCCAGCGGTTACCCGTCGCGCTGTCCTGCTACGGTCGCCCGGCGACCCCGCGTAACGCTGACGAGGCCGTCTGCTGTCAGAGAAGCCACGGCACGGTGAGCGGTACCGACCGAGACAGCATGCGCCGCAGCCAGCTCGGCGACCGTGGGAAGCGGGTCGCCCGGCCTGAGGCTCCCGGTGCGGATCTGCTCTCGTAGTTCCTCAGCAATGACCCTGTACGGGCTGCTCGGCAGGGTGGGCGACGTCGGGCGGGAGGGCATCCGGGCGGCGAGGGTGCCGGCGGCCCGCTGGTCGGATTCCGACAGCCACGCGGCGTAGACCCGGAGGGTGGTGGTACCACCACCCCCGTGGCCGAGCCGGCCGGCGACGGTACGCACGTCGACACCGGCATTGATCAGCTCGGTGGCCGAGTAGTGGCGTAGGGCGTGAATGTGGCTGTCGATGCCGAGGCGCTTGGCGAGTCGTCCGTACCGCTGGGTGATGGTGTCAGGGCGGTAGCCGCGGCTGTTGTCGGGCTCGGGGGAGAAGACGTAGTCCGTCGGGTCGGCTGTCGCGTCGAGCTGCTCCAGGCGGTCGACGTACCGGGCGTGCAGCTCGGTGAGTACGTCGACCGTTTCGGGGTCGAGGGCGACCCGTCGTTGCTGGTGGGTCTTGGTGTCCTTCTCCTGCAACCCACCGTTGGCGTCGAGGTAGGCGCTTCGCCGGAGGGTCAGCACACCGGCGGCCAGGTCGAGGTGATGCCAGCGCAGGGCGGCTAGTTCGCCGCGCCGGGCGCCGGTGGTCATGGCGAGCCATACCAGTGCGCCCCAGTCCGGGTCACGCCACGACTCGGTGATGATGCGGGCAGCGTCGGTCGGGTTCGGTGGTTGCGGGTCGGGGTGCGGCGCGGCGGGTGGTTCAGCCTGTGCAGCGGGGTTGATGGCGATCCACCGCCACCGCACCGCCCGACTCAGCGCACCACTCAGTATCCAGTGGATCTGCCGCACCGAGGACGGGCTGAGCGGCTTGCACACGTGCGGCCGGCATCTCGCGGTGCAGGGGTGCTCGCCGGCCACCCGGTGCGTCACGGACGCCTTGCCACCGCACCAGTCCCGGCAGCGGCGCAGGCTCGCGTAGAAGGATTCGAGCGTCTCGGCGTCGAGCCGATTCAGCGACAGCTTGCCGAGCACCAGCCGGACGTGCTTGTTCAGCTTGTTCTCGTAGCCCATGCGGGTGGTCGGTTCGATGTCGGCGACGTCGAGCCACTTGTCGAGCAGTTGGTTCAGTGTCGCTCGGGTGCGCGGATTGCGCTTCTCGTCGACTTCGTTGAGGAAGCGGGTCCGCACCTTCTCGGCCTCCCGCTGGGCGTTCCGACCCGCCGGGACCGTCTCGGTGAGGTAGTGCCGCTTCCCGGTGAGCGGGTCGACGCCTGCGTAGACCCTCACCCTGAGTGACCCGCTGGGGAGCGTCATGATCTCGCCGCGTTGCCGCTTCGTCCCTGCCACGGGCCCGAGAGTAGCTCGATAGCTCCACGAATAGCTCCACGCGAGCCGTACGGCGGGGAGAAAGTGCT